>CAZIAK010000101.1:0-2560 GCA_964537035.1 uncultured Phycisphaerales bacterium | reverse complement strand
GCAGAAGGCGGCGAAGACGAGCAGGCAGAGTATGTTCTTCATCATGGCGGGTCCGAACTTGTCCGTGGAGTCCTGGGTATCGAGAGGCAGCTCGAGCGGTCCCGCGGGTCTCTTGCACCCTCGGCACCACACCGATTGTGACAGAGCTTGCGGCGAGCCGTCTGTGTCGGGCAGACGTCGGGTGGGGCCTCGGTGCACTGGAACTCCGGCGACGGCCTTCAGTCCGCGGCCCTCGCGGCGCGCCACATCTCGAGCCAGCTTAGCTCTTTTCCGCGCATGAGGATGGCCATGGCGAAGACCTTGCCCGCCGCCCTGCGAAGCACGGCGGTCGACAGGCTCAATCCCAGCAGGGCCACGACGATCTGCCAGGTCGGGACCTCTGAGATGACCATGCGTACGGTGAGGGCCATGGGTGCCGACGGTGGAAACAGGCTCGAGAACAGGGCCAGGCCGCTCTCTGGATGGAAGTAGGCGGGGATGGCCAGGACTGGCGCCAGCATGGGCGCCATGATCAGCACACCCCGGGCCGACGTGTTGGGGTCGTCGATGGTGGCGGCGACGGCGGCGAAGAAACAGAACCAGAGGCAGAAGCCGCAGATGGCCAGAGCGCCCACGGTGAGCAGCAGGCCCGGGGACAGCTGGTCCAGGCCGGCGAAGTCATGGTTCACGAAGTCGCGCCAGAGGATCATGCCCACCAGGGACCAGGCGATCATCTCGAACAGGCTGACGATGGCCTGAAACCCCGTGCCCAGGATCTTGCCGTCGATCCAGGCCTGGGGTGGCACGGCGGCCACGATCTGTTCGGTGACCAGCTGCTGCTTCTCCGAGGTGATGCCCGTGAACAGCAAGGCCGTGCCGGTGAACACACCCATGACCATGAAGCCGAGGAGGGTGAAGGCGATGATCTTGTCCCAGCCGGATGGGCGCTGTGACGGCTCGGAGTCGTCTTCGCAGGAGGCGTGGGCCGACGGGGTGTCTCCCTCGGCGGCAGGGTGCACGAGCTCAAGCTGGAACGGCTCGTTGAGGTCAGCGAGGACGTCCGGATCGAGGGCGTGGTGGGCTAGGCGGGAACCCCGTCGGGCCTCGTTCAGAGCAGCCTGCAGACCATGGAGCCAGCCAGCTTCTCCATGACTCTCCAGCGTGCCCTTGCTGTCGGATGCCAGGGTGAGCAGGCCACCGATCTCCCGGTCGTCGTAGGCCGTCCGCAGCGCGTCCTCTGTGCCGTGTCGGTAGGTCAGGCCCATGGCTGGGGGCAGCTCAAAGGGCGTCTCGCCCACGACGCCCACCTCGGCCGTGGCGGACACGGCCCTTTCCACGAACCGGGGCCCGATCACCGCCATGCTCACCATGGCCAGGGCGATGATCGTGGTGGCGATGAGCTGGTTCTTCCATTTGAAGAAGCGGCGAAACTCCCAGCCGGCGAGGAGCAGCGTGATCTGCCAGCGACTCATGGAAGGGTCGCCTCGCGCTCGCCGTCTTTCGCCTCGGCGACGACGTCCACGTAGATCTCATGGAGCCGCTGCTGCTCGCTGGCCACGGATCTCAAACCTGGCCAGAGAGAGACGGCCGCCAGGAGCTCGGACAGCTCGACCCCGGTTCTGGCCTCGACGTCGTGGGAACCGTCGGCCCGGGAATGCACCGTGGCGACCAGTGGATTTTCATCGCTCAGGGCTGGCAGGCCATGCTCCAGAGAGACGCGCAGGCGCGTGCCTGTTGCCCGTTCGGAGCGCAGCTCTTCCACGGTGCCCCCGAGCAGCGCCCGCCCGGAGCCGATGATCAGCAGGCGATCGACGCAGCGTTCGACCAGGTCCATCTGATGGGCACTGAGCAGGATGGTCATGCCGTCCTGGCGCAGCTCTTCAAGCAGCTCCAGAAAGATATCCTGGTTCACGGGGTCGAGGCCGCTGAAGGGCTCGTCGAGGACAGCCAATGCGGGCCGGTGCAGGATGGCCGCGGCGAACTGCACCTTCTGTTGGTTGCCCTTGCTCAGCGCCTCGAGTTTCTCGTTCTTGCGGTCGCCCAGCTCGAAGCGATCGAGCCACGAAGCGGTCTCGGTCTTGGCGTCGCTCTTCGACATGCCGCGCATGCGCCCGAAGATCTGGAGGATGCGCCCGATGGGTTGGTCCCGATAGAGACCCCGCTCTTCGGGGAGATAGCCCAGCCCGGGTCGATAGTGTCCCCGGGCTCCGTCGATGCCGAACTCGATGGCCCCTGCGTCTGGCGCCAGGATGCCCTGGATCATGCGCACCGTCGTGGTCTTGCCCGCGCCATTGGGCCCCAGCAGGGCAAAGATCTCCTGGCGCGCGACGGAGAACGAGAGCCCGTCTACCGCTGTCACTGTGCGATAGCGCTTGGTCACATCGGTGAGCGTGAGGGCGTTCGGCAACGTGGGGCTCCGGCAAGCTGGCGACGATAGGCAGCCCAGCCTAAGGACAGTATGCGCGAAACTCTAGACCGCTACCCGGATCGCCGAGAGCCTCCTCTCATTCGCCCCGCGCCCAATATCAGCTGAGTTCAACGGGCTTCGCCCTACGGCTCCACGGAGATGGCCACGGGGTTG
>CAZIAK010000100.1:0-2695 GCA_964537035.1 uncultured Phycisphaerales bacterium | reverse complement strand
GCGCGTCGCGACTCAGGAGGCCGCTGCGGCTTCTGCCCCACCGTGCAGGTGCACGTCCCGCTGGGGGTAGGGGATCGAGAAGCCGTCGGCGTCACAGGCCTGCTTCAGCTGCTTGGTCAGGTCGAAGTAGACCGTCCAGTAGTCGGCGGTCTTGGCCCAGGGACGGACCACGAAGTCGACGGACGACTCGCCCAGGTTCGACACCTCGATCTGCACGCCGGGGTCCTTCAGCACGAGCGGATGCGCCGTGACGATGCGCTCGATCATGGCCCGGGCCTTGTCGAGATCGTCGTCGTAGCCCACGCCGAGAGCCAGGTCGACCCGGCGAGTGTTGTTGGCGGTGACGTTGCGAATGGTGCCGCCCCAGATCGAACCGTTGGGCACGATGACCACCTGGTTGTCCGGCGTGGTCAGGGTGGCAGAGACCAGGGAGAGGGCGGTGACCTTGCCGACCACGCCGCCGGCTTCGACCACGTCACCCAGATCGAACGGCCGGTAGAGCAAGATCATGATGCCCGCGGCGAAGTTGCCCAGGGTGTCCTGCAGGGCGAAGCCCACCACGAAGCCCAGCACGCCGAGACCGGTGAGGATGGGCGTGAGGTCGACGCCCACGGAGCTGAAGGCGAACATCAGCCCCACGAGGAAGACCACCTTGCGGGTGGTGCCCACGAAGAAGCTGCGCAGCAGCTCGGACATCTCCAGCTTGCTGCGCTTGGTGGCCTTGTCGACCAGGTTGCCGATCATTCCCGCCAGGATCTTGAAGACCAGCAGGATGAGCAGGAAGACGATGGCCTTGACGGCCATGCCGGGGCCATTGTCCACCAGCCAGTCCTTGCTCTGCTGGACCCAGCCGGCGGCCATGCCAGCGAGGGCGCCCGCGTCGAGGTTGTCGGCCCGCACCCCCTGGATGCTCAGCAGCAGGGCGCGCAGCTCGGTGACGTCGCCTCCCTTGTCGTCGAGGGCGTTGACCACCACGAGCAGGTCATCGGCGGCGCTGTCGAGAGCGGCCTTGGCCTCGTCATAGCGGCCTTGCACCTTTTCTTTGGCGCCGTCGTCAGCGGCGGAGAGTTCAGCCGAGACGGCGCTCATGGCCGCTTGAAGGGCCTCCACCTCGGTCTTCTGTGCCGTGGCTTCGAGCTCAAGCTGGGTCAGGCTCAGCTGGGCCATGGAGGTGTCCTGGGCCCAGACCGTGCTGCTGGGGCCAGGAACGACGAGGGCTGCGGCCAGGAGCAGGGCCTGCAAGCCGATACGTGAGGGAGACGTCATGGCGTCCTCGGGAGTGGTGGAAGTGCCCGTTTTCGGTGGGGAGCGCGGCCTGTGCGGCCCGCTGCGAACTGGAGAGGAGGCAGCCTCCGCCGGTTGGATACCAGGCTGGCGAGTCTACGCCGTGGCGGCCTCCACACGCCAGTCGGCCGAAGTCCGCAGAGGCTGTTCTGCAACCTCATCGATCGGGGCCCATATCGGGAGCAGGGTAGCCACGTTTCGCGGTGCCAACGTCCCCTCGCAGCCATCTCCCGGCAGGCCGGTTTCTTGTGCCTCATCAGGGCTTTCGGCGGCGTGGCTGCAAGCTCCGGCTGGCCGCTGGCGCCGGGCCCACGAGAGGGGTCGGGACGGCTGGCCGCGCTCCAGGCTAGAATGCTCGGCCGCTCCATCACTCCAGCGAAAGCTCGTCCATGGCGAAGTTCATCATCAACGAGGGCACTGGCCCCCGTTCGGTAGATCTGCAGGGCTCACTCACCCTGGGCTCCAATCCCTCCTGCGACGTGGTCCTCCAGAGCTCCACGGCCCTGGGCAACCGCTGCGAGCTGCGTCCCCTGCGCTGGGGCTACCGGGTGGTGAAGGAGAAGGGTGAGCTGTACGTCAACGAGCGCTCCGTCGAGATGGCCGATCTCGATCACGGCGACACCCTGCGCATCGGCGCGGTCCTGCTCCTCTACAAGCAGCCTGAAGGGGATGGGTTTGCCGGTGGCACGGCGGCGGGCGGCCCGGAGTTGGTCGAACTCGAAGAGCTGGCCCTACCCGAGCTGGAGCTGATCGACGAGGGCTCCGTGGTGGCAGAACCGCCGCCCCGGCGAGAGGGCGACTCCTTTCAGCGGGGACGATGGAAGCGCATCGAGGCGCTGCGACGACTCAGTCTGGCCCAGCAGGGCACCCTCGGCGCAGTGCCGGCTCTCTCTGAAATCGGTGCCCTCGATTGGGCGGCCCAGGTCGATTCTTCAGGGGCCGTGGGCGAATGGGACACCTTCGAGCACACCCAGGGCATCGAGGAGAAGACCCTGCGGGAGCTGCTCCTGCTCATCGATGAGACCGTGGCCTCTGTGCCTGCCGCCGCAGCTGGCGATGAGCCTGAAGAGCTCGAGTTGCTGGAGGAGTTCGAGGAACTCGAAGAGCTTGAGGTGCTCGAGGAGATCGAGCCTCGTCATGCCCACGAGACGGCGGGCATGGACGACGCCATGGTGCGCGCCCGTCACAAGCGTCTCGAGGCCCTGCGCCGGGTGCGTATGGCGCGGGACGGTGATTTCACTCCGCTCCCGGGTCTCTCGGAGGCTGGAGCGCTGGACGTGGTGGCTGCCCTCGACGCGTCGGACTCGACTGGCGAGCTGGGGGCCTTTGAATACTCAGCAGGCCTGGGTGATCGCACGGTGAGCCAGCTGCTCGAAGAGGTGGAAGCGCGGCGCACTGACGCCGAAGCTGC
>CAZIAK010000099.1:0-3688 GCA_964537035.1 uncultured Phycisphaerales bacterium | reverse complement strand
GCCTTGGTGGCCGATGTGGCCCTGTTGCCCGCGCTGTGGTGGCCTCAGCGAGGTGCGGCAGGCCGCCCGACCCCGCGGTCGTGAGCCCAGCTCACCAGCCCAGGTCCCAGCTGCCTTCCCGCCACTGAGCCGAATCTCGTAGACTGCTCGGCCCTGGTGGACGGAGACGGGCGTCTGCCCCGCTCTTGCCCCACCGGGTTGCGGGAGCAGGGCCACGATTATGGGTGACGGGGCGGCAGACGCAGCCAGCGACGAGGTGGAGAAAGCTCTGGATGAACTCCAGTCGCTTCAAGACGGTGCCACGCTCTCACCGGTGACGCCCACGGCTGAAGGGGCGTCAACCCTCTCGCCCATCCCCACGTCGGGCCCAGCGCCAGCCCAAGACTCAGAAGCTTCTGCGTCGATCCCCAAGGTGCCCTTGGGTCAGCGCATCGCCGAGCGGTACGAAGTGCGGTCGATCCTGGGCGAGGGCGGGCAAGGCGTCGTTTATCAGGCCTGGGATCACGAGATGCGTCGGGATGTCGCCATCAAGCGCACCCTGCGCTCGGACGCCACCACGGTCGAGCGCTTTCGCCACGAGGTCCACGCCACCGCCAGCCTCGACCACCAGAACATCCGCAAGGCGTTCAACCTGGAGAGTGATGCCCTCGGCCTGGTGCTCGTGCTCGAGTACGTCGAAGGGGAGTCGCTCTCTGAACTCGTGCGGCACTCGGGCCCGCTGAAAGGCGAGGCGCTGCACACTCTGGCCCAAGGCCTGGCCAGGGCCCTCGTGCACGCCCACCGGCGCGAGGTGCTGCACCGGGACGTGAAGCCAGGCAACCTCCTCATCACCGCGGACGGGACAGCCAAGCTGTGCGACTTCGGCATCGCCCGACAAGGACCTGAGAGCGATCTGACCCTGCCAGGGGTGGGCTTCGGCACCGTGGCCTACGCCAGCCCTGAACAGAGCCGCGGGGACACGGTCGCCCAGAGCACCGACATCTACTCGTTTGGCAAGACGCTCTACTTCGCGCTGACCGGTGAGTCCCCGAGAGTCGTGCGCGAGCAGCGCATTCCTTTGGCCTGGCGCTCGTTGATTCTCTGGTGCCTGGAAGACTCTCCGACGGACCGGCCAGCCGACGCCCAGGAGTTGCTCGCTACGGTCGACGCCTTGGCGGAAGGTGGCAGCCAGCGGCGCGCTGGAGCAGCCACTCCCTCTGACGAGGCCGCCCAGTTCGCGGGGGGCACCGGCCTCACCGTGCGCTGCCTGGGATGCGACGGCAGCAACACCGCCGCGGCGCGACACTGCCGCCACTGCGGGGACGCGCTGTTCGCCGACTGCCCCAACCCTGACTGCCGCACCGACGAGCGCATCGACGTCGCCCACTGCACCCACTGCGGCCAGAACATCCCCCGGGGCAAGGCGGCATGGGCCCGATTGCATCTGGCGGAAGAGCAGTTCGCCGGCGGGCTCTTCGGCCAGGCCCTTGCCGGGGCCACGGCGGCGCTGAAGGTCTATGGCGCACTCCCCGAGGCTCACGATCTGGCCCAACGAGCCGACGCTGCCCTGCGATCTGTTGAGCAGCTGAGGGACCAGGCCCGACGAGCTGAGCGGCAACATGACCCTCGCCAGGCCTTGTCCCACTGGAAGGCTGTCCTGCAGCTCGTACCCGGCGACAGCGAGGCGCGCCAGAACGCCACGGGCCTCGCACGTCAGCTTCGGCGGAAGCAATTCGAGAAGACGTTCAAGGCCCTGCGCCTCGCCGCTGATCAAGGCGACCTGGCCGAGATGCGACGGATGCACGAGAGGCTGCGCCTGCTGAAGCTACCCGGCATGCAGGCCGACCGCGCGCAGGCCCAGGCCCTACGCGATGGCCTCGAAGCCCGTGAGCGAGAACGGCTGCACAAGACGCTCGACGAGATCCTCGACGACTCTCGCCTGGTGGTCCAGGCCGACCAACTCATCGATGAGCTTCGTGACGCGAGTGAGTCAGCGCCGGTCGTCGAGCAACTCGAGCGCCGACTGCTCTGGACCCAGCAGCGAGGCTGGCTCGAGTCCCAACTCAGCGAGGGTGACTACGACGCCGCGGGAGACTGCTTGCAACCCCTGTCGCAGGCGGGCCTGGATGCCCATCGTCCGACCGTCGAAGTGAGCGCCGTGCTCTGCCGCAGCGGGCTCGCCCTGGTGGCGGGTGGCGCCACACGCTGGGCCACCGTCGCCCTGAAGTGCCTTGAAGACCTGGACGCGGAAGCCGAGGCAGACCAGCTCACTGCTGCGTTGACCGCATCCCAAAAGGCGCGGCGGGGACGGGCCAGGAGGAACCGCGCCGTGGTAGGCCTGGTCGTGTTGCTCGGCTTGGTGGGAGCTGCAGCCTTCTTTGCGGTGGAGGACGCCCGCGCCCAGGTCCACTCGGTCATGCTCGCCTTGGAGAGGGCCGACACCCAGGAGGCCGCAGAACGCCTGGCCCAGATCGGCTTCGAGAACGTCCAGCTGCAGCAGGCCTTCGATCTGGCCTGGGGGATCATGGGTGCGCCGGTCGATACCAGAACCCTGGTGAGCGCTCTCTCGTCGTTGCGCGCTTGCATCGATGAGGTCACTCCCCACGACGACGGCGGCCTGAGCACCGAGCAGCTGGCGACGGTTCCCAACCAGCTGGAGGTCCTTCAGACCACGCTCACAGACATGGGCATCGCGCCAAGACTCGAGCGCACCGCGGACCTCTTCCGCAAGACCGAAGCCGCGCGGCTGCCCCTGTTCGACGACACGTCGACCGTGCCGCTCACCGAGGCACAATGGACCCTGGCCTTGAAGCTCGTCGAGGGCCCCCTATCGGCGGACGATTCCAACGCGCAGCTGTTCAGGCGTGTGCTCTTCACCGGCGCGGCGAGACTCAGCGAAGCCCTGGCTGCAGCAGCCCAGCCACCCGGGGACTCAGCTGGGAATGGCCTGCAGGCCCTCGCCGACGCTCCCCGCCTGGCCGTCCTCATCACCGAACCTCTCACAGCGGCCATGGCCGATCTCGGCCATCGCGCCCCCTCGGCTCGCGACGCGTTGGCCCAAGCCTTGCGCCGCCCTTGGGGCGACGCCCACGAGCTCAGTGATCGCTACGCCCTGGTGCGCTGGTCCCGGCCACCCCAGGAGCTAGGCAGACCAAAACGACTCCGATGGGAGCGCTCCAACACGACGTTCGTCTGGATCGAGGGCGGCGATCAGCAAGGCACAGCAGTGCCAGGTTTCTATCTCTCCGAGACTCCCGTTGACCTGGCCGATGCACCCGGCGCCAGCTGGCTCCCTGCGAGCCCTGACCAACGACGCTTGGCTGCCAGGCAAGACGGCCCACCCTTCGAGCAACTGCTGGAGCACGTGGTCATCCCTTGGGCCGCCCCCGCGGCAGCGCAGGCAGCCCGGTTTGTCTGCCACAACTGGCAGCCCGTCATCCGCGGCGACACGACCGTGCCCGTCACTGTCAGCGGTTCGGTGACGCACCTGCCGGATGGAGCCACGCCCCTGCTCACCGTTGCCCCGAAGGGCAAGCCTGAGGCCGGGAGTCCAACCGAAGCCCTCGCCTTGCAGGCCGACGGATCATGGCGGTCAGCCGATCTCTCCGCCCTGCCCGACGGGCTCTACACCTTGAGCCTGTCCATCGCGAACCAGGGGCAGGCTCCCAGCCCGGTCCCCTTGCTGCGCCACGCCGGAGACGCACCGCAC
>CAZIAK010000098.1:0-4822 GCA_964537035.1 uncultured Phycisphaerales bacterium | reverse complement strand
GTCGGTTGCGGCCTCCTCGTCGGCTGCGGCTTCTTCAGCTGCGGCTTCTTCAGCTACGGCATCTTCAGCTGCGCCCTCTGCCATCAGGCCGGGAGCCGCGCCGGGCTCGGGCACCACGGGAGGCAGGACAAGCCCCAGGGCATGCAGGGCACCCATCTCGTCACGACTGGCGGCGCCACGGAGCCCCACCCACCGCAGCTGATCGATCTCGAACACCCGGGCCGGGCCGTCGATGCGATCGGCGGAGAAGGACAGCTCGTCAAAGCCCACAAGAGGCGCACCCTCTGCACCATCGCGGAAGGCGAACTCGGAGAGGGCCAGGGACAAACCCTGCCCGCCCAACTCGTGGGCCGTGACACCGGCCTGCAGACGCAAGTTCAAGCGACCGTCAGCCAAGGCCGGCCGGGCCACGGGGGCGAGGTACGAGGCCACCGAGGCCAGGGTCATGCCCCGCCCGCGCAGGGTCAGGTCTGCACGGGGGCGGCGCGTCGCGGCGACCACTTGCCCGGCCAGCACCAGCCGCTCCAAGGAACCGGGCACGCTCACGGTCAATGAGAGCTCGGTGGGCTGGGGATCGTCCCCCAACTCAAGACCGGCCACGTCCAGGGCGAAGAGCAGGTCGCTGGACAGGAGCTCCGCCACGGCGCCGTCGTCGAACTGCACCTTGCCGCCCAGCAAGGCCAAGTGCGCCAGACGGATCTGTGGGTCGGAGGAGCCGCTCTCATCGAGCGTCTCATCTCCGCCAGTGTTCTGCGCGGTGGCAGCAGACGCGACGACGACCGGGGCCTCCTTCACGACCGGATCCACCTCTGGGGAGCCCGCCGTCGACTCTTCTCCCAGCTCAGCAGCCTTGAGGAACAGGCCAGGCAGATGCAGGCCACCCAGCGCATCGCGAGACACGTACACGAAGGGGCTGTCGACGATCACGTCACCCACAGACACGTCGCCATCGCCGAGCAACACCTCGTCCACAGAGAGCTGCTTCAGGCCCAGCAGCCTGCGGCCCCCATCGGACAGGCTCAGGTCATCGAGGGACAGGCCAGCGGCCAGGCCATTCGGCCCATCCAGCACCTGCGCGCGCAGGGACAGGGACAGCTCGCCGTCCTTCAGGCTGGGCTGGGGACCGGCCTCGTCCATGAGCGCGGCGGCCACCGTGGCGTCGAGGCCCACGGCCAGCAGCTCCATGTCGACCACCAAGGCCTCGCCCTCCTCCGACACAGCGCCGTCCACATGAAAGTCCCGCACCACTCCGGGCAAGGCCAGCCGCAGATCGTAGTGCTGCACCGTCGGCGAGCCCTCAGCCATGCGCAGGTCGTCCAGGCTCACGCCCAGTGCGCTGAAGGCCAGGGGCGGCCTGTGGGCAGGGGCCAGCACGAGCCTGCGGGCATCCAGCGTGAGCGATCCCAAGGTCAGGGCGGTGGCCGGGGAGCTACCGCTGGCAGGGCCCGACCCGGTCCCCGTGGTCGTGCCCGCCGTCTCGGAGGCGGCCACCGGGGCCTCGTCGGTGGGGCCCTGAACCGGCGCGCCGATGGCCAGACCCGGCAGGTGCAACAGGCCCGCCTCATCCCAGGCCAACTTGCCCTCCAGTCCCTTGAACGCGATGGTCTCGATGTGGATGGCCTGGCCGTCGGCGGCGGCGACCAGCCCCTCGACGGAGACAGAGCCCAGGCTCAGCTCTTCGCCCGCCGCTCCAAAGGTCAGGGTCGTCAGACCACCGTCCCCGTGCAGGCTGCCGTCCAGCTCATGGCGCCAGGCACCCTTCACCGTCATGTCGAGGCGTCCATCTACCATGTGATGCTGCACGCCGGCGGCATCGAGGTAGCCCTGCAATGCATCCGGTGCGAGACCGGCCAGGGCCATGTCCAGGCGCACCCGACCGCCGCTGCGCATGGGCTGCACCGAACCTCCGAGCGTCAGGCTCTCGAAGATGCCCGGCGCAGACAGACGGGCGTCGAGTCGAGCCGGCTCCACCAAGGCCGTCCCTGTGGCGAGGTCGGCCACGGTCATCTCTTCGAGGACCAGGGTCACGTCCGCAGCAGGAAGCACCGACTCGTCGCGCCAGGCCACGCTGTGATTCAGCAGATGCAGGCGACCAAGAGACAAGCCGCCGCCACCCGGCTCGGAGGGTTCAGAGACACTCTGATCAGCCGGCCTGCCCGCCGTGGGCACAAGTCGCAGCCCTGCAAAGAGCATGGCGCCATCTTGCTCGCGCAGCGCTCCAGCAGACAGACCTTCGACCGTCACGTCTTCGACGGTCAGATCGTCACCCCAGGCAGGGATGAGCACGGACAGCTGACTCAACGAGACGTCCCTCTCACCACCGTTGCCCAGGCTCAGGTCATTCAATGACAGCTGCAGGGCCGGGCGGGTCGGATCGTTGCTGAGCGAGACCTCACCCACCAGGTCGCAGTGCAATGGACCTGCCACCTGGGACAGACCGAAAGGCGCCAGCAACTCGGCACAGGGCCCCAGATCAAGCCCGCCCAGTCGAAGGGTCAACGCGGCCTGGGCGTCGGCCACGGTGCTACTCCCCGTGACCTCGAAGTGCACCCTATCGACCAGGCCGCTGGCCGCCGCGGTCATGGCGATGCGTGCTGGGCGATCTGGCGAACCCAGATCAGACACGCGCAGGTCCAGGTCGAGACGGGTCACCAGAGGAGGGTCGACGGTCTCGTCCCGCCAGTTCACCTGCACGTTCTGCACGCGCAGGGCGTCGACGCGCACGGGCGAGAGCAGGCTCGCCGGCTCATCGTCGACCCCGGCGTCTGAGTCGGGCTGCGCAGGCTCTTCTGCATCGGCCTGGCCATCAGGCCCAGCGCCCGAAGGGCCGCTCGCCCCGGCCGCCGAGGCCAGGGAGGGCATGACGATCTCGCCGTCGGCGTTGCGCACCAGGGTCACGTCGAGGCCGTCGACCTCGACCCGGGGCACGACGATCTCGCCGAAGAGCAGGTTCCAGACGGAGACGTCTGCGTGAACGAACTCCAGGTGCAGCGACGGCCCTTCGCCTTCTGCTGGGTCGAGCTGCAGGTGCGAGAGCCCCACCTCCAAGGTCGAGAGGGACAGATCGAGGCGCTCGTAGCCGCAACGCCATCCCTGATCGTCAGCCAGCCCCTGGATCAGTCCGGGCAACCACATGCCCAGGGTGATCCGGGCCAACGCCAGCAGCACCACGACCACGGCGAGCGAGCGAACGAGCCAGGTGCGCCAGCGAGGGCGTTGAACGCGGTCGGCCGACGTCGCCTTCGCCTTGGTCTTTGCGGGTGTCACAGGCCCGTCTCCCCTGTCTCGGCAAAGCGCTTGAGCGCGGCCCGCCGGGTCTGCCGATCGTCATGAGGGTCATAGCCCTTGGGTGCCTGATCTCTGGAGAGCAGCCAGTCGTAGGCACGCACTCGCGCTGCCGGAACGTTGACCTCCAGGAAGCCCAGGTTCTCGGCCAACAGCGCGTTGTCAAAGGCTTGTCGGTCTGTGGAACCTTCGACCAGTTCAAGCAGCCGGGCGGGATCGCGCCCCACCTCACCGGCGTGCCGCAGCAACACACCCATCAGGCCGATCGCGGGATCGTCAGCGGCTGCCTCCTCGGCCAGGCTGCGCCAACCCGCGCTGTCCAATACCCAGGCCAGGCCACGGGGGTCGAGGGTCTCACCAGACTCGGTGGCCGCGAGGGTGTCGCGGCAGATCCTGGCCAGGATCTGCGGGTCTCCCACCAAGGCCAAATCGTAGGCCAGAGCGGCGGCCGTGTCCTCTGCCAGGTAGAGCACCATGCCTCGTTGATCCGTGGTGTCTCCGAGGCCGGACAACGCGGCCAACAGGTCCGTGGGCTCGGCGATGGCGCCGCGAAAACGCTCGACCAGGGCCAGCATGCCTTCGTGACGCAACCCCGCTTGAAGGCGGGCGTCCACCACACGCTGCTCGTGCAGCGCCTGCTCATCCGGCTCGTCAGGTGCCGGTTCCACAGAAGCGCTGAGCACGAAGAACCCCCTGCCGTCATTGGCGGGGATGGCCAGGGCCAGGCCTGATCCTCCGCCTGCCAGCCCGGTCGAGAGGACCGCCTGCTCCCAGTCGAGGAGCTGGCCCGCCCGGTCGAGGCGCTGGGAGGACAAGATGGCCAGCAGATCACCACCGTCCGCAGGGCGATTCAGCTGCAGCGAGAGCTGCTCAGGACGCCCGGGCTGCCCCGGGTCAGTGATGGTGATCTCACAGGTCATGCCTCTGTCGAGAACCCCTGGCAGGGCAGCCAGGCGCACCGCCGACAGCCCGTCCTCCCGCAGGGGGAGAGCTCCTGAGTACGTCAAAAGGCGCACGTCAGCGAGCAGCTGGCCCCGTACGAGAATGGGCTGGGCAGCCATGGGGTCGGTGAGCAGGCGCACCGAGGCTTCCATCGGCGCCCAGCTCTCGACCACGGCTTCACTGACGAAGAACGTGTCGCCCAGCACGGCAAGGCTGGTCCTGAAGTCGGCAGTGGAAGGCTCGGCCGGGTCATCGCTGAAGTAGCCCAGCCGTGGGCCGCTGAACGGCGTCCCCTGAAAGTGGTCGAGGGACGTCTCGACGCCCGGATTCGCTACCCACGCAGTGGGCCCCACCGGGGCGGTACAACCCATGAAGGAGACGACCAGCAAGACGGCTGACAAGCGCGGCAACATGGGGCACATCCAGGGCGAAAACGAACCGTGGATGGTAGCGCTACGGCGGCAGTTGGCGCCAGACTTTCTGGGGCCCTGAGAGGGGCTCGAAACGGGGCTCAGACCGAGGCTCAGCCAAGGGGCCGGGCAGGGCTAGCCTGGGTTCAGCCGCAACCGCAAGACGGCCCGCAGCCCCCGCCACC
>CAZIAK010000097.1:0-5578 GCA_964537035.1 uncultured Phycisphaerales bacterium | reverse complement strand
GGTAGAGCAGACAGCCCTCGCAGCCTCCCAGAGCCGCCCACGATGAGCTACGCGAGAAGCAGCTCAGCCGTCCGAGAATCCGCCGGCGTAGATGACCACGTTCGCCAGTCCCACGTCATCGGCCGCCAGCCGTTCTGCGTGGGAGTCTTCGATGGCTACGGTGAGGATGTTCAGGGACGGGTTCGCTGCCCGTACGCGCTGCAGGGTGCCGCCGTCGTGGGCGATGTGAAAGCGGCCGATGACCAGGACGATGGGTGAGGCGCCGCCCTTCAGGGCCGTGAGGACCGTGTCGGCCATGGTGGCGTCCCAGAGGCTCTGGGATCGGAAGAACTTGTCCACGATCTCGTCGCCCAGCCGATCGGCGTTCATGGTCACGCCGAAGCGCCGGCGGTATTCGCCACCGATCTCGAAACCGGGTGTGGTGACCAGGGCGCTCCGCGGCGCGCTGATCTCGGCCAATCGCTCGTAGCCCTTCTTGCGCCCCAGGGTCACGTAGCGCCGGGGTGCGTTGGCGGCCCACACGGGCTGACCCGCAGCGATGGCCGCCAGGACCATGGCCCGGTGTCCCCAGGGATAGTTGCCCGGAGAGAGCCGTGCCAGGCTGATGAACTCCCGCTCGCTGATGATCTCGTCGGCGAAGTCCTCGATGAGGGGCTGTTTGTCCCTCTCCAAGAACTCGAGGGCCACTTCGGGACCGTCGGGCCGGGCGGCGAGCAGGTCTTCGAAGAGCGCCGCGGACGCGCCCATGCCCAGCTCGTGATGGTGCAGCTCGCCGATGAGCACCACGTCGACTGCCAAGGCCTTCTGTACCAGCTCCTCCCAGGTCACCGGGTCGCCGGTGCTGCCGTCGAACATGGGCAACGCTCGCGACCTCTCGGGCAGCACCGGGGTGGGCCCAGGAAAGCGCACGATCTCGGGGCTGGCGCAGCCGCTGAGCAGGAGCGCCAGCGCCGCAGCCAGGCTCCATGGACCGCTGGCCTTGCGCAGCAAGCTTGAACCGGGCGACGGGCAGTATGCGGCGAGTGCGGGGTCAGCCATGGTCGATCGTCTCTGATGCGATGGGGGCTATAGGGCAGGGTCAGTGTCGCTCTTTGCCGTGGCGATGGCACAGGCCCAAAGCAGAACCGTGGGGAAGATCTGCAGCAGCAAACGAAAGAGGCTGGTCTCGATGTGCCATGTCTGGGACCGGGCCGGTGTGGTCACGTAGACCGCGAAGTAGGCGGCCAGGCAGCCCACCGCGACCAGTCCCAGGAAGAGCCGATGATCACGGCGGAACAGGCGCCCTCGCAGCAGACCGATCAGTGCCACCAGACCCGTGGCGGGCCAGGCGTAACCCCAGCGATCGAAGCTGGTCTCCAGGCCCCAGGTGCTGCCGTCGGCCCAGGGGTTCAGCTGGTCGGCGAAGCCTCTGGCGGCGTGGGCCCAGCGGGACGGGTCGGGCAGGTGGGTGAGCAGCGTGGTGCCCACGTCGCTGAACATGGGGTCGTCCGGGGCCCAGGCCATCTTGAAGGCCACAAGCACTGCCAAGGGCAGGGCTGCGCCTGCGGCGAGGGCGAGCAGGTCTCCGGGGGCGCGGGGCTGGGCACCGGCCTGGGTGCGGCGCTGCAGCCAGCGGCAGAGCACGAAGGCAGCCGCCACCACCAGGGCCAGCACGGCCCCCTCGTTCTTGCACCAGGGCAGGGCGCCCCAGGCCAGACCGGCGAGCCAGGCCGGCAGGCGACGGCGAGGGTCTGGCGAGAGGCGACTGGCCAGGGCGCTCACTGCGGCCAGCAGGACCAGGGCCAGGGCCGTGTCGGCCAGCTGGGCTCGCACCATCTCCGCCAGGATGGGTGTGCCCAGCACCAGGGTGGCCGCCAAGGCTGCGCAGGTGCTGCCGCAGAAGCGGCGCACGGACGAGAGGGTCATCAGGCCCAGTCCCAACAGGAACGCCAGGGCTACCGAGCGGGGGGCTGTGGGGCTCTCGCCGCCGACGGCGCTCCACACGCTGGCCAGGGTGGCCGGGACCATCAGCGGGTAGTCCGGGTGGCCGATGACCCGATCCGAGAAGAGCGCGGGCCAGTCGCCGTAGCCCCGCACGAGGACCCGGGCGCCGGTGTTCCAGATGGCCATGGAGTCCCACGAGCCGCCGGGGATGGGGTCGCCCCAGTCGCCAGCAGCCCAGACGGCCATGGCAGCGGCGGCGAGGGGTAGGAGCCACAGGGCTCGCCGGAGCGGGCTCGGGGAGGTGGCAGGGTCGCAGGGGGCTGGCTCTTTGGGACCTACGGCCTGCTCCTGGCTATTCAGAGCCAGTGCGTCGGCGGCTCGTGCGCTGCGCCGGGCCAGTGCGCGCAGCAGCGCCGCAGCCACAAGGACGACCGCCGTCGTGCCCAACGGCCCGGGCACCGATCCCCCCAAGAGCAGGGCGGCGAAGACGGTGGACGACAGCAGCAGGGGCAGGAGCACGAAGCCCCAGGCTCCGGCGTCGATCCAGGAGCGTTGCCGGGCCCCGGGCAGGGCGCAGCGGCCCAGGAGCAGGGCTCCTCCGGCCAGGCCGAGCCACTCGATGATCTGGGTCTGGGCGAAGGTCATGGGATGACCACCGCCAAGGCGTTGGGGTGCAGCCGCAGCCGTGGGTTCAGCCCCTGGGCCCGGGCGGCGCTGAGCAGCTCTTCGATGCGCTGGGCGTGGTCCTTGCCGTGGGTGCTGTGCACCACCACCGTGTGGCCCGCCGCCAGCCGCTGCACCACCTCGGCGGCGGTGGAAGCGCTGGAGACCGCGGACGGCGCGGCGGCGTACTGCAGATCGAACTGGCGCATGGAGGCGGTCTTGCGCTCGGCGTCGGTCCAGAGGGTGATCAGCCTGGTGCCGATCAGGTCGGGGAGCACCGGGGCGTAGGTGCCCTTGTTCCAGAAGCTGATGGTCTGGGCGTCGAGGGTCTGGCCCCGTTCGAACGTGGCGATGAGGCCCGCGACCCCGGCCACGGCGAGGATCAGCAGGGCACAGCTCCGGGCCAAGCCGGTGCGCGCAGCGGGGGAGGGACGTGGCGGCAAGGGAGGCCTCGCGAGGTGTTGGCCGCCAGCTTAGCAGCCCGCGGTATCATCGCTCCGCTCATGGCATCGTCTTCACACATGTCGCGCAGGATCAGGTCACGGGGCACCCCGCGCAGGTGGCCTCGTCTGGGGGCGCTTGTGAGCTGGTGCGTTGTCGCCCTGTGCGGCTTGTCCTGGGGCTGTGGCGAGGACGGGGCCGTGGCCCTGGCGGAGTGGCGGGCTGGCGATGGCCTGCTGGAGCGGCTGGACACCGCCGTGGTGCTGGAGTGGCCCGAGACCAACCTGCCAGCTGCTGTGCTGGGCTCGGTCTCTGCGGAGGGTCAGGTGCCCGTGCGCGGCCCGGCCATCCCCAAGGAGGCCTGGGTGGGGGGCGAGGAGGTGGCCACAGAGCTGTTGCCCGCGGCCGCCATCGCAGCGGGTCGGCAGCCCAGATTGTGGGAGGCGCCCGGTGTCCATGCCGAGCTGGACGGCGCAGACCCGGCGTCCGTGAGCTTCTGGGTGGGGCCCGCAAGGCTCCCCGACCTTGCAGAATCGGGTGACGACGTGCCCGAGCTGCTGGTGGCCTGGGCCAGCGAACAGAAGACCTTGACGGCCCTGTCGGACACCCGGCCCACGGGCGTGTGCGTGGTGCGCCCCCTCGCCGTCGAAGAGGTGTTCGGCGACAGGGAGCTGTTGCTCGCCAGGGGCGCCGCGACCAGGGGCTCAACCGTTGTGGGCGCAAACGCTGCGGACGAGGGTTCGGCTGAGTTCACGTATCGCAGCGCCGCCACCCCGCCTCCGTCGAGCCTCGCCCAACGCCTGGTCACTGCTGATGACACACGCGCCGGGCTGCTGCTGCCTGCGCCCGGACGGCTGTCGTTTCCGGGGGCGTCTCTCGAGGCGGACACCCTGCATCTCGCCGTGCGACTGCTGCCCAGGTCCTACGGTGTCGCCGTGGGGGGCGCTCTGCGACGGGGCCCCAGCGCCAGCGATGGCGTGGTCTGCGCCGTCGAGCTGGTGTTCTTGCCCGACACCGTGGAGCCGGGCACGACCTTGGACGAGCTTGAGCGGCAGCGCCTGTGGGAGCGTTCGGTTTCGGTTGACGATGGCCTGGTCGAGGCGGCGATCGACCTGTCCCGTCTGCGCGGGCGCGGGGTGGCCTTGCAGCTGGTCAGCGAGCCCGGGCCTGCGGGCGACGAGGACGACGACTGGGTGCAGTGGGCCGGGCTGCGTTTCTCCGGCGCACCCACGCGCCCTCCGGCGAGCCCGCACCTGGTGCTCATCGACGTGGACACGTTGCGCGCCGACGCCCTGGGCGGCGGCCAGACATCCGAGACGCAGCAGTCCCGCGAAACGACGCCGTCTGCCGCGGGGAGACAGCCTTCCAACACGCCGCATCTCGACCGCTGGGCCGAGCAACACGCCCTGGTCTTTGACGACATGCTCTCCGTGGCCTCATGGACCCTGCCCGCCACGGCGACCCTGCTCACGGGCCTGGCGGTGCATCAGCATGGCCTCGATCACCGCTCGCGCGTCCTGGCGCCGGAAGCCCTGCCCTTGGCTCAGCGTCTGTCTCTCGCGGGCTACGAGACCAAGGCCATGACCGAGGGTGGCTACGTCGGCCCGTCGTTCGGGTTCGACGGCGGCTTCGACACCTATCAGACCGTCCCCCAGCGCACCCTCGACTGGGACGAGGCCATGGCCTGGGTCAACGAGCGGCAGAGCGAGCGACCGTTCTTCCTGTTCTTGCAGACCTACATGGTTCACGCGCCCTATCCCCACGACGAGCGGTTGGAAGATCCGTCACGTCCCTATGCCGGAGCGTTCGCCGGGCAGGGCGTGGGCTACGCAGAGTTGATCCACCCTTACGAGCGCGGGGAGTTGGCGCTGTCGGCTGACGACGAGGCCTACGTGCAGCGCATGTACCGGGCAGGCGTGGCAAACATGGACGAAGTGGTGGGCCGCTTCATCACCACGCTCGAGGAAACACTGGCCGGTGAGCCCTACGTGCTGGTGCTCACCTCCGATCACGGCGAGGCGTTCTTCGAGCACGGGCTGATCGATCACCACAAGGGTCTCTACGAGGAGGTGCTGGCGGTGCCCTTCTTGTTGCGTCTGCCCGAGGGGCCGGTGGGGCGGCGCAGTGAGCCGGCGTCGTTGGTCGACCTGGTGCCGACGCTCCTCGATGCGCTCAACCTGCCAGCGCCGTCTGGTCTGCCCGGGCGCTCGTTGCTCCAGCCGTCTCGCGGGAACGTCGCTCGCGTCGCCCAGCACAGTGAGTCGTCCCGTTCGCTCACCCTGGGCGCCGACAAGCTCATCGTGGGACAGGCTCACCCCGCCCAAGATCCAGACGTCAACGTGCAGCTCTTCGACCTGGCTGACGACCCGGGCGAGACGAGTGATCGTGCCAGCAAAGACCCCGACCTCGTGCAGCGGTTGGAGAGCCACCTGAGCACATGGCTCTCCGCCTGGCCCGCGCCCCAGGGTGCCAGCGCTAGCAGCCAGGCCCTCGACGAAGCTGCCCGAGGCGACCTGGCTGCCCTGGGTTACCTGGGCGACGAAGGCGAAGA
>CAZIAK010000096.1:0-5697 GCA_964537035.1 uncultured Phycisphaerales bacterium | reverse complement strand
GGCCAGCACAACAGCGCTGCGCGAGACGGTGCTACCCTCAGCGGCCCTCTTCGCTCCGCCCCGACACCCTGTGCGACTCACCATGACGACGTTCTCACTGCGTGCCCTTGTGCCCTCTCTCCTCCTGCTTCTGGCCGCTCCCGCCGCTGCCGGCACCTTGCACGTGGACGCCCAGCTGGCCTCCGGGCTCAATGATGGTTCGTCCTGGGCCGACGCTTATCAGGGCTCGGCGGGACTGCAGAACGCGCTGGCAGTGGCAGTGTCTGGCGACGACGTCTTCGTGGCCGAGGGCACCTACCGTCCCACCGAAGCAGGCACGCGCACCGTGGCCTTCGCGCTGAAGAACGGCGTCACGCTCTACGGCTCGTTTCTCGGCGGAGAGGCGAGCCCCGCCGAGCGGCCGCCCTTCGGCACCGCAGACAGCATCCTCGATGGAGATCTCATGGGGGACGACGGCTCAGGGCTGTTCGGGGACAACAGTTTTCACCTGATCACCACCGTGGGCACCAACGCCACCGCCGTCATCGATGGCTTCGTGGTCCGCGCAGGCGCGGCCACCTCGAGCGGCGGCAACCGTGACCGCGGCGCGGGCATCCTCTGCCTGGCCAACGCCAGCCCCACGGTGCGCAACTGTCGCTTCCTCGATCACCGTGCGGTGTTTGGCGGCGCCGCTGGCTACGTGAACAACGGCGCCGCGCCGTCGTTCACCGACTGCACCTTCGAGGGCGGTGACGGAGGGTCGTTCGGTGGTGCCTTCGACATCGCCGGCGGCGGGCCCGTGCGCTTCGAGCGCTGCTTCTTCTCGGACAACACCGCGGCCCGCGCAGGGGCCCTCGAGATCTTCTCCACCACAGGCGTTGTGGTGAACAGCTGCGTCTTCGTGGACAACGTGGCCACAGGCAGCGGCGGCGGCGGCGCGATCTGGATGGGCACTGGCGGCAACACCCAGGTGCGCAACTGCACCATCGTCTCCAACGACTCGCTGGTGCAGAACTCTGGCGGCCTGCGCACCCAGAGCGCGGCCAACAGCACGGTGGCCAACTGCATCTTCTGGGACAACACCGGCCCCGGTGGCACCCAGACCGCCGCGAACCAGGTGAACACCAACTCGAACGTGGACTACTCCCTGGTCGAAGGCGGCTTCGGCGGCACGGGCGTGGGCAACATCGCCGGTGATCCGAACTTCGTCGACCTCGTCGGTGGCGATTTCAGCCTGGGGCCCATGTCGCCCGCCATCGATGCGGCGGACAACACGGCTCAGCCGTCAGGGGCGTTGTTCGATTTCGCCGGATTGCCGCGCCAGGCCGACGTGCTCACCGTCGCCGACACGGGCATCGGCCCCGCGCCCGTGGTGGACATGGGCGCCTTCGAGTTTCCGTCCGCGTGGCTCGACCTGGGCGACGCGCTGGCGGGAGGGCCGGGCACGCCCGCGCTGCTGCTGAGTGGGCCGCTCACCCCCGGCAGCATGGGCGCGCTGGCGCTCAGCGATGCTCTGCCCAGCTCCACGGCGTTCCTGGTAGCTGGCTTGAGCCTGCTGCAGGCGCCGCTCAAGGGTGGGGTGCTGGTGCCGTCGGCTGACCTGATCCTGACCTTCCCACTCAGCGGGGCGGGCACCCTCGACTTCCCCTTCACCTGGCCCCTGGGCCTGCCCCCTGGCGTGCCGACCTACTACCAGATCTGGGTGCAGGACCCCGCCGGGCCTGTGGGCTTCTCGGCCAGCAACGGCATCCAGGGCACCACTCCGTAGGCTTTCAGGGCTGCAGGAAATCTCGTTCGAGGCCGACCGCGAAGAAGCGCATGGCCGCCAGACGGGGGCTTGACCTGTTCGCATAAGTGCTATATATCTGTATATCAGTTATGCCATCAGCAACGCACATCGACATCCACGTGGTCCCCGGTGATGGGGTGCCGATCTATCGCCAGATCATGGCGCAGATCAGCGATGGGGTGGCCTGCGGCCGCCTGTCCCCCGGGGATCGGCTGCCCTCTCAGCGCGAACTGGCCCAGCGGCTGGTGGTGGCGCCGCTTACGGTCAAGAAGGCCTATGACCTGCTGGAGCGGGAGGGGGTCGTCGAGAGCCGCCACGGCTCGGGGACCTTCGTGGCCCAGGGCGCCCAGGGGGACAAGGCCCAGGCCGAGAAGCACCTGGCCCAGGCTGCACGCCAACTGGTCACCCAGGCCCAGCTCTCAGGCCTCGATGACAAGGCGCTGATCGCGCTGGTGCAAGCAGCCGCCGCCCAACTGCGCCAGGAGCGCGCCTCGGGCGACCACAGCCGGGGTGAGCGCCCCAAGACGACCGAGACGGAGGAGTCCTAGAGATGAGCCACATCAGCGTACGTGACCTGGAGTTCGCTTACGGAGACGGGCGGGAGGCCCTGGGCGGGCTGTCGCTCCACGTCGAGCCCGGCGAGGTGGTGGGCTTGCTGGGGCGCAACGGCGCGGGCAAGACGACCCTGCTGCACTGCCTGCTGGGTCTGCTCAAGCCGAGCGCCGGCGAGGTGGAGATCTTCGGCCTCGATCCCCGGGCCTACCCGCTCGAAGTGAAGAGCCAGCTGGGTCATGTCTCCGAGCACGACCTGCTGCCACCGGGGAGACGGGTGCGAGAGCTGCTCGCTTTTCACGCCGACGTGTTTCCCGATTGGGATGGGGCGCTGTGCGACGAACTCGTGGGCCGCTTCGGGCTCAACACGGCCTCGCGCATCCGCCAGCTGAGCAAGGGCCAGGTCCGTCAGGTCTCGTTGGTCTGCGCCGTGGCTCACCGCCCGAAGCTGCTCTTGTTGGACGAACCTGCCGGCGGGCTCGACCCGGCCGCACGCCGCGAGGTGTTGCAGCTGGCCATCGAGCTGTTGGTCGAAGGGGGCACCACCGTGTTGTTCTCCAGCCACCATATGCACGACGTGGAGCGCCTGGCTCAGCGAGTGGTGATGCTGCACGAGGGGCGGGTGCTGCTGGACGACACCCTGGATGATCTGCGCGAAGGCTGCTCGTTGGCGGTGCTGCCGGGCGACCTGGCTCCCAGGCTGGAGGCCATGCCCCGCTGCCTGCGCGTGCGACCACAGGGCGACGTGGTGCACGCGGCCATGGCGGCGCCCCCTTCCGAGGCCGAGCAACTTCTGAACGGAGAGCTGTCGCGGACAGACGTGCGTTGCAGCAGCCTCAACCTCGAGGACTTCTTCGTGGAGCTGGTGGGATGATGCTCCGCCTGCTGCGCAGGGACCCCGCGGTGTCTGCCTTGCTACCGCTGTTGCTGTCCGTGGCTCTTCTGGCAGGTCTCTTGGGGCGTCAAGCCCATGAGACCCTCCGTCTCCTTGACGAAGTCCTCTCCAAGGGAGGCGACGGCGGCGGTGGGGCAGGGCTGTACTTGATCGCCTCGGCCATGGTGGCTCTGCAGGTGGCGCTGCTGTCCGTGACCATGCTGGGCTCGTGGAGTCGCCACAGGGATGGCGCCCAGCCGTTCACTCGAGCTCGTCCCATGGATCTGCTCCTGCCCATCGCGCCGCGCAGCCTCTGGGGCGCCCGGCTCATGGCCCAGCTCTTGGTGGTCGTCCTGCCCTTGATGACGGTCTGCGTGATCTTCAAGGCGCTGGGCCTGACAGAGGGGCTGGCAGGCTTCTGGAAGGTGGGGGCCATGACCGCAGCGCTCTTGTTCACCGTCTTCGGACTCGCGCCCGACCGCTCGACACTTGAGCAGGCCCGGGACAAGCTGCGGATCATCGGCCTTGCGGCGCTCGGCATCGTGCTTCTGGGCCACGACGTGGGCGCCTTCACGGACGAGGCGATCTCTGGCCAGCGCTTTGCGGTGGAGGGCGCCCTCGTGCTCAGCATCGCCTGGGCGATGCGAGGCTATGGACGCCTGCCGCCCAGCTGGTCTCTCCCTCAGAGCCCGAAGACGGCCGACATGCTGCGGGACGAGTTGGACCTGCCGGACAGCCCCACCGCTGCTCTGCCCATGCGCTGGCTCGTGCCCTGGTCCACCCTGTGGACGCCTCAAGCGCTGGCCCTCTGCTCCATGGGGCTGATCATCGCGCCTGTGTACGGATTGCTCTCCGCTCCTTGGGTTGTGGTGACCTGCGCGGCGGCGCTCATCGTGGCTGCTGCTCAGCGGGTCTTGACCGGCATGCAGTTTCTGGCCGCGTTGCCTGTCCCCCGACGACAGCTGCTGCTGATGCTGCTCGTGCCGACGGTGATCAGCCTGACCTTGGGCGGCTTGATCGCCAGGGGCTGGGCCGAATACAGGCACAGCGAGCGGCCCGTCGTGACCGTCGACAAGCAGCTGGAACGTCTGCCTGCAGACGGCAGCGGCCAGATGCGCTTCGATGGTTGGGTCGACGTGATCGTGCCTCTCCGGCACTGGCGCCTGGCGCCCGGCGGCGTGCCGCCCCTCCAGGCCGGGCCAGACGGTGAGTCTGTCCGCCCTCGCGCCGTGCATCCCCTGGGGCTCTCGTTCCTGACCGTCTACAACCCCTTCGATGCGCCGCAGGGCAGCTCGCAAGGGTTCACAGCGTGGCAGTTCTCCCGGGCGTTGCAGGCCGAGTACGGTGTGCATCTCGAGGCGGCAGAACTCTCGGAGCGCTACCTCGAAACGGGGCGGGACGGCCGGGTCGCCATCAGTCCCAAACAGGTGTCCCACAACCTCGACCTTCACAACGCCGACGAGGGTCAGTGGTACGGCTCCATGGGCACCTTGACCACTGACTATCCCGAGCTGGTCAGCTCCTGGGACGGTCGTCGGGCGGCACTTTGGGTGCTGGCCAGCTCGGCGCTCGCGGCCCTCTTCTCCATGGTGTTCTTTCGCCTGGCGCAAGGCAGCCGTTCCGCGAAGGTCGTGGCCTTCGCTGTCCAAGGCCTGCTGATGATGCTCTTTGCCGTGGACATGTGGCTGAAGATCGGCTTCGAGCAGGCACACCCTCAGGTCTTGTTCGCTGTGCTGGGCGAGGCGGTGATATCCTGGCTACCCAGCAGCACGCTCATGGTCTGGGCGATCACGGGCGGCGTCGCGGTCGTGGCGTTCATGATCATCGCCCGCTCCATCGATCTGGCCGAGGTCGTCGTGCGAGGAGGCAAGGTCGCCAAGGGGACGCCCTGAGGCGCTCAGCCGCCGACGCGCTTCACCGTGTAGCCCTTGCTCTGCAGCTCGCTGACCAGCACGTCACGGTGATCGCCTTGCACCTCGATCACGCCGTCCTTGGTGGTGCCGCCCGACCCGCAGCGTTGTTTGAGCGCCTTGCCCAGGGCTTTGAGCGCAGCGCCGTCGAGAGGGACGCCGGTCACCAGCGTGACCCCTTTGCCGCGGCGGCGCTCTCGCGACACCCGCACGACACCGTCTTGTGGCGCGCAGCTCGCCTCGTCCTGACGCCGCTTCTTGCCCTTGCCAGCAACCCGCTTCTTGCCCTGCTCGCCTTTCGAGAGGGCCCCGCGTTCGGGCGAGAAGATCAACTCGCCTCTGTCTGGAGGAGGTTTGGACATGGCCGAGGCTCTGGGTGTTGGCGAAGTCCTGTGTGCTCGCACTCAATGAGCGGGCCTGCACAGTCTTGCCTGATCTTGCAAAGCGACAAGCTATGGGCCCATCAGCATGTTTTCAAGCAGAGCGGCGTATGAGTGATCGCTGATCGCGCTTCGCGGAAGTCTCTTCCCAAATCATGGGGTGTAACTTCCACTGCACGTAGTCTCATGCTGCCTGCCTGAGTGCAGCGCCCT
>CAZIAK010000095.1:0-6604 GCA_964537035.1 uncultured Phycisphaerales bacterium | reverse complement strand
TCACCGAGATCGGCGGCACTGTGGGCGACATCGAGAGCCTGCCGTTCCTCGAAGCGATCCGGCAGTTCTCGCTCGACCACCCCGCAGGCGACTGCATGTTCTTGCACCTCACCTTGCTGGTCTACCTGTCGGCCAGCGGTGAGTTGAAGACCAAGCCCACGCAACAGTCCGTGGGCAAGCTGCGCGAGATCGGCATTCAGCCTGACATTCTCGTCTGCCGTACCGAGTACCCCATGACAGAAGAGATGCGTCGGAAGATCTCGCTCTTCTGCAACGTGCGCCCCGAGGTGGTGATCGAAGAGAAAGACGTCGACCACACCATCTACGAGGTCCCGCTGATGTTGAAGGCGGGCGGACTGCACACCCACATCGGCAAGGCCCTCGGCCTTGAACTCCAAGAGCCCGACCTGTCCGACTGGGAGCGCATCGTCGAGACGGTCTGCACCACCGACTCCGAGCTGCACATCGCCGTGGTGGGCAAGTACATCGAGCTCAACGACGCCTACAAGTCGATCTACGAAGCCCTGGCCCACGCAGGCATCGCCAACCACACGAAGGTGCGCCTGACCAAGCTCAGCTCCGATGAGCTCACAGCCGACAACGCGAACGAAATGTTGAGGGGCGTGAGCGCTGTGTGCGTCCCAGGAGGCTTTGGCGGGCGCGGCATCGAAGGCAAGGTGCAGGCGGCTCGCTGGGCCCGGGAGAACGGCGTGCCCTACCTGGGCCTTTGCTACGGCCTGCACATGGCAGTGATCGAGTTCGCTCGCAACGTCTGTGGGCTCGAAGGTGCCAACTCCACCGAGATCGATGCGGACACGCCTCACCCGGTGATCTGCCTCCTCGATGCCCAACAGCAGATCACCAACAAGGGCGGCACCATGCGCCTCGGCTCCCAACCGGCCCTGCTGAGTCCTGGCTTCGCCGCGTCGGCCTACGGCGCCGAGCGCATCGATGAGCGGCATCGTCATCGCTGGGAGTTCAACAACAACTACCGCCAGCAGCTCGAGGCCGCAGGCATGGCCTTCACGGGCGTGGGCGTGGGCACAGACCTGGTGGAAATCGTCGAGATCCCCAGCCATCCCTGGTTCGTGGCCGTGCAGTTCCACCCCGAGTTCAAGAGCAAGCCCACCGCCTCTCACCCCTTGTTTCGCGACTTCGTGCGGGCCGCCACCCTCTGCGCTGCGGGCGCCAAGAGCGGCGCGGCGGCGGCCCACCCCGACACAGCCGGACAAGCCTGATGACCGAACCCGCTGCATCACCGTTTCCCGAAGCGTCGCTGACCCGGCACCTGTTCGACATGGCTCAGCAAGCAGCCATCGCCTTGGGCGAGATCGAGAACCCGATCACCAAGCAGCGCGAACAGCACCCCGAGGCCGCCCGCTACATCATCGACGTGCTGGCCATGCTGCAAGAGAAGACGGCAGGCAACTGCACCCAAGAAGAGGCGGACTATCTGTCGGGGGCCGTCGCGAGCCTCCGAACCCTCTACGTCCAAAAGGTTGAGGGCTAGAGCTAGGCCTGGCTCTGTTGCGAGAGCTGCGCCGTGGCTGCGTTGTCGCGGCCTCGGCCGATCCTCAACGTGGCTAGCGCCACGCCTCCGGTCGGCCGAACCACGACGCCTTGCCACGACGCACCTCACGCAACGATTGAAAGCACCAACTGCGTGGACACTCCTCCGGCCGGGCAGACCGCGACGCCTTGCCACGACACAGCACAGGCAACGGGGGTTGTAGTGCGTGACTAGGCTCTGTTGCCCGTGCTGCGTCGTGGCTGCGTTGCAGCGGCCGCGCCTGATGCTCAACGTGGCTAGCGCCACGCCTCCGCTCAGGCGGACCACTGCGCCTTGCCACGACACAGCACAGGCAACGATTGGTACACCAACTGCCTGGGCTGGCTCTTGCGCTGCTGGGAGGGTCAGGGGGTTGCCAGGAGGTCAGCGACGACTTGGGCGTACTTCTTGTCGATGTTGGGGATGCGGGTTGGGGCGTCGCTGCGTACGGTGTCGATGGCTCCCTGGTCGTAGTGGCGGGCTGCCTCGAGTAGGGAGAGCGAGATCGGGTCGAGGCCTGACTCTGGTTGGCCGAGCATGCGGCGCATCATCAGCCAGCCGATGGCGTCCCTGAAGTGGTGGACGTCTCGGTAGCCTCCTTCGAAGATGGAGAGGGCTCCCGAGCGGCCGAAGTCCCAGAGGGGGGCGACGGTGACCAGGCCGGTCTTCCAGTCGCAGTACGCGTCCCACAGGCCGTGTTGCCGGATCATCTCGAGGCGGTACTCGGTCACCGGGGGGACGAAGAACACCACGTCTTTGCCGCTCGCGCGCAGGTCACGGGCGATGGCCAGCTGTCGCTGCAGTCGGTCTTGCAGGACCTGCGGCTGCTCGAAAGGCACGCCGGCCTGGATCAGTGACTCTCTGGCCACCAGCTCGCTCATCTCTGGCGCACCGTCCATGGCTTGCACCGCCTCGGCGATGTCTGTCACGGGCCAGGGGATCGAGCGGCCATCGTCGCCGAAGCCCATCCCCAGACTGCGGCGCAGCTTGCGCACGGACGCCTGCAACGCGCCCCGGCTGGCCAGGGTCTCGGTCACCCGGCGCGCCAGATCGCCCTCCAGCCGCTCGACCAGATCGGGCACGTCCTGCTCGACGAAGCCCGCCAACACCATGAAGAAGCTGGCCTCGATGATCACCCGGCGCACGTCGTCGCGCTCGCCGATCTTCTGGGCCACGAGTTCCATGTCAGCCAGCGACGCGTTGGGCACGCCCGTGTTGAGCACTCCATCGCGGCACACGGAGGGCACCCAGAACCCGGTGCGCGTGCGCGACGACCCGATCAACACCACCCGAGCCTCTTCGCGGATGTGCACCGAGTGTCCGGGGAAGACCAGGTCGCGCCCTGCCTTCGTGTATTGCTGCCCCACCACCGTGGGCGCCCAGAGCCCGAAGGGGTTCATGCAGTAGTTGAATCCCAGCACCGCCAGGAAGCCACCGAAGGTGAACCCGAAGAGAAGTCGCAGACGTCGACGCATCTCAGAACTGGAAGTAGAGGAAGGGAGAGGGATCAGCCAGGGCCAGCAAGCAGGCGATGGCCACGGCGGCGAAGAGCGCAGCGTGCACCCAGTCGCGACGGGGCAAGCGAGCCACCATCTCGCTGCGGTTGGGCAGGAACAGCGCGCCCAGCAAACAGAGCACGATCAGGCGCAGGTCTGAGCCGTCGATGCTGAATGGTGAGCTGTCGAACGCGAAGCCGTTGGCGCCACACAGGCTCGCCGCCAACACCTTCAGCCGCTCGAAGTCCACCGCCCTGAATGGCAGCCAGGCCACCAGCACGAAGAAGAAGGTCGCGGCCCAGGCCACGGCGTGAGGCAGGGCGATGCCCAGCCGCCGCCAGAGATGGTTCAGCACCAGGTAGACCCCGTGCAGGCCGCCCCAGAGAACGAAGGTCCAACCGGCGCCATGCCACAGCCCACCCAGCAACATGGTGATCATCAGGTTCGTGGTGCGCCGGCCCGGGCTGCAGCGCCCGCCACCCAGGGGGAAGTACAGGTAGTCCCGCAGAAACGCTGACAGGGTCATGTGCCAGCGGCGCCAGAACTCAATGATCGACGTGGCCTTGTAGGGCGAGTTGAAGTTCTCTGGCAGGCGGACGTTGAAGGTCAACGCGATGCCGATGGCCATGTCGGCGTAGCCCGAGAAGTCGAAATAGAGCTGAAGCGCGTAAGCCACCAGGGCCGACCACATGTCCGGCGCGGTGGGCGCGGTCTCCAGATCGAAGATGCCCTGCACCATGCCCGAGAGGTCGTCGGCGATGAGCACCTTCTTGGCCAGGCCGATGATGAACGTGGTCAGCCCCAGCACCAGCACGGTGTCGTCGGCCCGCAACAGCTGCTTGCTCTTCAGCTGGGGGATCAGCTCCTTCGCATGAACGATCGGCCCGGCGATGAGCTGGGGGAAGAACGACACGAAGGCCGCGTAGGGCACGAAGTTCGGTTCGTGGGTGCGGTCCCGCTGGCAGTCCACCAGGTAGGCGATCTGCTGAAAGGTGAAGAACGAGATGCCGATGGGCAGCACGATGGGCGGCAGGTCGAGGGACACACCGAGGGCGGCCAGGGTCTCCGCGGCGAACCCGGCGTACTTGAAGACCCCCAGCAGCCCCAGGTCGAAGCCCACACCGAGCACCAGCAGGGCCTTGCTGGGATGACGGCTGAGCAGGGCGCCGAGCCACCAGTTGACGATGGTCGAGCCCACGAGCAGGAGCAGGAAGATGCCGATGGGCGTCTCCGGGCTCGGACTCCACCAGCCGTAGAACAGCCAGCTCGAGGCCAGGATCGCCAGCCCCGCCTCGGCCGTTCCCCAGCGCCTGCGCACCGTGACCGCGAGCCACCAGGCCAGGGGCCAGAACAAGAACAGGAACAGATACGAGTTGAAGAGCATCGGTCGCGGTTTGCCCCGGCGTGGTACGGCCGCCGATCATGCCACGGCGGACGCCCAAAGCGTTGAGCTGGGTGACGCTCCCCGCTTACCCTGACCCGGCGAAGGGCCCGCTCGGGCCCTGCTCGCAACACCTGCCAAGGCCTGCCGATCAGTTCATGCGCATCGTCATTGACGTCACCTCCTGTGTGAAGCCGCGCCTCGGTGGTATCGGCCTCTACGGCACCGAGCTGGTGCGGGGATGCGTCCGGGTGGCGCCCGAACACGAGTACGTCCTGGCCATCCGGCCCAATCGATGGACCCGCAAATCGCTCATCGCCGATCTGTGCCCCCAGCTCAAGCGCAGCCTACTCCTGGACCACGGTCACCGCTTCACCCTGGGCAGCCCCATCGACGTGCTCCATGGCGTGGGCGTCCGGCTGCCCTCCACCGGCGACTTTCCGAAGGTCGTTCTGCTTCATGACATCAACGTCTTCGAGTTTCCCGAGCTGTCCCAGCCGGACTGGCGGGTGAAGCGCCAGCGGCGCATTCGCCAGACCCTCGATCGAGCCGACCTGATCATCTGCCAGAGTCAGCAGGGCAAGGACGCCTTGGGCGAGCACCTCAACGTGGCTGCCGAGCGGGTGAGGGTGGTGCCCCTGGGCATCGACCTGGAGCGTTTTTGCCGTCCGCCCGAAGCCGAGCTGGCTGCGGTGCTTGAGCGGCACGATCTGGCCGAGCGCCCCTACGTCTTGAGCGTGGGACAGTACGGCACGCGCAAGAACCAGCAGGGGCTGGTCGAGGCCTTCGTCGCCGCCGAGCTGCCCCAAGAGTGGCTGCTGGTGCTGGGCGGCCCTCGGCACACGGCGATCGATGAGCTGCGGGCCACGGCCACACGACTGGGGCTCGCGCCCGAGCGGCTGCGCACGCCCGGCTGGGTCCTCGATGACGAGCTGCCCGCCCTGATCGCCGGCGCCGGGTTCTACGTGTGCGCGTCCCTCCACGAGGGCTTCGGCCTGCCGGTGATCGAGGCCCAGGCCTGCGGGACCCCCGTGGCCGCCAGCAATCGGGCCGCCCTGGTGGAGACCCTGGGAGACTGCGGCCTGTCCTTCGACCCCGCCGATCTGGCCGACTTCGCTGGCGCCCTGTCCAGCCTGGCCGCTGACCCCGCCTTGCGCGCCGAGCTCTCCGAGAGGGGCCCCCGCCGAGTCGCCGCCGCCTACACCTGGGATCACATGGCTCGGGCCACCGTGGACCTCTGGGCCGAGGTCAGCGAGAGCTGACTTTTTGATCTGAATTGACCAGAAACAGGCCTCTCCGGGCCATTTCAAGGGGGCTGGGCAGGAGCCAGGGCGCAGGGGCGTCTGAACCTCTGCGGCGTGACTCAAAGCTCGTTATCCACGGCGCTGTGGAGACAACGCCACAGGATGGAAATCGGCTTTCAACCTCGATTTGATTCTACAACCGTCGGATCGAGCATCCCCCATGCCAGAGTTATCCACATCGTCTTCACATTTATATAACTCTTGGTATAGCAATAGAGATAGATTGCGCTGATGAGCCTGCAAACAATCCTCCTGGGCCTGCTGAGATCGCCGGCGAGCGGCTATGAGCTGAACGCCCGGATCCGCTCGGAGGGCCAGCACTTCTGGTCGGCCTCCTTGAGCCAGATCTATCCGTTGCTGGCACGAATGGAGCGCCAAGGGCTGGCTCCACTCCGGCCTGGCCAGCTCACAGCGCGGGCCGCCTCGCAGACTCCACGGCCTGACTGATGCGGGCCGTGAGGCCCTGGCACAAGCGCTGACCCAAGCCCCTCAGATGGGGGCGGAACGGCTGCCCTGGCTCGCCGAGGTGAGCCTCGCCGGCGCACACCACGACGCCTCTGCGGCCATGACCCAGCTCTCCCGCCTCCATCACCAGTTCGCCGACGAGTGCGCTCGGCTGCAATCTGCGCTCGACAAGTCGAACGATGAAGACAGCCCGGCCACCACTCCCGACGCGTACTTCGAACGCGCCGCTCGACGGTGTGCATTGGCCACCGCGCAAGCGCGTCTCGACTGGTGCAAGGAGACCTTGATGGAACTGGACAGCGTGCCCTGGCCGAGCACGCAAGACACTCTCGTCGACGCACCGCCCGAAGCGGGCTAGCCACTCACCGAAGACACCGTGACACCCACGGCGCACACCGCGCTGCCCCTG
>CAZIAK010000094.1:4332-6718 GCA_964537035.1 uncultured Phycisphaerales bacterium | reverse complement strand
GGGGCTAGCGTTCGTTCCGCTCCACGACTTCGATGGCCGGTGTACCCGGGCCCCGCACGGTGCCTGAGCTGATCTGCTGCTCGAAGGCAGCCAGCGCGTCCCCTAGATTGACGAGCAGCTCTTCGGTGCTCTGGGCCAGGCCCGCAGTGGCGTCTCGAAGGAGCTCTGGCATGGTGTCGAGGGGCGTGGCCGAGCCGCCCAGCTGGCTGCTGCCCGTGGCACGGAACAAGAGCGTGCGCGAAGGGATGTCGTAGACCATCGCTTCGATGAACGTCTGGGTCTGGTTGTCCTCGCCTTCGACAAACCAGGCACCGACGAGGGTCATGTAGGTCAGTGACCAGTTGTTGGTGTGACTGAACTGGAGCTGGTCGTAGCTGAGCAAGACGATCAGGTCGATGCCGAAGGTGTGGGCGAGCTGATCGAGCTCGTCGAAGCTGCCTCCCTCGTGCAGGTACTGGCCAGGAATCGTCTGCGCCTTCTGCACCTGATCGAGCCGTGTCACGGCCTCGGCCACTCGTTCCAGGATGCTCTGCCGTTCCATCTCTGAAAGGGCCGTGACATCAGAGAACTGGCTCAGGGCGTCGTAGCGGGAGCTCTCGCCTCCCGGTGCAAAGGCGACGCCCACCCGCACGGGTAGACGCAGGGTCACGTCTCGCGGTGTGCTCGCCGGGGCGCCCTCGGGAAACAGGTAGTCGACGGCGCTGGAACTCTTGCGGACCTCGAGGGTTCCGCAACCCACACACAGGAGCAGCACCAGCCAGGGGATGATCTTCATGAGCTGTCCTCGGCTTGCATGAGGCGATCTGCTGAACCATCTTAGGAGCGTGCAATGCTGTGGCAAGGCGAACAGAACTCATAGCTCCCATGAGAGCGGCTGAATGGCTGATGCCTCGAAAAAGCGCGTTTCTGGCGATGGACGAGAGCGCTGCGCCTGGGCCTCGGGGACAGCCCTGTACACCGTTTATCACGACGAAGAGTGGGGCGTGCCCAACCGCGACGATCGACACCTGTTCGAGATGTTGATCCTCGAGGGCGCCCAGGCGGGGTTGAGCTGGTCGACGATCCTCAACAAGCGCGCAGGCTACCGAGCTGCCTACGACGGCTTCGACCCGCTCAAGGTGGCCCGCTTCAGCAAGGCTCGCGTGCAGCGCCTGCGCGACAACCCGGCCATCGTGCGCAACCGGCTCAAGATCGCCTCGTCGGTGAACAACGCTCAGCGCTTCTTGGAGGTCGTCGACGAGTGGGGCAGCTTCGCCGAGTTTCTCTGGGACTTCGTGGACGGCGAACCGATTACGAATCACTGGCAGACCATGGCCGAAGTTCCCGCTGAAACGCCCGCATCGAAGGCCATGAGCCGGGAGCTGAAGCACCGGGGCTTTCGTTTCGTGGGCCCGACCATCTGCTACGCGTACATGCAGTCGACGGGCCTGGTGAACGACCACCTGGTGAGCTGTTTTCGCCACGGCGAGGTGGGCTGATCTCGCGCGCACCAGATCGCGCAGTCGTCGGCGGATCTTGGCTGGGCGAAGCGGCCCGTCGACCAAGGTGAGCCCGTGCGGTCCCTGCCAGCCACCGGCTGGGGCGCTATGATATGAGTGCAGACGTGTGACCTGAGGTGCCGCGGCGCAGGCTGGCGGTGCGCTGGGCCCATCCCCCCGTTTCTTGCTGCTCATGCCTGACACCATCTCTGTCCCTGGCTTCGCCGAACCGCTGAGCAGCTGGACCCACCTCGCGGGTGCAGCCGTTTTTCTGGTCCTCTGGGTGCGCCTGATTCAGCGGCATGGTCGAGTGAAGGGGCGGCTGGTGTCCTTGCTGCTCTTCGGCTTCTCTGCGGTGTTCCTGCTGGCCATGAGCGGCGTGTACCACCTGCTCGACGAGGGCGGAGTGGGCCGCCCGGTGCTGCGCCAACTCGATCACGTGGCCATCTTCGTGCTCATCGCCGGGACCATCACCGCGGTGCACTCGATCTTGTTCAGCGGTCCCTGGCGCTGGGCCATGATCACCGTGGCCTGGACCGCCTGCGGGCTGGGCGTGATCATGAAGGCCTTCTTCTTCGCCGAGACCCCGGAGTGGTTGGGTCTGGTGGTGTATCTGGGCATGGGCTGGTTGGGGCTGATCTCCACCATTCGCCTGTGGTGCCTGCACGGGATGGGCTTCGTGGCCCTGCTGGCGGCGGGGGGGCTGACCTACACCGTGGGCGCCGTGCTCGATTTCTTGCGCATGCCCGTGTTGATCCCCGGTGTGCTCGGCCCTCACGAGTTGTTCCACGTCTGCGTCCTGGTGGCCCTGGGACTGCACTGGCGTTTCGTCGAGCAGGTCCTCGCCGGACAAGAGGCGCCCACCGTGACCCAGGCACTGACGGAGCGGGCCTGACCCCGGCCTGACC
>CAZIAK010000094.1:0-4232 GCA_964537035.1 uncultured Phycisphaerales bacterium | reverse complement strand
GGCCTGACCGAGGCCTGGGTCGCCGCGCTCTCCGGGCCGCAGTGCGTAGGTCTGAGGGGGCCCGAAAGAGGCATCATGGAGGGCATGAATCACAGGCCTCTCTGGGACCACTCCATGCTGACCCACATCTTGCGTTTGGCTCTGGTCCCGTCCCTGTGTCTGTTGTGGGCGTGGCCCGTGGATGCGCAGACGACTGGGGCCTCTCAGGGAAACGCTGGGGTCTCTGGCCAGTCTGCCGATGACGCCGCCGAGCTGGCCCGGGGCTGGGAACTCTACTCCCGCCAGTGCGCGGCCTGTCACGGTGCCGACGGCCGGGGGGCCGGGCCGGCGTCTGACGGGTTGCTCCCCGTGCCCCGTGATCTGGGTGCCGGGCTCTTTCGCATCGTGTCCGGGTTGGGCGGAGTGCCCAGCGAGCAAGACCTGCTCACCGTGTTGCGTCGGGGCATGCCCGGCTCGGTCATGCCCGCCTTCGATCACCTCCCAGACGACGACCTTTCGGCCCTGGTGGCCGTGGTGCGCCAGATCAGGGTGGGCGCGGAGACCGATCGGCTGGTGGCTCAGACCGGCCTCGATCGGCAGCTGGCCCGCTGGCGGGCAGAGGCGGCCCTGAGTCCCGGGCCGAGCCCCACACTGGGCGAGAGACCCGAGCCCAGCGCAGGGCAGGCGGCCATGGGACAGCTGCTGTTCGAGGAAGGCTGCGCTCACTGTCACGGCAGCGATGGCTGTGGCGCCGGGCTGGACCTCCGGGATGTGCGAGGCGATCCGGGCCCCGCCCGGGATCTGACCCGTGGCCTGTTCAAGGGCGGCGTGGAGCCCGAGCAGATCGCCCGGCGCATCGTGCTGGGGCTGCCGGGCTCGGCCATGCCAGCGTTTCGTTACACCGAGACCGAGCTCTGGGCCCTGGTGCAGTTCGTCCGTTCGCTGATCGAACCTGCGGCTGATGAAAACGTCAGGTTGGTCCGTCGTTCTGTGCCGGCCGAGAAGCTCCGTTCGACCCTGGACGATGTCCTCGCCTGGGACACCGCTCCCACCACATGGGTGGCCCTTGCGCCCCTGGTCTGGCGGGGCGATCGCCCTGAGGGTGTGTCCGTCGCCGCGTTCCACGATGGCCGTCGGCTGGCCCTGCGAGTGACCTGGAGCGATCGCACTCGCGACGACAGCCCAGGCGCAGACGACGGTCTGGCGCTGCAGCTGGCTCCGAGCGCAGACCCACCGTTTCTGGGCATGGGCAGCATCGACGAGCCGGTCTTGCTGGCCAGCTGGCGTGCGTCGTGGCAGCGAGCCCTGCCCGGGGCCTGGGTCAGCCGCCCGGTGACCGCGCCGGGGTTGCCCGACCGAGGTGGCCCGTCGGGCCAACGCAGCGATGGCAGCGCTGCGCCGAGTGCCCCCACGGGCGAGTGGCCGAGCCGTCCCCTGCGGGGCACTGGCCCGGGATGGCGCCACCCCGAACCGGGCCTGCCCAGCTCCCTGCGAGCCCTGGGCTCTTACGGCAGCGATGAATGGGTGGTGACCATGGTCTGGGAACCGCTCGATGACGCCGGGCTCTCTCTGCTCGCGTCTGAGGCTCCGCTCTCCATCGCCTTCGCCGTGTGGGACGGCGCTGCGGGCGACCGGGGCGGCGCGAAATCGATCTCCAACTGGCAGGAGCTGTGGCTCCAACGCTGAGCTTCATCGGGTAGCGCTACGCCAGCCAGCCTGGCCCCGAGCGAGATGACCGCCGGGCCATGAATGCGCCACCGTCTGGGATGGGCAGGGTTCTGCCCACCGGGAGTGATGCTCGCGATGTGGCGAATTCGGCCCTGAACCGGCCCCTGGACTGACCCAGGGCCCGGCGTGGCCCGGCTGCGGCAGGGGCCCGATCGCGGCGTGGTTCCCGTCTTCTCTGGATGGCCGCAGCTCTTGAGGCCTTCGCTTCACAAGGCCCCTGCCCCTTGCACTGCCCGTGCCTGGACAGGGCCGCTCCAGTCGCTGCCCACGGCTTGCCGACAACCTCCATATGGATTTGCGCGCACGCTTTGGAAGGGCCCGATGACAAGTACCCACAGCAACGGTTGGACGACGACGACGGGCCTCGATTTCGGTCTCTTCATGAGGGTCGCGTGTTGTGCGCTGACCCTCTGCTTGCTTCTGGTGGGCTGTGGCGGCGGTGGAGGCGGAGGCGGCGCGGGCGATGCGACGACCACCGGCGATCCCGATCCTCCAGATCCGCCAGGTCCACCAGACCCACCACCGCCGGTGGACCCGACCATCGAGTTGTTGGTGGACGTGAGCGAGGCCTTGCCCGGTGGGGCCGTGGGCACCGATCGCGAGTTGCAGGTCGTCACCGTGGGCATTCCCCTGTCCATCGATGACGATATCCACCTCGATCCGGCCACCGGGCGTCCGGCCCTGTCCGTGGTGGCGGCCGATGCCAGTAGCACGGCTTTCCCCGTGGGCTACCAGTTCAAGCAGGTCGAGTCCTGGCCCAGTACGGGCGCGGTGAAGTGGATGCTGGTGGACATCCTGATGGGTGGCATGTCCGCCGGTGAGACCACCCAGGTGAAGATCACCGATGGCACAGGTGTACCGCCCATTCTCGCTGGCGCCGAGATCGCCCGGGACGAAGGCAACTCGATTCGCCTGGTCACCGGTGATGACAACGGCACCAATCAATACCTGAATCTGACCATCTCGAAGACCAACTTCAACCTGTTCGAGACCGTGGTGGTGAACGAGGTGCCGGCGGTGCAGAACCCGTCGGCGGCTGGAGTGTTCGGCACCGCGACGGACGGCAGCCCCTTGTCCATGGCCAACACCTCGGTGGTCATCGAAGAGAACGGACCGGCACGGGCGGTGGTGCGCGCCGACGGCTCCCTGCACGACAGCGGTGATCAGCGGGTGATCGATTTCACTCTGCGCATGACCGCTTGGGCCGGCAGCCGAGATGTCGAAGTGACCATGACCCTGAAGAACGCCGACCTGACCTATCCGGCTCACGTGCAGTTGGGTTCGGTCGAGCTGGGCACGCAGCTGGCATTGAGTCAGCTGGCGCCGGGCGTCGCTCCCACGGCGACCATGCCCTTGCATGGCGCGGGCAAGCCGAGCCTCTCTCGGGTGCTCAATCTGGGCACGGACGAGATGACCCTGTACATGGCTCAGACGTCCGCCAAGGTGAGCACCTACAGCAACAACTTCTTCCCCCACATCCCCAAGCAAGCGGGCAGCAGCAGTGAGCTGATGGACCAGGGCTACGAGCTGGTGGCCAAGGGCGCGGTGCAGCACTCCCTGGGCGACAAGAACCAGTACCCCAAGGTGGGCTTCGCGACCTTGAGCAACGGCGTGGCTGGTGTGACCGTGCACCAGCGCCAGATGCCCTACCTCTGGCCCGCCGGTCTCGAGGTGCGGGGCGATGGTCAGGTGACCGCTGGCGTGTTCACCAAGCAGAACGACGCGGGCTACACCTTCTTGTGGCAACAGCACGAGAGCCGCACGGTGGTCTTCTCGTTCCACACGGGGGCTGTGCCCGACGCCTTCGACCTGGCCACCACTCACGAGTATCCCCTGGTGGCCCGAGCCTCCGACTACGCTCACTATCGCGACTCTGGTGTCTTCCCGTACCGCATGGTCACCGAAGCCGAGGCTGAGCTGGCCCTGTCGAAGATGGGCATCACCTACGACATCAACCCGCCCAACCCCAAGTTGCAGGTGACGCGCTACCTGTCCGCCAATACCACCGGCGGTTTCAACAACTACGCCAGCATCGAGAGCTCCCTGGCTGGCGACTGGCTGCGGCATGGCAAGGGCGGTGCGCTGCTGAACGCCCTCGACTTCGCGCTGTGGAAGTCAGAGTGGCAGATCCGTCGCTCAGACGGCTGGCTCGATGACGATGCCATGGGCTCGACGGCCGAGCAGATCATCCCGGCCACGAACGAAGGGGACTTCCCGACCACCAAGAAGAACTTCGGCGACCCGGAACACCGCTATCGCGAGGGCATCATTCTCGCCTGGTACCTCACCGGCGACCCCCGCTATCGGGAGGCCATCCTCGACGAGGCCGAAGTGCTCAAGACGATCAACATCTGGGAGCAAGAGCGCTGGATGTACCGCAGCCTCACCGCCATCGCCAGCGTGTACCAGTTCACGGTGGACGACCCGCTGGCGTTCCCCCCGGGGAGCAACGGGCCGGACGATCTGATCGGTGGCGACGGTGCCCTGTTGCAGGAGCTGATCGATCGCCTGGAGTACATCACGGT
>CAZIAK010000093.1:3265-7487 GCA_964537035.1 uncultured Phycisphaerales bacterium | reverse complement strand
GCTAGTCCGACCTATTCACGGACTCCTGCTGCGAACGCGGTTGCGCCTTCGTGGACTGCGTTGGAGTCCACGATGCCATCCTCAACGGGGTGGCACCCCGCCTCCGGTGCCATCGCGCCCTCCGCCTTGCCACGAAGGCGCAACCACGCTCTCGCGACGAACTCCGCGAATAGGTCGGACTAGCTGGCGCTGCCGGCGGGTGAGCTGGCGTTGAACTCCTGCATGGAGCGCACGGAGAGCCCGCGCTTGCGCATGGACTCGATGGCGGTGGCCACGATGGTCGCGCCGAACACGCTGGTCAAGGTGGGGATGTCCCGCAGGAGCGCCGCCGTGCGAATGGCCTTCTCGTCGTCGCGGGCGAGGGGGTCGGCGGACGGTGTGTTGATCACCAGCTGCACCTCGCCGTTGGAGATCACGTCGGTCACGTCGGGCCGCCCCTCTTCGCGCTTCGAGACCGACTGGGAGGGGATGCCTGCGTCGGCCAGGGCCTGGCTCGTCCCGGGAGTGGCCACGATCTCGAAGCCCAGGTCGTGAAACTCCCGGGCCAGCTCGATGGCCGCGGCCTTGTCCTTGTTCTTCACCGAGACGAGCACCTTGCCTTGCAGGGGCAGCGTGCGGCCCGCGCCGTCGAAGGCCTTGAACACCGCGCAGCCCAGGTCGTCATCGATGCCCATGACCTCGCCGGTCGACTTCATCTCAGGGCCCAGGATGATGTCGGTCCCGGGGAACTTGGTGAAGGGGAACACGGGCGCCTTCACCGACCAGTGCTTGGGGATGATCTCCTTGTCGAAGCCGATCTCCAGCAGGCTCTCGCCGGCCATGACCCTGGCGGCCACACCCGCGATGGAGGTGCCGATAGCCTTGGAGACGAAGGGCACGGTGCGTGAGGCCCGGGGGTTCACTTCCAGCACGTAGACCACGCCCTCCTTGATGGCGTACTGAACGTTCATCACGCCATGCACACCCACGGCCTTGGCCATGCGCTCGGTATAGTCTCGGATGGTGTCCTGGACCTCGTCCGAGAGGCTGAACGGTGGCAGCACGCAGGTCGAGTCGCCGGAGTGGACCCCCGCGGGCTCGACGTGCTCCATGATGCCGCCGATGACGAACGTCTCGCCGTCGTACAGCGCGTCGACGTCCACCTCGATGGCGTCTTCGAGAAAGCGGTCGATGAGGATGGGCCGGTCGGGCGAGGCCACGACCTTCGTCTCGATCCAGTGCACCAGGGCTCTGCGACTGTAGATGATGTCCATGCCCCGGCCACCGAGCACATACGACGGTCGCACCACCACCGGATAGCCGATGCGCGAGGCGATCTCTTCGGCTTCGTCAGCGTTGGTCGCCGTGTCGTTGTTGGGCTGGGGGATGTCCAGCTCGTGCAACATCTGCTTGAACTTCTCCCGGTCTTCGACCATGTCGATGGCCGCAGGAGACGTGCCCAGGACCTTCACGCCTGCTCGCTCCAGACCGAGGGCGATGTTCAGCGGCGTCTGCCCGCCGAACTGCACGATCACACCCTTGATGGCCTGGGTCTCGTGGATGTGCAGCACGTCTTCAACAGTGACGGGCTCGAAGAACAGCTGGTCGGACGTGTCGAAGTCCGTGGACACGGTCTCGGGGTTGCTGTTGACCATGATGATCTCGTAGCCCTGCTCCGAGAGGCGCAAGCAGGCCTGCACGCAGCAGTAGTCGAACTCGATGCCCTGGCCGATGCGGTTGGGCCCGCCACCGATGACCATGACCTTCTCGGCGGGCGTCTGTTCGACCTCGGTCTCGGTCTCGTAGCTCGAGTAGAGGTAGGGCGTGAACGACTCGAACTCAGCGGCGCAGGTGTCGATGCGCTTGAAGACGGGCAGCAGATCGAGTTCGTGCCGGCGCAGCCTGACCCGCGCGGCCTCGGTGCCGTAGACCGCGGCGATCTGCTTGTCGCTGAAGCCATTGCGCTTGTAGTTCTCGAGCACACCCGACGGGACCTCTTCGAAGGAGGTGTACTGGGCCATGGTCTTCTCGAGTTCGGTGAGGATCTCGATGTGGCGCAGGAACCAGCGGTCGATCTTGCTGATCTTGTAGACCTCGTCGAGGGTCATGCCCGCCAGCAGGGCCTCGCGCACCACCAACAGGCGATCGGGGATGAACTTGGCCAGCCTGCGGCGGATGGCGCGCAGGTCGACAGAGCGTTTTCGGCGCCCGGCCTTGGGCAGCCAGCTGTCGTCCCTGTCCAGGCCCAGGCCGTTGTGCCCGGTCTCCATGCCGCGCAGGGCCTTCTGTAGCGCCTCGCGGAAGTTGCGCCCGATGGCCATGGTCTCGCCCACGGACTTCATCTGGGTGCCCAGCTCGGCCTTCGCCTCGGGGAACTTCTCGAAGGCGAAGCGGGGGATCTTCACCACCACGTAGTCGATGGTGGGCTCGAAGCAGGCCGGCGTCTTGCGGGTGATGTCGTTGTTGATCTCGTCGAGGCTGAAGCCCACGGCGAGCTTGGCCGCCATCTTGGCGATGGGGAAGCCCGTGGCCTTGCTGGCCAGGGCCGAGCTGCGGGACACCCGGGGGTTCACCTCGATGACGATGCGGTGGCCGTTCTCGGGGTTCACTGCGAACTGGATGTTGCTGCCGCCGGTCTCCACGCCGATCTCGCGGATGATGGCGATGGACTCGTCGCGCATCTCTTGATACTCGCGGTCCGTGAGCGTCTGCTGGGGCGCCACGGTGACCGAGTCGCCGGTGTGGATGCCCATGGGGTCGACGTTCTCGATCGAACAGACGATGACCACGTTGTCCTTGCGGTCACGCATCACCTCCAGCTCGTATTCCTTCCAGCCGGCGATGCAGGTCTCGATCAGGATCTCGCTGTTCAGCGACAGCTCGAGGCCTCGCTTGGCGATGCTCTCGAACTCCTCCTGGTTGTAGGCCAGGCCGCCGCCGGTGCCGCCCAGGGTGAAGGCCGGGCGGATGACCACGGGCAGGCCGATGCGACCGACCACCGCCCGGGCTTCGTCAAGGGTGTAGGCGATGCCAGAGTCGGGCACGGCGGCGCCTACACGGCCCATGGCCTCCTTGAACAGGTGCCGGTCCTCGGCCTTCTGGATCACGTCGTACCGGGCGCCGATCATCTCCACGTTGAACTTCTCGAGCACGCCCGCCTCGTGCAGGCCCACGGCCACGTTCAGCGCCGTCTGCCCGCCGAGGGTTGGCAGGATCGCGTCGGGTCGCTCCCGCTCGATGATCGCGGATACGGTCTCGACGGTGACCGCCTCGATGTAGGTGCGGTCGGCGAACTCGGGGTCGGTCATGATCGTCGCCGGGTTGCTGTTGGCGAGGATCACCTCGTAGCCCTCTTCGCGCAGGGCCTTGCAGGCCTGGGTGCCCGAGTAGTCAAACTCGCAAGCCTGGCCGATGACGATCGGGCCCGCGCCAACGATCAGAATGCGATGGATGTCGTCACGACGTGGCACGGTGAGCCTTCTCCGGCGGCGAGGTCTGGGGCAGGGCTAGGAAATCCGGCGCAGGATACCGGATCACACCGAGGTCGGCGCAAAACTCCTCGCTGGCCAGAATTGCCGTCAGTGAGGCTTGCGTCCCCGGCTGCCGGTGACAGGAGAGCCGCGCCGCGAAGGCGGCCCAAGAGAGGCCTCGAAGCCCGCGCCCCTGGCCAAAGTCGGCTCAGGGAGAGGTCGCCGCCAAGCCGTTGCTCGCAGCCCAGCCGATGGGGCCGCCGGGGTCTTGGATCCAGTACTGGGAGTAGATGGTGAAGCCAGCGGGGACCCCTGGGGGCCAGTTGCCACTGATCGACGCCTGTCCGCTGCCATCCGTGGTCTGGGGGATGATCACATCGGGGAAGGGCACGAACGTCCCCAGCTTGAACCAGGCGTAGACCGGCTTGCCCCCCATGACCAGGGTGACGACCCAGAACGGGTTGGCGTTGCTGAGCGACAGGGTCACCGTGCTGTTGGCGCTGAGGTCGCCGGAGCCCGCCAGGACGGCGTCCCCTGGAGTGCCTGCCAGGGCGAAGCCAAGGTCGACCCAGACCGGGGGCACGGGGTCTTGGGCTGTGGCCAGGGCGCCCATGTCGGTGACGGTTCCATCGAGGTCGAGCGGCAGGGCGGGATCGCCCGTGTCGATGCAAGGTGAACCGAGCAGCAGGTTCAGGTCGTCGTCTGCGTTGCCCAGCTGATTGTCCGGCCCGTTCTGATCGGCGAAGAGTGGTGGGCCGGCGATGTTCGCCGTG
>CAZIAK010000093.1:0-3165 GCA_964537035.1 uncultured Phycisphaerales bacterium | reverse complement strand
CGCCGTGTTCGCATACAAGCCTCCACCACGCCCGCCGGGCACGCTGTTGCCCACGAAGGTGCAGTTGACGACATCGCCGCCACCACCAGCCGAGGTCGCCTGTGGCCCCCCGACCGCGTTGGCCAGGAAGTCGCAGCCGTCGATTGTCGGGGCGTCACCCCCGCTCCCCGAGCAGCTGGCTCCGCCGCCCCAGCGCAGGGCCTGGTTGTCGGTGAACGTGCAGTCGACGAGAACCGTCGACCCGGAGCTGACGTGCAGCCCGCCCCCGAAGTCGTCAGGCGCGGCACCGTCGGCGTTGCCGCCACGGACCGTCAATCCGTCCAGGGTCAGGCCAGCGCCTGAACTCACCACGTGAAAACAGTTGTCACTGCGATTGGTGAAGCCCGGGCCGTCGTCTCCCAGCAGGTCGCCGCTGAGCACGGTGGGGAAGGCGTCGATGTCGCGCAGGTCAGGATCGGCGCGCCCACTCCTGCGATTCGCCCAGCACGCTCTGCCCGCTCACAGCAAACGTCGCCGTGCGTAACAGGGAGCCCTGGTCAGGGGTGTAGGCGCCCTCGGCCACCTGGATCGCGTCGCCGCTCGCTGCGAAGAGCAGCCCGCTCTTCAGGTCGACGAAAGCGTCGCTCCAGCTGCTGCCGTCATTGGCGCCCGTGGCATCAAGGTCGACGTACCAGGTGGTCTGGGCGTTGAGCGTTGCAGACAAGGAGAGCATGGCAACCCAGCCAGCGCACAACATGCGCCTGTTGGTCTTCTTCATCCCAGATCCTCCCAGTGATGGTCTGGCACCGAAGTGGCTTCTCTGAGCCTACATCGCGACCAATTATCTGGACACCGGGCGATGCCGGAGAGGTCACCCCGTCAGGGACTTGAGCCACCCTGGCAGGTTGATCACCAGCAGCCGTTCGTTCTCGATCTTTCGCGCGACCCGGCAGATGAGAATGCGTCGCTGGGCGTCGATCATGTCGGCAGTCTTGTGCAGTCGTTCAATCGTCTCAATGGAAGGGTTCGAGGTGAGCTTGATCTCGATGGCCCAGCGCTCACTGCCCCAGTCGAGGACAAGATCCAGCTTGTAGCCATCGGACGTTCTGAAGAAGAACGGTTGCGTTCGCTTGCCGACGGCGGACAGGGAGGCCAGGGTTTGTTCGATGACGAAGCCCTCCCAGCTCTGCCCCAGCCACGGTTGCTGATAGAGCTGGTCGAGACTGGCGACGTTCATCTGGCCGTGCAGCAGGCCGCTGTCGTGCCAGTACACGCGGGGGGCCTTGACCAGCCGCTTCTTGATGTTGGCGGAGTACGGCTGGAGTCGACGGATGAGGAACGCGCCTTCCAGGTCATCGCAGCGGCTCAGCACAGTTTTGTAGTCGAGGGCGAGCGAGGCACCGAGCTGTGAAGCGTTGAGAGGTTGGCCGTGGATGGCGGCGAGCATGGCCAGTAGACGCATCATCTGTTGCGGCTTTCCGGGGACTCCCCACGCGGGGAGATCTCTGCTCACCAGCAGCTCGAGGTAGTCGTGTTGCCATTCCGGGAACATCTCAGGGGAGAGCACGCCGCCGTCGGGAAACCCGCCCCGCAGCCAGAGGTTGTCCATCTGTTGCGCCTTGAGTTCTGGGAGGATCAAGGGGCTCATGCGCACAAGGCCGAGTCGCCCGGCCAGCGACTCAGACACGCTCGTCATCAGGTCGAGTGAGACAGAACCCAGCAGCAGGAAGCGTCCATTGCGCTTGCGGTCGGCATCGATGGCCCCACGCAAGCGAGAGAACACGTCGGGCGCCTGTTGGGCCTCGTCGATGACCACGAGATTTCGGCCTTGCACGAGCTTGTCCCACTCGGCATCGAGCCGGGCCTCACTGCCCACGGTCTCCATATCGAAATAGGTGCCGTTCAGCTGCTGAGCCAGCGTCGTCTTTCCGCATTGGCGAGGCCCCACCAATGCCACGGCTGGAAATTTCTGCAGCTTGTCACGAACACGGCGAGCATAGATTCTTGAAACCATGTCTTGCAGAATAGGATTTCATTCCTAATTTGCAAGATACGCTTGAGTTGCCTGGGCGGGGCTGGCCGCGCCCAGGCCCTGGCCCTGGATCAAGCTCTACTCAGCTCTGGCGCTCCCGAGCCGCTCTGCCCAGGCGTTCGGCTACGTCCTGGGGTAGCAGGCCGTCCTGGGCAAGCTCGTCCGCTGCCAGGTCGCCAGCGACCGCGTGGAGGTGAACGGCGAGCGCTGCCATCGAGGCGGTGGCTCGGCGCGCTGCGGCGGTGCCGTCGCACTCGGGCGTTTGGGTCTCATTCAGATTACCCCGGGCCAGCACGGCTCCAATGGCTCCCGCCAGCACATCGCCCATGCCGCCCGTGGCCATGCCCGGGTTGCCAGCTGTCTCGCGGTAGAGGCGTTCTCCGTCGCTGACCACGGTGTGATGTCCCTTGAGCACGACGACCGCGCCCAACTCATGGGCCAGGGCTGCGGCTGCTCGGGCCCGCTCGTCATCGCCCACGGGCATGGGCGCTGCCGCGAGCCGGGTGAACTCGCCCGGGTGAGGCGTGATCACTGTCGGACCATTGCGCTCGGTTAGCAGGGGGCAGCCCGCGGTCGCGCAGAGGTTCAAGGCGTCTGCATCCACGACGAGCGGCGCTGTCACTGAGGAGAGCACGGCGTCGACCAACTCGCCGGTTGGTGCCTCGGTGCCCAAGCCCGGCCCGATGACCACTGCGTCCGCGTCGGCGGCAGCGGCGAGAATCTGTTCGTTCGCCTCGGCCGCCAACCCGCCAGCGGCGGTCTCCGGGCAACGGAGCACCGTGGCGAACGGCACCGCGGGCAGCACCTCGGGCACGATGCCCTGAGGCAGGGCCAGGCGCACCAGACCGGCGCCGAGCCTTCCCGCGCCCAGGGCCGCCAGGATCGCCGCGCCGGGGTAGCTGCGACAGCCGGCGATGATCAACACCGTGCCGTAGCTGCCCTTGTGGCTGTCGTCCAGCCGCGCTGGAAGAGTCGCCATTTGCAGAGCTTTCACGGGCACGCACCTCACGGTCAGATCGTCGGCAGCGTCCTGCGCCCTTGCCCCGGGTCAGGCAGCGACGAGAGGCTCGCGACTCAGGCAGCGAACAGGTCAGCGATTGTCCCATCCTCGCTGGCGGTCGCTCTAGCCTGCACTTCTCAGCAGCTTGCGGCCC
>CAZIAK010000092.1:0-7879 GCA_964537035.1 uncultured Phycisphaerales bacterium | reverse complement strand
GGGGCTTGTCCTGCCTCCCGTGGTGCCCGAGCCCGGCGCGGCTCCCGGCCTGATGCCAGAGGGCGCAGCCGAAGATGCCGCAGCTGAAGAAGCCGCAGCTGAAGAAGCCGCAGCTGAAGAAGCCGCAGCCGACGAGGAGGCCGCAACCGACGACGTCGCTGTCGAAGACGTCGCTGTCGCTGAGCCTTCAGGCGCTGACGAGAGCGGCGAGCCCGAAGCCGTCGCCATGGTGAGCTCGCCCGAGTCCGAAGATGAGCCGGTGCAGGACCTGGCCGCCATCGCAGCGGCCAGCGCTGTGCGGGCCCTGCCCACCTGGTTGACGGTGAAGTCCTTTGTGGTGGGCGTCGATCGCTTTGATTGGGTGGACGCAGGCAAGGATCCCCTGGCAGTGCAAGACGTGACCCTGCGCAACGTGGGGCCCATCGTTCTGGAGGACGACACCACGTCGTCGCCCTTCGAGGTGCAGCTCGTGGGCTCCGTGTCGCCGGTGCTGGACGAGTTCGGCATGACGGCCACGCTCGATCCCTTCGCCATCGAACCCGAAGCGAAGATCGACGTCTTCTTCAGCGGTCTCGATGGTCCCGCCCTGGGCCGTCTGGCGCCTGAACTCATCGACGGCGACGGGCTGGCCGACGGCCGCTTCACCGCTCACCTCGACGCGGCCTGGCTGGGTCGTCGACGAGGCCCGCTCGACTTCGGCGTGGCCAACGGCATCCCCCTCGAGTTCAGCCTGTCTGATGTGGCCTTCCGCGACGGCGTTGACGGAGACGTCCTGCTGGGCCTCTCCGAGCTGCGCGCAGAGATTGATGAGGCTCTGGGCCTGTCCGGCAACATGCGCTTGCGCTCGCTGGAGGTGATCAAGCCCGTGGCGCGCATCGTTCGCAATGACCGGGGCATGCAGGTCGGGCACCTCTTGTTCTTGAACCCCGCCGAACCTGAAGGCGAGCCGCTCGACGACGTGCCCGCAGGTGACGGCCTCGCTGCGAGCGACAACGTGGATTCAGACGACGACGCTCCCGAAGAGGTCGACTCGGCCGAGGATCTCGCCGCGGCCGCGGCGCCAGTCAGTGAGCCCGTCGGCGAAATCCTCGCCGAACCGGGCCCAGAGATCGCCGTGAAGAGTCTGCTCATGAGCGGCCTCGATGTGGAGTTCAGAGACCTGACCACGGACCCGCCCCTGGTGCTGCCCCTCACCGGTCTCGACGTCGACGTACGCGACTTCACGACTCGCGCCTTCACCGAGCCCCTGCCTCTCTCGGCGGTCCTGTTCCTGCGGGGCGGCATCCCGGATGTCGAACTGGTGCCCGGTCGGGAGTCCCGGCCGATTTTTGATGAGATCTCCGTCGACGGGCGCTGGACCCTGTTCCCCCAGCTCACGGGCAAGACCCAGGTGCAACTCAACGCCCTGGAGCTGGTGTCCTTTCGTGGCCCCGCCGCGGCGAGCAACGTGGTCATCGACGACGGTGTTCTGGACGCCAAGATCGAGATCGAGTTTGAGGACGACGGCGACCTGGCCACCGAGTCCCGTTTCCTCTTCGGTGACCTCGACATCGACGAGCCTGCCGACGGCCCGATCAGCCGCTTCTTGAAGCTGCCCTCGGCCCTGGGCAGCATCCTGTTCGTGCTTCGCGATGAAGACGGGGTGATCGACATCCCGCTCAACGTCGATGTGGCGGCGGACGGTCTGTCCGTGGGTGAGGTGAGTCAGGTGGCGGTGACCACCCTGGGAGTCTTGATCGGTTCGGCAGTCGCCGCCGCGCCCTTCAGGGTGGTCGGTGGGGTGACTGATGGGGTGGGCTCGTTGCTGGGCTTTGAAGGCGAAGAGGTCGACCCCGGCGAGCCGGTCGAAGTGCGATTCAACGCCGGTGAACTCTGGTTGTCTCCCGCCGAGGAGGAACGGCTCGTCACCATGGCTGCGGGCTTCGCCGAAGACCCGGGGCTCGTGGTGACCCTGCGCCACGAAATGGGCCTGGGCGATCAGTCGGTGATGGGCGAGAGGGCCAATCCGCCCCTGGACTGGATGGCCGAGATGGCCGGACGGCTGCGGGTGCAGAAAGCCTTGCTCGCTGAGGAACGCTCCCTGGTAGCCGAACGGCTCGGCGCCGAGCTGACCTCCGGGCTGGCCCTCTCCGCAGCGGCCTCGACCCGTGAGCTGAATGACCTGGACGAGCGCATGGGCCTGGCGGAGCAGGGGCTGGACGAGATGCTCGAGATGCTGCGCCCGGGCAACGAACGCCTCGCGGGCCGCCGCACACGCAAGATGAGCCTGTCCATGGCAGCCTTGCGACTCGATCGGGTGGCTGCGGCCTTGCGCCGAGAGCTGCGACCCACCGAGTACGGGCGGGTGCGGGTGCTGACTCCACGCTGGGACTCGGAGACGGAGCGCGAGCACGCGGTGATCGTGATGACGCCTGCCCTGCGCAAGGGCGAGTAGGCGTCTGCGCTACAGGTCGCTGTCTTTGCGATGCTGCCGGGCTGCCCTGTTTCTAGCCAAGGGGGGCCGTTTCGCTCGGACAGGGTCGGCTTCGCCTCCACACTCGCTGCAGACCCCCCTTGGCGAGAAACAGGGCAGCCCTCCTCGGTGGAGAGGCAGCGACCGTGGCCTTCCTTGGGGTGTTGTTTGGGGGCTGAGCCTCGCCTTCGCGCCCAGGGTCATGGCCGTGGCGAGCTGTGGTGCGGACCTCTGGCGGAGCGCGGGCGGGGCTGACCTCGGTGGGGCTCTTGCTGCTCAGTTGTCGTCGGGCCAGTGCACGGTGAGCATGAGGGGGTCGTGATCGCTGGCTTGATGGGGGAAGGCTGCGTTGATGTGCACGGGCTCGAAGGCGATCTGGGCGCCGGTGGCTGAGAAGCCCGGGCTGATGAGCAGGTGGTCCAGGGCCTGGGCGTTGCCCTGGTAGATGTAGCTCCACCTTTGCAGGGGGGGCAGCTGTGCCATGAGGTCGGTGAGCACACCGTCTTCCTGTACGCGCTGCAGGGGCGCTGAGAAGCCGAAATCATTGAAGTCGCCCAGGGCGACCACCAGGGCCTGTCGATCGTGGCTCAGCAGCTCACCAGCGAAGCGGTGGACGAGGGCCGCTTGCGGCAGTCGCCGGATCTCGCTGTGTAGCACAGGTGGCTGGACCGGGCCGAACAGGCCGTCGTCACCGCCCTTGCTGCCCCAATGATTGTTGATCACGAAGAGCGGGCGACCGTGCCACTCCAGCTCGACGGCCAGGGGGACTCGGCTGCGGTTCCAGGCCGGGTCGTTTGGCGCCCAGCGCCCGGGACTGAGCGAGAGCTGGGGCTCGCCCTCGGGGTTGGTGGTGATTGTCGTGCTGATCGTGGCCGTGCCGCCGGGGCGGGACACAAGCTGCAAGGCGCTGTCGGCGCGGAGCAGATAGGCCACCCTGATGTTGCCCCCTGGCTGGCCGCCGTCGGCGCCGTTCACGGGTGGGATCTCCAGAGCCCGATAGGTCGGTCCCCCAGCAGCATCGATGGCCTCTTGGAGCACGCGAAACGTCTCCGCCGCGGACACGGTATCGTCCTTCTCTGGGCCTGTGCCGTCTTGCACCTCTTGCAAGGCCAGCAAGTCCGGAGCGTCGAGTGCGTCGACGATCTGCGTGGCCAGGGCGGCGATCCGTTCGGGCTCGCTGCGGGGCGAGAGGTTCTCGACGTTGTAGCTGACGATGCACAGCTCGTCGTCGCCGCGGGGGCTGGCCTGACCCGGCGCGAGGCCACCCTTCGCAGCGGGGCAGGGCTCGGTCAGCCACAGCCGGTAGGTGCCCCAGGCATAGGTCAAGACGCCAACCATGGGGCCTTCGAAGAGCGCGCCCGCCGTCACGTCGGCGACGTGGTGTAGAGCGTCGTCCACCACGAGCCGTTCAGGATTGGGATCGCCGGGCCCGAGCACGAGCAGGCCAGCGTCGCTGAGCGAGGGGTTGCCGCGCCCGTTGTCAGCGATGACCACCACCTCGCCGTGTTCAGAGGTGCCCGACACAGCCCGAGGCTCTGGCACGGTGACGCGCATGGACTCGAGGGACTCGAAGAAATCGATGGCGTCGGCCGCGGGGTCGAAGTGCACTGCGCCGCTCTCTACGTGACCGTCGCTGTCGTCGTCGATGGCGTCGCGGGGTACGGCACGACCGCCGCGCCCGAGGACCACAGCTGCAGGCAGCGCTGCCCCCGTGCCGATCAATGTGGCGCTGCCCTCGGCGATCAGACGGGTCGAGGTGAGGTTTGAGTCCCGTCCACCGGGGCGGTCCTCGCTCACCAGACCACTGACCCGCACGTGGTCGCCGACGTTGAGGGCGCCCGCTCCCGCCATGACCACCTCCAGGCCTTCGCTGGTGGCGGGGTCATCGTCGCCCTTGCCCGGAGCGCTCTGCAGGAAGAACGACGTGCCGGCCCGGGCGATGACGATGCCGCTCACGGTGACCGCCTGACCCTCCAAGGGTGATCTGTGAGCTCGCCCTTGCACAGCGTGAATGGCGGTCTCGCCGGAAGGCGCGGGCTGGGCGGTGGCCGTTGCGGCGGGTTGGCAGGCCCAGGTAGCGGAGGCCATGGAAGCAGACACGAGCAGGGTCAGCAGCGGCGCGGCCGCCCGGAAGCGAGGGTTCTTCTGAGGGTCTATCATGGGAGAATCGTCGCAGGTCCCACGGGGCGCTGCCAGGGTCCGTAGGCTCGGTGGCGCGGGGGTATGTCATCATCGGCGGGTTGCGAGGGCCTGATGCTCCCGAGCACACCGTTTTTTTTCCTCCCCCCGTTGCCTCGCACCTGTGCTCGCCGGAGCGCCCAGGCGCCGCGCCGAAGTCACTCAACCATGCCTGCCGATCAGTCTCCCCTCACGGACTCCCAGCCTGTGCCCGAGGCGCCCCACACCGAGCACGTCTGGGGGGCGCCAACTCGCCGTGGAGGTTGGTGGGCCTTCGCCAGGAGGTCTCTGGTGATCTGGGCGCTGTTGTGGGCCGGCGTGGGTTGTGGGCCCCAGCCCCAGCGTCTGCCCGACGGGCTGCTTGGCCAGCGGGTCCCGGTACTCATGGTGCTCATCGACACGTTGCGTGCAGATCACACCGGCGTGGGCGGGGGGCCGCGGGACACGCCGTTTCTGGATGACCTGGCAGCAGAGTCCATCGTCTTCGAGCGGGCCTACGCCAACGCCAGCTGGACCCGGCCATCCGTGGCCACCCTGTTCACCTCGCGCCTGCCCACCAGTCACGGTTGCGTGAATCGGGACGGGAGGATGGTCGACGAGCTGGTCACCCTGGCCGAGGTACTGCAAGACAATGGCTACGCCACCGAGGGCGTGATCTCCAACGGCAACGTGGTGCCCGACCTGGGCTTTGGCCAGGGCTTCGATGTGTACGCCCACGTGGGCGGGCGGCCCTACGCCAATGCTGAGCAGATGTTGCCCGCCGTGCGCGAGGCGCTCGACGTGTTGAACGGAGAGGGGGCTCCGGGGTTCGTCTATCTGCACTTCGTCGATCCCCACGACCCCTACCATCGTCAACCCGAGTTCGACTTCGCCGCAGACCTTCCCGGCACCTTCGACGGCAGCCGTGAAGCCATCGATGTCTACCGGCACAGCAGCACCAAGCCCGATGCCACCGAGCTGGCCAGGGTGCACGGCCTCTACGACGGAGAGATCGCCTGGATCGATGCGCGACTGTCGGAGCTGTTCGCCGAGCTCGAGAGCACCGGCGTGCTTGAGCGGGCCTGGGTGATCGTGACCTCTGACCACGGCGAAGGCTTGTGGCAGCACGGCATCCCCGGGCATGGCCAGCACGTGTACGAAGAGCAGGTGCGTGTGCCGCTGATCTTTCGTCCGCCGGGTGGGCTGCTCGAAGGAACGCTGACGGTGAGTGAGCCCGTGGGCATGCTCGACGTGGGGCCCACGTTGTTGGACTTTCTGGGCCTGCCCATCCCCGACGACTTCGAGGGGCGCAGCTGGGCCGGGCCCTTGGCTGGCCGGGGTGAACTCCCCGGGCGGCCAGTGATCATCGACGAGAAGATGGACGCCTTCGACATGGCCGCGATCGTCGACGGCGATGCCAAGCTGGTGGTCGATCACACCCGTCACCTGAACCTGTTGTTCGATCTCGCCGACAACCCGGGCGAGACCATGAGCGAGGCGCTGAACCTGAACGTGCACCGCGACGCCCGGGGGACAGAGCTGCGCCGCCAACTCGACGACGCGTTGATCGATGCGGCGCAGCGCACACCGGCAGGCACAGGGGGTGGGGATGCCTTGCTGCCGTCGTCTGTGCGACAGCAGCTGGTCGAGCTGGGCTACGCGGGCGAGGATGGCTGATGGGCGGGCGCCGAGCTGCCCGGGTCGTTGTGGCCACGGTGCTTGTTCTGCAGCTGGCCGGGTGTGGTGAGGCCCCGGGCCCAAGGGTTGAGAGTGCGTTGCCCGACGCGCCGCGCCCGCCGCTGATCGTGATCACCCTGGACACCACCCGGGCCGATCATCTGTCTTGCTACGGCTATCCGGTGCAGACCACCCCCGCGTTGGATCGCCGGGCCGAGTCTGCGCTGCGCTTTCTGCGAGCCTACGCGCCCATGGCTCAGACGTTGCCGTCCCACGCCAGCCTGTTCACGGGGCTGGGTCCCCGGCGGCACGGCGTGACCGACAACCACCGTAGCCTGGCGCCGTCACTGGGCACCTTGGCCGAGCAGCTCAGCTCGGCTGGCTATGACACCGCGGGCTTCGTGGCTTCGGCGGTCTTGCAGGCCGAGTCGGGTATCGCTCAGGGCTTCGAGTCCTTCGACGAGACGCAGTTTGACGGCGGCAACCGCCGGCACATCGAGCGGGACGCCCAGGCCGTCACCGACGCGGCGCTCACCTGGCTGACCGCCCGGGAGGACGACCGCCCGCCGTTCTTGTGGGTGCACTACTTTGATCCGCACTTGCCCTACGAAGCGCCGGACGCACTCATGCACTCCCTGGACGTTGACCCGATCGTCGACCTGCTCGCCGATGGCCCGCTCGACAGCGACCTCATGGCGCTCTACTGGCGGGCCTATGACGCCGAGATCCGTTACGTCGACCATCACCTGGAGCGCCTGTTCGCTGGGCTGGATGCTGCAGGCCTGACCGACGACGCCGTGGTGCTCGTGGTGGGCGATCATGGCGAGGGTCTGTTCGAGCACGAAGAACGGGGCCACGGCGTCAATCTGTTCGAAGAGCTGGTGCGCGTGCCCCTGCTGCTCTGGAGCCCTGGGGGTGAGCTGGCCGGAGAGGTGGTCGCCGAGCCCATGGCCCTGGGCGACATCCACGATGTCTTGCTGCAGCTGTGCCTGGGCGGGGACGCCGAACGGTCATCGACCACCTTGTGGGATGAACTCTTGCACGACGGTCGGCTTCGTCCCGCCCCGGTCTTTCTGGAACGTCCCCACTACTCGAAGAAGCACCTGCGAGAGCGCGGGGGCAAGGACGACCCTGAGCGCTACACCCACGGCGAGATGGTCGGCGTGGTGGCAGGTCAGCTCAAGCTCATCATCGGCGCGGACGGGCGTGAGCAGCTCTTCGACCTGGCCAATGATCCGGCCGAGCTGATCGACATCTCAGAGCAACGACCGGGGGACGTGGCGCGGTTGAGGGCGCTGCTGGACGATTGGCGGGATGAGTTGCCGTTCAGTGGGAGCGACGCGGTGGTTGAGCCACTGAGCGAGGCTCGGCGGGAGGCGTTGTTGCAGTTGGGGTATGGGCACTGACGGTGGTCGGGGTGCTTTTGGCTTTGGGGGGGCTCTCTTGCTTGCATGGGGTGGTGGAGGGTGTTGTTGCACACCATCATCTCTGGGCTCGGACAGTCCTCGGCTGCTGCGCTTTGCGCAGCAGCCTGCGGAACTCGCTCAGAGATGATGGTGTGCAACAACACCCGCAGGGCATGGTGGAGGGGGC
>CAZIAK010000091.1:0-8364 GCA_964537035.1 uncultured Phycisphaerales bacterium | reverse complement strand
CCTGCCTGCACACCTGCCTGCACACCGGCCTGCACACCGGCCTGCACACCGGCCTGCACACCGGCCCGCACACCGGCCCGCACACCGGCCCGCACACCGACCTGGAAGCCAGTCTGCACATGAGTCCGATCGCCAACCTGGGCGCTGGCCAGACGGCCAGGATGCGACGTTCGCCGCTGCCCCTCGCCGGCTGTTGATGTTGTGAGCGAGCTGCGACGGGTCATCGTGGGCACTGCGGGTCACATCGACCACGGCAAGTCGTCCCTCGTTCGCTTTCTCACCGGCATCGACCCCGACCGCCTCGAAGAAGAGCGGGAGCGGGGCATGACCATCGACCTGGGTTTCGCGCCCTACCAGCACGGCAGCGGAGCCACGGTGGGTCTGATTGACGTGCCCGGTCACGAACGCTTCATCAAGAACATGGTGGCGGGCTCCACGTCGGTCGATGTGGTCTTGCTCGTTGTGGCCGCTGACGACGGGGTCATGCCCCAGACCCGGGAGCACCTGGCCATCCTGCGGCTGCTAGGGGTCGAGCGAGGCATGATCGCCTTGAGCAAGGTCGATCTCGTCGATGAGGAGCTCGTCGAGATGGCCCTGGAGGACGTGCGCGACTTCGTCTCGGGCACCTTCTTGGAGCAAGCGCCCATCCTCCCGGTCTCTGCCACAACAGGCCATGGCATGGACGCGCTGCGCGAGACCCTCGATGGTCTCGTGGACAGCGTCGAACCCCGCACGGATGCAGGCCCCTATCGGCTTCCCGTCCAGCGGGTCTTCTCGGTGGCTGGCCACGGCATGGTGGTCACCGGCGTGCCTGTCTCAGGGCGCGTGGCCATTGGTCAGACCCTTGAGCTCGTGCGCACGGGTCAGCGGCTGCGCGTGCGGGGCATCCAGGCCTATGGCGAGCAACGAGAGACGGGCAGCGCTGGCCATTCCACGGCCCTCAACCTGGCGGGCGGGAGCAAAGACGACGTGCGCCGCGGCGATGTGGTCTCCGTGCCAGGCCTCTTCGGAGCCTCTCGCTTTCTGGCCCTCGACTATCTTCACGTCGACCCCAACTCGACCCTGCGCCAGCGACATCCGGTGCGGGTGCATGTGGGCACAGACGAAGTCATCGGGCGGGCGACCCTGCTCGATGCCCAGCACGGCGAGGTCGATGGCAAGCACCGCGTGCAGGTGCGGCTCGACGAACCGGTCTGCTGCGCCGTGGGCGACTCCCTGGTGGTCCGCGACGCGGCATCCATGACGGTCCTGGGCGGCGGGCGTGTGCTGGCCATCACTGACGGCCGACTCAAGCGCCAGAAGGAGCGGGTGCTCAACGACCTCGATGTGCGCGCGGATGCCATGGGCGACCCCTTGGCCCTCGTCCGCGCCGCCGTCCTGGGTGCGGGCTCCCGTGGCAGCAGCACCGCCGAACTCGAACGAGAAGCGGGGGACGTCATGCACAGCCTGCTGCCCTCTCTGCAGCCTGCCCTCGACGCAGGTGAGCTGCTGCGCGTGGGCACCGATCGCTGGTTCGCAGGCGCGGCGCTGGACACCCTGGGTGACGAGCTGATCTCCGTGCTGAAAAAGGCGCACAAGCGTCAGCCTCTGCTGGACTGGTTGGATCTCTCGGAGATCCGCAGCCAGATGTCCTGCTCTGAGCTGGGCTTGCGGGCCACCATCGAGCGTAGTCGCCGGGTCGAGACCCAGCCGGGGGGGCGCATCCGTCGCACCGGCCACAGAGGCCGCCTCGGTGAACGCCTGACCGAAGTCAAGGAGCGCATCGTGAGCACTCTGCTCGCGGCAGGCGCCTCACCGCCGGCCATTGACGAGGAGTTCACCGGGCTGCCAGCTGCGGACAACCGGGCCCTGATCGACATGCTGCGGGGGGCGGGTGAGGTCCATGTCGTGGGGCCCTTCCTGTTTCATCCCGACGTGCTGCAGCGACTGGTGGCGACCTTGATCGAGCACGCGGGCGAACGGGACGGGGCCATTGAGATCCCCGTTCTCCGTGATGCCCTGGGGACCAGCCGCAAGTATCTGATCCCCCTGCTCGAACACTTTGACGCCATGGGGCTGACGGCGCGGCACGGTGACCGCCGTGTACTCCGTCGTGGCGCTCGGGCGCCGTGAGATGAAGACTCGAGCCAGCTTCGTGACCGCGGCCCTGGCCCTCGCCTTCGGGTTGCCGTGCACCGGCTGCGGTCACGATCAGAGACCCAATGTCTTGCTGATCACCATCGACACACTCCGGGCTGACGCGGTGGGGCCCCAGGCCGGGGCGACGCCCGCACTCGATGCCCTGGCCAGCTCCGGAATAGTTTTCACCCAGGCCACGTCCGTCTCGCCCCTCACCTTGCCGTCCCACGCCAGCATGCTCACCGGCGTGCGGCCTGGCCGACATGGCCTCACGGTCAACGGCGTCGCGGTGTCCCAGCTGCCCGGGCCCACCTTGGCTGAAGTCTTGAGTGAGGCGGGATACAACACGGCCGCCTTCGTCTCCAGCGCCATGCTTGACCACCGCCACGGCCTCGACCGCGGGTTCAACGTCTACGACGATGAGCTGTTCGTGCCGGGAGGGCCGGGGCGGCCCCACGAGCGCCGGGGCGACATGACCATCGATCGCTCGCTGGAGTGGCTCGCCGACCACGCAGACCAGGAGCAACCCTGGTTCGCCTGGGTGCACCTGTACGACCCCCACGCGCCCTACCAGGCTCCGCAAGGGCGCACCGACCCGCCACGGGAGGCCTACCTCGATGAAGTGGCCTTCGCCGACGCCCAAGTGGGCCGCCTGCTCGAGGCTGTAGAGCAGCGAGGCGAGGACGTGCTCATCATGGTCACGTCAGATCACGGCGAAGGGCTGGGGGAGCATGGCGAGCAGACTCACGGCTTGCTGCTCTACGAGAGCACCATGCATGTGCCTTTGATCCTGGCGCGCACACTGGCCACAGACGGGGCTTTCCCCGAGGCGGGGCAGCGCCGTGACGACGTGGTCAGCCTCCTCGACATCACGCCGACCGTGCTCGAGCTGCTGGGCCTGCCCCCCGCCTCCGCGCTCGATGGGCGCTCATTCGTTCGGGCCCAGCCGCCCCGGAGCATCCCCCTTGAGGGCCGTGCCGGTTGGTTCTACTACGGCTTCTCGCCCCTGGTGGGAGTGCGCTACGGCTCGCTCAAGCTGCTGGGTGCTCCCGAGGCGTCGGATCCTCAGTGGGCGATCCACGACCTGGCCACAGACCCTGGTGAGTTGTCGGGTCGGCCAGCAGCTGACCACGTGTTGCGTGGAGCGGTTCAGGACACGGCTCCGAAGCACGAGGCGGAAGCGGTCAGCGACCAGGACGCTCTGAGGGCCCTGGGCTACGTGGGCACCTTGGCGCCGCCAAGCTCTGCGACGGAGCGACGAGATCCGCGAGGAGCCATGGCGCTGATCGACGCCATCGATCTGGCCAACACCCTGCTGGTGACAGGCCAGGCACAGGGCGCCCTCGACGCCCTCGAGCCCCAGCTGCCCGAGTTCGCGGACGTGGCTGAACTGCAGCTCTTCGTGGGCAAAGCCCAGCGAGCCCTGGGGCGCCTCGCCGAGGCCCAACACGCTCTTGAGCAGGCGGTGTGGTTGCAGCCGTCGTCCTTGGGCGCCCTGCACGAGTTGGCCAAGGTCCTGATGGAACAGGCTGATCGCACAGAGCAGGGCACGGACGACGTGCCCAGGCTGCTCGCCCAGGCCGAGGCGTTGGTGCCCGGCGACCCGGACACGGCGGCCCTTGACGCCCTCTACCAGACGGTCTTCGGCGACCCGTCCCTGGCGCTCCTGCGCCTCGCTCCGGCCCTGGAAGATCGGCCCGATGCAGCCAATCTGGTCCAGGTGCAGGCCCGGGCCTTGCGTGCCCTGGGGCGCGACGACGAAGCGGAGCTCATGGAGGGCCGGCTTCGTGAGCTGCGCCAAGCCCAGCTGCAGGATCAGCCAGCTCAGCGCTGAGCGATTGCCGCGAGCTGATCAACTGTCGTCGGCCGTGCCGCCAACCGTGTCATCAGCGGCGACGCGCTCCGGGCTGTCAGCCGGCAGCCCCAAGTGCTCTCTTACGGTCGTGTCGAGCTCGGTCATCTCGGTGATGCAGTTGTTCAGACCATTGAGCGTGGTCTGTCCCATGACCTGGCCCTGTTGCAGGTTGCTGTGCAGCAGGGAGTCGGCCTGCTTGGCGTAGCCTTCGAGCTCGGCGAAGTAGCCCGCCAGCGAACTGACCCGGGTGGTGAGTTCGTCGTTCTCGAGGGGATAGGCCAGCAGCCTGTCTCTCAGTTCGCGGCAGCGATTGAGCAGGGGGCTGGACAGGGTGATGAACTCGTGGCGCGCACTGACCCGCACCGCCAGGCTGGAGGTCAGGGCCAGGAGCTGCTGGGTCTCGTCGCGCAGCTCGCGGAAGGCCCGCAGCTTGCGCGGTCGGGGGATGCTCTCGTCGTCCGGGATGTGCAAGCGCCGAGCCCGCAGCGCCGCCAGCTCGGCCCGCAGACCGTCGTGCTCGGTCTTGAGCCGCAGCATGAGCCCACGGCGGCTGAGCTGCTGGTAGATGTCGTCAAAGGAGGCCAGCTCTGCGGTCACCGCATCGAGGGCCACGGCGGACTCTTCGAGGCCACGCTGAATGTCTGCGTCTTCTCCCTCGTCGAGTGCCAGCCAGATGAGCAGGCCCAGCCCCAGGAACATGATGATCAGGATGCGTCCGCCGCTCACGAGATCGTGGCTCCCGGACGGCTCAGCAACTGCTCGGCGGTCTCTTGGCTGTCGATGATCTGGTGCTCCCAGGTGGTGTGGTCAGGCAGCCTGACGCCCCCGGCCACGAGGCACTGACGAATGGTCACGCCGTCGCCCAGCCGCGCGCCTGGGCCGATGGTGCTGCCGTCGCGCAACTCGACCCCGGATCCGAGCTGCGCCGTGGGATGGACCAGGGCGAGCTGGCCAGTCTCAGGGGCCCACGGCAGCCCGCCAGCCTCCCGGCGTCCAGGGGACAGGGGCAGCGATCCAGCGAGCGCGGCCTGTTGGGCAGAGAGCAGGGCGCCAGGCGTCCCCGTCTCGGCCCAGGCGCCGGGATGGACCCAGCCTGCCACGGTGGCCCCCGCGGCCATGGCTGGCAGGTACCCGCCTCGCACCAGGCACGAGGGGCCCGTGCGGGGCAGGCGGTCAAGGAAGCTGTGCTCGAGCATGTGGGCGCTGGCGTTCACGAGTGAGCTCTCGCCGGGGCGTCCCAGGCGCCCCACGATGTCACACAGCATCTGCTCTCCGTCCATGGCCACGGGGCCGAAGACTTCGGGGTCGGCCGCGGTGGTGAGGGCCATGGTGGCTTCGGCCGTGCTCTCGTGGTGCCGCTGCGCCAGGGCCTCGTAATCGAAGTCGGCGATGATGTCCCCGGCCAGCACGAGCACGGGCTCTGGTGCGAGCAGGGGTTGGATGTTCACCAGTCCGCCGCCCGTGTCGAGCAGCTCGGGTTCGACCACCACGGTGAGCTGCAGGCTGTCGTCTTGCCAGTTCGCCGCCCAGTCGACCAGCTGCTCGGCGAGATGCCAGGCGTTGATCCAGACCCGCTCCACTCCTGCCCGTGACAGATCCTCAAGGGTGCCTTGCAGTAGAGGCCGATTGAGAAAGGGAACGAGCGGCTTGGGCGTGTGGTTCGTGAACGGCCGCAGGCGCTGTCCCCTGCCTGCCGCCAACACGATGGCCTGGCGCGGCACGGTCACGACGCCGAGGCCTGGCCATTGGCTGCGGCGGACTGGGTGGCGAAGGCCAGGTCGAGCAGGGGCAATGAGAGCTCGCTGTCCTTGATCAGCTTGCGGGCTTGTCGGGCGGCAGGGGCGATCCATTGTCGCCAGTGTCCACCCTTGTCGGCGAAGGTGCCGATGGCCTTGGCCAGCCGTTGGATGGCCACCTCGGCTGTGCCCTCTCCGTCACCAGCGATGCGTTTGCGAATCGGATCTGCCAGGTCGACGTAGGGGTCGTAGGCCAGTGAGACGCGGTCGTACGGTGCGGGGCCCACCAGGGCATCTTGATGGTCGATGATGCGCAGGCGCCCGTCGCAGACCATCAGGTTGCGCGAGTGATAGTCCCGGTGGCAGAGCACGGTGGGCAGGGCGGTGCAGTGCTCGACCAGACTGGTCAGCTCGAGTTTCAAGCCAGCCCCCGCACCTTCGGGGAGCTGCAAGGCCAGCACGGAGAACTGGTGCAGCTCGGTCTGCAGGCGGCGGGCGTCGAGGGGGGGCTTGGGCGAGGTGTCCACGGTCAGCGGTGCCAGGCGATCGAGCAGGCCCACGGCATCGCTGTACAAGGGCGCCACAGCCAGCCCTGCATCGCGGGCGCCAGCCAGGGTGATGTCCCCCAGGTCTTCTTGAAGGATCCAGCGCTGCTCGGGGACGGCGTCGAAGACCTCTGGGACCGGCAGGCCCGCCCGGGCAAGCCACTCGGTGGCCCGCAGCACCCGGCGCACCTCCTCTGCGCGGGTGCCCCGGGCAAAGGTCATCACCACGGCTGTGGGCCGATCCACGGCTTGTGGCCGCACGAGGCGGCCATAGCGTCTCTGGGAGGCTTCGGCCGGGAGCCAGTCGAGGCGCTCGCAGGCCAGGCCGCTGGGCAGGGGGGCTGTCATGCCAGGGAGTGTAGCCAGCGCCCGGCGTGACTTCACCGGTGGGGGCTAGCGAGCCGGCAGGATGCGAGACTCGAGCCCTGCTCGCCACCGCGGCAAATCCCGCGCAACCTGATAGGTTGTGGGGCCCCGAGCGCGCTAGAGGTTTCCTCTGTCGCCCCGCCCGCTACACCCTGGTCACCAGCCAGGTTGCCCCCCAGGGTCATTGCCCATGTCGTGCCTTCTTCTCGTGCTGCTGTCCCTGCTTCCTGCCACCGCTCTGATCGTCGATGACGACGCGGCTCTGGTCTCCGAGTTCAAGATCTACTACGGCAAGGACAAGAGCGTCGATCAACGGCGTCAGGCCGTCTTGACCCTTGAGGGCATCGACAGCGCCGGGGCGGTGATGGCCCTCACCGAGGCCCTCGAAGACGAGGACTATCTGGTGCGCCGGGCCACGGTGAACGTGCTCGCGACCATGTCCGACGCGGACGGCGCCCGTTGGCTGATCGAAGAGGTGCTGGAGAACCGCAAGCGTGCAAAGAACAAGGTGCTGGTCGCGGGGGTGATCGAGGTCTTGGGGGGCATGGGCCACGACTTCGCCCGGGAGTCCCTCGTGGAGTACCTGGAAGACCGCGATCTGGGGATTCGCCTGGGGGCCATCGGCGGCCTGGGCCGGCTGGGCAGCAAGGCCGCAGTGGGGCCGCTCACCGAGCGGGTCGCGGAGGGGGAGCCCGCCGAGGTCATCGCCGTGCTGGGAGCCTTGTCCAAGATCGACCCGGGCGATGAGGCCCTGCCTGCGGTCCTGCTCGGTCTCGCCCACTTGCAGAAGTCGGTGCGCCTGGCTGCGGTCAAAGCCACCCTGGAGTTGCGGCTCAAGGGCGCGGTGCGCGTGCTGATCACCATGATCGACAACGATGTCGACCCCCGGGTCTCCGAGGATGCGTTCGAGGTCTTGCAGACACTCACCCAGCGCAAGTTCGAGGACGACAGCGCCATCTGGATGAAGTGGTGGGACCGCTCCGAGAAGTCGTTCGTCATGCCGGACCTGGCCAAGCTGGCCGAGGCCAAGAAGCGCCTGGCAGAGAACGGTAGCGCCTACGCCAAGGGCAAGAGCAGCTTTCAGGGCATCGAGACCAAGAGCGAGAACATCATCTTCGTCATCGACGTGAGCAAGAGCATGGAGGAGTCATTCGGCGACCCCGACCGCCTGGCTCGCACGGGCCGCGAGTACAAGTCGTTGCAGCGCCTGGCCATCGTGAAAGAAGAGCTGATCAACACGATTCAATCCCTGCCCGAGTCGACCGCCTTCAACATCGTGGCCTACGCCACCGAGGTCGAACTCTGGAAGCGCAAGGCCAGCAAGGCCAACGTGCTCAACAAGAACAACGCCTCGACCTGGGTGGGCAAGCTCAAGCCCAAGGGCGGCGACGGCGCGGGCTTCAGGGCCCGCATGGGGCTCTCCGCCGACAGCGCTTCAGAGGGTCAGACCAATACGCACCTGGCGTTGATGACCGCCTTCGGTGAACCCGTGGGCGACAAGAAGAAGAGCAACGCCTTCGTCACCAGCACCAAGGACCCCGTCGACACGATCTTCTTTCTCACCGACGGCGAACCCACTGTGGGCATGACCGTGGACATGACCGAGATCCGCGAAGAGGTGCGCCGGGTGAACTCGTACCGCGGCGTGCAGATCCACGTGATCTACGTGGGCGCGTACGGCGGCAAGGAGTTCCGCAAGCTGGCGGAGGAGAACGGCGGGGTGTTCGTGTCGGTGGGCGGCTAG
>CAZIAK010000090.1:0-8978 GCA_964537035.1 uncultured Phycisphaerales bacterium | reverse complement strand
GCCCTTGTGGTGCTGGTCACTTTCGCTTTCTACCAAGAGTGGGCGGGACGGGAGAGGTCGCCCATGACGGCCGATGAGTTCGCCGAGGCGTTGGCCGAAGCAGAGGTCAGATCTCCAGCCTTGGTGTTGGCAGTGCACCAGATCCGCTCGGCCTACGAGACCGAGCAGGCCCAGAGCTATCTGGCCAACGACCTGCTGGGGATGGTCCCCACGGAGCTGAACCGTCACGGTCTGGTGGACGCGGTCGACGACATCGGCGAGCTGCGGGGCAGCGACGAGGTGACAAGGTGCAGCGCGGTGCTGGCTGACCCCGCCTCGGACTTGCACCTTCACCTGGCCCTGACCGTCCTGTTGGCCGAGGGGGCGACTTCACTGGCCTTGGATGACCTGGTGAAACTTGCTCTGCACCATGACGACAGCTTCATGCGCCGCATGGCCACGGGTGTGTCGGCCAAGCTGGGGCCCAGGGCTGGTCGGAGTTACGCCAACGCCCTGTCTGATGCAGACGGCGCCGTCCGGGTCGCAGCGGCGACGGCTCTCGGCGCGGTCGACTGCCCCCCATCTGTGGCCGCTGAGTTGCAGGCGGCATTGCAGGACGACTCGCCCGAAGTCTCCGTGCGTTGTGCGGCCAAGCTCGTCTCCATGGGGGATGGGGCCCCGGCGACCGTGGCTGCGCTGGTGACGGGGATCTCGTCGCACAGCGAGGCCCTGCGCTCGCTGAGCCTGAAGTCCCTGGGGAGCCTGCCGGCCAGCGCCGCGTCCGAGGTCGTCGGCCCGCTGCTTGAGGCCTGCGCTCGAGACGACGCCGAGGTGCGTTGGCAGGCGGGGCAAGCCCTGGCCAGGCTGGGAGAGGGGGCTCTCCCGGCGCTCATGGAGGCCAGCGCAAGTCAGGAGCCTCGGGTGCGCTTCTGGGCCGCTCGCGCCCTGGGCTACGTCCCCAACCCCTCTGATCCTGTGATCGCTGCCCTGGTGGAGAGGCTCGACGACGGTGACCGCACAGTGCACACCGAAGCGGCTGCGGGCATGGGAGCGGTGATCCTCGCCGGTGGCTCCATGGAGGGCATCCAGGCCGAGACCATGGGCATCTCGGGCATCGCCCTGACCTCCCTGTTGGCTCACGATCGGCTGCCCGGCGAGATCGACGGGCTCCTGGTGAGCCTGATGCAGGAGGCCGAGCCCTTGCGACAGATGCTCGGGATCAAGGCGGCGGTGGCCCTGGGTCGCGAAGGGGACATGGTGATGGACGAGTTGGCAGGCCTGGCCGATCAGCAGGACAGCTCCGTGGGGCGCTTGGCCCGAGCGGCCCTGGCCCAGCTTCTCTGAGGTTCAGCGGTTCAGCCGCCCCGCTGGCTGGCCGAAAAGGGCTCGGGTGAGCCGTCATTCTCCATTGGTGCTGACAACGGCCTCGTCCATAATGCCCGGCCGTCGTTCCGTCCCGCTGGACAAGCTAGCCGCACCCACAGGCTCTGGAGGCTCCGCTCTCGCCCATGAAGGCTCTCGTTCTGGCTGGAGGTCGAGGCAGTCGCCTTGAGTCCATCACCGAGACGATCAACAAGTGCATGTTGCCCCTGGCGGGCCGGCCGTTGATCGAGCACAGCCTGGCCAACGCCCTGAGCGCTGGCGTGGACGAGATCGTGATCGTGGTGGGGCACCTGGCCGAGCAGATCATCAACGCCATCGGCAACAGCTACGACGGCGTGCCGGTGAAGTACGTGATCCAGTGGGAGCAGCGGGGGCTGGTGCACGCGGTCGAGTGCGCCCGCGAGACCATCGACGGCGCCGACTTCATGCTCTTTCTGGCTGACGAGGTGTTCGTTGAACCTCGTCATCCCGAGATGATCGCCATGTTCGAGGCCGAAGAGCTGGCCGTGCTCTGCGGTACCATCGTGGTCAGCGATCGCAGCCAGATCAGCAAGACCTACTCGATCATCACCGGCCCGGACGACGTGATTCATCGGCTGATCGAGAAGCCAGCCAACCCCAAGAACGACATCATGGGCACGGGCAACTGCGTGTTCTCCAACCGCATGTTCGAGTACATCGCCACCACGCCGATCAACCAGAAGCGAGGCGAGAAAGAGCTTCCCGACCTGATCCAGTGCGCCATCGATGACGGCCAGGCGGTGAAGCAGTTCTCGGTGGGGCGGCTGTACGTGAACGTGAACACGCCAGACGAGATCGAGCGGGCGGAGCAGGCGGTGCTGCAAGGCTGATCGATGGACAAGGCCCTCGTCATCATCCCCGCCTACAACGAGGCCGAGACCATCGGCGAGCTGCTCGATCGGTGCGCCAGGCACGCCGATCTCGTCGACGTGGTGGTGGTCAATGATGCCTCCACAGATGACACCCGGGCCATCGTCGAGGCTCGGGGCGACGCGGCGCTGATCAACCACGAGACCAACACTCATATTCCGGGGGGTGTGCTCGACGGCATGCGCCACGCCGTGGCCAACGGCTACCAGTGGGCCATCGCCATGGACGCGGGGCTATCCCACAACCCGGACGACATCCCCAAGTTCTACGCGCAGCGCGAGTTCGACGTGGTCATGGGACGGCGCACGAGCAAGGGCGCCACGCCCTTGAGTCGACACTTGCTCAGCTCTGCTGGCAACTTCCTCTACAACTACGCCCTCGATCCTCGGCTGATCGTCTGGAAGCGCACCAGCTTCGGCGACCTGACCAGCGGCTACCGGCTCTACAGCAAGGCCTGCATGGAGCTGTTGCTGAGCCGCAAGATGGAAGCCCGCTCGTTCGACTTCATCATCGAGGCCATGATGTTCGCCTACCGCAACGGCCTGGCGGTGACCGAGGTGCCCATCCACTACGAGTTCACCGGCACGTCCCTGAACAAGCGGGTCATCAAAGATGCCCTGCGTATGCTGTCGCTCATGATCACCCAGCCCAACCGCAAGTAGCGGCGGCCGAACGCCGTCGCACAACCCACTCCCACCCAGAGGTCAAGACCGTGAAAGTGCTCGTTACCGGAGGCTGCGGCTTCATCGGCTCCCATGTCTGCGAGTTCTACCGCAAGCGGGGCGACGAGGTCATCAGCTACGACAGCATGACCAAGTACGAGCTGCACCGCACGGGCTACGCGGCCGATGGCGCACGCGACTTCAACTACGACATCCTGAAGGGCATGGGCGTGGAGATGCTCACCGAGGACATCCGCGACTTCGAGACCCTCGATCGCGCCGCCGGTGAGTGCGACTACATCATTCACACCGCCGCCCAGCCAGCCATGACCATCGGCTGGGAAGACCCGGTGCTCGACTACACCACCAACGCCACAGGCACCTTCAATGTGCTCGAGGCGGCCCGGCACCACAAGATCCCCATCGCCAACTGCGGCACGGTGCACATCTACGGCAACGCCATCAACGACACGTTGACCGAGGGCGAGAAGCGCTACCTGCGCGACCCGGCGGAGATCCCCGAGAGCGAGCCCACCAGCCAGGGCACGCTCACGCCTCTGCACGCCAGCAAGGCCGCGGGCGAGCTGTACTGCAAGACGTACTCTGATACCTACGACGTGAAGTGCGCCAGCTTCAGGCTCACCGGTCTCTATGGTCCCCGTCAGTTCGGCGGCGAAGATCACGGCTGGGTGGCCAACTTCGCCATCCGCACCGTGGTCGGTCGGCCGATTCGCATCTTCGGCACGGGCAAGCAGGTGCGGGACATCCTCTACGCCACCGATCTCTGCGAGGCCTTTCACGCCTTCTACGAGAAGCAGGTCTCGGGCATCTACAACATCGGTGGCGAGAGTCGTCAGGCCATCTCGCTGCTCGAGTGCGTCGACATCATCGAGCAGATACAGGGCGTGCGTCCCGAGGTGCAGTTCGAGGAGGGCCGCCACGGCGACCTGCAGTACTTCATCTGCGACGCCTCACTGGCGAAGGAGAAGCTGGGCTGGGAGGCCAAGATCAAGCCGATCGACGGCGTGGCCCGACTGATCCAGTGGATCGCCGAGAACAAGGGCATGTTCCAGGTCTGAGCGACCAAGGTGCACTGAGGGAGAGCTGTCGACCATGAGGCGTCTGAGGATCAGCCCAGGGTCGCTCAGTGCACGGTCAGCCAGCGATGGGGCTGCCGGCCCACGGTCGGCCAGGCCGCGGTCGTTGCCCGGGCGGTCGAGCCGCGCGCTGTGGGCCAGGCTGCGCTCGACGGCGCGGGCCACAGGCGTCGCGGCGCTGCTGGGCGTGATCTTGCTGATGGGCGGTTGCGGTGCGGACGACGAGGTGTCGCCGCCGCCGAACGTGGTCTTCATCCTGCTCGACACCCTGCGCACCGACCATCTCTCCAGCTACGGCTACCCCTGGACCACGTCGCCCACCATCGACGCCGTGGCCCAGCGGGGTGTGCTCTTCGAGGACTGCACGGCCCAGGCCAGCTGGACCTTGCCGTCCATGATCTCCCTGCTCACCGGGCAGCCCATCTTTCGCTCGATCTACCGGCTGCCCGATGGCCTGCCCATGATGCCTGAGCTCTTCGCTCAGGCGGGTTATCGCACGGGCGCCATGGTGGCCAACTCGGCCCTGGCGGCTGACCGCGGGTTCGCTCGGGGATCGCAGACCTACGACGTGCGCCAGCTGAAGACCGCGCAGTGGAACGCAGAGGACGTCACCGACAAGGCCCTCGCTTTTCTCGATGCCGGGGACGAGCGGCCGTTCTTTCTCTGGGCCCATTATCTGGATACCCACGAGCCCTACACGCCGCCGACCCGTCCGTTCGCCCGTCGCTACAACCAGGTGTTTGACGACTGGGAGCAGCAGCTGATCAAGGACACCATCGACGGTGCGCCCGAGAATGAGCGGGTGGCGCTCTCGGCTCAGCGGGCGCGCCTGGCGGGGGAGATCGATCGTTACGACGGCGAGCTGCTCTACCTTGATGGGCAGCTGGCGCGCCTGTTCGCACGGCTCGATGAACTCGGCCTCACGGACAACACGCTCATCGTCATCGCCGCTGACCATGGGGAGACGCTCTTCCGGCGTCCCGAACATCCCCAGCGAGTGCTGACGACCCGTGCCTGGCGCACAGAGCGCGAGCTGCCCATGGAGCTCACGGACTACGTGAAGTCGGGGCACGCGTACTGGGTCTATCAGGAGCTGGTACGCACGCCGCTGATCATCGCGGGCCCAGGAGTGCGAAGCCGTATGACCGAGGCCAGGGGCACCAAGGGAGGCAGTGGTGAGGCCGAGGACAGTCCCCCTGGCCAAGGCGGCGCTGGCAGGCATGACAGCGGGCGCCGGGTGAGCGAGTCGGTGAGCAACCTCGATCTGCTGCCGACGCTGTTGGGTTTGGCAGGCCTCGACGTGCTCGACACGCCCGGGCGTGATCTCTCTTCGGCGTTGCGATCGGGCAGCGCTGTGCCCGCCGCCGAGTTCGTCACCAGCTGCTCCGATTCGGCCACGTCCGCGCGCCTGCCCGACGGCACCAAGGTGATCCTGCCGGACGACAAGGCCATCAAGAACCACGGGCTGGTCGCTGAGTTGTTTCAGCTGGGCAGAGACCCCCTGGAGCGAGATCCCCGGCCTCTGGGAGAGCAGGGGCAGCGCTTGGCTCAGCGCCTGACCGAGGCCATGGCCGCCGACCCCTTCGCCGCCTGGCAGGGCGAGGCCATGGATGCAGAGACCCTGCAGCGCCTGCGTGAGCTGGGCTACCTACGCTGACGGGGCGCTACACTGCTGCCCATGATGTCCATGCCGCTCTCTCCTCTCGCTCCCGTTCGCCGCTGGATCTTGCTCGTGGCCGCGCTGCTCCTGAGCGCCTGTGGTCAAGAACCCGCCCGCCCCAAGGTGGCCTTGATCGGCGTGGACGCCGCGACCTGGTCGGTGATCGATCCTCTGCTCGCGGCCGGGCGCTTGCCTCACATGGCGGCGCTCATCGAGCGGGGCAGCCGCAGCGTGCTGACCAAGCCCAGCGCGTTCGATGCGTCCCCCGTGCTGTGGGCCACGATCATGACCGGGACCTTGCCGGAGACCCACGGCATCCTGAATTTCGCCCGGTCGCAGGGCGGCGAGCTGTCGGTGTTCGCGTCGAGTGATCGCAAGGTGCCTGCGCTGTGGAACATGGTCGACACGCGCAGGGGTACGTCGGGAGTTCTGGGCGTCTGGAACACCTGGCCCGCCGAGCCCGTGGCGGGCTACGTGGTCTCCGATCGCTTCGCCCACTCGCTCTACAAACACAACTACGCCAGCCGTGGCGTGGACGAATCGTGGGGCATCACCTGGCCCGAAGCGCTGAGCGAAGAGCTGGCGAGCTTCGCGCTTGAGCCCGACGCCATTCGTCGCGACGACGTGCAGATGCTGGGTGAGTTCAGCGACAGCGAGTGGCTTGAGCTGCGCTACGGCGACAGGCGGGACGGACCCACGGTGGGCAACGGCCTGGTGGCGCTCAAGTATGGTTGGCAGGCCACAGAGAGCGTGGCCGCGGCGAGCCTGCACATGCTGCAGAACCATCCCCAGCCCGATCTGTTCGTGACCTTCTTGGAGCTGCCCGATCGGGTGGGACACCACTTCTGGCACGCCTACGAGCCTGAGCTGGTCGATGGTGGCGCCGACGAGGTCGAGGCCCAGTGGAGAGAGCGCTGGTCCGAGATGGTGCCCCGCAGCTACGAGCGCGTGGACCAGTGGATCGGTCGCTTTGTGGCCGAGCTCGACGAGGACACCACCATCATCATCGTCAGCGACCACGGCATGCAGTCCACAGGCTACGCGGGCGGCAGCCTGGGGGATCTGTCCAGGGTGCACCGCTCAGGCAAGCACCACGACGAGGGCATCTTGATCGCCGCGGGGCCAGCCATCGCGCCCGGCGTCGAGACGCCCATGCACATCGTCGACGTGGCGCCATTGGTGCTGGCGTCCATGGGCTTGCCGGGCTCGCAGCAGTTCGAGGGACGGCTGGCCGAAGAGCTACTGGCCGAGGGCTTTCGGGCCGAACATCCCCAGGGCGTTGCGCGTACGGAACCGCCGGTGGCGCCGGCGCAGCATGCCGCGGCCCCCGAAGGGCTCGACGTGGACTACCTCAAGCAGCTGAAGGCCCTGGGCTACATCGACGCCTCGGGTGAACAGACCGACTCGTGGCGGAGTGACGGTGATTCGGTTCTGGCGCCGGAGAGTCGTGAGACGGCAGAGAAGCTCGCAGAAGAGGCTGGCATCCCAGACGGCTCCTGAACCTGCTCCCCCCTGTGTTCTCGGACGAGGGGGAGCAAAACGGTGCGTTGAGCCCTCAGGCTGCGGGCGACTCAGGGGTTGATGAACGCGAAGTCCGTCTCGATGTAGTCCCACAGGCCGGAGTTAGCCAATGTAAGGTAGTCGTGAACGACTTCCTGCTCGAACAAGCCGTCGTTGTCAGCATCGTACAGGTATGTAAGGACATGCTGGTCGATACCAAGTACAGGGCTCGGCAGGATTTCTGGCGGGCCTAGCACCCAAATCCTCCCGATGCCAGACACCTGTATTCTCACCATGCCCTTGATGAATGGCAGCGTCCACAGTGAGTTGGAGTCGAGGAGCAGAATAGGCGGAGTTGGCGGGTCGACGAGATCAACTCTGTAGAGTTGGCTGCTATCGGTGATCAGGAGTAGGAATCTCCCTTCCGGGTCGACTCCGAAGGCATTGTTCTGAATCAGGAATTGGTTTGTCCTGAGGATTTCCGTACGAAGAACACTCGGTTCTCCGGTGCGCTGGAAGACTGGGATGTAGGTTCCGCCAGTGACCGTGGAGATCGGGGCCGCTGGAACGGACGGCTGTCCGATGGGGGCGGGGCCTGAGCTCTGCCATCCGGTGGCAATCGCGCCATCCTGGGACTCTATCTCCCAGTGCTCAATGACAAGGTCGCCGTTTCGTGCGTATCCTGCGATGTAGAAGTCATCCTGCCCTTTTGCGGCGATTGAGGTCACTGTAAAGGAAGAACTGTATGTGAAGTTGGTGACGGATGGCGGCGTGGCGGTGTGGTCAACCGTTCGAACCTGGATCGTCTTCAGGTCTGGCTGGTCGATGACCTGGGATATTTCTTCTGAACTCGTGACAAGGAACCCAGGGGTAGAGGATGAGGTGTTGCTGGAGACTACTGGATCGGGCGCAATCTCATGGTGGGCTGATGATTCGGAAGGGCCGGGGGCGCAGCCGCCTGTTGCTGTCAGAATCAGAAGAAAATGCGATATTTGAACTCTGTTCATTGATAGCATTAGGGACATCTCTGGGCTGGTGTCATTGGCCTAGGGGGGTGAGCACGGTCCGCAATCCGCAAGCGGCCAGTTGTTCCCTGGACTCTGTGGTGGTTCACTGTCGCAGTCGAATCCAGCTGGAAGAGGCGGGATCGACGGACAACCTGTGGGCGGTATGTATCCGCTGCAAGCGCAGGTAACTGCGTCGGTCTGGAACTGACCGTTATTCCAGCGATTCTGTGAATCCTTGTACGAATCACAGAGCCCGTCGATGTAATCCTCTAGGTCTTGTGGCGTCATGAAGCTCGGGTCAATGCTGTTTGGCTCGCAACCCGGGCTGTCAAGGCACTCCTGCGCGGCAGTGGCTTCGGCGCATGCGGCCATGGAGGTACCCATGCCGATGGAAACGCCAGCGCAATCGGGGTCAGCCGATGAATGTGCACCGCAGGCTCCGTGAAGCAGTTCATGGCCTAGGATAAGAAAGAGATATCCCTTTGCGTACGGGGAACAGGTAGCCAGGCCGGCTTCGAGCAGGGCCGCGTCGGCATTCGGCCACTTATCTCCCAGCTTCACCTCAGTCAGGAATGCTCTCGGATAGAATGTTATTGTGGCGCAACCACCGTTTATTGGCGGAGCATACTCTCCCTTTCGATAATCCAGGGTGCCATTTCCGTCCACGTCGCTTCCCCCGTAGACGGTCTGATCAATGACGTAGCTTACGCAGGCTCCCCCTGGCTGTATCTCTTGCGCTACAGCAGCTAGACAGGCGGTGGATTGCCCCTGAGCATCGGTGGCAATGACAAGTAGTATG
>CAZIAK010000089.1:4923-8989 GCA_964537035.1 uncultured Phycisphaerales bacterium | reverse complement strand
CGGCAACGGTGACTGTGATCGCTGAGGCTCTTGCTGCTGGGCTAGCGCTCGGACAGCACCCGCGTGACTTCTGGTTCCAGGATGGTCGCCAGGGCTCTGTGACCGGCGGGGAGCAGGTGGACCAGGTCCATGAAGTCTCGGGCGCCTCCCTGGGTGGCCATGGTGGGGCCGGGGGTGACGACTGTGAGGTGCAGGTCTCGGCCTACCTTGTCCATCACTCTGGAGAAGTCCTTCTTCCAGAGGTGGGAGGCGTCTTCGCGGATGGGTTCTTTGACCAGGATCAGGTCGGCGCCGACGGAGCTGGCCAGCTCGGCCATGGTGCGCAGGTTGCGCTCGAAGGCCTGGGCGGGGCTGAGGCGGCCCAGGCCCTTGGCCAAGTGCTTCCAGGACTTGCCGGTCTCGCCGTCGACCTCGTGCTCGGCGCGCCAGAGCTGGGCCAGCAGGGCCTCGCCCTGGGTGCGGCGCCACCACATGTCGAGCTTGCGCAGGGGGCCGTGGTCGTAGGTCTCGCTGGCGAACTTCTGCAGCCAGGCGTAGTCATCCAAGATCGACAAGCTGCCCGAGTCGTTGTAGCCGAAGTCGGCGACGATCACGTCAGGGCGCCACTGCAGCAGGACCTCTTCAAGAAAGAAGAGCATGCGTCCGCTGGTGCTGCCGCGGATGGCGCCGTTGATCACCTGCACGTCGCCATCTTCGCCCTGAGCGTTGAGCCGCTTCTGCAGCTGGGCGGGCCAGTCGAGCCCGCTGTTCTCTGGTAGGCCGTGTCCCCAGGTGCTGGAGCTGCCGATGCAGAGCACGCGCTGAGTGCTTGCACCTCGCTCGATGGGCACCTGCTGCCCGCGGAACGAGTGGTCGCGCAACCAGCTGTTGAAGCGCCGTACCAGGGGATGCTCGTAGTGGGCGAGGCCCTCGCTCAAGCGCAAGCCGGAGAAGTCCTCGATCGCGGGCCCGTCTGCGCGGTCGGCTCGCTCCGGCGGTCCCAGGGTGGCGGTCAGCGCGCTGGGGCCAGCCACCAAGGCGATGGCCAGAAAGATCAGCCGCCGCCGGGTGCTCACCGTGCTGGGCAGCACCAGGGCAGGCACCAGCAGCAAGGGCAGGGTGGCGGCCGCACCGGCGAGCCACACCGTCCACGAGAGATGTCCCGCGGGCTCCGCGCGGGCGCAGGCCAGGGCGATGGGCACCCAGGCATAGGCGATGGGTTCGGCCACGCGCAAGAACGGACGGCGCAGGGCGTGGGTGGCCAACACCATGAGCATGAGCAGAGCCAGTACCGGCGTGATGGCCGCGCGAATGCCCTGAGCCTTGATGTCGAGAGGCGCGGGCCGGCCCAAAGTGGGGGACACGGTGAGCTCTTCGATGGTGGCCCCACCGGCGGGGGTGAGCAGCACCACCGCGCCGCTGGGCGCGTCGGGCTCCATGGCGCTGGCGAAGCGGCTGTCGTCGAGCCGGGCGCTGAACGAGTTGCCCGTGGCCTTGATCGAGAGCTGGTAGCTGCGCCCCGCCTCCAGCACCGGCGCGGGAGAACCCAGAAGCCCGAACGAGGCGTCCTGTTCGACGCGCCAACCCGATGAGATGCGCTCGTCGCTGGAGAGCAACAAGGCCACACCTTGGGCGACGCGATCCTGGCTGCGCAGCCTGATCTCCAGCAGGCTGTCTGTCTCCAGGGTGAAGCGCGTGTTCAGGATCGTGCCGTGATACGGGCCGGGCACGGTCAGCCCGTTGGCGATGCCCAGGGAGAGGGGCGCGGACAGTTCGAACGACGCGTCGCTGAGTCCCACCAGCGAGCGCTCTTGGCGCAGCTGCACCGGCTCCATGGCCGTGGAGCGGGTGGAGCCCGCGCTCAACACCACCCACATGGCCAGTCCCACGATGACCAGGCCCACCCGCAGCCAGGCGCTGGGGCTGGCGGCGTCAGAGAGTTCGTCATCGACCGTGCCGCCGAGGGCTTGGCGCAGGTGCAGCAGGGCCGGGGCGAGTCCGACCAGGGCGGCGATGCCGACCACCACGCCCAGCGCGGTGGAGGACACGTCTCGAAACAGCGACACGGTGAGCACGAGACCGGGCAGGGCCAGCATCCTCAGCGCCGCTTCGAAGAGCAGACCCGGAGGCGGGGACACGTGGCACAACGCCGCCAACCAGCCGCAGCAGAGCAGCAGGGCCAACCCCAGCCCAAGCACGGACGAGAGCAGGTCCGTGTCGCTCCCCGGTGCGGCGAAGGCGCCGAAGTCATCGCTGATGGCGGTGTCCTGCTGGGCAGGGTTGAGCTCGCTCCTGTCGATGGTCTGGGCCAGGGACAGCACGTCGATGCCGTCGGCCCACAGCCTGGTGAAGCCCCCGGTGAGCGTGTCGTCGTTCACGGACAGCAGCTCACGTCCGCCGAGAGAGAGGGTGATGAGGTCGCGGTCGAGCGTCAGCGACAGTTCGAAAGGCTCAGTTGGGTCGGGCATCCAGCCCTGGCGCTCGGCTCGGGCCAGTTCGATGTCTTGACCGCCCGAGCGGCTCAGGGTCAGGAAGGCCACCACCGGATCGCCGGGGACCACCTTCAGGTGATAGGCCCCGCTGGCCTGTTCGCGCACGGAGAGATCGATGGAAGACGACTGCCTGCCCGCCCGTCGCAGCGTCAGGTCGAGGGAGGTGAGCCGACTGCCCGGCTGATCTCGGCCATCGATGGCCAGCTGGTGCCCTGGCTGCAGGGGCAGGCCGTCGCTGGGCACAGGCACAGCCACGAGGCGCTCGTCCCGATCGATGAGGCTCCAGAAGAGGCCGCTGCCGGGCCGAGTGACCTGGGCGCCGTGGCCCTTGTCGAGGTGCACCACCAGCCCTGCCGTGCCGGTCATGACCAGCAAGGCGCAGCAAAGTGTTGCCATGGGGAAACGGGACGACATGGGCTGCTCGGGACTGTGCGAGGGGGCGCTATGATCGCAGCGAAGTGTAGACGATCAGCCACTCGCTCGACGACAGCCGCCACCGCCCCTGGCCACCTTTGCGACAGGTCGATTTGAACAAGCCTCTCACCCGCCGTCTGACCCTGGCAGCTCTGGCCCTGACCTTCTGCGCCCTGCGCCTGATCGGCCTCGATCACGGCGACCCGCCGGTGATGTACCACGCCGACGAGCGCCACTACGCCGGGGTCGCCGCCCGCATGACCTGGGGCGATCTCGACCCTCATCGCTTCGAGAACCCGCCCCTGCTCACCTATGCCTTGTTCGGCGTCAGCCAAGTGCGCGCGGTCGTGTGGGGCGAGCCGTCGACCCGGCGTTGGATCAACCAGGGTGGGCTGTACCGGCTGTCGCGCATCCTGGCGGCGCTGCTTGGTGCGGCCACGGCCTTCGTGGTGGCTGCCGCAGCCAGGCGCCTGGCCGGTGACCGGGCGGGGCTGGCGGCGCTGTTGCTGGTGGGCTTCAGCTTCTTGCACGGGCGCGACTCGCACTTCGGCGTGAACGACGTGCCCATGACGTTCCTGGTGGCCGTGGTCACCTGGATGTCCCTGCGCGTGCTGGCAGGCGACGGTCTGCGCTGGGCCTGGTGGGGGGCGGTGGTGGCAGGCTTGGCGGCGGCTACCAAGTACAACGGCGCCATCGCCATGGCCTTGCCGCTGCTGGCGCTGATGCTGGGCCGTGATCGTCCGCGGCGCTGGTGGCTCTGCGCGCTCGGCCTGCCCGTGGTGTCGCTGCTCGCGTTCGTCGTCGCCAACCCTTACGCCCTGCTCTCCTGGGACGACTTCAGCGCCGGCGTCATCAATCAGTACACCCGCTGGGGCGACAGCCCCGCCTGGGGCCAGAGTCGTGAGCCGTTGCCCATGCTCTACGGGCGCGCGACCCTGGTCATGGTCGGGGGCGCCCACGCCGTGGCGTTGCTCTGGGGCGTGGTGACGATCGTCGGCAAGAGCTGGCGCACGGCGGCGGTGCTGCTGGCCTTCCCCCTGCTGTATCTGGCCGGGATGCTGACCAAGTCGCTGTTCTTCTGGCGCTTCGTGTTGCCCCTGCTGCCAGCCCTGGCCGTGCTCGCTGCCCTGGGTTGGGACAGTGTGCTGGGGATGCTCGAGCGGCTGGCCGGGCGGGGGGGC
>CAZIAK010000089.1:1428-4823 GCA_964537035.1 uncultured Phycisphaerales bacterium | reverse complement strand
TGCTGGCCGAGTTCACGCCGGGGCCTCACGGCGACCCCCAGCCCTACGTGCTCGACTCACTCTACGCGCCGCTGGTTGATCTCTGGGGCATCGAGCGCCCCGGGCACACGCTGAGGGTCTACCGCGTGCCAGCGAAGAGCTGGATGAAGACGATGGTCGTGGGGCGCTAGGCAGTCGTGCGCGGTGGAGACACCGACGAGTCGGCGCATCACTCCTCCCCTCAGCTCACTCCTCTACCCGCGCGGTGACGATCGCGTCGAGCTTGGGGTAGTTCTCATCGAGGAAGGCGTTGCCCTCCTGCATGATCGAGCCTTGCTTGCTGGTGGTCTGCTCGCCGTACTCGGAGAAGAGCGAGTCGACCACGTCCATGCCCTCCACGACCTTGCCGAAGGGGACGAAGCCCTGGGGGTCGAGGAAGCCGTTGTCGCCGTAGTTGATGAACATCTGGGTGGCCCGGCTGTTGGGGGCGCCGGTGGTGCCGTAGGTGACGAAGCCGCGCTTGTTGCTCTGGCCTCGTGGGTCGTCCTGGATGGTCTCGTTCATCCAGGCCTTGGCCACGGAGGGGTCACCGTGGATGCCGAACTGGGCCATGAAGCCCTTCACCACCCTGAAGAACTTGATCCCGTCGAAGTAGCCGGACTTGCTCAGGTTGTAGAACCGGTCGGCCCCGTTGGGGGCCCAGTCTCGGTGGGACTCGATGACGACGTCGCCCTGGGTGGTCTTGAAGCGCACCTTGAAGACGGCAGGGGCTGACTGGTTCAGGGCCGGATCGCTCGGGCTCTTCAGCAGCTCGAACTCGGCGTCCGTGAGCGCCACGTGAGCGGCGCCCGCAGCAGCGTCTGCCTCGGTGGCACCGTCGGCTTCGGAGGCATCGCCGCCCTCCGCAGCAGTGCCGTTAGAACCAGAACCGCACGCCACCGTGAGGGCAAGGACGGCGAGCGACGCATAGAAGGACTGGGAAGGGCGCATGGGCTGACTCTCGTTGCGGGGGCCGGCGAGAATACAGGATTCGATCGGCGAACCTCGCCTGATCCTCGCCTACTGGCTCAGGCTGTCTTCTCCCACAGGGCCCTGATAGGTACCGCGTACAGGTTGTCCCCAAAGCCCACGCTGGTCTCGCCGTCGTAGAGCACGACGCCAGCGGTGAAGCGCTTGCCAGCTGCTCGGGCGAATTTGCGCAGCCCGCGGAAGTCAGCGGAGGTGACGGTGGAGGACGCCTTGACCTCAAGGCCAGCGAGCTTGCGGCCTGTGTGTTCGAGGACTACGTCAACCTCGTAGCCGTCCTTGTCGCGAAAGTGGTGGAAACGGATCTCGTCTTCGTGCCCGCTTGCCAGGCGCCGCAGCTCACCTAGCACAAAGGTCTCGAGGAGCTGCCCGTAGGCCTGGCGATCTTCGTAGAGCGCGTCCGTATCCAGTCCCAGGAGTGCTGCGGCCAGACCGGTATCGCACACGTGTAGTTTGGGCTTCTTTACCAGGCGGCTGAGACGATTACTGTGCCAGGGCGGCAGCTCTTCGATCAGGAAAACATGCTCAAGGAGCGTTACGTAGTCGCGGATCGTCGGACGGCTGAGCTGAAACGGCCCAGCCAGGTCGGCCACGTTGAGCAGGTGGGCCGTTTGGCCAGCCGCCAGCGCGAGCAACCGGGGCAGCGCTTCGAGCGAGGAGATGCGGGCCAAGCTACGGACGTCGCGTTGTACGAGCGTCTCCACGAGGTTCCGGTACCAAGTGGCTCGTCGACGGGGAGTGCTTCTGGCCAGTGCTGCCGGATAGCCTCCTGCGACGACACGCTCCGCCAGTAGGCGCCCGAGGCGCACACCCCGGCTGGTCTTGAAGCGCCCCTCGAAGAGCCGATCCAGGAAGGGAGCGTCTTGCTCTTCAATCTCGCACTGTGCGAAGGGGTAGAGGCGCAGGATCTCGATCCGGCCAGCCAAGGAGTCTGCGAGCTGGGGCACGAGAAGTACGTTTGCCGAGCCTGTGAGCAGGAATCGCCCGGGTGTGCGGTCACGATCCACCGCGACCTTGAGTGCGGTGAACAGGCTCGGAACGCGCTGCACTTCATCAAGGATGACGTGCTCAGACAACTCGGCCACGAAGCCCACAGGGTCGGCCTCGGCAGCGGCGCGGGGGACATCTTCGTCCAGGTTGAAGTACTCGTACCCCAGCTTCTTGCCCACGTGTTGAGCCAAGGTCGTCTTGCCGCACTGGCGCGGCCCATGGATGAGCACGACGGGGCTGTCGGCCAGTGCTTCCTGCAGCCTGGGCTCGACCAACCGGGAGATCGTTCCAATGGGTTTTGTCATGGCTAAGGGATAATTTGAGGTACGTCCAAATGAAAGGTTATGCCCCGTCCAAGTGAAAGTCAAAAGGTGGGAAGATGAAGGCCAAGCTTCGCCATGGCCCAGGAGCTCACGCCTCTCGGCGGGGCCAAAGCGCCAGAGCCAGGGCGGCGATCACTGCGGCTGCGCCCAGGGTCAGGGCGAGACCCATGCCCTCGGGATCATAGGTGGCGGTCACTGTGGCCGAGCCTTGCGGCAGCCACACCGCGGTGGCGACACCGTCGGCTCGGTGCTGGGTCAGCGGTTCGTCGCCAGCCTCCACGGTCCAGCCGCCCCAGAGGTGCCAGGTCTCCGAGAGCACCAACCACCGTCCACTCTCAGCGATGGCCTGGGCTGAGTCGGCAGGCAGCGCGACGGTCACCGCCCCTGGGTGGACGCGAGCAAACGTCGCCCCATCAGGTGTGCGCCCGGTCTGGGCGAGCCGCTCCGCCACGTGGCTCAGCTGGGGGATCTCTCGACGCAGCGGCGGGCTGGACACGCGCACAACCGGCGCGCCCGACCGCTCGACGTCAGCGATCCAGGCGAGGGCTGTTGCCGTTGTGGTCTGGGCACACTCGATGACCACGAGCGCATCCACGCTCTCGGCTGGCGGCAGCTCTACCGTGCCGTCGTCGAGCGAAATCAAACTGGCCACGTCGGCCCGATGCCCTGGCGCGTCGTAAACCGCGTAGAGCACCTTGTGCTCCGGGTCGTCTCCCAGAATCACACCCACCGAGGCAGGCAGAAACGCTCGCGGACGGGGTGCGTCGTCGTCCCAGGTCAGCGGACCATCGACGCCACCGGGGAAGGGATCTGTACGGACCTCTTCCCAGATCTGCCCTCGTGGGGACATGAACTCGTTCACCGTGGCGTGGCGCACCGACAGGGCCTTGGCTCGGCGCAGGCGCTGCTTGGGCGCGAGGGTGCCGTAGTTGGTGTAGAGGTGCCGGGCCAGGTCGACCGGGAAGGCGTAGCCCATGAAGCCCGCGGGGCTCTCGACGCCGAGGGCGGCCGCGATGAACTGCTCGTTGCGGGACCCGGCGGCGCGCACGTTGAGGGCCATGGCGCGCCAGTCGTCCC
>CAZIAK010000089.1:0-1328 GCA_964537035.1 uncultured Phycisphaerales bacterium | reverse complement strand
AGTCCGACCACGGTGACCCAGAGCAGCAGGGCCAGGGCGGTGTAGGTGACCACGTACAGGCCGCCCGTGCTGATCTGGGCAGTCAGGGCCAGAGCCAGCGCCCCCGCGGCTCGTCGGGGATGGGGCCCGTTGAGCACCCGGTCCACGGCCAGCAAGATCCAGGGGATCAGGGCATGGGCCGCGCCGTAGGTCACCAGGTTCAGGTGTTCGAGGCGCGTGTACCAGTTGAGCGAGAAGAGCACCGCGGCCAGGAGCGCACCGGCCAGGCCAGCTCCGGGGGCCAGGCCGTAGCGCCGGGCCAAGGTCAGCACCAGCAAGGCCATGCCCACCGCAGCCAACGACAGGTGCAGCAGCGAGATGAGGTTCATGGCCAGCAACGGCGGCAGCAGGGTCGCCGCGACCATGGCTGGCGGGTAGAGCGCCGGGTTCTCCGGGTTGGCCAGAAACGGGCTGCCTCCGTAGGCGATGTTCTGCCACAGGGGCAGCCGTCCGGAGGACAGGGCCTCTCCCATGATCTGAAACCGGGCCAGGTGGCTCTGTCCCGCGTCGTAGGTGTAGAGGAACAGATCGTCCGAGAGCAGCTGGTGATGCACCGCCAGGGGCAGCAGGGCCACCAGCAACAACACGGCCCACAGCGCTCCACGGGGAGGTCCGGGGTTCGTCTCAGCAGGTGACGCAGGCATGGGGGCCGAGCATACCGCGACGGGCTACGGGGCCCGCCCGGCGCTTGGGAGACGTTGTGAAGTGCCGCTCGGCGTCGCGGTTCGGCCGGACGCTCGAGGGCAGGGCAGGCAACTCAGCGCAACAGCTGCTTGCGGACGTTGAAGAGCGAGTAGGCACAGGCACCCAGGGCGGCCAGCATGGCCCCGAAGCCACCGAGGGCCAGGCTGGTCACGGCCAGCTCGAAGAGCGGGCCACCTTCGGTCTGGCCGGCGACCAGCCCGCCCAAGACCACCATGGCGAAGATCAGCACGAAGGCAGCCAGCCCGAGCTGCAGCGACCGGCGGGTGAGGCGTTGGGCGAGCGCGGGCGCTTGAGCCGCGAAGCGTTGGGCGAGCTCGGCCGTGCCATCGCCCATCCACCAGAGCATGAGGGCGAGCACGGGCAGGGTGGCCATGGCGGCCCAGGATCCGAGCCAGCCGGCGGCGACCGCAGAGCGCAGGAGGATCGCCACCCAGCAGGCCACGGAGGCGCTGGCGAAATGGCGGGAGCGGCTGCGCAGAGGCAGGAGCTCTACAGCCATGACCACGAAACCGGCCAGGCCAAGAAAGGGTGCGAAGGCGCCGCCAAGCACGGCGACGAGCAGGCCTCCGCCCACCCAGGCCAGG
>CAZIAK010000088.1:0-9898 GCA_964537035.1 uncultured Phycisphaerales bacterium | reverse complement strand
CAAAGACACCGAAAGCAAACTAATCGCTCGAACTTGCAACTCACCCCACTAGGGCTACGAGTTCGATCTCGGTGGAGTCAACATGCACGGCCACCGGATTGTGGTAGGGCAAGTCCGATTGGGGACGTTCCAGGAGGGAAGTTGCCCCGGGCCACTGGTTGATGTGGAGGGTGGCCTTGCTGCTCTCGCTGAAGCAGCCCTTGTTCACAGGGACAATGCGCTCGTGCCCGGAGATGTTTTCCAAGAGGAGAGGCCACGTCTTTGGGCTGGGCTCAAACGTATAGACTCGGGCTTCCGGGAACATGCCGTTGAATCGCAGAGCGAGTTCTCCGAAGCAACCCCCGATATCGAGCACTGTCTGCACGTTGCGACCGTCAAGCAGGCGTGCCATGTCATCGAAGGCATCCAGGTGGGGGACATCTCCCACCTGCATGAGGAGCTTCCGTGCTAGTCGACTGAATAGACTCATGGTGGGGAGTGTCGCAAAAAAAACTGAAGAGTCGGTAGGGCGGGGCTGGCCCCTATTCATCAATGAGTCCACTTGGCTTGTCAGCAGAGGCCGGGATTTGTTCTGCGCAGGATTATGGTGTGAGGGTCTGAGATGGCAAGTTCGCCGTCAGTGCGTTCGCCCGCACTGACGCACCGTGGTTTGGCGGTGCTGATCTGAAACCGGCTCTGGGGTTGGATTACTGACGGGCCGCGGCGAGGCTGGCGGCGAGACCGGGCAGGGAAGGGCGCAAGGTTGCCGCCCGTTCAAGCATGACCTGGGCGTCGTCCTCGGCGCCGAGGACGAGCATCAGGCGGCCCATGTCGTGCCAGACGTCGGCGTCGGAGGGCCAGGCCTCGGCGGACCAGACGAAGGCCTCGACGGCGGCGGGTAGGTCGCCCTTCGAGCCGGCGATGGCTGCGCGGAGGTTCCAGGGCTTCTCGGCGAGGGGGTAGCGACGCAGGAGTTCGGTGGCGTCGGTCTCTGCTCCCTCGACGTCTCCACCGTCGAGGCTTAGCCAGGCTCTGTTGAGTCGGGCCCCGGGATGGCTCGGGTCGAGGGCCAGGGCGGCGTTGTACTCGCTCGTTGCTCGGGCGTGGTCGGCTGCGAACTCGTAGATCAGGCCGCGCACGAAGCGCACGTCGGGCAGCTTGTCCAGATCAGGCAGGTCTCCGTAGCTCGTTGGAGAGCCCAGCTGGGCCAGGGCGCTCACCGCCTCGTCGACCCGGCCCAGGTTGAACAGTCCCAGGGCGATCACGGCGCGCTTCCAGAGCTGGCCGCTCTCGCTGGCCAGCAGGGCGTCCGTGGGGGCGTCGGTGTAGATCGTGAGTGCGCCTCTGCCGTCCTCCCAGGCCTGCATGGGCATGGTCTCGGGGAGCTTGATCTGGCGGCGCACGAAGTGATCGGCCGTGCGGGCGCCGGGCATGTCGAAGGGCTGGCTGCGGCGTACGTGACAGTCGACGCACCCCGCCGCCGTGCGCGCCGAGCTGCCGGTGACGTCGTCTACGTCGAGGTCAGGCGAACGCACGCAAGGCTGTTGCTCGGCGCCGTGGCAGCTCTGGCAGCGGCCATCAAACGAGGCCGTGCCTTGCGCCTTCACTGCGGTGTGTGGGTCGTGACAACTCACACAGGTCATCTCGGGCGCGCCGGCGTAGCAGGCCGAGAGGGAGAGCCGCCGTAGCTGGCCCACGAAGCGAAAGTCGTCTCCGGGGTTCGCTGCAACGAACACGGGCTGCCTGGTCAGAAAGTCCTCGGGTTGGGGGCCTCCGGGAGCAATGTCCCCGAGAGGGAGGTGCCCCTCGCCCTGCAGGTGGCAACGGGCGCAGACGTGTCGCTGGCGCGGTGCGGGCAGCTCGCCCAGACGCGTCAGGCCCACATCGCTCGCGGGCTGGCCGCTCTCCAGCGAGGCGTTCATCAGCTGCGCATGTCGATCGGTGGGACCGTGGCAGGCATCACAGGCCAGGGGGGACAGGTGCTCGAACGCGTCGGCTCCCAGCTGGGCGTCGGGCCAGATGCGTGCTGTGCTTGCCGGGGCGTCGGTCTCTGCCGCGGCGCCAGGCAGGGCGGCCACGGTCTGGGTCGTGTGGCACTCCAGGCACTCGGCGGTGAAGGGCATGTCGAAGCCCGTGCCGGGGGCCATGGCTTCGAAGGGGGCGGGAGCCAGGCCATGTCCCACCAGGCTTTCGAGCGGGAGGAACGACAGCCGACCCGTGGGTTGCCCCTCGTCGTCGAGCTCGGTGCCCACGAAGGCCCGGTCCATCACGCCCGCGCCGTAACGGCCCACGAGCAGCTGCTGGCGGCGGCCGCCGTCGGGCAGTTCATGGATCATCACCGTGTGCTCGCCCTGGCTCTCGAAGCGGTAGCGGTCCCCGCCCGGCTGAGATTGTAGTGAACCGGACGGCGGATCAGTGACCGGCCCCAGGGTGTCCGACATGGCGTGGCCGAGAAAGCGCTCCACGATGGCCTTGTGGCAAACAGCGCACGAGGTCATGGACGGCGGTACGGCGCGGGCTGCGGGAGGCTGGGCGCTCTCTCCGCAAGCGACAACCAAGGTCAGTACGACAGCCTGGGCAGCGAACCCAATAAAGGACTTGAGCGCAGGGCGAGAGGCGGGGGCAGCGTATGCGGCGTGGGCAGGGCGCGAGGCGAGGGCAGCATGGCGTGGGGACATGCCCGGCATGATAGCGGCGCGGGCCGTGGGCGCGAGGGCCTGGCGAGCGTTCAGGGTTTGCCTCACCCCATGGCGATGGCATGCTCAGCGCCGTGGCCAAGCGCATGGTGTTGACGCTGTTCTTCGGGTTGTTGCTGCTGCGGATCCTGGCCGCCGCAGGCCTGGACCTGTTCGGCGATGAGGCCTTCTACTGGCAGTGCTCTCGGCACCTGGCCTGGGGCTACGCCGACCATCCCTTCATGACCGCGCTGCTGGTGCGCACGGGGACGACCCTGTTCGGCGAGAGCACCCTGGCCCTGCGGGCGCCGTTCCTGCTCCTGGGCGCTGCCACCACGGGCCTCCTGTTCTGCCTGGCAGGCCGCCTCTTGGGACGAGACGAAGCGCTGCGAGGCACGGCCTTCTCGCTGCTCCTGCCGGCCTTGGCCCTGTCGACCTTCATGGCCCTGCCCGACGTACCCCTGCTGTTCTTCGAGTTGGCCGGTCTCGTCGCCTGGCAGCGTGCCACCGAAGACGGCCCGGGACGCCGGCGTTGGTGGCTAGTGACCGGTCTCTGCGTCGCCCTGGCCCTGTCCACCCATGCTCGCGGTGTGCTCCTGCCGGGGGCCATCGGTCTCTGGTTGGTGGGCAGCGCTCGAGGCCGACGTGAGCTGACGACCATGGCCCCGTGGTGGGGAGGTCTTGTGGGCTTGCTGGGGCTTGTACCCTCGCTGCTCTTCAACCTGGACCACGACTTCGCCCAGTGGCGTTACCAGCTGGCCGAGCGCCACGGTGCCGCGGGCGCAGACTTCGGCCAGCTGCTCGATCACGTCGCCGAACAGGCCGCGGTGGTCACGCCCCTGCTCTACGTCGCGCTGCTGGCCTGTCTGCTCGAAGCCCTGCGCCGGGCGCGGCGAGGTGATGAACGCTGGGCGCTGGTGGCCTGCTTCGCGCTCTCGCACCTGGGTGTGTTCTTTCTTGCCAGCCCCTTCAGCGACCGGGCACATACCAGTTTGCATTGGCCCTTGCCCGGCTACCTGCCCCTCTGCCTGCTGCTACCCGCCGTGCTGCGCCGCTGGTCTCGCCGCGGCCGCTGGTGGCGCTGGCTCGGGGCCGCGAGCTGGCGACTGGCAGGCGCTGTGGTGCTGGCGTTGGTCATCGATCTGGGCACCGGCTGGATCGGCATGCCCTGGGTCTCCGTGCCCTTCGCTGGCTGGTCAGAGATGACCGAGCGGGCCAGCCAGCATCTGGCCGACGGTCCCTGGGAAACCACGGCGCCAGAGCCCGTCGTGGTGGGGGATCACTACTACGTGGCCGCCCAGTTGCAGCGCACCTTGGGGGAGGGCGAGCTGGTGTACGCTCTCGATCATCCCCGCCTGGCCGAGCACGGCCGGGGCTTTCAATACGGGGTGTGGGGGCAAGACGAGGCGGGGCTCGCGGCTCACCGCGGCAGCCCGGTGTTGCTGGTCGTCGATTGGAGCGCCGTGCGCGGTCGGGATCGGGAGAGCTGGTGGCAGCACCTGCAGTCGCAAGTCACGGGACTCTCTGAACTCTCGCGCCTGGTGGTGACCATGCCGGGCAAACCCCGGGAATTCGCTTTCTACGCAGGGCGGGTGCCTGCTCGTCCCGTGGGAGACACACCTCGCTGAACCGTGGATTGCCGGAGAATGCTCGGGAGCCTTGCGCCCCCTGCCCTTGCTAGGCTGTGCCCCCGTTCGTTTCCCTTGAGAACCTTCATGTCCCGATCTGCCCACCGCCTGCTCGGCTCCTGCGTGTTGGTCCTGTCCTGGGCTGCAGCGTTCATCGCCTGTGATCCTGCGCCCGGTGTCGAGACTGATCGTGGGACGGCTGCTCCGGCGGCGCAGCGACCCAGGAATCTGCTGGTGCTGACCATCGACACGCTGCGCGCGGATGCCCTCGGTGCCTACGGCAACACGGGAGGGCACACGCCCGTGCTCGACGAGCTCGCCACGACGGCGGTGGTCTTCGAAAACGCCTACGCGCCCATTGCCACGACGTTTCCGTCCCATGCCAGCCTCTTCACCGGGGTCTACCCGCGGCTCCACGGCGTGCGCTGGAACGGTCACAGCCTGGACGACGACTGGACCACACTGGCTGAGCTGCTCGACGATCAGGGCTACGAGACCGGGGCCTTCGTGAGCTACCAGGCCATGGTCAATCGGGGCGGCCTGGGGCAGGGCTTCGACGACCGCAGCGATCCCGAACCGACGAAGTGGTCTGGCTCGCGCCCCGGAAACGAAACCGTCGACATGGCCCGTGAGTGGGTGGGCGAGCTGAGCGGCTCCGACCCGTTCTTCTTGTGGGTACACCTGTTCGAACCCCACTCGCCCTATCCCTTGACCGACTACGCGGTCGAGCAGATGGAGGGTTACAGCGGCTTCTTTGCCGAGGGCATCACCGCTGAGGGACTGCACGGTCTGCCCAAGGACTGGGCCGGCGACCCCGGTGAGCCCGCGGCCCTGCGCGCCCTGTACGACGGTCGCGTGCGCGATGCGGACGCACAGGTGGGGCGCCTGCTGGGCGCCCTCAGCGAGGCCGGCCAGCTCGACAACACGCTCATCGTGGTGGTGGGCGATCACGGCCAGCTGCTCGGCGAGCACGGCAAGGCGGGGCACGGCCCTCTGCTCTTCGAGGAGGTGCTGCGGGTGCCTCTGCTGATTCACGATCCCAGCGCGCCCACAAGCGGTGCCAGGGTCGCCGATCGGGTGGGGCTCGTGGACGTCATGCCCACCGTGCTCGAGCAGCTGGGCGCGCCGGTCCCCGAAGGGTTGCAAGGACGCTCTCTGGCCCTGGCCATGGTGGGGCAGCCCTTGCCCATGAGGCCCTACTTCGTCGAGGTGCGGGTGCCCCAGCCTGAGAAGCACGCAGAGCCCGACGATCAGGTGGACGGCTCGGTGGGCGTCCTGCAGGGGCGCTACAAGCTGGTGGTGAAGGGCAAGCAGCGCAAGCTCTATGACCTGGCCGCTGACCCGGCGGAGCTGCATTCGCTGACCGCTGAGAACAAAGAGCTTGTGCGCGAGCTGGAAGCCCTGGCCTTTCGGCATCAGCAGATCAAGCAGCTGCTCGCCTCAGCAGAGGACGGCGATCTCGACGCCGAGGCCATCGCCGAGTTGAAGGCCCTGGGCTACCTGTAGCAGCCTCAGAATGCTGCGGCGCTGTGGCTGCGCCTGTGCGGGCGCAGTGGTGACCCTTGCGGGATGCTACGGCGAGGCCGTGGGGGAGCCCACCCTGCGGTAGGCCTCGAGAATGGCATCGGCCGCTGCGTCCCAGGTGTAGCGGGCGAGGACCCGCTCCCGCAGGGCATCCCTCGGCGGTCGCTCCAGCGCTTCGTGCACACCGGCTCGCATGGCCTCGGCGCTCTCGCTGTCCATATAGACCGAGTGTTCGCCGAAGTACTCGCGCACCGGGGCGCAATCTCCCACGGCGAGGGAGCAGCCCAGGGCGGCGGCCTCGAGGTTGGCCAACCCAGGCGTCTCGTGATGACTGGGTGATGCGTGCGCCGCAGCCCTGGTCATCAGCTGCAGGATCTCATCGTGGGACTGTTCGCCGAGAAAGCGCATGTGCGGCCCGGCGGCTCTCCGACAACGGCGGTAGTAGGCCTGGTGATGGCGTCGGGGCGAGCCCACGAAGGTCAGCTCGATGTCCTCGCCTCTCAGGGCTTCGATCATGGCCAGCTGATTCTTGCGCGGGTCGAAGCTGCCCACGCAGAGCACGCCTCTGCGCTCGCCAGGAGCCGCGGCGGCGAGCACATCGCGGCACTGCTGGGCATGCACCCCGTTGGGTACGACCTGGATGGTCAGCTCGTGCTGCGCCTCCCCGCGGAGCTGCTCGGCCTCGGCTTCAGAGTTGGGCATGATCACCGCGGCGGCACTCAGCAGCTCCCGGCGGGCTCGGCCCCAGCTCCTGCCCAGCGCGGCAGAGATGGCCCTGCGTTCAAAGGCATTCTGGGCCCGCCACCAGCGCAGCACATTGCGCCCGTTCTCGGCCCAGGGCTGCCTGGCGGTGCGCCCGTCCGGCTCGCGAATGATGGGGTAGCCCGTGCGCCAGGGCCAGTAGATCGGCGTGAGCACCACCGGGCGATCTGCGGCCTGGGCCCGGGCGAAATGGATGTACGTCTCGTGCACCCGCTCCAGGTGCCAGAGGTGCACGAGATCGAACTCAGCGGGGTGGGCCGACCCGTCGCTGCAGACCACCACGTCGAGCCCTCGCTCGCGCAAGACCTGGGCCGAGCCGAGGATCTGCACGGTGTCCCCGCCGGACTGTGTCTGCAGGTCGCTGCGCACCGGAAAGAGGACACGCACCATGTGGGCTCAGGGGGCTGCCCCGGGGGACTGTAGCGCGGCGGCCAGCGGTGGCTGCGAGCTGGGGGCGACCTGCAAGGCTTCGGCCACCAGCTTGGCGATGCGCCCGGCTGCCAGACCGTCGCCATAGGGGCTGCCCTGGGGGCAGGCCAGGGTCAAGGCGCCGCTGTCTTCCAGCAGGCGCGAGGCCGCCTCGAAGATGGCCTCTTCGTGCAGCCCGATCAGGGTGGCCGCACCGCTGTCGACACCCTCGGGCCGCTCGGTGCTCTCGCGCAAGACCAGCACGGGCTTACCCAGGGCCGGGGCCTCTTCTTGGATGCCACCCGAGTCTGTGAGCACGAACTCGGCCCGGTTCATGGCGCTGGCGCACTCGCCGTAGGTGAGCGGTTCGACCAGGTGCACGCGATCGTGATCGCCCAAGGCCTCGCGCACCACCGGGCCCACGGCGGGATTGGGGTGCAAGGGCCAGAGCACCTCGATGTCATCGAAGCGCTCGACGAGGCGGCGCACGGCGGCGCAGACCTTGCGCAGCGGGGCGCCGAAGTTCTCACGACGGTGGGTGGTCACCAGCAGCAGCAGCCGCTCGGGGGCCAGGGTCATGGGCAGGGGGACCTCGCGCTCGACCGCGATGTGCAGGGCGTCGATGACCGGGTTGCCGGTGACGTGCACCGTGGTCGGGTCGTGGCCCTCGCCGAGCAGGTTGTCCCTGGAGGCCGTGGTGGGGGCAAAGTGCAGCGCCGACAGTCGACCCGCCAGGACCCGGTTGGCCTCTTCGGGAAACGGGCTGTCGAGATCGTGGGTGCGCAGCCCCGCCTCGACGTGGCCGAACGGAATGCGCTCGTAGAAGGCGGCCAGGGACGTGGCCAGCACGGTGGTCGTGTCCCCCTGGGCCAGGACCATGTCCGGGCGCAGATCGCGGAGCACGGCAGAGACGCCGGTGAGCAGGCGGGCGGTGAGGTCGGGCAGGGTCTGGCCGGCGACCATGATGTCGAGGTCAATGTGGGCCTTGATGCCGAAGAACTCGAGCATCTGGTCCATCATGCCCCGGTGCTGGGCTGTGGCCAGAACCCGGCAGGTGAGGCCCTGCTGCCGCTGCAAACGGAGGATGACCGGGGCCATCTTGATGACCTCGGGACGGGTGCCGACCACGCACAGAACGGTCTTTCCCATCGATTGCCCCGGAGCGCTGCGCAGAGTGTCTTGACCAGAGGTGCGGGGGAGACGATACACCATTCGCCAGATCGGTTCTAGCTGGCCTGCAAGGGCGAACGTCCCCGGCCAGGGCCCTTGGAATCGAGGCGCCGACCCGGGATGCTCGGGCCCGAGCGCACCTCATCAGGACACCGTCATGCAGTCCACCGTCGTCAACATCCTCCGCCGCCGTGAGCTGATCGGCGTGCTGGTGCGCACCGAGTTGGCGACCCAGTCTGCCGGGACGCGGCTGGGCTTTCTCTGGTGGCTCATCGATCCTGCCCTGACCATGCTGGTCTACGTCCTGCTCTTCACGGTCATCTTCTCCCACGGTGATGCGAACGCGCCGTTCCCGCTCTTCGTGCTCTGCGGGCTCTTGCCCTGGAAGCATCTGGCCACCAGCCTCTCGCAGTCGACGGAGCTGCTGCGCCGCCGGGAGCACCTGCTCAAGTCCGTGCCCTTTCCGTCCATCGTGTTGCCCCTGTCGACCGTGCTCACCGGCGCCGTCTACCTCGCTGCAGGCCTGGCCCTGACCTTGCTGGCCGCCGCACTGTGGGGGCGGCCCATGAACGGCTCGCTGCTGCAGCTCGTGCCCCTGCTCCTGGCGCAAGTGGCGGTGGTCACGGGCCTGTCTCTGGTGCTGACCTGCCTGGGCGTGCTGGTCCGGGACATCTCCCGGCTGATGGAGCACCTGCTGCGCTTTGGCCTCTATTGCAGCCCGGTGCTGTACGGCCTGGACACCGTGCGGGAGCGGGCAGGGGCCGTGGTCGAGACCGTGTTCATGCTCAACCCCATGGCCATCCTGATCACCGGCTACCGCGAGGCCCTGTTCTACGGTCGCCCCATGGAGGGCCAGCTCTGGATCATGCTCGCGATCGAGGCCGCGCTGCTGCTGCCCGGGGGCTACCTCGTCTACCGCCACTTCGACAAGCGGCTGATCAAGGAACTCTGAGTCGTGGCGGCAGCCAAAGAACCACTGATCGAAGCCCGGGGGCTGGGCGTGCGCTACTGGCTCCATCGCCGGCGCACACAGTCGCTCAAGTACCGCCTGCTGCAGGGCCTGATGCGCTCGCGCCCCGAGGAGTTCTGGGCCTTGAGAGAGGTCGACTTGCGCTGCCACGAAGGGCGGGCCCTGGGCATCCTGGGGCCGAACGGTGCGGGCAAGAGCACCCTCTGCCTGGCCCTGTCCGGCATCCTTGAACCAGACGAGGGCACCATCACCGTGCGAGGGAAGGTGGCTTCTCTCTTGTCTCTCTCGACGGGCTTTGACAACCAGCTCAGCGGCCGGGAGAACATCGCCCTCAGCGGCTCTTTCCTGGGCATGCCTCTCGAGCTCTCTCGCTCACTCGAAGCAGAGATCATCGAGTTCGCTGGTGTCGAGAATTTCATCGACGAGCCGGTGCGGGTCTATTCGAGTGGGATGCGTTCGCGCCTGGCCTTCGCCATCGCCACCAGCGTGCAGCCCGAGATCCTGATTCTCGACGAGGTGCTCAGCGTGGGTGACAAGGCCTTCAAGGACAGGAGCCGCGAGCGGATCGAGGGCATCATTGCGGGCTCGAAGCTGGTCATCGTGGTCTCCCACAACATGGGCACCTTGGCGGCCTTGTGTGACGACGGTCTGTGGATCGAGAGCGGTCGGGCGGTGATGCACGGCCCCATCGACGAGGTGCTGACGGCCTACCGATCGGGCACAGCCTCCTAGCAGGCCAGGCCCTTCAGGGATAGAATGGCGCGCCGCTGCGGGCAGGCAGT
>CAZIAK010000087.1:3828-10342 GCA_964537035.1 uncultured Phycisphaerales bacterium | reverse complement strand
CCGCCGTCTCGCTGGTTTGGCGTCCTCGTTGTCTTCTTCGGTGACGATGGGGCTGGAGTAGAACTGCGCGCGCACCGGCCCGAGCACCCAGAGTTCGCGCATGCGCGTGGGGGCCCGGTTGTCGGTGAGGGGAGCGCCCGGGCCCATCCAGGGCTGGCGGTTGTGCCAGAAGGTCAGCCACTCCTTGCCTTCTCGGGCGGGGACGACCACCTCGCGGCGCACGAAGGTCTCCTCCCACATCATCTGACCCTTGTAGGCGGGGATCTTGAAGTTCACCAGACTGACCCGGGAGAAGCGGGTGCTCTTGGTCACGCCTTTCATCAGCTCGGTGAGGCCCTTGTGACCGGGGGCCTGGACGACGAAGACCCGTCCCACGCCGGCGTCGCGCAGGCTGAGCAGGAACGGCGCCGAGTAGCCCCGCAGGTCGGTGCTGAGCACCACCAGATGATCGTCGGTGTCGGCCTGGGCGATGACCGCCGCGGCGTCTTCCATGCTGGAGGGCTCGGCGGCGCGGGTGTAGGTGTTGAAGCTCATGCAGACCACGAAGAGCAGGGCCCAGCTGGCCAGGCCCGTGTGGCGCAGCCAGGCGATGGGGAGGGCCAGCCAGGCCCGCACCACCATGAGCACCAACAAGATGATCATCCCGAAGCAGAGCTTGGTGATGAAGATGGTGTGGCCGCCCTGCACCATGTCGGAGGCCAGGATCAGCAGGGGCACCGCGGCGGCGCTGATCCAGAAACGCCTGGCGCAGCTGTCCAGGGCTCGTCGGGCGGGGCCGGCGAAGGCCCAGATCACCACGGGCAAGGTGACGGCGCCGAGGATCAGCACGATCGTGGCCAGGTTGCGACCTTGGTAGGTCTGGATGGCGTCCCCGATGGTGAAGTCCTGAAAGGCCCGGCTGAAGTACGTGTACCAGTGGGTCTCGGCCACCGTGCCGGTGAAGTAGTCGCCGGAGTTGCCGGAGACCTTCAGGTGCAGGCCGAAGTTGCGCAGCCAGGGCGCGAAGCCGGCGAGCAGGCCGAGCAGCATGGCGCCCAGGGCGATCACTTCGCCACGCCGCCGTTCACGTCCGGCAGACCAACCCTGCCAGGCGATCAGCAGCAGGTGCCAGGCCAGCATGAACGCGTAGTGGTAGATGCTGTAGAGCCCGATGAGCGAGAGCACCACGAACAGCGCGCGCCAACCGTTGCGAGGCCTTCCCTCTGCTTGCATGTTCAGCACGGCCACCGTGGCCCACACCGCGCAGAACAGCGCCAGGTGATAGGGGCGGGTGAAGTTCTCCAGCCTCAAGACCCAGGGCGAGAGGCCGAAGATCAAGGCGACCCACACCGTGCCCGTGGCTTCGGGGATGACCCGCCGGGCGATGGCCACCATGCCCAAGATCGCCAGGGCACCAAGAAAGTAGGCGGGCAGGCGCATGGGGATGCGCGAGGTGCCGAAGATCTTGGTCCACAGGTGGATCAGCACGTAGTACCCGGGGGGGTGAAACATGCGGTAGTTGGGCACGGTCACCGACTCGACCGCGTCCTGGACCGTGTAGTCGCTGCGAGCTTCGACGGTCTCGTAGAGGGCGGTGACCGGGAGGGGGCTCTCGGGCCAGACCGGGACGAACTCGCCCTTCTCGATGATGCCGATGCCCAGATCGAAGGTGGTGCCCTCGTCGTGCTGATGCTCCCACACCGCGCCCTGAGCCATGGCCACCAGCACCGACACGGCCACGCAAAACCAGATCAACCCCTGTCGCAGGGGAGACTCGCTCGTCGCAGGAGTGGTGGTGTGGGACATGGTCTTGGTGGGCGTGGCGATGGCGGGCGGTTGTGGGGGCGGGCTGGGCGCGAAGGGGGGCTCAGGGAGCGCCGCTGCCGTCGCCGTCCGTGGGCTGGCGCAGGCTCAGGGGGCGCATGTCGGTCCACCGTTCTGCGATGGCGGCCAGGCACTCTTCTTTGGATCCCTTGACGCCGGCGTCGTTCCAGCCCGCCGGGTTCTCTCGTTCGGCGGGCCAGATCGAATACTGCTCTTCGTGATTGAGCACGACCTTGAACTGCTCGGTGTCTGTGTTGCTCACGGGGCGCTCCGTTGTGTGGGCTCGGCGGTGGCCTTGGTCTTTGCGGCAGTGCGGGGGCAGGGTGGGGTAGTGTAGCCGGTGCTCAGCTCGCGGCGATGACCTTCCGCACCGTGTCCAGGAACCGCTCCATGTCGGCCTTCGGAGCGGCGGTGATGCGGATGTAATCGCAGATCACGTCGTCGGTGAAGCGCCGCACGGCCACGTGGCGTTTCAGCAGCTCGGCCTGCAGCCACTCGGCTGAATGATCGGGGTGAGTCGCCAGCACGCCCACCGAATCGGACGGTTTGACCTCGAAGCCCAGGGCTGTGAGCTCGCTGGTGAGCATGGTGCGGTGCTCGACGAGCTCATCCCTGAGGTCGGCGAAGTCGTCGTGGCGCTTCAGGGCAGCCTGGGCCATCACCTGCCCGAAGCTGTTCACGTTGAAGGCATCTTTCTGCGCGAGCATGCGTCCGATGAGCCCGGCCTCGCCGATGCAGTAGCCCACTCGCAGCCCGGCCAGCCCGTAGAACTTCGAGAAGCTGCGCACGAAGACCACGTTGTCTGGCAGGGGGCGGGGCAGCTCGTGATAGGCGTACTCGCCGTAGACGTTGTCCCAGATCAGAAACGAGCCCTCGGGGCGGGCCAGGGACATGACCTCTTCGACGGGCACGCTCGACCCGGCGATGGCCCCCGGCGAGTCGATCAGCGAGAGGTTCGGCTTGCCCTCGGCGGTGACGTGTCCGGAGGCGAAGCTGTCGCCGGGCAGGATGTCGACGCCGAAGCCCATGCGCTCGGCGAGCAGGTCGTAGATCTTGAAGTGCACATCGAGCACGCCGAAGCGGTCGTATCGTGGGCGCAGGGCAGCCAGCAGATCCGCGAGCACCTCGTCGGCGCCGTTGCCCACGAAGATGTTCTCGGTCTTCACGTCGTAATGAGCGGCGAGGGCTTCACGCAGGGGCAGCGAGGTGGCGTCCGGGTAAGACTGGATGGCCGCCCGGGGGATGGCCTCGCGGGCTGCGTCGATGGCCCAGTCGGTCCCCACCAGCAGGTTCTCGTTGCGATGCAGGCAGAGCGTGTCGTCGGCGCTGACCTGCACGCCGGGGTCGTAGCTGGATGAGAACTCGCTCACGGCGCGTCTCCGGGGTTGGGCGATGGTGACGACCCGGAGCGGCGCTTGCGCAGCCCCTTGAGCTTGGACTTCACCGAAGACTTGTAAGAACTCTCCGCGGCGGCCTTGGTCTCGCGATCGCCCTCCGCGAGCTGGGCCAAGAGCGCAGAGAGCTTGGTGGCGGGCTGCTTCACCACGGCGCGCAAGATCGTCTCGTAGCGCTTCACGAAGCGGGCGATGGTGGCGGGCTCGTAGAGATCACGGCTGTACTCGAGGGTGCCGGCCACGCCTCCGGGCATGTCCCACAAGAACACGGCGATGTCGTAGCGGGCGTTGTCGAACGAGATCTTCACCTGGCTCATCTGCACGTCGTCGAGCATGACCTTCTCGACCTCGCCCATGTCGAGGCCGTAGCCGTACACCGCCGGGTTGCGGTCGGGGGTGAGCAGGGAGAACTGCACCTGAAACAGGGGGTTCTTGCCCAGGTCCCGATCGGGCTGCACCTCGCGCAGGATGTGCGACAGGGGCAGGTCTTGGTGGGACCAGGCGCCGATGGTCACCGCCCGCACCCGCTTGAGCAGCTCGTCGAAGCCCGGGTCGCCGGACAGATCGGTGCGCATGACCAGCATGTTCACCAGGAAGCCGATGATCGGTTCGAGCTCGCTGCGATTGCGATGGGCCACTGCCGAACCGATGACCATGTCGGTCTCGTGGCAGGCGTCGTAGAGCACCGACATGAACGCGGCTTCGAGAGTCATGAACAGGGTCACGCCCTGCTGCTTGGAGAGCTGACGCAGATCGTCGCTGAGCTGGGCCGAGAGCACGATGGACTCGTGTCGCCCCTGGTAGCTCTGCACCGCCGGCCGAGGATGATCAACCGGCAGGGTCAGCCCCTTGAGCTCGCCCTTGAGCTGGCCCTTCCAGTAGTTCAGGTGCTCGTCGAGCTTCGCGCCCTTCAGGGTGTCCCGTTGCCAGGTGGCGAAGTCGGGCATCTGCACGGGCAGGTCGGGCAGGGGTGAGGGGCGACCCGCTCGGAACGCCGGATAGAGCGCCTGCAGCTCGCTGGTGAACACGCCCATGGACCAGCCGTCCGTGACGATGTGATGAAAGTTCAGCACCAGGATGTGCTCGGTCTCGCCGAGCTTCATCAAGAACGACCGGAACAGGGGGCCCTGCTCCAGGTCGAAGGGCTTGTGGCTGTCTGCCGTGGCCAGTGCGAGGGCGTCAGCTTCGGGATCGGCTCCCTGGGACAGGTCGGTCACCGCCAACGTCCAGGTGCCCACGGGCGTGATCTGCTGGAAGGGCACGCCGTCCGTGACCGAGAAAGTGCTGCGCAGGGCCTCGTGGCGGGCGACGATCTCGCCCAGGGAGCGCTCCAAGGCGGGCACGTCGAGGGTGCCGCTGAGCCGCACGGCCCCGGGCTGGTTGTGGGCGGCCTGGTCCGGCTCCAGCTGATCGAGGAACCAGAGGGCCTCTTGAGCGAAGGTCAGGGGCGCCGGGCCCGTGCCACCTCGGCGACCGATGGGCCGCTCTTCGGCGGGGGCGTTCAGCCCCTTCTTGGCCATCAACCGCGCCAGCAGGGCCTTCTTCTGGGGCGAGAGGCGGGCGGCCTTGTCGGCTCCGGGCCGGGATGGCGACATGGTCAGAGATCCAGAGGGCGGCAGAGGAGGTGGGCTGATGGGCGAGGCGGGCTGATCGGGCAGGTCTGTCGGATGCGTTCCACGGTCGTGAAGACTGCCGCCCGGCGACGGGGCATCCCGCCGAGATCGTCTCTCCGCAGGCCAGAGAGTGCAACGCCGGGGCCGCCAGCTTCACCTCTTATGGATCGGCGGATTCGGCGCACATCCGTAGCCCGCTCCCTGCCCATCACTTGGCTCGCAGGTCGCCTTGCTCGGCACTGAGGCCAGGGATAGACTCCCCGGTCTTCACAGGGCCCTCCAAACGATGACACAAGCACTCCTTGAAGCCTGGGCGCAGGCCCTCGCCGGCAATCCTCCCGCGCTCGAACTGCCGACCATCGTGGGGCGCAGCTCAGACCAGAGCCACCGGGCCACTGAGCAGGCCCTGGCCCTGCCGCCTGAGCTCTCCAGCCGACTGGTGGCGGCCGCTGAGGTTGCTTCGGTGCCTCTGTCCACCGTGCTCCTGGCGGGTTTCGCCACCTTCCTTCACCGCACCGGCGGGCAGGTCGACATGGTGGTGGGCTCTGCGGCCAACGGCTCCGTGCTGCCCCTGCGCCTCGATCTGGCGGGAGAACCGTCGTTTACCGAGCTGCTGACCCGGCTGAAGGATGCCCTGGCTGCCGCTGGCGAACGGGCCGAGGTGACTCTCAACGAGATCTTGGAGCGCCTGGGACTGGCCTCGGTGGACGCCCTGTTCCCCGTGGCTTTTCATGCCGGTGGCGAGCTGCCAGCCCCCTGCGCCCAGCTCGACCTGGTGCTCAGCTTCGACCTCGACGGTGTCTCGCCCGACCCGTCGGACGCCTCTGCCTCGCCGGGCGGGCCAGCCTCCGAGAACGCAATCAACGGCACCCTGCGCTACAACGCCGACCTCTTCGACGAAGCCTCGGTGGCCCGCATGGCCGGGCACATCGAGACCCTGCTCGCCGCGCTGGTCTCCGAGCCTGACGCGCCCCTGGCCACCCTGCCCTTCCTGACCGCGGCCGAGCGTCAGCAGATCCTGGTGGACTGGAACGACAAGACCCACGACTTTCCCACCGAGGCCACGCTCCACGGTCTCTTCGTCGAGCGGGCCGCAGCCCAGCCCGACGCGGTGGCGGCGGTCTTCCGTGGTCGCAGCCTGACCTACGCCGAACTCGACGCCCGCTCGAACCAGGTGGCCCATCACCTGCGCACCCTGGGGGTGGGTCCCGAGGTCATGGTGGGCATCTCCGTTGAGCGCTCGTTGGAGATGGTCATCGGTCTGCTGGGCCTGGCCAAAGCTGGCGGCGCCTACCTGCCCATGGACCCGGCCTATCCGAAGGAACGGCTGGTCTACATGATCGAGGACAGCAAGGTGGGCGTGCTGCTCACCCAGCGTCACCTGGTCAGCGACCTGCCCGACAGCGGCGCTCAGATCGTGGTGCTCGACGACGCCGCGCTCTTCGACGCCCAGCCCACCTCGCCCGTGGCCGACGGGAGCGCCCAGGGCGGCCCTGGCCTGGCAGACGCCCAGAACCTCGCGTACGTGATCTACACCTCGGGCTCGACCGGCGCGCCCAAGGGCGTGATGCTCAACCACCAGGGCCGGGTGAACAACTTCCTCGACTTCAACCGGCGCTTCGACGTGAAGGCAGGGGACGGCCTGATCGCCCTGGCCTCGCTGTCCTTCGACATGTGCGCCTACGACGTGTTCGGCACCCTGGC
>CAZIAK010000087.1:0-3728 GCA_964537035.1 uncultured Phycisphaerales bacterium | reverse complement strand
TGGAACAGCATCCCCTACGGGGAGCCCATGACCAACCAGCTGGCCTACGTGCTCGACCCGCACCTGGGCCCCTTGCCCATCGGCGTGCCCGGCGAGCTGTACCTGGGTGGCATCGGCGTGGGGCGGGGCTACTTCGAGCGGCCTGAACTCACCGCCGAGCGCTTCCTCGACAACCCCTTCATCGAGGGAGCCGAACAGCGCATGTACCGCACCGGCGACCTGGCCCGCTGGATGCCCGACGGCAACCTCGAGCTCATCGGGCGCATGGACAGCCAGGTGAAGATCCGCGGCTTCCGCATCGAGCTGGGCGAGATCGAGGCCCGGCTCCGTGAGCACCCGGCGGTGCGCGAGGGCGTGGTGGTCACCCGCGACGACGGCAGCGGCGAGAAGCGGCTGGTGGCCTACGTGGTGCAAGACCCTGACTGGCAAGGTCCCGATGCAGAGGGCCCAGACGCAGGCAGCGAGCAGGTCGAGCAGTGGGAGGCGGTCTACGATCACGCCTACTCGGCCCAGGCCCACGCGGACATCGAAGACCCCACCTTCAACATCGTCAGCTGGGACAGCAGCTACACCAACGGGCCCATGCCTCCCGAGCAGATGGTGAACTGGGTCGAGCAGACCGTCGAACGCATCCAGCGCCACGAGCCCGACCGGGTGCTGGAGATCGGCTGCGGCATGGGGCTGCTGCTCTTTCGCATCGCGCCTCACACCTCGCGCTACGTGGGCATCGACTTCAGCAAGGTGGCCCTCGATTACGTGGCCCGCCATCGCGAGCCTCTCGGTCTGGCCCAGGTCGAGCTGGCCCGGCGCTGGGCCGACGACTTCACCGGCATCGACGACGACAGCCTCGACTGCGTGGTGCTCAACTCGATCATCCTCGACTTCCCCAGCATGGACTACCTGATGGATGTGATCAGGGGTTCGGTGAAGGCTGTCGCGCCCGGCGGCACGATCTTCTTGGGTGACGTGCGCGGGCTGCCGTTGTTGCAGAGCTATCAGACTTCGGTGCAACTTTTTCAGGCCGACGACGATCTGCCCGTCGACCAGCTGGTGGGGCGGGTGCGTCGTCTCCTTCGTCACGAGGAAGAGCTGGTCATCGATCCGGCCTTCTGGCCCTGGTGCGCGAGCCAGATCCCCGAGCTGGGGCGGGTGTCCGTGCAGCTCAAGCGGGGCGCTTTCACCAACGAGCTCAACGCCTACCGCTACGACGTGACCATGCACGTGGGCGACGTGGCCACCGTGCCCGGCGCCGAGCCCATCACCCTCGACTGGGACGCCGACGGCTGTGACCTGGACTCGTTGCGGGCCAAGCTCACCGACGAACGCCCCGAGCTGCTGTGCGTGAAGGCGATCCCCAATGCACGGGTGGCGGACGACCTGGCAGCGCTCGATCTGCTGGCCAGCCCCGACTGCCCGGCGACCGCGGGCGAGCTGCGCGCGACCCTGGGGCACAAGTCCTCGGCAGCCGCCGCGAACCCCGAAGACTTCTGGCAGCTCGCCGATGAGCTGGGCTACCACGGCGACGTGCGTTTCAACGCCGACCTGGCCAGCGGGCGGTTCGACGCGGTGTTCTGCCGTGCGGTCGATGGTGACCCTGGGAACGCTGGCTCCGACGGAAGCGACGGAAGCGACGGCTGTGCTGGCAACGCTGGCTCGAGCGGCAGCGCTGGCGCCAACGACGCCCCCGCCGTGCTCTTCCCCGACGAGACCGGCCTGGCCTTCGACACGTCGCTGAGCCCGAGAGACTTCGCCAACAATCCCATGATGGGCAAGTTGTCCCGCCAGCTGGCGCCTGAGTTGCGTGCTGCTCTGTCGGCGCGCCTGCCCGAGTACATGGTGCCGACCCTGGTGGTGGCTCTCGACGAGATGCCCCTGTCACCCAACGGCAAGGTCGACCGCAAGCGCCTGCCCGAGCCGGACACCTCGCGCCCTGAACTCGAGGCCGCCTACGAGGCGCCCCGCAGCCCGGTCGAAGAGGTGGTGGCGGGGGTCTGGTCCGAGGTGCTGTCTTTCGACCGGGTGGGGGTCGACGACACTTTTCTCGAGCTGGGCGGGCACTCGCTGCTGGCCGTGCTGATCCAGACCCGCTTGAACCAGATCTTCCCCTTTGGCCTGACTTTGGCCGAGATTTTCGAGTATCCCACGGTGGCTGAGCTGTCCAGGCGCGTCGAAGAACGGGCCGCGGACGAGGGCTTTGATGCCGCAGAAGTCTGCGAGCTGCTGCAGACAATCGATGATCTGTCCGAAGAAGAGGTTGCCAACCTGATGGACGAACCGAACGAGTGACCCTGCACCATGTCTGACCACAAGCCCCAGTCGAACCTGGCCCGTTTCATGTCCGCCGCCGTCGAGCGCCTGGAGACCCAGGACCCGGAGCTCTACGCCATCCTCGACAACGAGTATCGGCGCCAGGCCAACGTGCTCACCATGGTGGCCAGCTCGAGCATCGCTGACCCCAGCTCGCTGATCTGCGAGGCCACCACGGCCATGAACGTCACCGCCGAGGGCTACCCGGGCAAGCGCTTTCACGCGGGTTGCCGGCACATCGACGAGATCGAGCAGCTGGCCATCGACCGGGTCTGCGACGTCTTCGGGGCCAAGTTCGCCAACGTCCAGCCCATGACCGCCACCTCGGCCAACGAGGTGGTCATGTTCAGCATCCTCAAGCCCGGTGACACCCTGCTGGGCATGGACCTCGACGCCGGCGGGCACCTGACCCACGGCAGCAAGGCCTCGATCAGCGGCCAGATCTTCGACGCCTACGGTTACGGGCTCGATGAGAACGAGCAGCTCAACTACGACGAGGCTCACGAGCTGGCGCTGAAGCACAAGCCCAAGCTGATCATCTGCGGCACGACCGCCTACGCGCGCAAGATCGACTGGGGGCGCTTTCGGGCCATGGCCGACGACGTGGGCGCCTACGTGCTCTCGGACATCACCCACATCGCCGGGCTGGTGGCCGCGGGTCTGCACCCCAGCCCCATCGATCACGCGCACTTCACCACCACCTGCACGCACAAGCAGCTGTTCGGCGGTCGCGGCGGCCTGGTGATGATCGGCAAGGACTACGATCAGCCCGCGCCGGACAACCCCAAGAAGACCCTGGCCCAGGTCATCCAGCAGAAGGTGTTTCCCTTCTTTCAGGGCGCGCCGAACCAGAGCTCGATCGCGGCCAAGGCCCGGGGCATGGGCTTCGTCGGCAGCGACGAGTTCAAGGTGGTGGCCAAGCGCATCGTCGAGCTCGCCGACGCCCTGGCCAAGGCGTTCATCGCCAAGGGCTACCGGGTCATCACCGGCGGCACGGACAACCACATCGTGGTGGTCGACGTCTTCGAGAAGGGCATCACCGGCGTCAACGCCGAGAAGGCCATCGAGGACTGCGGCATCGTGGTCAACAAGAACCGCATCCCCTTCGACAAGAACCCGCCCACGGTCACCAGCGGCATTCGCCTCGGCGCCAACGGCCTGGCCATCCGCGAGATGACGCCGGCCGACATGGTCGACTGCGTCGAGGTGATCCACGACGTCCTGACCCACATGACCCAGGAGAGTGATCGCAAGTACACCATCGACCCGGCGGCGAAGGCCCGCGCCGAAGCCGAGGTGGCGCGGCTGTGCGCGCTGCGGCCGATCACCACGTACCCACCTGTGGTGGACTGACGGCGGGGTCCTTCACATGACCAGATGGATCGCACTGTTCCGAGGCATCAACGTGGGCGGGAACAACA
>CAZIAK010000086.1:0-10415 GCA_964537035.1 uncultured Phycisphaerales bacterium | reverse complement strand
GCTCAGACCCCCAGCCCACACGCCGTAGCCAGCTCACCCCGCCGCAGCTTGCCCATGGCGTTGCGGGGCAGCTCGTCCAGCAGCACGATCTGCCGCGGACACTTGTAGTGGGCCAGCTGCTCGCGGCAGTGGGCCAGGGCTGCGGCGGGCTCAGGCGGGCTGCCCTGGCCGGGCACGATGGCGGCCATGACCAGCTCGCCCAGGTCGTCGTCTGCCATGCCGAACACCGCCGCCTCGGCCACGCCGGGCAGCTCGTTCAGGCAGGCTTCGATCTCCTGGGGATAGACGTTGAAGCCGCCGCTGATGATCAGCTCCTTGGCGCGGCCCACCAGCGAGAGGTAGCCCTCTGTGTCTCGACGTCCCAGGTCTCCTGAGGCCAGCCAGCCGGACAGCAACTCGGCCTGGGGTTGTGGGGTGTTTGCTGCCGCCGCGGCCGAGTCCCAGTAGCCGCTGAAGAGCGACGCGGAGCGGATCATCACCTCGCCCACCTCGCCGTCCTCCACGTCTGTCGCTCGCTGGCGGTCGCTCACGTCGGCGAGCCTCGTGGCCACTCCGGGCAGATCGAAACCCACCGTGCCCGCCCGCCGCTCGCCGCGATAAGGGTTGGAGCAGGCCATGCCCACCTCGGTCATGCCGTAGCGCTCGAGGATGCGCTGGCCGGTGAGGGCCTCGAAGTCTTGCAGCGTGTCGCTGCGCAGGGGCGCGGAGCCGCAGGTGAACAGGCGCATGGCCGTCAGTTCTGGCACGGGCTTGGGCGCGCTGGCCAGCAGCCGGTGGTACATGGTGGGCACGCCCATGAAGACCGTGGCCCGTGACTCGTGCAGCTGCTCCCAGGTGTCTGCTCCCGCGAACCGTGGCAGCAGCCGGCAGCAGGCCCCGCTGCCCAGGGCTCCGTGGAGCGCGACGAACAGGCCGTGGACATGGAACAGCGGCAAGACGTGCAGCAGCCGATCGGACGACGTCCACTCCCAGGCTCGTCGTAGCGCGGCATCGTTCGCAGCCAGGGCACCGTGGCTGAGCATGACACCCTTGGGACGGCCGGTGGTGCCCGAGGTGTAGAGCAAGCAGGCCAGGTCGCTGTCGGCTGCTCGCCTCTCGCCGGTGGTGTCGTGGTCCAAGCCAGCCGCCGCCGTGGGACCTTGCTCGGGGTCGATGCACACCACCTTTCCGGCGCCGCTGCCCTGGGTCAGGTCTTGCAGCTCTGGGCAACTCACCAGCAGCGCCGGCTGGGCATCGCCCACGATGTGGGCCACCTCTCGGGCGCTCGAGCGGGGGTTCACCGGCACGCTCACCGCTCGGTGGCGCAGGCAGGCCAGATGGCAGACCACGAAGGCCAGCCCCTTCGGCAACAGCAGGGCCACCCGGTCGCCGGGGGACACGCCTTGATCGCGCAACCAGCTCACGGCCTCCTCGACTTCGATGTCGAGGGTGCGGTAGTCGATCGTGCGGAAGCCAGCCGTGCGCCCGCCCTGGCCCGACGAGCCAGGCAGCTCGAGTGCGGGGGCCTCGGGCTGCTCCGCCGCCACTGCAGCGAAGCGCAGATCGAGGCACTGGCTCACGGGGCCTCTGTCTCGTGGCCGAGCCTGTTGATGAGCGCGGCGACCTCGCGACCGACCTGATCGCGGACCTCCCGAAAGCCCTCCACGTCCATGGCCTTGGGGTCGGGGATGGCCCAGTCTTCTCTGTGGGCCGCCGCGACCTGGGGGCAGCTGTCGCCGCAGCCCATGGTCACCGCGCCGTCGAAGCCCCCGTCCGGCAGGTCGTCGAGAGACTTGCTCTGCTGCCCGGTGATGTCGATGCCCAGCTCGGCCATGGAGGCCACGGCCTTCGGGTTGACCTGGCCCGAGGGTCGGCTGCCCGCGCTGAAGGCGTCGCACCCGGCGGCCCTGGCGAAGCCCTCGGCCAGCTGGCTGCGGCAGGAGTTCTCCACACAGACGAAGAGCAATCGAAGAGGTGCAGACATGGGGGACTCCGCTCGGGTTCGCAGGATTCGCAGGGCTCGCCCAGTGTGCGGCCTGCCCGGGGCCCGCCGCAATCCTGCGCCTCGCCTGTCCCGCCCTGGAAACCGACGGCCTGGGGCCGCACCATGCAACCCATGACCGAACTGGCCGTCATCGCCGCCGGAGGAGCCCTGGGAGCCGTGGGCCGCTATGGCCTCTCGCTCTGGGTCGACCGGCGCATGGGCGCGCACCTTCCCCACGGCACCCTGGTGGTCAACGTGCTGGGCTGCCTGGCCTTGGGCGCCCTGCTGGCCTATATCGAAGACGCCAACGGCTTCTCGCCCCGGCTGCGGCTGTTTCTGGCCACGGGCCTGCTCGGCGCCTTCACCACCTTCTCGACCTTCGGCGCAGAGACCGTGGCCCTGGCCCGAGCCGGTCAGATGACGTCCGCACTGGCCAACGTGGCCCTCAACGTGGTCCTGGGACTGGCCGCGGTCATGGTCGGCGTGATCACGGTGAACAAGCTCGCGGGCTGACCTCGGCTGGCTCGCGTCACCCGACCTCTGCCGCTGCACGCCACACCCATGGCTGGCTGGCCGCTGCCTGACGGTCGCCGCTTGACGGTCGCCAACCGAAGGCTGCCCGACCGCTCAGTCGTGGTCGAGGCGCTCGCGCACCGCGTCCTCGGAGACGTCGCTCTGGTTCCAGAGCACCCGGCCCTCCATGCCTCCGGCCACGGTCAGGGTCTGACCGGTGACGTGGCGAGAGAGCAGGGGCGAGGCCAGCCACAGAGCGCTGGCGGCGATGTCCTTGGCCCGGGCCAGCTGGCGCAGGGGCATGGTGGACACCACCTTCGAGATGACTCCCTCTTGCGACAAGGCGGGGCGGGCCATGTGGGTCACGGTCCAGCCCGGCTCGACCATGTTCACCCGGCCGAACGGATCGATGTCCACGATCTCGTTCTTGAGCGTCATCAGCAGGCCGGTCAGGCCCGCCTTCGACAGGGAGTAGTCGCCGTGATGCCGCTCACCGAAGCGGGCGGCGGTGCTGCCGGTGAAGATCAGCACGGCGCCGTGGCCGTCGTCGCGAGGGCCGCTCTCGGCGAGCGAGGCCAGGAACGAGCGGGCCGTGTAGGCCGCGCCCAGCAGGTTCACCGACACCGTGCGTTGCAGGCGCTCGGCGCTCATGGCGGCCAGGGGCGTGTCGTCCACGGGCCAGATGCCGGCGTTGGCCAGGCACACATCGACCCGGCCGAAGCGCTCTCGGGCTGCAGCGAACAGGGATTCGACCTCGGCTGCGTCGGCCACGTTGGCGCCCACCACGAGGGCGCGATCGCTGAAACGCTGCTCGGCAGTCCAGGCTCGCAGCTTGTCGAGCTGGGAGTTCCCGGAGAGCACCAGCTGGCAGCCCTCGGCCCCGAACGCCTCGGCCATGGCTCGTCCGATGCCGCCGCTGGCCCCGGTGATCAGAACGACCTTGTCTCTCAATCCGCTATCCATGTCCCGACGGTAGCGGTCGCCGTGGCGAGGTGAAAGAGAGAACGGTCTCTGCCAGCCCAGGCCTCGGCGCTGGAGCCGCCGGGGCGTGAGCTGTGAGCAGGACACGGGACACTCTCTACACCGCCTGCTAGCCTCACCGGGATGTCCAGCTGGCGTACCGAACTCTCTGCCCAGGCGAGCCTGGCCGCTCCCGTCATCGCCGTGAACCTGGCCATGATGGCCATGGGCGTGGTCGACACCCAGATGGCCGGGCATCTGTCGACCACGGCGCTGGCGGCCATCGGTCTGGGACACGCCTGGGTCTGGTGTCCGCTCTCGTTCGGCATGGGCGTGGTCATGGCCCTCGACCCCCTGGTGGCCCAGGCGCGGGGTGCCCGGGACGAACCTGCCGTGGCCAGGGCCCTGCAGCGAGGCCTGCTCATGGCCCTCTTTGTCTCTGTCCCGGTGGCAGCCCTGTCCCTCGCGGCCCGCTGGGTCTTCGAGAGTCTGGGTGCGGTGGACCTGGGCCAGCTGATGGGGCTCGGCGCGCCGGGCGCGACCGCTGTGGGGCCCATGGTGCCCCCTGGGGTGATCCCGGACGCGGCCGACTACGCACGCATCTCGGCCATCGGCGTGCCCGGCATGCTGGTCTTTCTCGCCCTGCGTCAGAGCTTGCAGGCCTTGGGACACTTGCGCGCCATTCTGCTCGTGGCCGTGTCCGCGAACCTGGTCAACGTGCTCTTCAACTGGCTGCTCATGTATGGCCACTGGGGGCTGCCGCGGTTGGGCGTGCTGGGCTGCGCCTGGGCCACGGTCATCGTCGAGATCTTCATGGTGGTGGTGCTGCTCATCGTCACCCGGCCGGTGGTGGCGCCGTACCTGTGGCCCATCCGCCGTCAGGCCCTGCAGTGGCGCCCGTTCGTGAGAATGTTGGCCCTCGGCGCACCCATCGGTCTGGCCATCGCACTCGAGGGTGGGGCCTTCAACGGTATCCAGTTCTTGATGGGCAGCTTCGGCGAGACCGTCATGGCCGGGCACCGCACCGCCATCATTCTGGCCTCCGTCTCGTTCATGGTGCCTCTCGGCATCAGCACCGCCGCGGCCGTGCGGGTCGGTCACGCCGTCGGGGCGGGGGACCGGGCCGGGGTGCGCCTCGCCGCCAACGTCGCCCTCGCGGCCGGGGCCCTGACCATGATGGGCTTCGGCGTGACCTTCGTCACCTGGCCCCGGGAGCTGGCCATGATCTTCACCCCCGACCTGGACGTGATCGCCGTCACCGCCACGCTCATGCCCCTGGCCGGGGCGTTTCAGCTCTTCGACGGCGTGCAGGTGGTGGCGGCGGGGGTCCTGCGAGGCACCGCGGACACCCGCTGGCCCTCCGTGCTCAACTTCATCGGCTACTGGGTCCTGGGCATGCCCGCAGGCATCTGGTGGGCCTTCCGCCTGGACAAGGGCCCCTCGGCCCTGTGGTGGGGGCTGGCCGGTGGCCTGGCCTTCGTGGCCCTGGCCCTGCTCTGGCGTGTGAGTCGCAGGCTCTCCCAGGTGATCGCCCGGGTCGATCTGGAGACGGCGGGTCAGGCGGGCTGACCAGATCTCGTCTGATCTGACACAATCGCCGCAATGCACCATCGCTGGAGGCACATATGACGGACGAGATGACCATCAGCGAAAGACACGCCGAGTTCGTGGGCCTCCTCGAGCCCGAGCGCGCCGCCCTCTGGCGCTACGCCCAGCGCATGTGCTGGGACAAGGCCGTCGCCGAAGACTGCCTGCAAGAGGCGACCATGATCGCCTTCCGCAAGTTCGACGTGTTCACCCTGGGCACATCGTTCCGGGCCTGGATGTTCCGCATCCTGAGCAACACGATCCTGAACGCGAACAACCAGCTGCGGCGCAACCTGAAACGCCAGGTGCTCTCAGAAGACATGGACCTGGTCGCCGCTCTCGAACGTGAGGAGGCCTACGACCAGGTCCTGCAAGACCCGGAGACCCTGTTGAGTCAGGTCTCCGATGAGGTGCGCGGCGCGGTCAAGTCCTTGCCAGCCACCGAGCGCATGGTCTTCCTGCTCCGAGCCGTCGAGGGCTTCGCCTACAAAGAGATCGCCGCCGCCCTCGAGATCCCCATCGGCACGGTGATGAGCCATCTGTTCCGGGCCCGAGCCCGCCTTCGAGAGTTTCTCGCCGACTACGTCGCGACCGAGGGCTTCCAACGAGTGACACCATGAGCAACTCCAAGAACTGCCAGAGCGTGCGCGCCAAGCTCATGCTCTACCTCGACTCCGAACTGGACGCCACCGCCACTCTGTCGGTGAACCAGCACCTGGTCCGTTGCCCCGACTGCCGCGATCGCTTCGAGGCCGAGCAGCTGCTCGAGTCTGCCATCGCCGGTGGGCTGCGGTCGGGTGAAGACATGCCCGATCAGGTCTGGAGTCGCCTGACCGACGGCCTCGCTGCAGAGGTCGAGCAAGCGCTCGAGAACGAGGCGGGCCGGGGGGCTCCAGAGTCGGACGAGGCTCAGCCCCGCTCTGCCACCAAGACGACGACATCCACAACAACGACATCCACGACGACGACGACCACAAGGGTGTCCCCGTCTCCGTCTCGCGGTGGGTCGTTTCGCGTGGCAGCGTGGCTTGCAGCGGCGGCCATGCTCGTGGTCTCGGTCATGCTCTGGAACCAAGACGCTGGCGTGCTGGGAGAAGCCCGCAACGGAGACTTCGTCAACCAACTCGCTGTGCTGCACCGCGCCCCGTTGGTCCCGACCGACGGTGACCCCGCTCTCGCCGCACGCGCGCTGCTGTCGGACATGTCCCTGCCAGCTTCGCTGCTCCCCGCAGCCGCTCTCGAGAGCACCGTGGGTGGTCATGCGGTGACCCTGCGCTCAGCCGAACGGGTGCAGGTGGCCAGCGGGGCCGCGCTCGATCTGCGCTTCGACTGCTGTGGAGTGCCCACGTCGGTTTTCCTCATCCCCAGAGGCGAGGGTGGCAACCTGCCCGTCGAGTTGCAGGGCTCTCACGTTGACGAAGACGGCTCCTTCGATGGCCTGAGAACCCGCACTCTGCTGTCCGGGGACGTGATGGTCAGCGTGATCTCCGAGCACTCGGTGGTGCTCGGCGACGCCTGGTCGAGTTGACCGGTCGCGGCGCTGGCGGTGGAGTGGCTGGCCGGCCCTCCGGTCTGGCCTTGCCGCAGCGCTCAGGGGCGGGGGCCCTGGCCCTCGCGGTCGCGCCAGCCCAGCACGCGTCGGGTGACGAAAAGGTAGAGGGGCTTCATGCCATCTCGCAGCAGGCGCGCTGGCAGCGACGGCCGGGCCAGCCATTCGAGCTCGCGGTGGGTCAGGTGTTCGCGGGCGTAGGTGCGCTTGTGCTTGAGCAGGTGGCGCAGGTCTTCTCGGGCCAGCATGCGAAAGAAGCCGTTGCGTCGCCGTGAGACCCGGGCCAGCTGAAAGTCGATCAGCCCGGGGCGACCGTCGGCGAGCACCATCCAGTTGGGCTCCTTGGCCAGGTCGTTGTGGGTCACGCCGTGGCGGTGCAGGCGCACCAGCAGGCGTCGGGCCGCGCTGTACCAGGCCGGGTCACGGGGCTGGGCTTCGTGCATGGCCGCGCCGTCGAGCCAGGTGCGCAGCAGCTGTCCCCGCCCGGCGTACACCAGCTGGGGGACGGCATCGAGGCCGGTGACGGCGATGAGCGTGGTCACTTCGCGGCTGGCCAGCCACGAGGCGATGGGACGGGTCCACCAGGGGCCCGCGCGCCAGTTGCGGCGCACCACGGCGAGGGTGCTGCCATCCGGGAGGGTGACCGCTCCCCGCTCGATGCGTCCGAAGAGATCGCGCTTGAGCACCGCAGAGCGCTCGAAGGTTGCGGCGAGGGTTTCCGGGTCACCGTAGGCCAGCTGCTCTCCGGGGCCGAGCGGCGTGGGGCTCATGGGTCGGCGATGTCGACAAGGACCTTCAGCACGCCCGGCTGCCCCGCGTGCGTCAGAGCCTCGTCGGCATGGGCCAGGGGATAGCGGGCGTCGATCATGGCCTCGACAGGCACGGCGCCCTCGGCCAGGAGCTGCAGGGCCGGGGCGAACCGTCCGCAGCGAGAACCCACCAGGCGCAGCTCGTTGACCACGACCAGCGAGGTGTCGAGCTGCAGGGGACGCTCGCTGGTGGTCTTGAGTACGACGGTGCCCCGGGGTGCCATGCGCGGGATGAGTCTGCTCAAGACCTCTGGGCTGCCCGTGGCCTCGACGGCCAGCTCGAACTGGCCCGGCCCGTCGTGGGGCTTTGGCTCGTCGTGGGGCTCCGGGCCGTCGTGGGGCTTTGGCTCGCCTTGGGGCTCAGAGCCGTCGTGGGGCTTTGGCCCGTCGTGCGGCTCCGGGCCGTCGTTCTCGAGCAGCCCGGTGAGTAACTCAACGTCGGTCGGTAGTAGGCTCTGGCGCTCTGCATGTCGCCCCGCCACGGTGACGTTGGCGCCCGCCAGGTGCAGGGCATGGGCGCAGAGCAATCCCAGTCGTCCATCACCCGCCACGAGCGCCGGGGCTCCCTTGCGAATCTCAACGGCTTCGCCCAGGGCCATGGCCGCTGCCAGGGGTTCGGTGAAGCTGGCAGCCTCGTCGGAGAGTCCGTCGGGCACGGCCAGCAAGTTGGCAGTGGGTAGGCTCAAGCGTTCGGCGAAGGCCCCCGGGTGGGAGAGGATGCCCAGCACCGAGCGGCTGGTGCAGTGTCGCGGGTCGCCGCCTCGGCAGCGGTCGCAGGTGCCGCAGCCCGCGTTGATCTCGCCCACCACCCTGCGTCCGGCCAAGGGGCCGTTGAGCGCTCGGCCGACGAACTCGTGACCGGGCACGCCAGCGAAGCCCATGTAGCCCTTCGAGAGGGCGATGTCCGTGGCGCAGACTCCGGCCAGGGTGACCCCTACCGTCGTCCAGCCGGCTCGCTCGCTCGGTTCGGGCAGATCGTCCCGCAGCTCTGCTCCGCCAGCGCTGAGTTGCAGTCCGCGCACGGGCCGCTGCCTCAGCCTGCGGCCGCGCCCACCAGGCCCAGCAGCGCCTGGTGCACCCGATCGACGGACAGAGATTCCATGCAGTGGGGACGCACGTCGCAGTCGGGCAGGTAGCACACCAGGCAATCGAGGTCGGGGGCCAGTCGCTCGCCCCGATCGAACACATCGATCTCGTGCAGCGAGGTGGGGCCGAAGAGCACCACCACGGGGACCGACCGGGCGATGGCCACGTGCATGGCCAGGGTGTCGCCGGTGAGCACCACGTCGCAGGCGCCCACGATGCCGGCGAACTGTCCCACCGTGTTGTCGCAGCCCGTGTCGATGGCCACACCGTCGCTGGCTGCAGCGAGTCTCCCGTTGCGCTCGACCTCTTCGGGGCCGCCCAGCAAGAAGACCCGGTGGCCGTCTTGTCCCAGGCGGGTGATCAGCTCGGTGAAGCCCTCGTCGGTCCAGCGCTTGAAGCGCCACCGTCCGCCGGCGCCGGTGTTCAGGCCGATGACCGACTGGCCCGGCTCGGGCGGGTGGGCGGCGCGCAGGGTCCGTCCCACTGCGTCTTCTTCGGGAGTGATGGGCAGCTGAGGAGGCTCGCGCAGGTAGGGCACCTCGAGGATCTCGGCCATCATGTCTTGATAGGTGCGCTCGTTGGCCTTCTTGAGGTCGTCGCGCACGCCCATCTCAAGCCAGGAGGCGGCCCCTGCTGACAGGGGCACGGGGGCTCCGCGACGGTCGAAGGCGAAGCCCACCCGCAGGTCGGCGTCGGCAGACTGAGCCAGGGCGCAGCTGTCCGGGGCGGCGTCCGGGTTGAGCACCACATGGAAGTGCTCCGTGGCCAGCTCAAGGGGCAGGCTGCCGTTGAAGGGGATGGTGCGATCGACGAGGGGGTTGCCCGCCACCAAGGGCACGGACGACGGGGCGGTGACCCAGGTGATGCTCGCGCCGGGCCAGCGCCGGTGAATCGCCGGCAGCAGGCTGGTGGTGCGCAGCACATCGCCCATGGCCGCCAGTTTGGTGATCAGGATGCGCGTCTTGATCGGGGCGTAGTGCTCATCGCAGCTGGAGCAGACCACGCCGCTCTGCTTGTGGGGCTTGCAGGGACGGTCGCCGTTGAAGTGTCGGCAGTCGGTCTTCAGCTCGTCCATGATCGCTCTTGTGGCAGGTGGTACTCGATGAGGCCATCGCAGACCCAGGGGGTCGACCTTACGATGGCAGGGTGGGGATCTCCATGATTCGGCCAGCCAGCCCCAGAGGTCGAGAGAAAATCAGCCCGGCCCCTTCACAAAGACCCCAGCAATGACCGTTTCAGACGACCGACCGACCTCTGTCACCGAGGGGATCACCATCCCTGACCTGCTCGGTGAGCCCCACGGGGAGCACCCCGCCTTTCGGCGCGTGCTCTGGGGACTGGGCTCCGCAGTGTGTTTCGCCCTGGGCATCGTGGGCTGGCTGGTGCCCATCGTCACGGGCATCCCCTTCTATGTCTTGAGCGTGGTCCTGCTGAGCAAGGCCTCGCCGCCCGTGGGGCGCTGGGTCAATCGCCAGGAGCGGCGGTTGTCCCTCAAGTGGCGGTTGTTGCTGCGGCCGAAGCTGCGGAAGGCTGTGCGCAAGAAGGCGCCCTGAATTGCGGGGCGCAGTGCCACGGGTCGACTGGCTTGGATCGCCCCCCGGCTCGGTGGAATGCTCGGCGATAGTGGCCCAGCCGATGGTGGTTGTTGACGTTGGTGTCCGGGCACGACGCGGCGAGGAGACGCTGGCTGCCCTCTTGCGGGCTGTTTTCTCGGGGCTGCACGAACACGGTGACCGCTTCAGGCGAAGGGCGGTCAATCGGTCAATCTGAACGCCTGATCTGCATGAATGTGAAATCGCGCATGCTTTAGATGCTGTACGAATTCAGCGCAAGAGCGGCCTTTCTGAGAGTTACCTGATTGACGGATTCAGACCAGCAGGTTTAGCTGGCACTCGTTCGCTGCGGGGAGGCCGTTCACGGCCGCCAGCCAACGCGGGGGACGGGAGGA
>CAZIAK010000085.1:0-10738 GCA_964537035.1 uncultured Phycisphaerales bacterium | reverse complement strand
CGGATTCTCCCCGCTCCGGCTCCCCGGATGGGCGTTGATCAACGGTGACGCGCAGCCACCCAGTGGCTTCCATGCTCTGGCTTGGTTTCGAAGGCGATGCACAGACGACTCTGCACCAAACACTCACTGAGGATCAGTCGCCGTGGGCCCGGCAAGCCGGGGTGGCGTGGCGGTGCATCGGGCGTGCAACCGTCGTGAGGGGCTGCCAGGCTGGCCAGCTGATGTCTGCCTGGTGCAGTCAACGCCGCAGGTCTGATGGCGACGCCTGATGCAGAATCTTGTCAGCCCCGCGCGGGCGGATGTGGGAAGTTCTGGTCACATCCAGGCGACCGGGCATCCCGGCATCTCCTGGAGCGTCCTCCACGAGATTGCCGACCATGTCCATCTGTGAGTTTGTCCCGTACCTCAGCGTCGAGAACGCCGACGAGGCCGTCGCCTTCTATGCAAAGGTCTTTGAGACCGAACCCGGTGTCGTGCTGCGCATGCCCGACGGTCGGGTGATGCATTGCGAGTTCCGGGTGGGCGACGCGCGGTTCTTTCTGAGTGACGAGCTGATCGAACACGGGGGGACGCCGAGCCCGAGCAAGCTGGGGGCCACGACCGTCGCCACCCACATCTACGTTGAAGACTGTGATGCCATGGTCAAGAGGATGGCTGACAGCGGCGCAGAGGTGCTCATGGAGCCGGTGGACATGTTCTGGGGCGAGCGCTTTGCTCGAGCCCGCGACCCCTTTGGGCATGAGTGGGGGATCACGACTCATCTTCGAGATCTGACTCCCGCTGAGATCCAAGAGGCCGCTGCAAGAATGTTCGATGAGATGTCTGGCTGAGTTCAGCGCGTTCGTGAGCCGCGCTGTGGAGCGGCAACCACCTTGGACCGGCAGAGAAACAGAATGCCGGACACTCGGAACCGGGCACAGACGTCGAGAGCTGATCGAAGTGGCAGCGCTGACGCCCCATGGCACGCCTCGGTTTTCACCCGTCGTGGCTTCCCCGGGTCGACCGTCATCTGGATCGCGCAGTCGCAGATGTACCAGTCGTGTCGAGACTTGCGTTGAGGAGTGTCGGGATGACAATGGCCCGGATGTGGATCAGGCCAATGCCAAACGCCGGCACGCTCGCGCTCCTCGGGCTCTTGTTGGTGTCCTGTGGTGATGCGACGAGAGTTTCAGCAAGGACAGAGCTTGAACTGGTGCAGGTGGTGTTCGAAGGACTGGTAGGAAACAGGTTTGAGACGATCGCTGGCGTTTCGCCCGGGATGAAGCACTTCCAGCAGATGGTGGACTACGTCACGGCGGTCGATCCGGATGAGGGAAAGCTCGCAGCTGCGGATCTCACCGCCGACTTTCAGAAGGAGCAGGCGGAGGAGATCAGGAAGCACTTTCAAGACGTGCGCTTGGAGTCTGGCAAGGTCTTGAACTGGCAGGAAGCGACGCTGCACACTGAGCTGGGGGTTCGTGAGCTGGATGACCCCTTCAAGATGAACAGAAGGGACATCTTCTTCACGGTTGTCGATGGAGAGAAATCCTTCGTGTTCGAGCTGGATGGCTGCTTCTTGGTCGGGGAGTCTTGGATTTGCTTTGACGGCGTTCGGTTCCACGGCCCTTCTCGATAAGCAAGATGACGCGACTCTGATCCCGGTAGAGTCCTCTTGCAGATGGGCTGGCAACCCAAGGTCACATCCAAGCTGCCGGGGGTTCCGGAAGCCTCAGGCGGCCTGGCCGCGCTCAGCGACTGCCGCCGGGGCAGTCTCGCTTTTCGAGAGGGCCGCTGGTTGGGTTGGCAGGGGCCGGCGCTCGAGGCGACCTTTGACCTGGGCGCGATGACGTCGCTGTCGAAGGTCGTGCTGTGCGCGTTGCAGAGCCAATCGATCTGGATCTTCTTGCCCAGCTCCGTCGAGGTCTGGCTCTCGGACGACGGCCACGCCTGGCGCACCGTGGGCACCCTCGCCCCCGACGCGTCGGCCCGTCAGTCGGAGCCGGCTCGCAGCGAGCTGCTGGTGTCTTGCCCGGACGAGCGCGCCCGCTACGTGCGCGTGCGTGCCGAGGGCTTCGGCGAACTCCCCGACTGGCACGCCGGCGCCGGCAGCACGGCGTGGCTCTTCGTGGACGAAATCGTGGTGGAGTCGGCGGGCGACCCTCGCACAGGCTCACTTCACCGCAGCACCCGATACATCCGCGGCTGCAGCGCCCCCTCCCTCCCATGCACGGTGACTTCGGACATCTCGTAGTCACTCGCCTGCGCCTCCATCACCGCCGTCAGCTGGGCCAGCTCGCCGGTGTAGAAGACCACGTCCGCGTCGCCGTGCAGCACCTCTGGCGGATCGACGCGATAGCGAAACGGCACACAACGTCGCCCGCTCAGGATGCCCAGCATCTTGGGCACGTCGGTCATCACCACCGCGTCGGGGTCGGTGTGCTCCTGCAGCCAGCCCGCCACGAGCTCGAGCCGGTAGTCGACGTCGATGCGATCGAGGGGCGGCTCTTGGGGCACCACGAAGCGCAGCTCGTCGAAGCGCTGCATCTGGTCGGGCCACTCGAACAGCCGAAAGCCCACCAGGGGCAAGAGGAAGAACGCGGGGACCAACCAGGCCAGCGCTGGGCTCAGGGGCGGCAGCTGGGGACGGCGCAGCAGCACTCCCAGGGTGATCACCATGGCCCAGGTGGCCACGATCAGGGAGGCGAAGCTCTTCGACCAGCGACCCAGAACCGTGGGGTCGTCGGACACCTGTGCGCTGAGGCCGAGGGCCAGGGCCACGGCGATGAGCAGGGCCACTCTGCGACCCGTCGTGGTCTGGGCCAGCAGGGTCAGGCTTCTGTAGACCAGCACCGCGCCCAGCCCCGCCGCCAGCAACAGCAGAGGCAACAGGGGGACGTAGAAGCGCTCCTGCTGGTTGAAGGGCCAGAGCAGGTACAGCACCAGCGTGGCCACCAGGTAGGCGGCGGCGTCCTTGCTGGGGCGGGTGGCCCTGACCATGGTCACCAGGCCCAGCAGCACCAACGCCAACGCCCCCAGGCCCACGGGCAGGCGGGCTCCGGCTCGGTCGACATTGGTGAGCAGCACGGCGCTGGCCCGGGCCAGCACCTCGAGATTGCCGGTCACCCGCCGCACCAGTCCCGCGCCATCAATGGTGGGCATGTCGGCCCGCACGGTCTTGGTCAGGTCCCGGGGCTCCTGGGCCAGCAGCTCGGCGCTGTAGTCGGGAGCCTCGGGGTGTGCCGAGCGCACGGACGCCCCCCAGGCGCTCCAGCCTCCGAGCACCAGCCCCACGGTCACCAGCAGCAGGGCCGCCCGGGCTCGGCCACGGCTGCCATCCACGGGAGACATCAGGTGCAGGGCGGGGACCACGGCCAGGGTCACGCCGGCCATGCGCACGGAGATGGCTGCGGCCATGAACGCGGCGGCCAGGGCGGTCCGTCCCCAGCTGCGCCGTTGGCCCAGGGCGTCAGACATGAGCAGCAGGGCCCCCAGGCTGAGGGCCATGAAGGGCACCTCGGTGCGCAGGTAGCGCACGGAGAGGTCGCAGAGGGTCTGGGAGAAGGCCACGGCCCAGGCGATCACCGCTCCGGCCCATGGGGGGTAGCCCATACGGCAGACCAGCCGGTGGGTCACCAGCACCCCCAGGGCCAGCATCACCACCAGGAAGCCGTGAAAGATCAGGTAGGCGTCGGGGCTGCTGGCCCGCATCAGCCCTGCTAGAAGAAGGGGGAAGCCGGGGGTGTACTTTCCGTGAGGTACGCCGTCCAAGGTGTAGCCATCGCCCGCGGCCAGCGACTGGGCCAGACCCACGTAGGCCGAGGCATCGGGATCGATGGTCCACACGTCACGGAGGGCGGTACCGTGAAGGACGAGCACGGCCAAGGCCGCAAGGCAGCTGAGACGCGCAGGAGTCAGTGGGCTCTTTGCATGCACAATAAGGAGACCTTGAAGGAAGTTGTCTCGGTTCTCAACGGCGATCTGAAACTCTGGTCAAAGTTGGGTGTCAATTGTGTGACCCCATTGTGGTCTCTCAGTACATTCAACCCAGAAGGACCGATCCGCGACAACGCTCGCGAGGACGTCTGTCGAGCCCAATCACCGGGGGCCGTAGCGTGTTGCAACCTCAAGAGACTCCCAAGCCTGGGCACCCCCATGGGGCCAAGGGGGAGGCCGTGGTGAGGAAGGCACGGAGGAGCCAGCTGCCCCGGGAGATGGTCACGAGCGCCGTCCTTGAGCGCGCTCGGGTGGTGGCTCGGGAGTCTGGCCATGCTCTGTTGGTCCGCACGGTTGCTGGTGACACCTGCGAGGTCCAGGCGTTGAACAACGCGCTCATGGACACCTTTCGTGAGCTGGAGAGTGTGCCCGCGTACAGCCTGCTGTTCGAGCTGAACGTCCGGCCTTTCACCCTGATCGCCAACCGCATCATGCGCATGACCGGTAGCCGGGCCGACCCGGGGGACATCCTCCAGGAGGCGTTCCTGGCCATCTACCGCTACCCCACGCGCTTTCGGCCCGACAAGCCCAACTCGTTTCGCAACTGGTCCTACTCGATCATTCGCAACACGGTCTACCGCAGCCTCAATGCCGCCAACCGCGATGGCATCCCCGCCGACCTGCTGGCGGATGTGCTGGTAGACACGAAGGCGGCCTCGCCCCTGCAGGCCACCGAAGACGTCGAGCAAGACGTCACCTGCCGCCGCGTCTACGGCATCCTTCTCTGCCTCTATCTCGAGGCCTACGAGACCGAACTCAAAGACCGCGATCGCCTGGCCCTGCAGTTGGTCGAGATCGAAAAGCTGGGCTACAAGGATGCCGCCGCGCGCCTGGGCATCCGCCTCGAGAACTTCAAGATGGTCGTGTGTCGCGCCCGCAAGAAGATCGTCCAGTACATGGTCCGCGTCTTGGGGACCCGAGTGTCATGAAGACCCAAATCGAACCCTGCAAGAGCTTCGTCGTCGACCTGAACGCCTTCGTCGACAAGGAGCTGAATGATGGCGACGCCCTGCGCCTCGTCGATCACACCCGCCAGTGCGAGGGCTGTGCTGACTACCTGGTGGCCCTGCGCCGGCTGTCCGAGTTTCACCGCCTGACCGCGGCCGCTCTTGACGATGCCGATGACACCGATGACACCGGCGACGCCTCGGCTGACGCAGGTGGGGAGGGCCAGGCCGCGATCCCCGCCATCGACCCCTCGAGCCTGTTTGCCTCGGTCACGGGTGTGTTGGCCAACGACAAGAAAGAGTCCCTGGCCCGCCTGTTCTACGAGATCGGCAAGGCCTACGTGCTGCTCGCCAACCGCAGCCAGCCCGCCGATCGCGAGATCCAGGTGCGCTGCAGTCGTCCCCGCGACGTGCGCAAGTCAGAAGCCGAAGCCCGCCGGGTCATGTTCAAGCACGACGATCTGGCCGCAGCCGGCAACCATGGCGAACAGGGCGGCGTCTTCCGCCGCTCCCGCAAGCTCTTCGCCGCGTCAGGCAAGGGTCGCGCGGCCGCCTTCGCCAAGGGCAAGGCCTTCCTCGAAGAGGCCCTGGCCCTCGACGACACCGTCGACGAAGCCCGCCTCTACCTGGGCCTGCACTTCATGATGCTGGGCCACGGGGGCCGGGCCATGACCCAGTTCGAGCGGGTCCACCAACAGGGGCGCACCGAGCTGTTGCGGCTCATGGGCCTGCAAGGCCTGGGCAAGCTGCACGAAGACCGGGGCGACTACCGCTCGGCGGTCGAGTGCTACACCGAAGTGATCAGTCGGGTCTCGGCGACGGACGCCACCCGGTTGCTACAGAGCTTCGTCAACCTACCTGTGAGCTGTGCCAAGGCTGGCATGGTCGATGAATCGGTCGAGCACTTCTCTGCCCTCGTCGATCGCTTCCCCGCCAAGCTGGCTCAGATTCAGAGCCTGATCTCCAAGAAGCAGACCTTCCAGGCAGTCCTGGGAGCCAATGCTGAGTTCCACCACGACCTCTGCCAAAATGTTCCGGCGCTTTTCAACGTTTGAACGGGTGACACCATGAAGCCCATGCACACCAACAACCGGCGTTCTCTGACCTCCGCTCTCTGCGTGGCGACGTTGCTGATTGCCACCTCACCGACAGCCACGCCGTTCGGCGACAACGATGGCGGCCTCGACCTGCCCGGGTTGCAAGACCCAGGGCCAGGCGGTTCTGGCGGTCCAGGCGACCAGCAGACCAGCCAGGGTAGCGGCCTCAGCATCGTGTCCTTGGCGGGCACCGACACCATCATTGTCGAAGCGTCCGACGCTGCCTTGGGTCGGGTGACGATCAGCGCTGATGAGAGTCAGGCACTGTCCATCGACACCTCGGATGCCAGCAACTCTGCCACCCAGGCGACTCAGTCGTCTGGCCTGGGCGTGTCCGCTGCGGCCGAGCAGGGTCAGGTGGCCTTGCAAGGCGGTCTCCTGCTTCCTGAGCAGAGCCCCTTCGACCGGCAGCTGCACAGCCCGGTCGACTCGGTGGCGAGCGTTGCCTTCGTCGTGGTCGACAGTGATCCCGACGCAAGTCTTGGGGCCCTGTTGAACAACAGCGTGCTGCTCGACCAGTGGCACTCGGTCGCTGACCCGATGGTTCTCGACCTGGATGAGTTCGCCAAGCTCGTGCAGCTGAAGGCCGCCACGTTGGCGCCGAACGGCGAGGACGTGCGGGTGAGCTGGGTCGTCGGCTCCCTCGACAGCGCGGGCCAGATGCACATCACCGCCGCCAGGGTCTCGACCCTGGGAGGCTCCATCGAGGTCGTCACGCAGTAGCAGCAGCCGCGACCTTCGATTCGACCTGACGCGCCGGTGCTCCCTGAGGGGGTGCCGGCGCGCGGTTGTTGATGGGTGCCTCGATCTGCCGTCGAGCTGGCCTATCATGGCCAGGGTCCCCCTGATGCGAGACCCACCGTGACGTCCACCGACCCGCTGCTCGACGACCTCAACCCTGCCCAGCGCGAGGCGGTAGAGCACGGGGACGGCCCGCTGCTGATCGTGGCCGGTGCCGGATCGGGCAAGACCCGGGTGATCACCCGGCGCATCGCCCGCCTGATCCAGAAGGGCGTGAAGCCCTGGGAGATCCTGGCCATCACGTTCACGAACAAGGCCGCGGGGGAGATGCGCGAGCGGGTCGAGGCCTTGGTGGGCGAGGGCCAGGTGACCCTGGCGACCTTTCACGCCTTCTGCGCTCGGGTGCTGCGCATCGACGGCGAGCACGTGGGGCTCACCCGGGGCTACTCGATCTACGACAGCAATGACCAGGTCTCGCTGATCAAGGATCTGAGCCACGAGATGGGCATCGACACCCAGGCCTTTCGTCCCCGGGCGCTGTTGTCTGGCGTGTCCCGGCTGAAGAATGACGGCATCCCCCCGGACGAAGCGGCGGCGGGGGCCCAGTCGGCCTACGAGCAGGTGGTGGGCCGGGTCTTCGGGCGCTACGTCGACGCGCTTGCCGAGGCCAACGCCGTCGACTTCGACGACCTGTTGCTCAAGACCGTCGAGCTGTTCCGCGATCATGAGCCGTCGCTGCAGAAGTACCGCGAGCGCTACCGCTACGTGCTGGTCGATGAGTACCAGGACACGAACATGATCCAGTACCGCATCGCCCGGGACATCGCGTCGTTCCACAACAACATGTGCGCGACGGGCGACCCTGACCAGTCGATCTACCGCTGGCGTGGGGCGAGGGTGCAGAACATCCTCGACTTCGAGAGCGATTTCGCCGGTGCTCACGTGGTGCGACTGGAGCAGAACTACCGCAGCACCAACCACATTCTCGCCGCGGCCTCCGCGGTGATCAGCCACAACAGCGGGCGTCTGCTGGGCGGGCTCTGGAGCGAGCTGGGCGACGGCCACAAGATCACCGTCTTGGCCGCAGACGACGAAGAGAGCGAGGTCGACGCCGTGGTGCGCGAGGTGCAGCGCCTGCAGCGCGAAGAAGAGCTGCCCCTCAGCGACGTGGCCATCTTCTATCGCACCAACGCCCTGTCTCGTGCGCTCGAGCGGGCCCTGCGCCTGCACAACCTGCCCTACGAGATCGTGGGCGCCCTCGAGTTCTACGAGCGCAAAGAGGTCAAGGACCTGCTGGCCTACCTCAAGGTGCTGGCCAACCCGAAGGACACCGTTTCGTTCCTGCGCATCCTCAATGTGCCCACTCGCGGCATCGGCAAGACGTCCATCGAGAAGCTGCGGGCCTGGGCGTTGCCTCAGGGCATCGGCCCTCGGGAGGCGGCCCGCCGGGCGGCGGAGTGCCCCCACATCACCGCCCGACCGCGCAAGGCCCTGGTGGCCTTCAGCAAGCTGCTCGACGAGCTTTCGAAAGACCTGGAGACGGTCGAGCCCGAAGAGCTGCTGCGCAAGATCATGGACGCCACGGCCTTCGAGGCCTACCTGCGCGACTTCGGCGGCAGCGACGGCATCGACCGGGTCGAGAACGTCGAGGAGCTGGCGGCGGCGTTGGCGGCCTATAGTCGCTCCGCCGCAACGCCCACGGTGTCGGGCTTCCTCGAAGAGACGGCGCTGGTGGCTGATGTCGACCGCTACGAGCACTCACCCGACCGGCTCACCCTGATGACCCTGCACGCGGCCAAGGGGCTCGAGTATCCGGCGGTGTTCGTGGTGGGCATGGAGGAGGGCGTGCTGCCACACCAGCGTTCGCTCGAGAGCGAAGAGGACATCCAAGAAGAACGCCGCCTCTGCTACGTGGGCATGACCCGAGCCATGCGCCACCTGACCCTGAGCCGCGCCGGCCGACGCATGTTGCACGGCCAGTGGATGCCCAGCGCCCCGTCGCGCTTCCTGGACGAGCTCCCCGCCGACGCCATCAAGTGGGACGATCGCACCGGCGCACAGGGCCGCTTCAGTGGAGGCTTCGCCGAGGGCGGCTGGGGCAACCGCAAAGGGCCCAGCGCCGAGCCCTGGGAGGTCTCCGACAGCTCGCCGTCAGCCTCCGCCGAATACGTGCCCGAGGCCGACGACTACCTCGACGTTCAGATCCCCCGACGAGGCCAGGCCGTGCGTCACGCGCACTTCGGCCCGGGCGTGGTGATGAGCGTGAGCGGCTCCGGAGCGTCGGCGCGTATCACCGTGCGCTTCGAGCGCTGCGGCGAGAAGCAGCTGATGGCGGAGTACGCGCGGCTGGAGCCTGCGTGACGCGAGGTTGGTAGGGGGCTCGCCAATCCTTCGGCAGGTCACACGGCCGTTGCCACGCCGTTTCACCCCGCTCCCCACCAACCGAGGTAGAGTAAACCCCTGCCCGCCGCCGCCAGGAGGGCCGCGACGCTCCCTCCCCGCCGCTCACCCCATGCTGATCCCGTTGCTCCTCTCTGCGTTGATGCTCGCCCCGCTGGTGGGGGACGAACCTCTCTTTCACGTGGAGGAGATGGTCTATCACCCCACCGTCGACAGCGTGGTGCTGACCCTCGTCCCCGCGCGCCAGCTGCACGTCGTCGTGGCCTGGGGAGCCGCCGAGCCCCTGGAGTTTCAGACCGACGTCCTGCTCGCTCACCCGGGGCGCCCGCTCAACGTGCCCCTGACCAGCGTCGAACCCGGGGGACAGATCCTCTACCAGGTCTACGTGCGCGAGGCTCCTGAACCCCGCCCGCTGCATCGGGTCACCACGCTTCCCCAGCGCGGCACGCCGTTCAGCTTCGCCGTCGCCGCTGACACCCACACCTACGCGATCTGGGCAAAGGGCACCTGCGGTGGATCACCCCCGCCTCTCGATCTGCTGCTGCAGACCCTGGAGAACATCGGCGACGATCCCAGCCTGAGTTTCATGCTCCTGGGCACGGACATCGCCATGACCAAGTGCGGCTCGTGCTCGGCTTGCACGGTCGACGGCGCCCCGGTGAGCGGCGGCTCGGTGAAGAACTTCGCCGACGCCTTGCTGCGCTGGCGCCGGGTGTTGCAGCCCGACCTGCTGGGCTCCCTCGGTGCCGACCTGCCGCTGCTGCTGGCCCTGGGCGATCACGAAGGCGAGCAGGGTTGGCTGACCAACGAGACGCCCCGCTGGAGCGAGGCTGCTCGGCGCCGTCATGTTCCCCTGGCTGCCAAGAGCTACAACGGCGGGCCCAAGGGCGGCTACTTTGCCGTGGAGGCAGGCGACCTGTTGTTGGTGGTGCTCGACATCCATCGGCACACCACGACCAAGCCCGTGAGCGCCGACGAATGGACCCTGGGCGCCACCCAGCTGACCTGGCTGCGGCGCACCCTGGCCCGCTCGGACGCGCCCTTCAAGATCGTCACCGCCGAGCATCTGCTGGGCGGGCTGTTCGACCCGAACGTGGCCACGCAGAAAGGCCGCGGCGGCATCACGGCTACAGACGACGGCACGTCACGGGGCACGTTCCTGGGCGAGCAGGCTCAGCTCCATGAGCTGTTCATGGCCTACGGCGTGCAGGTGTTCCTGTCGTTTCAGGATCACGTCTCGGCCTGGGGCGAGAAGCTCGGCCCCGACGGTGTGGGCCAGGGCGTGACCTATCTCATCGGTGGTCGGGCGTCCGGGGTGGCCCCTCCCGCGGCGGCGAAGCAGTGGTACATCGACGGCATGGACTACGACGGTGACGGCGTCCCCGAGTACGACACGGACGTGACCGGCACCAAGAAGGTGGGCTACTTCAGGGTGACCGTCGAGCCCGACGTGCGCCTGCTCTTCGAGTACGTGCGCACGACGACCAGCACCTTGGGCGGCGGGGGCAACGGCGACGTGCTGTTCAGCTTCGCCGTCGACCTCGATGGGCATCCCACGCAGGTTTCGCCTGTCGATTGAGC
>CAZIAK010000084.1:8189-11908 GCA_964537035.1 uncultured Phycisphaerales bacterium | reverse complement strand
TCGTAGTACGTCCGGTGCTCTGTGGTCGGTCCCATGAATGCGCGCAATCCGTGGGGGTCGGCCAGCGCGGCCTGCAGCCGGTGGGTCGCGAACTCGGAGGCGATGTCCCGGTCGTCTCGGTTGCACAGCCCCCAGTCGACCTGGGTCAAGGCCTCGGGGCCGGCCACCAGCGCGTGGCAGATCTCGTGGAAGATCAGCTGGGCCAAGCAGTCGTCGGCGTCGAAGTCTCGCTCGTCGGCGATGGTCAGGGTGCCCTTGCCATCCCAGGCAGCGAACACCTCTCGCGAGCGCACCACGGTCATGCCCAAGCGCTTGGCACAGAACAGCCAGACCAGATCGAGGGGATCGTCGTAGCGCGCCTCGATGACCCGGCCGCCGCCAAGAACCAGCCTGTGGTCAGACAGCTCGGCGTCCGGAGTCAGGGGCTCGGGATCACTGCAAGACGCAGCACCTACCTGCTGGCCCTGGTCTGCTGAGTCGGCGTCATCGTTCGGGGACACCGTTGCGCCTTCAGCCACCACCGCGACTCCATTTGTTGCCGTGGCGGCGCTGGGCCGCGACTGCGCGAGCTTGCGATGGCTGCCTGCGAGCTGGCCGGACGTCGAACCAGCGAATCACCCCCACCAGCCAGGCCGCTCTTCACCACCCAGAAAAGAGCGGACGGGCCGGTATTGCCAAGGATTCTCCGATTGAACACCAGGGTCACGAATGACATCGCCACACAGGCAGCCGGCGCCTAGAATACCGGTCTTTGCCCCGCAGTGTGGATTTTTGGAGAGCCCCCCATGCCCAGCCCCACGGCCGCCGAGCCCGCCACCGTGATCGAGGACAGAAATCCCGCCACTGGTGAGATCATCCAGACCCTCCCCTGTGCGGACGAGAACGAGGTGCGCGAAGCGGTCGCCCGCGCTCGGGCAGCATCGCCTCGATGGGCAGCGATGGGGCTCTCAGGGCGCCTCGCGGTGCTGGAGCGCATCGCCGTGCGCTTCGAGAACGAAGAGCTCATCGAGACCCTGGCCCAGCTCATCACGATTGAAATGGGCAAGCCAATCTCGAACAGCCGGCGCGAAGCCGCGTCCATGGCCTCCAGCCTGCGACGGCTCTCCGCCTCGGCCGCCGACGCCCTGGCCACGGTCGAGACCCGCGAGGGCGACATGATCAGCCGGCTCAGCCGGGAGCCCGTGGGCGTGGTGGCGGCGATCACACCCTGGAACTTCCCCCTGGGCATGGCCCGCGAGGTCATCGTGCCCGCGCTGGTGGCGGGCAACACCATCGTCTTCAAGCCCTCCGAGCTGGTGCCCCTCTGCGGCGCCGCCCTGTTCGTCGAGTTCATCGCCGAGCTGCCCATCGACGTGATGGTGCTGACCCAGGGCGCCGAGGCCACGGGCAAGGCCCTGGTCTCTGCGGACATCGACATGGTGGGCTTCGTGGGCAGCGTGTCCGCCGGACAGCACATCATGAAGGCCTGCGCGTCCGGCCTGAAACGACTGGTGCTCGAGCTGGGCGGCAAGGACCCCATGATCGTCTGCGCCGACGCCGACCTCGAACAGGCCGCCGACTTCGCCGTCAAGGAATCGTTCCGCAACTCAGGCCAGGTCTGCTGCTCCGTCGAACGCGTCTACGTCGAGAGCGCCGTGGCCGACCGCTTCGCCGAACTGGTGGTCGAGCGCGCCGGCACCATCACCGCCGGCAACGGTCTAGACGACGTCTTCATGGGGCCCATGTCCAGCGCCGCCCAGCGGGACCACGTGGCGGCCCAGGTCGATGAGGCCCGACAGCGTGGGGCCCAGGTGCTCGTGGGCGGAGCGGTGCGCCCGGGACCAGGGCTGTTCTACGAGCCCACGGTGGTGGCTGCCGCGGACGAGTCCATGGAGATCATGAACGAGGAGACCTTCGGGCCCGTGGTGACCCTGCGCACCGTCGACTCAGGCGAGCAGGCGGTCGAGCTGGCCAACGACTCGCCCTTCGGCCTGGGCGCCAGCGTCTGGTGCGGAGATCGGCAGCGGGCCCTGGCCCTGGCCGGCGGGCTGCAGGTGGGGCAAGTGGGCCTCAACCAGGGTCTCGGCTCGGCGGGCGACCCGCCCTGGGCCGGGGTCAAGCACAGCGGCTTCGGCTTCCTGGGCAGCCCGGACGGCTACCGCATGTTCTCCCGCCCCCTGACCTTGAGCTGGACCGAGCCCACTTGAGCAGCAAGACCGACAGCAAGACCGGCAGCGGGGCCGAGAGCCAGCCCCCCTGGTACATCGACGGGCTGAGCTTCAGCTGCACGGCCTGCGGAAAGTGCTGCCTGAACCACGGAGACGGCTACCAGTACGTCTTCTCGACCCGGGCCGAGCGGCGCCGTATCGCCAAGCTGCTGGGCCTCTCCTTGCGAGCCTTCGAGAGCGAGTACTGCAAACCGGTCATGGGCAGCCTCTCCTTTACCTCCGCGGGAGACGCCTGCATCTTCCTGGAGGAGGGCCGCTGCTCGATCTACGAGGCCAGACCCAACCAGTGCAAGACCTTCCCCTTCTGGCCCGAAGTGCTGGTCGATCAGGACACCTGGGAGCGTGATGTGGCATCATTCTGCCCCGGTGTAGGCGCTGGCGAGTTTTTTGACTTCAACGCCATCCGCAAGCGCCTGGCCGAAGTGCGTCGCTGATCGCGCACGGGCCCACCCTCCAGCACGACCATTCTTCACCGTCACGCCGTTCAAGGACCCCTTCGATGACCGCCACCCTGCGTTACCTGTCCGACGCCGATGTCCGGGCGCTGATGCCGCCCATGACCGAGGTTCTCGACGTGATCGAGGAGGCCCTCGGGCACCACGGCAACGGGCAGACCCAGATGCCTGCCAAGATCGACCTGGTCCCCAGTGGCGACAACTTCCTCCACGCCATGCCAGCCTACGTCGAGCCCATGGGTGCCTTGGGCATGAAGTGGGTGGCGGGCTACCCGGGCAACCGGGAGAAGGGCCTGCCGTACATCAATGGTTCGGTGCTGCTCAACGACCCGGACACGGGCCGCCCCCTGGCGCTCCTCGACGCGGCCCACATCACCGCCGTGCGCACGGCGGCCTGCACCGCGGTCACCGCCAAGCACCTGGCCGACCCCAACTCAGAAGTGCTCACCATCATCGGTTGCGGCGTCCAGGGTCGGGCCAACATCGAAGCTCTGCTGGCAGCCTTCCCGAAGTCGGAGCGCATGCTGGCCTACGACAACAACGTCGAGCGCCAGGCCGAGTTCGCCGACGAGGTGATGGAGGTCTTCGATCTGGCCTCGGTCATCCCCCCCGAGGCCCAAGAGGCCTGCGAGGGCGGTCACATCATCGTGACCTCCTTGCCCATCGTGCACGAGCCGACCCCCGAGATCATGCCCGACTGGATCCAGACCGGCACCCTCTGCGTGCCCCTCGACTTCGACGCCAGCTTCAGCCCCGCCTGCTTCGAGCGCGCCGACCTGTTCGTCACCGACGACAAGGCTCAGTTCGATCGCTACCGCAGCAAGGGCTACTTCAAGGACATCCCCGATCCCACCGGCGAGGTCGGCGACGTGGTGGCGGGCAAGGGTCCGGCGCGACCCGACGGCACGCCCATCGTCATGGCCGCGAACCTGGGGCTTGGCATTCTCGACGTGACCCTGGCCTCTCTGCTGCTGAAGCGGGCCGAGGGCCAGAACGCCGGCACGTCCCTGCCGCTGTAGTCCCGGTAGTCACCCGCAGCAGTCACCCGCAGCAGTCA
>CAZIAK010000084.1:0-8089 GCA_964537035.1 uncultured Phycisphaerales bacterium | reverse complement strand
AGTCACCCGCAGCAGTCACCCGCAGCAGTCAACATCGATCAGAGGTCCGGCGATCATGAGTCACGACGAACCGATCCCACCGAAGCGTCCGCCGAGCGGGCCCAGGGGTCAGCACCCCCTGACCCTGCTGGTCATCCCCACGGTCGAAGAGCGGGAGAACATCGACTGGGTCATGGAGAAGTACCAAGACCTGGACGACATCGATCTGCACATCCTGATCGCTGACGACGACTCGATCGACAAGACCTGGTCGCGCGCCGGCATCTGGGCCGCGGACGACGAGCGCATGCACCTGCTGCGACGCCCGGGGCGCAACAAGGGCCCTGGATTTGCCCTGCGCGAGAGCTACAAGTGGGCCGCCGAGTCAGAGCACGACTACGAGTATGTGTTGCAAGCGTCGGCCAATCGCAGCGACGACTTCAGCCGCGTCCCCGCGCTGATCGCGGCCTTGAGCGACGGCGCCGACCTGGTCATCGGTGAGCGCAGCGTGGCCCTCGGTGGCGACGACAACGCCCCCCGACGCAACCAGGGCTTCGCCAAGTTCGCAGCGGCTTCCCCGGTGGGCGACGTCGAGAGCGGCTTTCGCGGATGGCGCATGAGTGCCCTGCGCACCGTCGCCCGCAAGTTCACCGCCGGCGATCACAAGCTCAAGGCCGAGTCGGTGGCCGCGGCGGTCAAGGCCGGGCTCAAGGTGGTCGGCGTGCCCGTTCCCGCACAGGCCAAGACCGACGACGGCAAGACGTTGAACAAGGGTGGGGACAGCGGCACGGGTGCCTTGTTGGGGCTGTGGTTGCGGCGCATGACCGGGCGGGTCTGAGCGGTCGGGTTGTTGCACGCACCTGTGTGATCGCCGAAGGACACCCCGGCTCAGCGGGACGTTGGTGCGCGAATTCCCCAAGTTCCCGGAAACCGGCTGTCCTTCTATTGGCCACCTGTCCGCCCCCCGCGCCAAACCCCTTCCGTGGGACGTTTCGAGGTGATCTGCGCGGCGGGCCTGGGGCCAAACCTTGATCGTAGCAGCTCCAAGGAACTCCACCGGGGGACCTTGCTTGGCCTGGGAAGCGACGCACCCCTTCCAAGGCCAGCAGAATCCTCTCAGTGAAGGGTTGGGAGCGCCGTTGTGGCTCGCGTGTAGTGAGGTGAACACACACCATCCCCTCACTGGCGCCCTGTCATGACCACCTCACGCACCCCACTCAAAGCAGCTGTCCTCGGCCTCGCCTGCCTCCTCGCCGCCCCGCTCGCCGCCGCTCAGCCGCAGACGCTCTTCGCCGACGACTTCGAGAGCCCGAGCGACAACTGGGCCTCCATGCCCGGACTCTGGCACGTCGCCGAGGCCGGTGACTGCGGTGCCCCATCCGCCGCCGTCACCTACAACGACCCGGCCACCTGCAGCTACGACATGGGCGCGCCCCACAGCGGGCTGCTCGTGTCCAAGCCCTTCTTCCTCAGCGGCTCACCGCCCTACACGTTTCAGTTCGACTACACGGTCGACTTCGACAACGCTGACGTGAACCTCTCCGACCAGGCGACCGTCTCCATCGTGCGCGCCATCCCGCCAAGCGCCATCTTTCTGGGGTCGTGGAAAGCCGACAACGAGGTCACCGCGCCCGCGACCCACACCACCACCCTCTCCAGTGGTTGGGAGGGCGCCTGGGTGACCCTGCAGTGGTCCTTCAAGGCTTCGGGATCTCACGACGCAGCCTTGGGCATGTCCATCGACAACATCACCGTCACCAACAGCGGCGGTTGGGAAGACCTTGGGCACGGCTTGGCAGGAGTGAGCGGCGTGCCGCCTCTGAGCCTCGGGGGGAGCCTGCAGTCCGGATCGAACACCAGCATGACGCTGCTCAACGGCCACCCGGATTCCTCAGCGTTGGTTGTCGTCGGCCTCGACCGGATCGACGCGCCGTTCAAGGGTGGGGTTCTCGTGCCCAATCCCGATCTGCTCATCCCGCTGACGACAAACTTCGCCGGGCTCATCTACGCGAACTTCAGCTTCCCCGCCGGAGTGCCCTCAGGAACAGCGCTCGTTGTTCAGTGCTGGGTGCAAGACCCGACCAATCCCTTGGGCTGGTCAGCCAGCGATGCACAGATGGCGACCACGCCGTGACCGCGGTGCGGCGCGAGCAGGCTGTGCGCATGGAGCTGCCGAGTGCGGCACCATGCGCAAGGCCTTGCTGCCCGACCCTCAGATCCCGTCGATGATGCCCTTCAACCTCGCCACCGACTCCGCGGGACGCAGCTCGGGCGCAGTGATCACCGCGAACTCGCTGGCCTTGGCGATGGCTTCATCCCGCGGCGCCGCGGCGATGGCGGGCAGGGCTGCGGCCAGGAGCTTCTGGGCGTTCTCGGCGTTGGCCACCAGGTTGGCGATGACCATCTGGATGTCCACGTCGTCGTGGTCGGTGTGCCAGCAGTCGTAATCGGTGACCATGCAGACCAGGCCGTATTCGATGCCCGCCTCACGGGCCAGCTTGGCCTCGGGCAGGGCCGACATGTTGATCAGCTGGGCGCCCCACGAACGGTACAGCTCGCTCTCGGCGCGGGTGCTGAACAGGGGGCCCTCCATGCAAACAAGGGTGCCGCCGTGGTGGGCGGTGACGTCCAGGTCGGCCATGGCGTCGTAGAGGATCTTGCCCAGGCCGTTGGCCAGGGGGTCGGCGAAGGCCACGTGGCCCACGATGCCATCACCGAAGAACGTGTCCGGGCGGTGCCGGGTGCGATCGATGAGCTGGGTCGGCACGGCGAAGTTTCGCGGCTCCAGCTCGAGGGCCAGGCTGCCCACGGCGCTGAACGAGACGATCTTTTGCACGCCCATGAGCTTGAAGGCGGCGATGTTCGCCCGGGACGGCACCTCGGTGGGCAGCAGGCGATGGCCCTTGCCGTGCCGGGGCAAGAACGCGATGCGATGCCCGTTGAGCGTGGCCACGGTGATGGTGTCCGAGGGCTTGCCGAACGGCGTGTCCGGGTTGACCTCGACCACGTCGCTCAGACCCTCCATGGCATAGAGGCCACTGCCGCCGATGACGCCGATCTCGACCTTTTCCATGGGGATTCACTGCTCCGGGTGTGCTGGGTGCGCCGCCGCCCCGGGGCGCTGTGGCCCTGGGGTTTTCTGGCGGGGCGCAAAGCATGACCCCCAGCGTTGGGCGGCGCAACCCGGGCAGCTCAGCGACGAGGGCCTGCCGCGCGACCGACCCTCTCACTCGAGCAACCCACGGGCCGTGGTGTGAGCAAGAACAACCTCGTCTCAGACCGGGTAGCTCAGCTTGCCCAGGCGCACTGCCCGGCGCGCTCCGGTGACCGAGGGCACGTTGCAGGGGACGCCGCGCAGGGTCGCGTCCCCCAGGACGGCGAAGGCCAGGGCCTCGCGGGCGAACACGGGCACACCCAGGGCCCGCTCGCTGTCGAGCACCTCTGTGGGCGCCAGCCGTCGGGCCAGGCCGCCCATCAGGCAGGCGTTGAGAGCCCCGCCGCCGGAGACGATCAGCCGCTGCGGGCGCTGAGGCACGAACTGATCGAGGGACCGGCCCACGGACTCGACGGTGTAGGCCGCCAGGGTCGCCGCCAGGTCTTCGAGGGAGAGTCGGCCCAGGGCCTGGGCGTGCCGGTCGAGAAAGCGGTCGCCGTAGCGCTCCCGGCCTGTGGACCGGGGGGGCGGCTGGGCCAGGAAACCGTCGCCAGCCATGGCGATTGCGAGCCACTGGGCGTCTGCCGTGCCTGCCAAACCCAATCGACCGCCCTCGTCGAAGGTCAGCCGCCCCTCCGTGGCCCGGGCCAAGGCGCCGTCGATGAGCATGTTCGCCGGCCCCGTGTCGAAGGCCACAGGGGGCCCTTCGGGGGCGATCACGGTCACGTTGGCGATGCCGCCCAGGTTCAGCGCCCCCACCACGCGCCCGGGTTCGCGGAGCAGACAGGCATCGGCAAACGGCACCAGGGGAGCGCCCTGGCCCCCGGCCGCCCGGTCGCGAGCGCGAAAGTCAGAGATCACCGTGCAGCCCGTGCGCTCGGCGATCACATCGCCGTCCCCCAGGGAGAGCGTGGCCCCTGGGCCGCCCGGTCCTGGTGGGATATGGGCCACCGTGAGGCCCGGCGAGGCCACGGCCGACACATCGCCGGGGGCGAGGCCAGCCCGGCCCAGGCTCTTCAACGCCGCCTCGGCGAAGCGCTCACCCAGCTCGACATGGGCCTGGGCCAGCTCGGCCGCGGCCGCTTGCGGGAGGCTCAGCAGCCGCCGGCTCAAGTCTGCGGGGAAGGCCTCATGATGGTGGTCAAGCACCGTCGCCAGCACGCGGTCAGACAGGCTCGAAGACTCGGAGCGCAGCTCGACCACCACGGCGTCTACGCCGTCACAAGAGGTCCCGGACATGAGACCCACCATGCGCCGGACATCCGTGGTCGGGGCGAGAACGGAGCCGCCCCGCTCAGCCACCTACTCGGCGGGGATCCGCAGGGTCATCCCGATCTGGATGTCTTCGGGATCATTGAGGCGGTCGTCGTTGAGCGCGAAGATCTCTTTGTAGCGCGAACCCTTGCCGAGCAAACGAGACGCGATGGTGGAGAGCGAGTCGCCCTTGATCACCGTGTAGAGCCGGGTCGAGCCCGTCTTCGGCGCGGCAGCGTTCCCGCCCTGCACGACGGGCTGGGTCGTCGGCTGGGCCACAGCAGGCGCCACGCCCTTGTGCACCGCGAGGGGCAGCAAGAGCTTCTGGCCTTCTTTCATGGTGCTCGGCTCGATGTTGTTGAGCTTGGCCGTGTACTCCACCTTCTTTGCTGTGGATTCATTGCCGGCCACATTGCGACTGACCAGACTCCAGAGCGTGTCATCTCTCTTGACCACGATCTGCTGGGTGCCGGTCGGCAGCCGTGCCGCCGCAGCGGGCTTCTTGCCGTTGGCCTTCAACGTCAGGGCGCCGCCGATCTTGTCCTGACCAGACAGTGAATCTCGCTTGCTGGCCCCAGCGGGAGGACGCTCATCCTTGGCCTTCGCCACGAGCCCCCTCAGGGTATCCAAGCCAGCTGATGAAGTGTCATTGGAGTATGGATAGGACGCTTTTGGTCCACCAGAGGCCTCTCGCTCGACCTTCTCAGCAGGCTTGGCCGGGGGGCGTATGAGCACCTTGCTCTGAACCTTCAAGCGCTCTGCCTTGCGAGCCTCGAACTGGGCCAACAGATCATTCGAACCCGCTCGGGTGCCGAGGGGCGCACCATCGTCAGCGTGCGCTGAATCGACGCCAGTCACGGTCGAGGTACCGCCATCAGCTACCTCGGCCGAAACCAACTCGTCCTGCGTCACGCTCCAGGCTGCAACTGCCAGAATCGACACGATGACCGCGAAGATTCCGAGCACCATGATGCGCTCGACACCGTCCAAAACACGCCCTCCCGGGGCACCGCAAAGAAACCTCTGTGACCGACACACAACCGCGCCACGATGTTAGGTGCGCTGATGCAGCGTTTCAAAAGCAAAACACAACACGCAACACACACGGCCGACGCGCGATGCGCCGCAGTACAAATGTCATCGGTGCGTTTGCTCAGCGCCTGTTGCCGACGAGCATCTCGCGCAGGCGACGGTGCAGGTGTTTCCAACGCTTGCTGCGGCGGCGGGCGTGCTTGACCACGAACTCTTCGCCCACGTCTCCTGCAAACGTGTGCGGCGCATAGCGCGCCCTGAACTTGAAGATGGCCCGGCGATCAACGCGACGCAACAAGGGGAACAACAGCGAGCGAAACCAGCTGCGACTGCGGCTGCAGTTCAGCCCCTGACCCAGGTCGATCAACCAGACGCGTCCGTTGGCGCCCACGAGAAAGTTGAGCTTCTGGTGCAAGTCGAGGTGCACGAAGCGCTGGTCGTGGATCGCCTCGACGACCTTCTCGATCGCGTCGAGCCCAGGTTCGAGCACGTCGAGGGGCAGGTCGCGCTTGAGCGGCAAACCCTCGACCCACTCCATCACGAACGAGGCGTCGTCGTAGGCGCCGATGAAGCGGGGGATGCCTGGCGTGCCGTCGAGCAGGCGGTAGTGGCTGATCTCACGACGCATGAGGAAGCGCGCCAGCCAGCGGTAGAGCCGGCTGTTGCTGGGCGTCCACTCTTTCATCACCACCGAACCGGCGGGCAGGTCGTAGCGCACCACCCGGGCAGAATGATCCCCCTCGTCCTTCAGGACCGTGGCAGGCCAGCGCCGCAGCTCCTCCCGAGACGGAAGCTCGGGAACAGCGCAGTCTGTGGACAGCCTGACGGGCGGGGTGGCCGTGCTTGACACCATTCGCGGAGTTGACCTATATCTCGAGAGGTTCGGGGCGAGGCCAGGGGCGACAGCCCCCGCGAAGACCTCGAACCGCATCGACTGCCTGAGCGATTGTCATCATGAAGACCCCATTTGGCGCGCTGCTTGCTGGCATCTTCCTGATGATGATCACAGGCTGCGCTTCGACACCGGCCGTTCCCGTGCCCTCTGGCAGTCGTGTGATCGTGCGATTGTACGATGCCAAGGGCCGAATCGAGCTGGCCTTGGCAAATGAGACGCACCCTGGCTTCCAAGAGGTCTACAGCCACGCCCGGGCGGATGCCAGCCTCAAGCTGGCGCCCGACGAGCTCATGGGCCAGCTCTTGGCCTCTTTGGACCTCAACGGTTTCAACGCCTACGCCACCTCTGGGGCCGCCCCAGGCCAGGGAAACGTCAGCTATCTGGCCGTGGATCACGACGGTGAGCAGGTGGTCTTCGTCGAGCCTCCTCGCTCGGCGGACATCGAGAAACGTCGCACCTTCACCATGCTGAAGCTGCTCATGACCCACTACTACACGCCTGTGGGCTCGCTCCAGTTCGTCGAGAACACCGAGGGCGGCGGCATCTTCGAGGCGACTCCGTGAGCGCTCCTCGCGCTGCCGCCATTCTGCCGGCGCGCTACGCCTCCACTCGCTTGCCGGGCAAGCCGCTCCTCGACCAGACCGGCAAGCCCCTGATCCAGCACGTCTGGGAGCAGGTACGCAGGGCGCAGTCCCTCGACCCGATCATCATCGCCACGGATGACGAGCGCATCGCCGAGGCGGCCCGGGGCTTCGGCGCCGAGGTGGCCATGACCCGTGACGACCACGTCTCGGGGACGGACCGGGTGGCCGAGGTGGCCGCAGGCCTGGATGCCCAGCTGATCCTCAACGTGCAGGGCGACGAACCAGAGATCGATCCGGGCGATCTGGACAGCCTCGTGCAGCGGCTGGCCACCACCGACGACGACATGGCCACACTGGCTCGGCCCATCGGCCCCGAAGAAGCTGAGCTGCTGGCAGATCCGAACGCGGTCAAGGTGATCTTCGCGGATGACGGCAGGGCCCTCTATTTCTCCCGAAGCCCCATCCCCTACGGCACCGACCCCGAGGGCACCTGGCTCCATCTAGGGGTCTACGCCTACCGTCGAGAGGCCCTGATTTCCTTGGCGGGCGCCGAGCCTCACCCCCTTGAGCTCCGCGAGCGGCTCGAGCAGCTGCGGGCGCTGGCCCGGGGCCTGACCATCGGCGTGGTCCCCACCGAGCACCACGGTCTGGGAATCGACACTCCCGAGGACTACGCTCGCTTCATACAGCGTTATTGGGACCACAACTCGGCCTCCTGAGCAGCATGACCAAACACATCTTCGTGACCGGCGGCGTCGTGTCGTCCCTGGGCAAGGGCCTCACGGCCGCCAGCGTTGGCTGCATCCTTGAGGCCTGCGGGCTCTCGGTGCGGATGCAGAAGCTCGACCCCTACATCAACGTCGATCCGGGCACCATGAACCCGTATCAGCACGGTGAGGTCTACGTCCTCGACGACGGCTCCGAAATGGACCTCGACCTGGGCCACTACGAGCGCTTCACCAACGCGCCGCTCACCGCCGACTGCAACTACACCACCGGCAAGATCTACAGCGCGGTGATCAAGGCCGAGCGGGAGGGCAAGTACCTGGGCCAGACGGTGCAGGTCATCCCCCACATCACGGACGAGATCAAGGCGGGCATCGATCGACTCTCCGGGCCCGACGTCGATGTGGTCATCACCGAGATCGGCGGCACTGTGGGCGACATCGAGAGCCTGCCGTTCCTCGAAGC
>CAZIAK010000083.1:9507-13658 GCA_964537035.1 uncultured Phycisphaerales bacterium | reverse complement strand
GGAAGCACCAACTGCGCTGGCTCGCTGTCGCTCAGGCGGACCACTGCGCCTTGCCACGACGCACCTCACGCAACGATCGGAAGCACCAACTGCGCTGGCTCGCTGTCGCTCAGCCGGACCGCTGCGCCTTGCCCCGACACAGCTCACGCAACGATTGATGTACCGAACTGCGTGGGTACGCCTCGACTCGGGTGGGCCGCTGAGTCTGGACACGACCGGCTTGGGCAACGACTGGCGCACCAAACAGCGTGGCCTGCCTCCGGTCGGCGGGCAGCGATGGATGCGCCTGAGGTGAAGGACGGGCTGCGCTGGTATCCTTGAGCGCCTCGTGAACATCCTCTCCTATCTGCCTTTTGTTCGCCGCGGCTTTGTACGTGGTGGGCCGCCGTTGCATCTGACCCTGTTCGTGACGGGGGCTTGCAATGCTCGGTGTCGGCATTGCTTTCATCACGAAGAGGTGGCGGCGGCCTTGGCCGGGCCCTCTGTTGAGCAAGTGGAGCGGCTGGCGGACTCTGCGGCCACCATGGGGCCCTTGCTCTGGGTGAGCTTTGGTGGCGGTGAGCCGCTGCTGAGGAAAGACCTGCCAGCACTGGCGCGGGCGTTTGGTCGCCGGGGGCTGCGGCATCTGGCCATCCCCACGAATGGCATGGTCGAAGGGTGGCAGCACGACACGGTCGAGCAGATCCTCGATGAGAATCCTGAGATGTTCTTGTCGATCTCGGTGTCTTTCGATGGGCCGCCCGACGTGCACGACGCCATTCGCCAGGTGAAGGGCGGGCACGCTCGAGCCATGAGCTCCGTGCGGGCTTATCGCGAGCAGGCCAAGAAGCGAAAGAACCTGGGCGTGGGCATCATCGTCACCGTGTCCTCGGAGAATCAGCTGGTGCTGGCCGAGCATCTCGAAGAGCTGGTCGAGGAACTGAGCCCGGACAACGTCACCGTGAATCTCGCTCGGGGCAAAGCCCTCGACCCGACCCTGCTCGATGTCGACGTGTCCCACTACCAAGCGGTGGTCGCCACCAAGGAGCGGCTGATGAAAGAGGGCCGCCTGCCCTACTTCGACTTCCCCATGGCCAAGCTGGCGGTGGCCCGCGATCGGCTCATGTACGACCACGTGGCGAAGGTCGCCGCTGACGCTCCCCGGCGCCACCTGCCCTGCACGGCGGGCACGCTCTCGGCGGTGATCTTCGAAGGTGGCGAGGTCTTCCCCTGCGAGATGCTCGAGTCGCCCCTGGGGCAGCTCAACGACGTGAACTGGGACCTCGCGAAGCTCTGGTCAGAGAAGACCGCCAACGACCTGCGCCGCACCATCAAGGAAACCCACTGCGAGTGCACCTGGGAGTGCGCCCAGGCGGACAACGTGCTCTTCAACCCTCGCTCGTGGCCAGCGCTGCTGTCGGGCACCATGGGGCTTGGGCGCCGCGCTGTCACGCCGAAGCCTAGTCGCCCCCCGGCCAGCGGGCCCTGAGTCGGCCGATGGCTGAGTCGCCCCAGCTCTCGTTGCGCCTGGGGCTGCTGATCCCCTGCCGGGACGAGGCCGGTGTCATCGAGCGCAAGCTACGCAACCTGGCCCTGGTCGGTTGGCCCGAAGGGGGAAGCCCCCATCGCATCGTGGTCATCGACGATGGCTGCGAAGATGACACCGCAGAGCGCGCCCGACGGTGCGCCTCGCGGCTGATGGACCAGCGCGGCGAGACACTGACCGCAAGTGTGGTCAGCAACACCGAGCGCCCGGGCAAGGCAGGAGCCATCGCCACCGGCCTGGCCGCGCTCGGTGACACGGTCGACCTCATCGTGCTCACCGATGCGGACGTCCTCTTGCGGCCGGACGCTCTCGACGCCCTGGCACAGTGCTTCGCCGACGCGCCCGATCTGGGCATGGCCTGCGGCAGCCAGGAGTTCGTGGTCGATTTGTCCGACGACGGCACGCTCACGGGCCGAGAGGGCGGCGCGCTCATGCCAGCCCCCGGCCGCTACGACCGCTGGACCGCCTGGATCCGCGGGCTCGAGTCGCGCTCTGGTCGGCTGTTCAGTGTCCACGGACAGCTGCTGGCCTGGCGCGCCGAGTTGGGCCTGTCCCCCACACCTGGCATTGCCGCGGACGACATCGACCTCATGTGCCAGACCCGCAGCCTGGGGCGCGCGGTGATCAAGAGCACCCGGGCCCGCTTCGTCGAGGTCAAGACACCCACAGGCCCGCACCAGATCGCCCAGGAGTCGCGACGGGCCCAGGCCTACTTCCAGGTCATGGCCGCGTGTCGCCTGCCGCCCACCAGCTCATGGCTCGACCGAGTCCACTTCGCCCTCTACCGCTGGCTACCCAGCCTGGCCCCCCGAGCCGCCCTCGCTGCCCTGCTCCTCACGCTCGCGACCCTCTGGTGGACGCTGGGCCCAGGCCCCGCCACCGCGCTCGTGACCCTCACCGCCCTCGCCCTGCTCACCCCCCCAGCCCGCCGAGCCCTACGCCTGCTCAAGGTCATCGAGACCGCCCGCCGAGCCCAACAAGCCAGCGACCTCACCGATCGATGGCAAATGCCCCGCCAGGGACCGACAGGCGGGTAGACCGGTGTTCTGTTCTGCTCGGCAGCAGCTGGTGCACATCGGCTGCTGACTTCATGGCGGGGCTCCTCCAGCTCTTCGGCCAACTCGTTGTCCCTTGCATCAGTTGACAAGCTTGCGGAGTAGCCCCGCCGTTTCAGCTATCGCTCCTCCGAAGACTTGGAGCAAGACTCACAGCCGAAAGAAAGCCCAGACCCTCAGCCACATACGCAGCGGGCTCTGACCACCAGCGAGTTGTTGACGACGAGGGTTTCCCCGTTCGTGAGCGTGATAGACTCAGGGTTATCCTCGATTCCTGGCGGGAGAGGCTCCTTCCATAGAATCGTCACGGCGCATGAGCTGTTTGTGCAAGAGAAGACCGTGACGGTCCCGCCAGACTCAGCACTCTTGTACACCGTCCCTCGATCGTGCTCTTCGGCTGAACTTCGTGCTTGGAACTCCCAGCTAGCGACAGTCATCGACTCGGCAGGTTCGCCCTGACGGACCAACACCACCGTGAGGACACTGCCCTCTTTGGGTGCTTTCGCCAACACAGCTGTCGCTCGTCCAAGATCTACACTGGGTGAGTCGAGGAGGACGGTCTGCGGCGAGGGACCTGGGGGAAGCGACCACACCTGAAGAGTCCACCCCGCATCAGGGACCGAGAGTTGCACAGTCAGCTCTGTCCCCATGGCATTCCAGCGCATCCAATTAACCTTCTCCAGGTCGATCTGGATGAGTTCTGCGACCTGACCCGCAGGGGTGCCGTTGTTCACCTCAGCTGTGACTTCTAGAACTCGTGATTCGGGCTCAAGCGGCTGCGCGCTGACCGGCATCGCGGCAATAGCCGTGATAATGCAAAGCTCCACAATGCGGCACGCACAATGTTCATTCATTCCCATGTTCCTTCTCCGGTAGACAGAAAGCTTCCCTGGGGTCCGTCAGCCAGCTGTTATGGCGTGCTCCCCAGTTCGGAGAGGATCAATGAAGTGCCCCCCCCCCACAGCGAAGAGCGAAAGTTGTGGCTCTGGAGAACGATCTTTCTTGGGTTTTCGTGACGGTTGGGTGGGTTGACCCTCCCCGGTTCATCGGACACCTGGGTTGAAGTGAATTGAGTTTGCACAGTGGAGGGAGTTTGGGGAAGACCTCTTCCCCTGCGAGGGAGCCGTGCGGAGCCGGCCCCTGGCAGGCTGGAACGCAGCGCGGCGGTTCGTAGCGACGGCCGTCATGGCAGACTCTTCAACGAAGCAACGCCCTGAGTCAGCCGCTGAAACGCGAGGATAGCCAGAAGAACCAAACGCTTGAATATGCAACTCCCCCCCCTTTAGTTGAGCTCGTTGTACTCCCACGTGCCGTGCTCCAGCAGATCAAGCGCCGCCAGCCCCACCGGTTGGTAAGTGAGATCGCTACCTCGGGGCTCCGCCAGTTCGCGATAGCCAGCGCCGGGTTCAGAGATGATGTTGACCAAGACCAACTCGCCCGGGCCGACGTCGACCGACACTTGTCGCGGGAGACCGACTCCCGAGAGCGCAACCGAGAGTGAGTGCTGGCCCGGCGCCACGTCGAGACGCATGGCGCCGTAATTCCCGGGCAGCAATGACCAGCAGCGCACG
>CAZIAK010000083.1:2477-9407 GCA_964537035.1 uncultured Phycisphaerales bacterium | reverse complement strand
CACGTCGAGACGCATGGCGCCGTAATTCCCGGGCAGCAATGACCAGCAGCGCACGTCCGCCACCTGGGTCGCGGCCACCGCGCTCTCGCCGAGGAAGCCGACCAACGCACCGACCAGCTCGGCCGCGGCCTCTTCGGCTTCGCTGTCCCCTTCGTCTTCAATCGCCATCTCGACCCCCTTGGCGATGGCCTTGCCAGCGAGGGCCCGGGGCACCACCTGGGTGACGGCGGCGGCCACCAACCGGGGAAACTCATCGTCGTAACGGCGCATGAGCTGGTCGCTCAGATCGAACATCATCTGCACCACGCCCCGGTCGCTGCCGTCGAGGCTCACGGACGCGGAGCTTGCGCCCCCGGGACGCTTCTGCATCACGGGGATGTTCAGCTGGTGGGGAGCGCCACCGGTGGTGATCCAATAGCGCGCCTGACGTCGAATGGGAGCCCGTCCGAGCTGGCAGACCACCAGGATCGTGCCATGCCCTTGGGGGCGGGCCGGTGCGCGCAGAGCGTTGTTCGCGGGCAACTGGGCGAAGGCATCCTTGGCTTCTTCGAGGTCACCGCCCGCCGCCAGGATGATGCCGGCCAGTCCCCAGCCAAAGCTGTTGCTGTAGCGTTCGTCTGCCGTGAGGTCAGACTGGGAGAGCAGGATCACCAGGCGCCGAGCCTCGACCGCAGCGCCCTCAAGATCGCCTGCGCCCAGGTAGTTGAGCATGTTCTGGGTGTTGATCATCACCCGCTCGGGGGGGCTGGCACGCCACACGTCATCGATGGCGAAGGCGAACTCGACCAGGGCGTCGATGGGCGCGGCGCTGTAGTCGAGCACCTCCAATCGCTCGTCAGCAGCGGCGAGCAGCTGTGCCGCCTCCGCGTAGCGCTCCCGGGCTTGCAGCACCGAGGCCAGCTCGATCTGCAGCAAGGTCTTGTCGGTGACCGGCCCGTCGTCGACCTGATCGCGGAGGTTCTCTTCGGCCTCAGCCAAGCGGCCCGAGTAGAACGCCTCGTGCACGGGGCGCAGACGATCTTCGTACGTGGCACATCCGACGCAGGCCAGGACCAACACCCAGATCAGGCACCTCGATGACACCGCGCTGCGCTCCGTCTCGAGTTTGAAGTCTGCCCGTCTGGCAACGCTCAGGGCCGGGGGCTGGGCACCAGGGACGCGTTCTCCATGAAGCGCAGGACATCGTCGGCTCGCTCGCCTGAGTAGTTGCCGCCCTGTGGTTTGGGATAGACCCGGTAGCCATCGCTGGGACCGGAGACCACGTTGACCAGGGCCAGCTCACCGGCCGTGACATTGACCGTGAACTCAAGCGGCGCAGCAGACCCCGCCAGTGCGACCGACAGCGCGTGTGTCCCGGGTTCGACATCGAGACGCATGGCGCCGTAACGCCCGGCCAGCAGGGACCAGCAGCGCACATCGGCTTCTTGCACATGGGCCAGGAAGAACTCACCGACGGCTTGACTGGCCTTGCCCCACTTGCCGTCATGGTCGCCCACGCCCTCTTCAATCAGCTCGCTGCGGATCCCGGCCTGCAGCGCCCCGGCCGTCACCAGCAGAGCCAGCTCGTCGTCGAAGCGACGCATGAGCTGCTCTTCGAGGTTCAGCTGAATGGGGATGTCACCGAGCGGGCTGCCGTCGAGCGTCAGCGTCGCCGCCTTGGCGCCCGCTGGCCGGGCCTGCATGGCAGGAAGGTTGAGCGGATGGGGCTGACCATCGTGCCCGGCAAGGACGTACGTGGCCTCTCGCCGCACCGGAGCCTGGCCCAGCTGAGCCACGACAAGGATGGTGCCCTTGCCGGCAAGGTCTGCGGGGGGCCGCAACTCGCTGAAGTCCGAGACCTCTGCGCTGGCGCCCTCAACCTCGGCCATGCCCCCGGCGGAGATCGCCGCGAAGGCATCCTCGGCCTCAGCTTGATCTCCGTTCGCAGCCAGGATGACCCCGGCCAATCCCCAGCCGAAGTCGTTCATGTAGATGTCGTCTTCATCCACGTCTGGCTGGTTCAGCAAGAGCCCCAGCCGTCGAGCTTCGACCGCCGCGCCGTCCAGGTCACCTGCGCCCAGAAAGTTGATCATGTTCTGCACGTTGACCATGGTCCGCTCGGGCGGGCTGGGGCGCCAGGCGCTCTCGGCCGCGAAGGCGAAGGCCACCACGTCGTCCACGGGGGCGCTGGTGTAGTCGAGCACCTCCATCCTGTTGTCGGCGGACATGAGCAGCTGAGCGGCCTCGCTGTAGTGGCCCTGAGCCTGAAGCACGCTGGCCAGCTCCAGGCGCAGCAGAGTGCGGTTCTCTACCTCGGCCTTGGCCACCTGGTCTCGCAGGATCGTCTCCGACTGGGCGAGCTGCCCGCTGTAGTAGGGCCGAAAGGGGTCCTTGGTGGTCTCGCACCCCACCGCAACCAGCACCAACACACACACCAGCGACCGCGCTGACACCATCTTCAGACTCTCCATGACTTGAACGCTCCCCCGCCCCAGGCCGTGATCAGCCCGAGATCTGCTTGGTGATATCGATCTGTGCCTGGAACACGTTGCGCACCGTCTCGACCTCGACCACGCGCAGGAACAAGAAGTACTGCACCCGCCGGGCGTCGCTGGTCTTCTCTGCGCTCTCGCCCACCCGCCCCGAGACGAAGTAGTGCACGCCCAGCTGCTTGCCCAGCTCGGCCATGGTGCTCGCGTCGACCGCGTCGCCGCGCATGAACTCGGCGGCCACGGCCTCCTTGGCGATGGCGTCGTTGCTCACCACGCTGAAGTCGCCGTCATTGACCAGGCGAGTCTCCACAGAGTCGATCAGGTTGCGCAACGACGAACCGATGTGCTCAGAGGTGTCGTTATCGATGCGCAGCACGGCGATGGTGCTCTGGCCACCGTCCTGCCTGGCCAAGAACTTGCTGCCACTGAACTCCGTGTACCAGTCGCCCAGGGCCTTCTCCAGATCGACCCGGTCGAGGCGCGTCGACATCGCGGCCTCATCAATGGACGGGTCGTCAGTGCCCCGTTGAATGGTGGGCCCACAGGCACCGAGCATGAAGGCGAGAGCAAGGCTGACCGAGACGAGGCGCAACATGAGCAAAATCTTCCGCACGAGGCTGGGAACAGTGGCTGTGGACCGGCGGTCCGACCCCACCACCGACGGCATGGTAACTCGGCAGGGCCTTCGTTCACTGTCCCGAACGAGGCAGCACAGGGGCAGGCGAGCGCAGTCACCACGAGCCAATCAGGAAACGTTGACCTTCTCTACGTTCGGACGCCCCGTGATCCCCGCCAGCGCCTGCTCTGCCGCAGCCGCCGCCTCTTTGATCTCTTCGTCGCCACCGGCGAGGTAGAGCCTTCCATAGGCGCCGAACGTGACCACCTCGAGCAGGCGGATGGGCGAGCGCTTCTCCGCCTCGTTGGCTGCCAGAATGGCGTAGCCTGCGGGGTGGGTCTCGAGGATGTAGAGGGCCTGGCCCTTCAAGATGGCGTCGCCGTGACGCATGCGGTTGATCAGCATGGTCTGGTAGGGGCTGGTGCCGGTGATGATCTCGCTGGTGACCACACGGGGCTGGAGCCGGGCCGTCTCGTCCACGCCGAGGTGGTCGAGCATGGCCTCACCGGCCGCCCGCACCTCGCTCTGGTTGAACGAATGGATCTCGAGCACGCCGAAGGCCCGCTCGACGATCTGCATGCCAGGCCTGACGTCTGCCGCCTTGAGCGCTACATCGGTGAGCCGGTTGATCGAGATGCCCGGCTGCACCTCGATGAACAGGGAGGCCTGCTCTTCGATGGGCAGATAGCCCTTGGAGACCGTGGCCAGAAACGACGCCAGCTGGGGCTGGAGGACATCGACGTAGACGTACGTGCGCAGATCGATGGCGGGTTGAGTGCCCACGATGTCGGTCCTCGACGGGGTGGCCTGGCGGAGGGTCTGCGTGTCGACCGAGCGACCCGCTCGCGCATGGTAGCAAGACCGCTATCATGGCGCGTTCCGTGTCCCCTCGCCGTCGCTTGCGGCCGACCGCCCCCGGTGGTCGACGCCCCTGGAGCTTTCGATGAACCCCACAATGGCCGCCGCTCACCGTGAGCGCTTCATGGCAACTCTCGACGGCGGGGTCGCCGTGTTTCGCACAGGACCAGAGCAGACCCGCAGCCGGGACACGCACTTCAAGTTTCGTCCCGACTCGGACTTCTGGTACCTGACTGCGTTCCCCGAGCCCGACGCCGTGGTGGTGCTGCGCCCCGGACGCGAAGACGGCGCCTACGTGCTCTTCGTCAGGCCCCGCGACCCTGAGCTCGAGACCTGGCACGGACGGCGGGCCGGAGTGGCCGGTGCGCAAGAGCTCTACGGCGCCGACCAGGCCTATCCCATCGACGAGCTCGAGGCCAAGCTGCCCGGGCTGCTCAAGGGCGCCACCAGCCTGACCTACGCCACCGGACACGACACCGCGTTCGACGCCCAGCTCCTGGGCGCCCTGCGACAGATGAACGAGCGCACCCGGGATGGCGTCCTGGGCCCGGTGGAGGTGCGCGATCCGGCCCCCGCGCTACACGAGCTGCGGCTGCACAAACAAGCGGACGAGCTGACCCTCATGCGCAAGGCCGCGGCGGTGACCGACACCGCACACCGGGCGGCCATGAAGACACTGTCCCCCGGCGTCTTCGAGTACGAGATCGAGGCGGTGGTCGACGGAGCCTTTCGCGCCGCCGGTGGCTGGGGCCCGGGCTACACCACGATCTGCGCCGGCGGCGACAACGCCAACGTGCTGCACTACACCACCAACGACATGGTCGTGAACGACGGCGACCTGCTGCTGCTCGACGCGGGCTGCGAGATCGACGGGTACACCGCCGACGTGACCCGCACGTTTCCCGCCAACGGACGCTTCAGCGACGCCCAGCGCGAACTCTACGAGGTGGTGCTGGCCGCCGAGCTGGCGGGCATCGCGAAGGTGGGCCCGGGCTCGACCTTCGACGATGTGCACGACACGTCCCTGCGCTGCCTGGTGGCTGGCATGATCGAGTTGGAGATTCTCAAGGGCACGGTCGACGAGGCCCTCGAAGCCGAGAGCTACAGGCCCTGGTTCATGCACCGGACCAGCCACTGGCTCGGCCTCGACGTCCACGACGTGGGGCTCTACAAGGACGGGGACGGCAACTCGCGCCCCCTCGAAGAGGGCATGATCCTCACCGTCGAGCCGGGCCTGTACATCCCCGCGGACGACGAGACCGTGCCCGAGCGATTCCGCGGCATGGGCATTCGCATCGAGGACGACGTCCTGGTCACCGCCGCTGGCCACGAGAACCTCACCGCTGCCATCCCCAAGACCATCGCCGAGATCGAGGCCGCCTGTTGACCCATCCACAGTTTCCAGAACAGTTCAACCTGGCCGAGTACCTGCTCGAGCACAACCTCGCCGCCGGCCGGGGAGACAAGATCGCCCTGCGTTGGAAGGACGAGTCGTTCACCTACGGTCAGCTGTCATCCGCCAGCAGCCGCCTGGCGCGGGCCTTTCTCGACCTGGGCCTGGCCATGGAGCAGCGGGTGCTGCTGGCCCTGTCAGACCGGCCCGAGTTCAGCCACGCCTGGTTCGCCACCCTGAAGGCCGGCGCCGTGTTCGCCATGGTCAACCCTGCCAACGACAGGGCCGCCCTGGCTGACTACCTCGACTACACCCGGGCCCCCATCGCCGTGGTCGACGCGTCCATGGCGCCGATGTTCGCCGAGCTGGCCAAGAGCAGCCCCTACCTGAAGGCGGTCGTCGTGGCCGGGGGTGAGAGCACGGCAGATCTGCCGGACCTGGCCCCGGGCCAGTACGCCATGGCCGACCTCATCGACAGCGCGATCGACGAGCCGTACATGGCTCCCACCCACCTCCACGACATCGCTGGCTGGTTGTTCACCTCCGGCAGCACAGGGCGGCCCAAGGCCGCGGTGCACTTCCACGAAGACTTCGCCTTCAACGTCGAGGCCTACGCCAAGGGCGTGCTGGGCATTCGCGAAGACGACGTGACGGCGGGTGTGCCCAAGCTCTTCTTCGGCTACGCCACGGGCACCAACCTGATGTTCCCCTTCGCCGTGGGAGCGAGCACCGTGCTCTTCGACGAGCGCTCCAGCCCGGAGAAGATCTTCGACGTCGTCGAGACCTACCGGCCCACCATGCTGACCTCCGTGCCCACCATGATCGGGCGCATGCTCACCATCGAAGAAGAAGGCGGCGCCCGCGATCTGTCCAGCCTGCGCCTGGTGCTGTCCGCGGGCGAGAAGCTCCCCGAAGAGCTGCAGGTGCGCTGGCTGGAGCGCTGCGGCGTGGAGATCCTCGACGGCATCGGCAGCGCCGAGCTGTTTCACATCTACATCAGCAATCGCCCCGGGGCCGTGCGCCCTGGCAGCCTGGGACAGGCCGTGCCGGGATATGACTGCTGGGTGGTGGACGACGAGGGCAGCCCCCTGCCCACAGGCCAGGTCGGGCGACTCTGGGTCCGGGGAGAATCTGCCGCGCTGTGCTACTGGCAGGCCCACGAGGCCAGCAAGGAGACCTTCGCCGGCGGCCTGGTCATGACCAACGATCTCTTCCGCGAGGACGACGACGGATACTTCTTCTACGAAGGCCGAGCCGACGACCTGCTCAAGGTGGGCGGACGATGGGTCGCGCCCATGAAGGTCGAGGAGTGCCTGCTGAACCACCCCGCCGTGAACCAGGCCGCCGTCGTGGGTTGGCGGGACGACGAAGAGCTGGTCAAGCCCGCAGCGTTCGTGGTGCTCGCCTCAGGCCAGACAGCCAACGACGCGCTCGCCACGGCGCTGAAAGACTGGGTCAAGGCCGAGCTGGCCCCCCACGCCTATCCCCGCTGGATCGAGTGGGCCGACGACCTGCCCAAGAACGATCGGGGCAAGGTCGATCGCAAGGCCCTGGCGGCCAGCCAGCCTCGCTGAGCAACGGTCGCCAAGTCG
>CAZIAK010000083.1:0-2377 GCA_964537035.1 uncultured Phycisphaerales bacterium | reverse complement strand
GCTGCACGCCGGGATGCACGTTGCCCAGGGCCAAGCCGCAACGTCTGGCCGCGCAACCCGGCTGAGCGCCGCTCAGAACTCGTCGATGTCGGCGTCCGCGTGGCGGTAGGTCGGGAAGCCGAAGTCGAGCTCCTCCGGGTCAACCATGCGCTGCTCGGGGGTGCCGTACAACTCGAGCTTGCCGATGCCGTCGTCACCGGCGGGATCCCAGAACAGGAAGCCACCGACCAGATCTACGATTTCAGGCAGGTTCACGTAGAGCCCGAAGGTCAGCCCGGGGATCAAGAACTCGCCACCGAGGCGCCAGCGATCGAACATGGGCACGGGCTCGAAGCCCGGCGGGCGCTGGAAGGCCACGGCGTAGACCGTGTCCCGGTTGCCGAAGTGATCGGCGAAAGCGGAGACGTTGACCACCACGAAGTGCAGGTCAGCGAAGGTCTGGTCGCCGTCCTTGCGGTGGAACATGCCCGTGCCGCCGTCGACCCCGAAGATGCCGGCGTGCATGAAGGTGCCGCCGTAGGTCTCGTAGGAGCGCCGGCCGTACCACTCGCGGGTGTAGCCGAGCACGCCGAGACCAGCCCCGGCGCCGAAGTAGTAGGTCAGCTCGACCTTGGCCCCGGCGGCGATGCCCGTGCCGTACTTGACGTCGAGGACGTCGGTGATATCCCGCAGGCGATCGCCAGGGTAGGAGCAGCCGGCCATGGTGACCACGAGGGCGAGCAGAGCCGAACGAGTCAAGAGAGACATCATCTTTGCGTCATTCCGTGGGGCGAGGCGCCGACGAGCCGCCACCGCAAACGGGGGCGTTCGGCGCACACTATCGGATGGACACCGAGCCGTCGCAAGCCAGCGTCGGGAGATTGGACGAGCGGGCGGGGTGCTGTCGTCCCGCAGAACTGCGGGATGGCCTGGGGCCTTGCCGAGCGTCGGCCCGGCGTGAACCCCAGGGGCGGCCCCCACACCAGCCCCAGCGCTGGCCTGACCGTGGGCATGGCTCGCGGGGCAGGTACCATGGCGGCCCGCCCGCCGGAATCCCCCATGACCGACCTGCCCAGCGACCTGGCCAAGCTCTCCTGGCCCGACGCCGAAGCCCTGATTGCCCAGGGATGCGCCGCGATCCTGCCCGTGGGGGCCACCGAGGCCCACGGCCCCCACCTGCCCCTCGACACCGACGTGACCATCGCCCTGGGCATGGCCCGGAGAGCCGCGTCGAAGCTCAGGGCCCGGGGCCAGGCCTGCGTGGTCCTGCCCCCGGTGAGCTACTCGGTGACCGACTTCGCCGCCTCCTTCTCGGGATCGATGTCGTTGCCTGCCGAGGCCGCAGAGGCCCATTTGACCGCGATCTTGGCCGCTGCGGCCCAAAACGGCTTCCAGCCCCTGGCCGTGGCCAATGGGCACCTGGAGCCCGCCCATATCGGCTCGATCAAAGGGGCCGTGGCTGCGGTGGAGGCCAGCTCAGGGCGTGCCATCGCGTTTCCAGACGTGACCCGGCGGCGCCTGGCCGAGCGGCTCACGGACGAGTTTCGCAGCGGCGCCTGTCACGCCGGGCAGTACGAGTCGTCCCTGGTCATGGCCGACGACCCGGCGGCGGTGAAGGACGACCTGCGCCGAGGCCTGCCCCCGGTGGAGATCAGCCTGGTGGACGCCATGGTGGCCGGCCAGAACGACTTCGAGGCGGCGGGCGGCTCCCAGGCCTACTTCGGCTGGCCCGCGGACGCCAGCGCCGCTGAGGGTCAAGCCACCTTTGATGTGTTGTCCGACCTGTTGGTCGAAGCCCTGCTCGACGCGATGGAGAAATCGACGAGCTGAGCCTGCTGGGCTACTGCGGCGCGGTATCCTCGCGTCCATGGGCACCATCCAACCGCTGCAGAAGACCGAAGCCCGGGTGCTGGGCGTGCTCATCGAGAAATCGATGACCACTCCGGACAGCTATCCGATCTCCCTCAACGCCCTGGTCAACGGCTGCAACCAGAAGTCGAACCGGGACCCGGTGATGCACCTCGACGAGCAGTCGGTGAGCGAGGCCGTCCGCGACCTGCGCATGAACCGCCTGGCGGTCGAGGTGAGCAGCCGCTCGGCCCGAGTGGTCAAGTTCAGCCACAAGGCCGGTGAGCGCCTCGAACTCGACGAGCCGTCCGTGGCCATCCTGGCCGAGCTGCTCCTGCGGGGACCCCAGACTCCCGGTGAGCTGCGAGGCCGGGTGAGCCGCATGTCGGCCATTGCATCACTCGGCGAGTTGGATGGCCTGCTGAACGGGCTCATCGCTCGGCAGATGGTGGTGCAGCTGTCGCCCTTGCCGGGCAGCCGGGCGGTGCGCTTCATGCAGCTGCTGGCGCCCGAGCTGCACGACCCGGGGAGCGCGCCGAGTAGCCCGGCG
>CAZIAK010000082.1:8572-13665 GCA_964537035.1 uncultured Phycisphaerales bacterium | reverse complement strand
AAGCTGCCCGAGGCGACCTGGCTGCCCTGGGTTACCTGGGCGACGAAGGCGAAGATCCCTGAGACTCTTCACTCATGCGTCCTCGTGACTCTCAGCAATCAGAGTTGCACTCGCTGACCACACCCTGTCACCCCAGCGCACCCCGTCGCCTCAGCGAAGCAAGGCCCCACGCCCAAGAACTTCACGTGGCGCGCATGCCGGCCCGGCACTCCACCGACGAGGTGCGACCTGCTGCCGGGGGGGGGAGGTCTGGAGCGAGTTCACGAGGCTCCCGAGTTGTCTGAGCGCCACGGCCTCCCCCCCCCGGCAGCAGGTCGCACCGGCCGCCCGCGAGAGCGCCTGGCAATCAGACATCCAGCCCCAAAGACCTCATCAGCGCCAAGGCGTTGCCCCGGCTGACGACCCCCTCCCGCATGCGGTAGTCGAAGACCATGCGCCCGTCGACCAAGCTGTCCTCGAAATGGGCGTTGGCCGCGCGGTCTCCCAGCTTGTCGGCGATGGCCGTGAGCGCCAGGTCGTGGGTGGTGACCAGGCCCAGGGCACCCCGTGCGACGAGGCCTGCGATGACGGCGCCCGCCCCCGCGAGACGGTCGCTGCTGTTGGTGCCGTGGAGGATCTCGTCCAGCAAGAACAGTGTCTGGGGTTCGTGCTTGGCCAGCTCGTCGATGGTGGCCAGGCGGCGGATCTCGGCATAGAAGTGCGACTCGCCGGAGAGCAACGAGTCGACGATCTGGATCGACGCGCCCAGGGCCAAGGGCGTGAGGGTCAGGCTGGCGGCGCGCACGGGAGCGCCGGCGAGGGCCAGCACCACGCTGCTGCCGATGGTGCGCAGGAGCGTGCTCTTGCCGGACATGTTCGAGCCGCTGATCAGCAGCAGGGCGTGGTCGTCGTCGAGCGTGACGTCGTTGGTGACGGCGCCGTCCGTCGGCAGCAGGGGGTGGGCGATGGCGCTGGCGTGCAGCTGAGCCGGGCCCTCGACGATGTCTGGCATGACGTCATCGGGGTGCTCGTAGGCGTAGCTGCCCAGGGCGACCAGGGCCTCGTACTCGCCGGCGGCGTCGATCCATTCGGCGATGGACGGCCCGGCCACCTGTCGCCAGGACTCGATGGCCCACAGACGGTGCACCTTGTAGCGCAGCAGAAACGCGACGGGGGCGAAGAAGGGGTTGAGTTTGGCGTTCTCCAGCCCTGCCACCAGCTTGCGCAGACGATCAACGGACGAGGACGGCGGGCCCAAGGGCGTGCAGATGCGCTCCTTGAGCGAGCTGAGCTCGGGGCAGGCCACGGGCTGGTCTTCGAGGGACTGCAGCAGCCCCACCAGCAGGGGCAGGCCCGCGTCTGCGAGCTGAGCGCCGCTGTCCACGCCCTTGAGCCGCTTGGGCAGCAGCTGGTCCTGCGCCACGCAAAGCACGACGGCCATGGCCAGGGGGCCCAGGCCCATGCCGTAGACCTCCCAGGCGATGATCGCTGCCACGCTGAACAGGCCCAGCAGCACGGCGACGATCCTGTGGACCAGGCTGACGTTCACAGGGTCGGCAGCGGCCCAGTCGCAGAGCGCATCACCGTCGAGATCACCCTCGCCTTGGGGGTCGAGCAGAGCCAGCTGCTCCCGGCGATCGAGTTGGGAGGCCAGCTCGAGCACCGCCTGCTGGCGGGCCCGTGCCTTGTCTCCACTGGCGGGATGGGTGAGCCAGTGGGCCAGGGTGCTGCGGCCCAACCCGGTGCGACAGGTGCAGAGCAGCTCGAACAGGGAGCCCTTGCCGAACAGATCCAGGTCGCGAGCGTAGGGGTGAGCCTCGTCTACCAGGCCCGCGCCGTCGTGCCCCAGGCCGGCCCACGTGTTGTGGCGGCGGGCGACGGCGCCCTCGTACCAGGTCGTGGCGAGCTGAGCCCTGGCCGCGAGCAGGCTCGCCTTGCTGTGGGACAGGACCAGGGCCACGAACGCGCCCATGGGGATGAGCAGCCAGCCCGCGTAGGTGGGGGCGGTCTTGAGCACCGCTAGGCCGCCGAACAGGGTGGCGAAGAAAACCAGCAACCTCGCCGTACCCAGGCTCGAGACACGAGCCTGGGCAGCGGCGAGGTCGTTGTTCCAACGATCCAAGCGCTCGTCGAGTTGGGCTTTGACTCCCGGGGCGTCAGGGAGTCCGGCGAGGGCTTGGACGGTGCGGTTGTTCAGGCCTGAACTCAGAACTGAACCTGTGTCCGCTCGCGGTAACGGGTGATGCGACCGGCGAGCCAGTGACCGTGAGCCGAGAGGGCCGCGTCACTGGAGGCCTGGTAGTCGGCGAGCTGGGCGGAGGCCCGACGGAGCAGGCTGTCGAACAACGCGGTGACCTTCGGGGTCGAGTCGCGCTCGACGCTGCTGATGCACAGGTTGACCCAATCCGACTGGGTCCACAGGTCGTACTCGTCGGGGGCGTCGCCCCAGACCGCGTCGAACACCCGGTTGGCCACGGTGTGCAGCTCAAGAGCAGGGTCTTTGGTGATGCGGTTCTGGCTGTCGAGGCGCTCGTACATGGACGTGTCCATGAGCGGGATCAGCACCGAGAAACGAGCCCGGTTGACCATCTGCGGGATGGGGTCGAAGCTCCAGAAGTCGAACCATTCACCGAAGGGGCCGTGCTTGGCGTTGGCGAACTTGAGCCGCTGCTCATCGGGGATGCCGCCAGACCAGGAGAGGCCGGTGTCGACGAGCATGTCGAGGGCGCTCTTCTGCAGGGCGGCGTCCACCGGGACGATGGGCTGCCGGCCGCCTTCTTGACCGACCACATCGCGGTTGAAGGTGTAGCCACCGAGGAAACGCTCAAGGCCTGCCAGCTGACGGCGATAGTGGCCGTCGAAGCGAGAGTAGTACCGGGCGTACTCGTTGAAGGCGTCGCCGTCTTCGACCGCTCGCTCGTCCATGGCCTCGAGGCCCCAGGTGACCAGGTCCAGCTGGCTCTGGGCGAAGGCCACCGGGTCGGCGCCCATGTCCCACACCACGCAGAGGGCGTCGCCGATGAAGCTGTCCTCGTCGGTGCCGAAGTCGAGGCCGGCCTCAGGGGAACGAGCCGCGATCTTCTCCAGGCGCTTCTCGGCGTTGCTGCCGAACTCGGTGTAGCCCCACTCGATGGTCCAGATGTCGTTGGGACCCACGTGGGACTGGAAGAACTCGCCCTGCTCCTCGCCGGGCCCGGCCATGTTGACCGCCGGGTAGTCCATGAACGAACCGGTGATGCCCGAGTCCATGGTGGAGTCGTCGTCACCGAGGCCGTCGAGGCCGCGCCAGGTGGAGGCCTTGAAGTTGTGCCGCATGCCCAGGGTGTGACCCACCTCGTGGGCGGCCACCTCGCGGATCATGGCGTGCAGGTACTCTGCCTTGCTGGTGTCCGTGTCGAGGTACGGCAACATGCTGGCGCCGAAGGCCACCTGCATGGCCCGCTCTTCACTCTGCATCAGGCACTGGTGGCTGCGGGCGTCCATGCCCTCGATGGGAGGCAGCTTGGAGGTCGCGTACTGGGAGAGCAGTTCCTCCTTGGTGGTGGCCGCCATCTTCGACAGGTAGACGTCGAAGCGGTGGGCGTAGATGTTCAAGAACGTCGCCTGCATGGTGATGTCGGCGTCCATGGTCTCGCCCGTGCGGGGGTCCACGCGGGAGGGGCCGATGGCGAAACCCAGGTTTTCGTCGTCAGACCACTGCACCACGGCGTGGTCGACGGAGGCTGCGTCCCACTCGGCGTCGTCGGGCATCTGCTTGGCCACGATGCCGTTGAGGAAACCAGCCTTGCGGAAGGCGGGCTCCCAGGACTCGATGGCCTCTCTCACCGCGCCCCGGTACTCCTTGGGCGTGTTGTTGTCGATCCAGTAGACGATGGGTTCGACCGGCTCGCTGACCTCGGCGGTGGGGTCTTTCTTGACCAGCCGCCAGCGGTTCGCGAAGCGGGTCACGCCGTCGCCGGAGAGACGATCGAAGATGTTCTTCCGCTCGGTGTAGAAATAGCCCACGCGCTGGTCGAACTCGCGGGGCTTGAAACCGTCTTCGGGCAGGGCCACGAACGAGTGGGCCACCCGCACGTTGACGCCACGACCATCGGCCATGGTCGAGTTGCCCTGGTTGCCGTTGCTGCTGGTGTAGACCATGTCGAGCAGCACTTCGATGTTGCGCGGGTAGGCCTTGATCTCGTCGATGAGCGAGAGCTTGGCGTTGGCGGAGAAACCACTGCCAGAGATGCCCTTGGCTACCTTGAGAAAGTCGGACTTCAACCAGCTGCCCACATCGATGAGCACCTTGCCTTCGTGCTCAAGCTCGGCGGCGATGTCGAAACTCTTGATGAAGCCTTCGCTCAGCACCGCGCGCAGGGCCCGGTCTTCTTGAGCGTCTTCGCCGGGGAAGTAGTTGGTGTTCTCGGCCATGAGCACCACCTGCTTCTTGCCACGCTTCTCGAAGCGCAGCACCTGGCCCGAGTCGGAGAGCATGGCGCCGCGGTAGACGCTGCCGTTGCCCAGACCGGAGAGCAGGTTGGCCCAGTAAAGGAACTGTCGTCCCATGGACTTGGCGTCGAGCTCAAGCAGCAGCTTGTCCTCGTCGTGCCAGGTGGTGAAGAAGCCGCGAGACTCTTCGAGTTCGTCGATGGCCTTGTCCCACTTCTTCTGGGCCTCGTCGCGCTTCTCTTCTTCTGACTTCTCGTCTTTCTTGGGCGCTGGTTTGGCTGCCTTGGCGGCGTCGCCGTTGCCACCGTTGTCGCTCTTCGCTTCAGGGGCCGCATCTGCTTTGCCCGCGTCTGCGGTCTCAGTGGCGGCGCCGTCAGCTGCTTTGTCTGCGGCGTCGGTCGCTTCGGCCTGGCTATCGCTGGCTGCGGACTCGGGCGAATCTGTCACCGTGGCACAACCGCTGGTTGTGAGCAGCGCGAAGCCGAGCAGCGGTGTGAACAAGTGGGACAAGACGGATGTGGAGGACAGCAGCGAACGCATAGGGGTTCCCTCTCTATGACAAGGCGATTTGGGGGCGGAACTGTACCAGAATCGGTACGGCGCTCGACGGCACCCGGATGACACCGCTGATGACATCGCCGATGACATCGCTGACGGCATCAGGGGGCTCAGGGCCCAGCAGA
>CAZIAK010000082.1:4874-8472 GCA_964537035.1 uncultured Phycisphaerales bacterium | reverse complement strand
GATGACATCGCCGATGACATCGCTGACGGCATCAGGGGGCTCAGGGCCCAGCAGATCGTGCCCTGTGCGGTGGGCAACGGGAGCGGTCTGCCAGAGTCGTGGGAGAGGTCATGAGGGAGATGACTCCAGACCCTGTCCCAGGTGTTGTCAATCTGTGGGCTGCAGGCCCCAGCGGGCGTCGAGGGCAGCGATGGTGCCGTCTCGGCGCAGTGCCACCAGCCCGCGATTGATCGCCGACCGGAGCGCGAGTTGACCACTGCCCACCACGAGCCCGTACCGTTCTGCAGCGAGGGGGGTGAGCAGCAGCGTGAGCTCGTCGCCGTGTTGGCGTACCAGGTCCAGGGCGTTGGGGCCGTCCATGGCCAGGCCGTCTACCGCGCCGCTGGTCAGTCGCTCGTAGGCCCCTTGCTGGGACTTGTTCTCGTAGACGCCCACGGCCTGGGGTAGCACGCGACGCACGGCCCGCTCTGACGTGGTGCCCTGGCCAGCGGCGACCTTGCGTCCGTCGAGATCGGCCCAACGTCGGGGCTCTCTCGGACCCCGGCGAACCACCACTTCGATGGCCGTGGAGAAGTAGGGATCGCTGAAATCGACCACCTCTTCTCGCTCGCTGGTGATGCCCATGGTGGCGCAGATCAGATCGACCGTGGAGGTCTGCACGGCAGCCAGCAGCTGGTCGAAGGGCATGCGTTCCCAGCGCAGCGGGCGTCCCAGTTGAGCGGCCAGGGCTACCATCATCTCGACGTCCCGACCCTGGGGACGGCCGGCTGCGTCGACCCCGGCGAAGGGCATGTTGTCCAGGTCAGAGGCCACCACCAGCTCGAGTGGTGCAGGCGGGGGAGGGCTGACGGCAGGCGCGCTGCAGCCAGGGGTCAGGCAGACCATCGCGAGCAGGAGCCACCAGCGCCCGTTCATGATCAGCTGCTGGCGGCGGTGCCTGGCCGAGCGCTGGAACAAGCCTCTCAGCTCTCTGACATGTGCGGGTAGCGCCAGTCGGTGGCGGCCACGAAGGTCTCTTTGATGGTGCGCACCGAGGTCCAGCGCAGCAGGTTCAGCATGGAGCCGGCCTTGTCGTTGGTGCCGGAGGCCCGTCCGCCGCCGAAGGGCTGCTGACCCACCACCGCCCCGGTGGGCTTGTCGTTGATGTAGAAGTTGCCCGCGGCGTGGCGCAGGCGGTCGGACATGGTGGCCAGAACCGTCCGCTCCCGGGCGAAGATGGCCCCGGTGAGCGCGTAGGGAGAGCCCTCGTCGCAGAGGGTCAAGGTCTCGTCGAAATCGGCGTCGTCGTAGACGTAGACCGTGAGGATCGGGCCGAAGATCTCCTCGCACATGGAGGCAGCGTTGGGGTCGGTGGTCTCGATCACCGTGGGCTCGACGAACCAGCCCTTGCTGTCATCGCAGCCACCGCCCACCAGGATCTTGCAGCTGCTGTCAGCGGCGGCGTTGTCGATGTAGCGCTTGCACTTGTCGAAGCTGCGGCGATCGATCACGGCGCCCATGAAGTTGCTGAAGTCGCAGGGGTCGCCCATGGAGATCTGAGCCACGTCGGCCACCAAGCGGTCGCGCACGTCGCCCCATATCGAGCGGGGGATGTAGGCCCGGCTGGCCGCCGAGCACTTCTGCCCCTGAAACTCGAACGAGCCCCGCAGCATGGCCACGGCCAGCTTGTCCACGTCAGAGCTGTGGTGGGCAAAGATGAAGTCCTTGCCGCCGGTCTCGCCGACGAGTCGTGGGTAGCTCTTGTAGCTGGCGATGTTGTCGCCCACGGTCTTCCACATGTTCTGGAAGACGCCGGTCGAACCGGTGAAGTGCACGCCCGCCAGGTCAGGGTGGGCCAGGGCCGGGTCGCCGATGCTCGCGCCAGAACCGGGCACGAAGTTGATCACGCCGTCGGGCAGTCCGGCCTCCTTGAACAGCTGCATCAAGACGTAGCCGGAGAGGGCTGCGGTGGACGCGGGCTTCCAGAGGCAGGTGTTGCCCATGAGCGCCGGGGCCGAGGGCAGGTTGCCGGCGATGGAGGTGAAGTTGAACGGCGTGACCGCGAACACGAAGCCCTCGAGGTTGCGGTACTCGCAGCGGTTCCACAGGCCGGGGGCCGAGTCAGGCTGGATGGTGTGGATCTGCCGGGCGTAAGCCACGTTGTAGCGGAAGAAGTCGATCAGCTCGCAGGCCGAGTCGATCTCTGCCTGGAACGATGTCTTGCTCTGCCCGAGCATGGTCACCGCGTTCACCCGCGCTCGCCACGGCCCCGCGAGCAGGTCGGCGGCGCGCAAGAAGATGGCGGCCCGATCATCGAAGTCCATGGCTGCCCAGTCTTCGGCGACCGCGGCAGCTGACGTAGCAGCCAACGCGACAGACTCGCCATCACCTGCGTGACAGGTGGCCAAGACGTGCTGGTGGTCGTGGGGTTCTGTGACCGTGAAAGTTTTCGACGGCCGCAGCTCTTTCCCACCGATGATGAGGGGGATATCGACCTCTTCGGCGCGGCCAGCTGCCAAGGCAGCCTTCAGCGTGGCCCGTTCGGCACTGCCGGGCGCGTAGGAGAGGATCGGTTCGTTCGTCGGGACGGGAGTTTGCGTGATGGAGTTGGACATGTCGGCGGATTCTACGGATTCCGTCCCGCAGGTCACCTGTCCAAGGTGTCTTGAGTTGCTCAGATCTGGTTTGTCCTCCAGATCCGCCGTTCGGCGCTGTCCCCAAAGCGGCCCTCCGTGGCTGCTCCCCCAGGCCGATCCCTGCTGACGTGTCCATGGCTGAGCCCGATAGGCCGGAGCCCGCGGCACCCCTCCTGGCCGACACCGACGAGTGCGCTGGCACACCTGCGAAGGGGCAGCTCCGCTGGCCTCAGGGCGGCGAGCCGGCTTCAGGGGACTCGGCCGAGGCCGCGCGCTTCGAGTCCATGGGGCGGGTGGCGGGGAGCGTGGCTCATGACATCGCCAACCTGGTGACCACCATCTCTGGCTATGGCTCGCTGCTACAGAAGACCCTGCCCGAGGACGACCCTCGCCATCCCGATCTCGAGGGGATCTTGACCGCCGCCGAGCGCTGCTGCGCACTGGCCCGGCAGCTGCTCGACACGGGCCGTCCCGAAGCGGCCGCGCCGCCGTTGCTGGACGTGTCCGCCACCACCGAAGAGCTGATGGTGGTGCTGCAGAAGCTGGTGTCCAACCGGGGGCAGCTGGTCTGGCGGCGCAGCGCTCGCACCTTGCTGGTGGGCATCGATCGCCTGCAGTTCGAGCAGGTGCTGCTCAACCTCGTGGGCAACGCTCGCGACGCGTTGCGCCACGGCGGCACGTTGAAGATCGAAGCCCTGGTGTCGTCGGTCTTGCCCGGCGACGAGCGTCTGCCGCCGGGTGAGTACGTACGCCTCTCGGTGAGCGACGAGGGGGATGGCATGGAAGCCGAGACCGTTCAGCGCATCTTCGAGCCCTTCTTCAGCACCAAGGGCTCCGAGCGCAATTCAGGGCTGGGGCTGGCCACCGTGCGCTCTGTGGTGGAGGCCCACCGAGGGGACATCCGGGTGGTGTCTACCCCGGGCAGGGGCTCGTGCTTCACCGTACTGCTGCCGCTGCTCAGCTGAACCCGAGGGTGCGCACCC
>CAZIAK010000082.1:0-4774 GCA_964537035.1 uncultured Phycisphaerales bacterium | reverse complement strand
GGTGCGAGCAGGGCCGCTTGTCCCGCCGGGGAGTGGTCGGCAAAGACGGGGGACGCCAGACCGGCTTCTGTGTCGCTGCTGCGAGGTGGGTCTGCCTCCTGCCGAGACCAGGGCATCATGCTGCTGAAGATCCGGCCCAGGTCATCGAAATACGTGTAGAACAGGGGCACGGCGAGCAGGGTGAAGAGGGTGGAGAAGGCCAGGCCCCCGGCGACGGTGATGGCCATGCCCTCGTACCCCGAGCCCTGCTTCTGGCCGGGGAAGTACTGGGGCGCGGCCATGGGCATGAGCCCGAAGATGGTGGTCAAGGCGGTCATCAAGATGGGATGGAGCCGGTCTTTGCCCCCGCGTACCAGGGCGTCGAGGCGGGACATGCCGCTGGCCCGTAGGCGCTGCACCCGGTCGAGCAGGAGGATCGCGTTGTTCACCACGATGCCCGCGAGCAGCACCATGCCCACACCCACCATGGTCTGCATGGAGCTGTTGGTCAGCCACAAGGTGATGTTCACGCCCATGAGGGCGAGCACGATGGAGACCAGAATCGAGAAGGGCAGCACCACCGACTCGAGCAGGATGGCGATGAGCAGATAGACCAGGGCCACGGAGAATCCCAGGGTCAGAAACAGCTCGGTCATGTCTGCGTTGAAGTCGTCCTGCCCGCCCTCGGTGCTCGAGGTGTAGCCCTCAGGGAAGGGCATGTCCTTGAGCGCGGCCTTGACCTCTCGGGACACGGCGAAGAGGTTGTCGCTCACGGGCATGGCGGTGACGCCCATGGTGGTGCGCGAGTCCCGGCGCACCAAGGAGCCCAGGGCCTTGTCGAAGCTGAGCCGGGTCACGGCGGACAGGGGCACCACCGTGCCGATGTTGGTGAAGAGCCCCAGATTGCGCAGGAACTCCAGGCTCTCTTCGTCGCTCTGCCCGTACTCGATCTGCACCCGCACGTCCCGGTCGCCTTCTTGCATGTCGGGCAGGCGCTGGCCGCCCAGGCCCCACGAGACCATGCCCCGCAGGCCGTCCGGGTCGACGCCCAGCAGCGATGACCGTTCCCGATCGACCATGAGGTGCACTTCGTCCAGGCCGCGGTCGAGGTCGGTGCGCACGTTGTCGAACAGCGGGCGTGTGCCTTCGCCGTCGGTGAACTGCAGCAGCTCCAGGCGGTCACGGAGCTCTTCGCTGAGACCTGCCAGGACCTCTGAGTCTGGGCCGGTCAGGTCGATGCGCATCTCCTTGCCGCCCTGTTGCTCCCGTCCCACGGTGGCCTTGACCCCGGGCAGCTGGGGAGCGTTTTCCCGCAGCAGATCTGGCAGGGCGTCTCGCTCGACTTCGGTGGCGTCCTCGGCGGGATAGAAGCTGACCTGGCCCCCGCGGCGGCTGAAGCTGACCGAGTAGAACTCGAAGTTCCATTCCTCCATGTGCTCCCGGGCCCAGGCTTCGTAGGTCTCGAAGACGCCGTTGGTTTCCGCGAGGAGGTAGCTGGAGGGCACCTCGATGCTCATGCGCACGCCGTTGTCTTCGCCATTCTGGGCGTTGCTGGAGCGCAGGTTGGCACCGCACCACTGAGCCACGCCGATGACCAGCATCAGCATCAAGAAGGCGCCGAAACGATGACCCAGGGCCCAGGTGAGGCAGGACGCGTAGGCACGCTCCATGCGCCGGCCTCCCTCAAGGTGGCTGGCCGCTCGGGCCTTGCGACCGCGCATGAGCCTGGCGGCGAAGGTGGGCAAGAAGATCAGCGCCACCACGAGCGAGGCCATGAGCGACCAGGAGATGGGCAGGCCCACCTGTTTCATCAGCACCTTGGTGTTGCGGTCGCCGTCCATGAAGGCCAGGGGCAAGAAGACCACGATGGAGGTCAAGGTCGCGGTGAGCACTGCGATGCCCACGTCGCTGGCGCCCATGGACGCTGCGTCCTGTGCCTTGTCGCCCATGTCTCTTCGCCGGGCGATGGACTCGATCACCACCACCGCGTTGTCCACGAGCATGCCGATGCCCAGAGTGAAGCCGGCGAGGGAGACGAGATTGAGGGTCTCGCCGCTGAAGTAGACAGCCATCACTGCGGACAGCAACGAGGCGGGGATGGCCAGGGCAGCCAAGAAGGTCATGCGCATGTCGCGCAGGAAGAAAAACAGCACGAAGATGGCGAAGAGTCCGCCCCAGAGGGCCGAGCCCTTGAGGCCGTCCACCGCGTCGAGAATGGTCTCTTTCTGGTTGAAGAAGACGTTGAAGCTCACGTCTGCGAGGCGCGGGTCTTCGCGCAGGGTCTCGATGACGTCTTCGAGACGGCTGCAGACGGCGATGGTGTTCTCGTCGGACTCCCGGCTGATGTCCATGCCCACCGAGGCTCGACCGTTGATGCGCCACACGGAGTCGCGGTAGCCCCGGGAGCGTACGACCTCGGCGATGTCCGAGAGCACCAGCCCTTGGCCGATGGGGTAGTTCTCGATCTCTTCCTGCGATTGGTAACGGGCGTCGATGCGCAGGGCGAAGGAGCGGCCGCCATCGTCGACCTGCCCCGCAGGCATGGTGAAGTTGTCCCCCTGCATCTTGCCGATGACGTCGCCGAGGTTGATGCCGTAGCCGGCGCTCTTGTCGATGTCGACGAAGATGCGAACGGCCTCGTCGACCACGCCGTGCAGCCCGACCTGGGCCACGCCGTCCACCGCTTCGAGGCGCGGCACGGCGATGCGCTCGATGGCGCCGAAGGGGTCGGGAGCGTCTTCGTTGTACTGGACGCCGATCCACATCACGGGCATGTCGGTGTTGCTGTTCCAGCGACGGATGCGATAGCGATCCATCTCGGGGGGCAGCAGTCCGCGGATGCGCTCGACCCGGTCGCGCACCTCGGCATAAGCCATGTCCATGTCGGACTGGGGCCCGAAGGACACGTTGATGTTCGCGTAGCCCTCAGAGCTCACCGAGAAGATTTCGGTGATGCCCGGGATCGTGCGCAGCTCTTCCTCGACCGGTCGGGTGATCTGGTCTTCGACCTCTTTGGGCCCGGCCCCCGGGTAGGGGAAGCCCACGGAAAGGCTCGACTCGGACAGCCCGCCCGGCAGCAGGGTCAGGGGGATGCGCATGTAGGCCAGCACGCCCGTACCGATGAGCGTGAGGAACAGCATGAAGACCGTGATCGGCCGGCTGACCAGGACGTGGGCCAGGCTGTGGGTCAGATCGCGACGACTATGGAGTTTGGGCAGGCTCATGGCCGCCGAGGATAACCGGGGGATGTGGTCGGCGGGTGCCCTGGTGCGGTGGCTGGTCGGTGACGGTAGGCAGCGCGAGGTCAGCCTGGCCACTGAGCCGGTGGGGCGTGAGCCGCCACCACTGCTCGCGTCGAGCCCGCCCCGTCTCGGCTGGCCTGCTCGCCCGAGGCGCCGGTCCGGTTATTCTCGTCGGCCCCCTGTCGCTTCTCCCCCGATTTCGCAGAGCGAGACCACCCCATGGCCCTGAGCCTCGACTACACCTGCCTCATGAGCGGCGGCCCCCAGGGTGCGCTGGGCGTCGATCCCGAGTGGCTGGCCGCAGCGGCGGCGGCCCACCCCGGCCAGCTTCAGGCTCTGCAAGGTCGCCGGGCCTCGGGCGAGTTGGGCTTCTTCGATCTGCCCGACGACCGGCAGACCGTGGCCGCCGTGAGCGACTGGGCCGCGTCGGTGAAGGGCCGCTACGACAATGTGGTGGTGCTGGGCATCGGCGGCTCGGCCTTGGGCACCTCGGCGCTCCACGCGGCGCTCTCACCGGGTTTCAACGAGGTCTCCCCCGACGGCGACCGTCCACGGCTGTTCGTTGTAGACAACGTGGACCCGGCGCTGGTCAACGGTGTCCTGCGGGTCTGCGACCCCGAGCGCACGTTGTTCAACGTGATCAGCAAGTCGGGCTCGACCGCCGAGACCATGTCCCAGTTCTTGCTCTTTCTCGACCGCCTCAAGGCTGCGGTGGGGGATCGCTGGACCGATCACGTGGTGGTGACCACCGACGCCGAGCACGGCTTTCTGCGCCCCTTCGCCACGACCCACGGTCTGACCACGTTCACCGTGCCAGCCAACGTGGGCGGCCGCTTCAGCGTGCTGACCCCCGTGGGGCTCGTGCCAGGCGCGCTGTTGGGCTGGGACCTCAGCGCACTCATGGACGGCGCCGCCGCGGGGCGAGAGCGCTGCCTGTCCGCAGACTTCTCGGCCAACCCGGCGGCCTTGATCGCAGCCACCCATCATCTGCTCGACACCAAGCGCCAGATGGACGTACAGGTGCTGTTCCCCTACAGCCATCGCCTGCGCCTGCTCGGCGAGTGGCTGGTGCAGCTGGCCGCCGAGAGCCTGGGCAAGATCGATGCCTCAGGAGCGGGCGTCGGCCCCTTGCCCCACGCGGCTATCGGCGCCACGGATCAGCACAGCCAGGTGCAGCTTTTTGTCGAGGGCCCGAACAACAAGGTCTTCACCTTCTTGCGCGTGGCCGAGCACGACGACGTGACCATCCCCGCGCCGCCCGAGGGACTAGAGGGCCTGTCGTACCTGGGCGGCCAGGGCTTCGGCACCCTGCTCGACGCCGAGTGTCGTGCCACCCGCTTGGCGCTCACGGCGGCGGGACGTCCCAACGCCGAGATCACGTTTCCCAAGGTCGACGCGTACCACGTAGGCGAGTGGGTCCTGTGGATGCAGATCGCCACAGCCTTCGGTGGCGAGTGCTACGGAGTCAACGCCTTCGATCAGCCCGGCGTCGAGGGCGGCAAGATCGCCACCTACGGCCTCATGGGGCGCAAGGGCTTCGAAGACGAGCGCGC
>CAZIAK010000081.1:0-13883 GCA_964537035.1 uncultured Phycisphaerales bacterium | reverse complement strand
GCTAGCCCAGCAGCTTCTTCCAGCCTCGGGGCAGGGTCAGGGAGTCGGCGTCCACGAAGCTGGCCAGCTCTTGCAAGGCCTCGGCCAGGCCGCGATCGAGGCCTGGATCCCTGCTCACGCCGGGTTCCAATGCCAGGGACCGGATTTCCAGGCGCCGTTCCTGCCGATGGAGCTTCGGGTCGAGCCGTCCCACCAGACGCCCCTGGTGCAAGATCGGCAAGGCGTAGTAACCGAACTGACGCTTCGCCGGGGGGACGTAGATCTCGACCCGGTAGTGGTAGTCCAGCAGCTGCTCGGCCCGGGCCCGCTGCCAGAGCAACGAGTCGAAGGGTGAGAGCAGGGTCGTGCCCTCGGGAGCGGCCAGCCGTTCGAGACCCTGCAGATGCTCAGGCAAGGCGAACCAGCGCCCGGGGCAGCCCGACACCTTGACCTCGACGATGGCTCCCGAGGCCAGGTTGCGAGCGATGACACGGCGCCGTTCGTCCGCCTTCAGCCGCGGCGAGGTGAAGTAGCCGGTGAGGTGCTGCTCGCTGGCCACACCGTTTCCGGAGAGCCCGGTGAACAGCCAGCTGTCCAGGTACTCGGGCAAGCTGGCGGCTGGCCCCTCTCCGTAGACCCGCGCCCCCAGATCGTAGGCACGCCTGAAGTGCTTGCGGCTGCTGACCGCGACCCGGCCTTGCTGCCACATGATCTGCAGGGCCCGCTTGTCTTCCTTCCAGGCCAGACCGTCTGTGCGCTCGAAGTTCACGCTCTCGAGCGGGCCTTCGCGACGAAGCCGCGCCAGCACACGACGCACAGATACCGTGGTGGGCATGCGCTCCGCCCACCAGGCGCCGCTGGGTTTCCAACGACGCATGCGCCGCCTGCTCAAGGGCAGACTCGACGCAGGCAACACCGAGGCCTCGTGGCCCCAGTACTCATAGGCCAGGCGGTCACGGTAGATCCAGCGGTCAACGTGAGATCGATCGTAGGTGCCGTAGCGGCTCCACAGGGTCAGGTAGTGCGCCCGGTCGAGCACGTTGATGCTGTCGAGTTGTAGTCCGCCGGTGCGCTGCAAGTGGTCGAGGAAGCGGGCCTTCGTCAAGCTCTTGGTGCGCGGTCGGACCAGCCCCTGCCGGTGCAGCCACAGACGCACCGCCAGCTTCTTCTCGATCTGCAGGGGAGACACCATGGCCTTCCATGATGCCCAACGCACAGCTCAAAGGCGACTGAGCCCCTACGGGCCGAGCACCAACAGGGCCGTCCGAGATGAGCGCCAAGCCCCGAGCGCGGCGCTCTCTGCACGGCTCGTCAGAGCGACGTACCCTGTACGCCGTCGCTGGCGGCCCAGCCCTTGCTGGCGGTGGGGTCCGGCATCCAATACTGAAACCACAAGTCGATGCCGCCGGGGACACCGGGCGGCCAGGGCGCCACCTGCGAAACCGTGCCTGTGGGATCCACGGGGAGATTCAGCAGGAGAACGTCAGGCGCTGGCACGAGGATGCCGTTCCACAGCGGCACGTTGAGCGGAGAGAGGCCAAGGACCAGGTGGGCCACGCCACCGAGAGGAGCGTTGGTCACGGTGAGTTCGAGGCTCGCCCCGAGGGCCATGGCGCCCGTGGCCGTGAGCACAGGCAGGGGACCCGCACCTGAGACAGCGCCTCCCCAGTTGATGAAGGGCGGCGCCTGGTCGTACTCGACCACGTAGCCCAGCATGCGATCGTCGTGTTCGTACGCGTCGTTCCAGAGCGCGCTCGTGGCCGTGCCCAGCGCGATGAACTGCAGCCGCGACTCGATGCCGTTGAGATTGTTCGGCTCACCGGGAGCCCAGGCCTCATAGGACCAACGCTCGCCAGAGGGCCACTGCCAGCCCCCCGCCGGTTCGCTGCTGCCTGCCGTCTGCAGTCCGCCCAGCCAAGGGCCAAGGCTCGCGTTCGACGACACGAACCAGTAAGCGGGATCGCTGATCAGGTCGTAGCAGAAGGTGTTCTCTGCCGAGGTGGTGGGCGTGGCCAGATAGCCACCCCGAGCGAAAGCGTCCGCTGCGGCATCGGCGCAACTGATGCCGTCGGGAGCCAAGACCGGCTCGTAGAAGTGCCCCGTGCCGCCAGCCTCCGCTGGCCACCACGTGGCCTGACCCTGAACCACGGCGGGCATCGCCGTGAGCCACAGGGTCACGACCAGAGACGTCACGAGAGCACGGCCATGGGACATTGCGATCAGATTCCGTCGAGGAGAGCGACTTGGGCACTCTGCGGACGATCAGCCTATCCCCATTGAGAGAAGCCGCCAACCTACACGGGGCTCAACGAACGCACGCCGCCGAGAACAAGGGTTCCCGACGGCGTGTTGTTGTGTTCTGAGCCCAGACGGGCTGTTCTGTGTCGTGCGGTCAGTTGGTGACGTTGACCAGCTCAGGCACGGACAGCAGCACGCCGCCACCCCAAGCCGGGTCCTGGTTCTGGGCACCGAACTGGAAGTAATAGGTGCCGACCAAGGAGGCCACGGGCGGAATGATGACCGAGAGGGCGCCCCTGCCGGTGGAGTCGAGGTTCGCCGTGCCCAGCAGGAAGAAGGGCTGGACCAGGTTGAGCGAAGACGTCGAGTTGACGATGCCGTTCGAGTAGAAGGCATACGACGTGGTGTTGGGTTGACCGAAGATGTCGAAGGCCAGCTGCTGACCGAGCGCCGGCGTCTGGTTGAACGCCCGGCCCAGAAGCACCAGCCGGCGACCGGCGTCAAAGACCTGCAACTTTCCCGCGCCGAAACGAGAGTCTTTTCCTGGCGGGCCCAGGTCAACGGCGGTCAACTCGATCGCCGCGGCGATGTGCCGGGGATAGGCCTCGGGCTGCACGTCCCGCAGCAGCATCATGCCGCCGCCCAGCTGGGGCGTGGCCGCCGACGTGCCGCCGAAGCTCGAGTAGGCGCCACTGTTGGTGGTGCTCGTCACGCTGTCGGTGTAGGTGGCAATGTCTGGCTTGAGCAAACCATCCGTGGGAGCCATGGTGCCGCCCCAGGGGTAGTCCCAGAAGTCGGGGTTCTGGCTGTGGGGGAAACCCGGGTCGTAGGTGGTGATGTCCTCCCACGCCGCCGGACCCTGGCCCGAACTGGTGTAGAGCGAATCATCCGAGACGTGGATTCCGGCGCAACCGAGCACAGAGCTCCGTCCGCCCAGGGCCGCCTCGGGATTACCGAAGGGCTGGGGGCAGCTGCCCGGCACAGAGACATTCCAGGGGATCGGGTAGCCACTGCCCGTCTGGTTGCCCTGGTTGCCGATCGAGTTGGCGTGGATGACCGCGCCAGCCAGCTCCATCTCGCAGAGCTGACGGTGCATGTGGTAGTCGGGCTTGGGGTTGAAGGGCCACTTGTAGCTGTGGCTGGAGCTGACCACGTCAGCGCCGGACTCCATGGCGTACTGTTGCGCGGCCCAGGCGTCCGCTTCGCCGGAGATCTCGCAGACCATCATCTTGCCGCCCACGGCCATTCCCGTGGTCTTGCCGTTGGTGCCGTCGCCGACCATCAGGCCAGAGGTGTTGGTGCCATGGGTCGAGGACGATGTGGGGTCGTTGTTGTTGTTGGCGAAGTCCCAACCCACCAGGTCGTCGATCTTGCCGTTGCCGTCGTCGTCGATGCCGTTGTTCATCTCGGCGGGGTTGCGCCAGATGCGCTTGACCAGGTCAGGGTGGGTCCAGGTGGCGCCACTGTCGATGTTGGCGATCAAGATGCCCTGGCCCTTGAAGCCCAGGTTCCAGAGCAACGGGGCCTGAAGCTGGACGATGTTCGGCTCGGTCACCCCGCCGCCCCCCGCCCGGGGTGCGCTTGGGCTGGGCGCCGAGTCTTCGTAGGCCACCTTGCCCTCATCCACGTTGCGGCGAATGCGATCGATGCCGGCCAGCTGGGCCAGCCCTTCGATCACGGACGGCTCGGCGTCGAAGAAGACCGCGTTGCCCATCCACAAGACCTGGGTGACTTCCGCGCGGCCCGCCACCACCTGTGCATCGAGGTAGGCCCGCACACCCACCTGCGTCTCGCCAGCGTGGGCCTTGAGCTGCTCGACCACGTAGGCCCGGGCCTCTCTCGGACTCATCCCGCCAGTCCGTTGCTCGAACCACTCGAGAGAGAGCTGGTTTGACATGACCACGTAGCTCTCGATGCGCGTACCAGGGGCGGCGTCATCCATGTGCTGACGCAAGTCAGGGTGAATGACCGATGATTGAGACGAGCCGATCGGAGCGATCAGCAAGGCGGCCAGACATGAGCTGGCGAGAAGACGCAGTCCATGCATGAGACGAATCCTTTCCCGGGATTGGAACGACGACAGTCGAACCGTCGATCCTATGCGGGTACGGCCAAACGCGCCAGCCTGCGCCACAGGTCCGCTGCACAGCATGTTCCGGGTGAGCCTTCCTGCCAAGGCAGACCGCAAAGCACAGGCCTCGCAATAACGAACCCCAGGAAGGCCAGAGCCTCCTGCCCTGGCACGGGCGAGGGCGGCGCTGTTTCTCGCCAAGGGGGGTCTGGAGCGAGTTCACGAGGCGCAGCCGAGTTGTCCGAGCGCCACGGCCCCCCTTGGCGAGAAACAGCGCCGCCCGGACCATCGCACAGAAGGAGACCTGTGGCGCAGACTCCCCTCAGATCAACTCGACATCGGTCATGATCTCAACCAGCGCTGGCCCGGGATGGCTGAGGGCCTTGGTCAGTGCGGCCTCCAGCTGATCCACCGCAGTGACCCGCAAACCGAGCGCGCCGCAGTTCTCTGCAAACTGTGAGAAATCTGGATTGTGCAGTGAGGTCTGCCACACGTCCCAGCTGCCCGCTCGTTGCTCCTTGCTGATCTTGCCCAGCTCGCCGTTGTTCAGCAGCACGTGAGTGATGTTCATGCCGTACTTCACGGCGGTGGTCAGCTCGCCCATGTACTGGCCGAAACCACCGTCGCCGCTGATCGACACGATCTGCCGTCGGTCACCTGCCGCGGCCCAGGCACCCATGGCCGCCGGGAAGCCGAAGCCGATCGAGCCCAGATAACCAGACATCAACACCGACTGGGCCCGGCACTCGAAGTAGCGTCCAAACGAGTAGGTGTTGTTGCCCACGTCGACGGCGATCACCGCGTCGTCATTGATGACTCGGCCGAGGACATCGAAGACGCTGGCGGAGTTCACGCCCTGGCCCCGGTCGTCTGCGCGCCGCCGTGCCTTCTCGTCGCGCCAGAGCGCCCACCGATCCGCCAGTTCTGCCCGGGGGTCAACGGCTTGCCCGCCAGTGCCCAAGGCCCGGGACATGAGCTCGGTCACCACCGAGATCTCGCCCCAGAGCGGCACGGTCACCGGATGGAACTTGCCCAGGGCCATGGCCTCGAAGTCGACCTGAATGGTGGGCACCTTGGGCGTGATGCCCGTGTGGTTCGAGAACGACGCGCCCATGACCAGCATCAAGTCGGCCTCGTTCATGAACCAGCTCGCGATCGACGTGCCGCTGCGACCGAGGACCCCGGCAGCCAGTGGGTGCCCATCTGAGATCTGCCCCTTGGCCTTGAAAGTCGTCAGCACGGGAGCATTCAACGACTCGGCCAAGGCCACCACCGCGGGCATGTCGAAGCGCGCCCCATGCCCCACCACGATCACCGGCCTCTTCGCCGTTTGGAGCAACGCGATGGCTGACTGCAACGCCTCGTCCGGGGGAGCGATGCGCTGCACCGGCAAGCGCCCCTCGGGCCCGGACGCCTGGGCGCCGTCAGCGGCAGGGCGGGTCTGTACTTCATCGGGGAAGTACAGGTGCGCCACGTCACGCTTCAGCACGGCGTGCTTCAGAGCCAGGGTCATCAGCTCGGCGTGGCGGCTCGTGGCCAGCACCGGTTGGCTGAAGGTGGACACGGCAGCAAACGCGCTGCCCTGGTCGATCTCTTGAAAAGCGCCGGGGCCCAGGACCTGGGTATCGACCTGTCCCGTGAGCGCGAGAATCGGTGCCCGGTCGACCTTGGCGTCCCAGAGCCCTGTGAGCAGGTTGGTGGCGCCGGGACCAGCGATGGTCAGGCAGGCAGCAGGGCGTCCGGTGAGCTTGGCGTAACCCGAAGCGGCGAAGGCAGCGGCGCCCTCATGTCGCACGCCAAAGAAGCGCAGCTTGCCCGCTTCTTCTTGCACGCGCAGTGCGTCCGCCAGGCCCAGGTTGCTGTGACCCACCATGCCGAAGACAGAGTCGACGCCCCAGGCCACCATGGTCTCTGCCATGACGTCGGTGACCGTTCGCGGTGGCTGATCTTCGGGGACCAGTCCCACGAACACGCCGTCGTCGCGCACGTCGACAGGGTGGGTCTCGACGCCGTCATCGAAGCCCGGTGCCTTGCCCGTACAAGGGTGGTAGTCCCAGCCGTGCCAGGGACAGCGCAGCAGGCCGTTCTCGATGGAGCCCTCGCCCAACGAACCACCCTGGTGCGGGCAGGCGTTGTCGAGCGCGCCGTACTCCCCTTCGAAGTGGGTCAGGCAGAGTGTCTTGTGCCCCACCGCTGCCGTCTTGACCCGACCCTCCGCCAGCTCATCGCCGTCGAGAACCCTGTGCCACTCGAGGCCGTCGTTCTCGGTGTTCTCAGGATTGCTCATCGCTGCTCTCCCACTCCTGCAAAGGCGACGCCCGACAGGTCAGCCATCTCTCGCTGCCAGGTCGTCAGGTCGCTCGGGTCGAATTGATCGAAACGGGTGTGGCCGCAGGCCCGGGCCAGCACCGCCATCAGCTCCACGGTGGAGGTGAAGTAGCGAGCCAGTCGCTCGGCGGCGGTACGCACGGGCAATCGAGCACGCAGCTCTGGCTTCTGTGTGGCGATGCCCACGGGACAGTTGTTGGTCTGGCAGGCGCGCATGCCCAGACAACCGATGGCCTGCATGGGTGCGTTGGCCAGGGCCACTGCATCGGCGCCGAGGGCCAAGGCCTTGACGAAGTCTGAAGCGGTGCGCAGGCCGCCGGTGATGATCAGGCTCACCCCCTCGGCGCCGCAGCTGTCCAGATGTCGCCGTGCTCGCGCCAACGCCGGAATGGTCGGCACGGAGATGTTGTTGCGGAAGATCAGAGGCGCTGCCCCCGTGCCACCGCCTCGCCCGTCGAGAATGACGTAGTCGACGCCCACGGCGAGGGCCGCGTCCAGGTCCGCCTCGATGTGCTGAGCCGACAGCTTGAAGCCCACGGGGATGCCACCGGACTCCTCGCGCACCAAGGCCGCGAACTCCCGGTACTGGGACAGCTCGGTCCAGTCGGGAAAGCGCGGCGGTGAGATGGCTGGCGTGCCCTCGGCCAGCCCTCGCACCGCGGCGATCTTGCCTTGCACCTTCGCCCCGGGGAGGTGTCCCCCCGTGCCGGTCTTGGCGCCTTGCCCGACCTTGAAGTGAAAGGCCTGCACACCGCTGAGCAGCTCCTTGCGGTAGCCGAACCGAGCAGACGCCAGCTCGTAGAAGTAGCGGCTGTTCTCTGCCTGCTCTTCGGGAAGCATGCCCCCCTCGCCCGAGCAGATGCCCGTGCCCGCCAGCTCTGCGCCCATGGACAGGGCGACCTTGGCCTCTTCGGACAACGCACCGAAGCTCATATCGGACACGAACAAGGGGATGTCGAGCTGCAACGGCTTGGCGGCGTTCGGCCCGATGACCACGCTGGTGTCGACCTGCACATCTTCGAGCTGCGGCAGCTTGGCCAGCTGGGCGGTGAGCAACTGCAGGTCTTCCCAGCGCGGCAGCTCCGCCCGGGGCACACCCATGGCACCGACCCGCCCGTGGTGACCCGTGCGCTCCAGGCCGTGCCCGGCGAGCTCGTGAATCAGCGCGGTGTAGGGCTCGTCCGGCGTGCCGTGCACATCCTGATACGCGCCTTGGTACTGCTCCCGATCGTAGGGCTGAGGATTCTCTCGAGCCCAGGCGGCGATCTCGTCCGCGTCGACCAACACCTCGCCGCCTTCGACGAACGCTGCAAACGTCGGCAGCACTTCGGCGTTGTTGTACTCGCTGATCCCCGTGTCGAGCCGGTAGTCCCAGTTGTGCAAGCCGCAGATGATGTTGTCGCCACGGACGCTGCCGTCGGAGAGCAAGGCTCCCCGGTGCAAGCAACGTCCATAAAGGACGAAGGCAGACTCGCCCTTCTTGACCACGACCAGATCGACACCTTCTACAAGAGCGTGAGCTGGCTGCCGGTCGGTCAGATCATGAAGCACCGCCACGGGGACTTTTCGCATGGATCAATTCTCTTGGTGGAGGTCTGCGGGCGCCCGCCGTTCCCATGGGGCGGGTCGCGAAGCGCACAGGGTGCCCCTGGGATGCAGCGCCGCGCCAGCAAGGCACAGTGTTTCTTTGTCGCAATACGCCGTGGCAGCGGTCACATGATGCGCCCCGTTGCCCGCGCCATGGCCAGGCCACGGCCACAGATGTCACTTCTTGCGCTGGGCGGCATCGAACGGCGACCCTTGACCACGCCGCACACCCCGGGAGACATGAGACATGGACGCAGGCTGGGCAGAGATCATCGTCATGGGGATCGCCATCTGGGCCGCCATCGGCCTGGCCGTGGCCATCCCGTTTGTCTTCAAGGGTGCCCAGGTCATGGACCCCCTGGCCGCCGCAGGCAGCTGGGGGTTCCGCCTGGCCACCCTGCCTGCATCCGCCGCCCTCTGGCCCCTCGTGCTCACGCGCTGGCTGGGCTCCCGGGTCGCGCCGGAAGAGCGCTCGCCCCACCGCCGAGCCGCCGACCGGAGAGCAGGTTCATGATCGCCCCCCTGCGCAGAGCCCACCGCCTCATCTGGCTCGCGATCGCGGCCACGTTGCCCCTGGGTTTCGGCGCTGGCCTGAGCGCCCGCCGTCCCCTGCCGCAAGGCCCCCATGATTTGACGCCGCCGCTGTCTGCCATGGACTGGAGCGATGCCCAGAACCTGTCAGACCTGACCTGGCCCGGGGGACGGCTCGCCGTGCGCTTCGCGGCCAGCGAGGGCCTGCTAGCCCTCACTCCCATCGAAGCAGCGCAGAGGCCAGACGTGTTGGTCTACCTCATGCCCGGCGCAGAGATCGGGGCCGGTGCAGTGCCGGACAACGCCATCCTCCTCGGTCATCTCTCCGGGGCAGCGACCGTGCTCATGACTCTGCCGAGCTCGCCCACCGGCGGGCCGCCCTTCGACGGCCGCGCCGCGCTCATGCTCTACAGCCTCGCGCACCAAGACGTGCTGGGCACCTGCTCGCTCACGCTCACCGACGGGAACAGCTGACCCATGGCCCATGCCTACCGCGCCGTCGGCTGGAACCGACAGAAAAAAGTCTATGACCGCACGCTTCTCCTGTCCGTGCTCAGCTACGTCTTGCTCTTCACGGGCGCCGGCCTGGCGCTCTCTCCGGACGCCACCGCCGAGACGCTGCTGATCCGAGCCTTCGGCACAGGTGCGCTGCTGCTGCTGCACATCGTCTTGGCCATCGGTCCCCTGTGCCGCCTCGACCAGCGCTTCTTGCCCCTGCTCTACAACCGCCGGCACATGGGCGTGACGATGTTCGTCATGGCCTTGGTGCATGGCGCGTTCTCGCTGGTTCAGTTTCATGCGCTGGGGGACACCAATCCTCTGGTCAGCCTGCTCTCGGCCAACACCCGCTTCGACAGCCTGGCCCAGTTTCCGTTTCAACCCCTGGGCGCCCTGGCCCTGGCCATCCTCTTCTTGATGGCGGCCACCAGTCATGACTTCTGGCTGACCAACCTGACCGCACCGGTCTGGAAGACCCTGCACATGCTGGTCTATCTGGCCTACGGCTTGGTGGTCATGCACGTCGTCCTTGGGGCGCTGCAGTCCGAGACCGCCGTGGTCCCGGCGGCCCTCGTGGGCTTCGGCATGGCGATCCTGGTGGCCTTGCACCTGGGGGCTGGATGGCGAGAGCGGGCTCTCGATCGGCCCGCTGACGCAGAGCACTGCGGCATGATCCCGGTGTGCGACGTCGATGACATCCCCGACGGGCGAGCCCACGTGATCACGGTGGCTGGCGACCGGGTGGCCGTGTTTCGCCACGACGGGCAGCTGTCCGCGCTCTCGGCCATCTGCCAACACCAGAACGGTCCCTTGGGAGAGGGACGAGTCATTGATGGCCTGGTGACCTGCCCTTGGCATGGCTACCAGTACAAGCCCGACTGCGGTCGCTCTCCCCCACCGTTCACCGAGCAAGTGCCCACGTTTCGCCTGGCCCTCGACGGCAGGCAGGTGCTGCTCGACCCTGCACCCCTCCCCGCAGGCACCGAGGTGCCTCCCGTGCTGCTGAAGGCCATGTCATGACCGACGCCAACGACGAGTTCTACATCGGCTACTTCGATCAGGCTCCCCCCGGACTGGCCAGGGTCACACGCCGACGGGTCGCCTTGACGGCGGCCTTCGCCCTGCTCATCGCCCTCGGGCTGGTGGCCGCCCAGCAGCCCTTCGGCAAGGGCATGTTCGAGTTCGGCGAGACCGTCACTGTTGTGGGGCAGCTGATGGAGCGTCCCGCCCCCTCCTTGCTGGTGGAGCGGCCGGGCCTCACCGGCAGCCAACCGTCCACCAGCCGTTATCTGCTCAGCAGTTTCGGCAAACGCGGCGCCACCGAGCAGCTCGCAGGTCTCGATGGACGCGCCGCCGCCGTCACCGGCACCCTTGTCTATCGCGACCACGCCACCATGATCGAGCTGGCCGACAACGGCATCGAGCTCATGGAGGACAGCGCACCGCAAGGGCACCAGCTAGCCCTCGTCGACCTCGGCCAGCACACCGTGCAGGGCGAGATCGTGGACAGCAAGTGCTTCTTGGGAGTGATGAAGCCCGGCAACGCCAAGCCTCATCGAGCCTGCGCCACCCGCTGCATCAGCGGCGGCGTGCCTCCCGTACTGCTCATTCGTGACGGGTCGGGAAACGCGACCTATCTGCTGCTGGTGGGCGAACAGGGCGAGACCATCAACGACGAGGTGCTCACCATGGTCGCAGAGCCCGTGCAGATCTCAGGCCGGGTCATGCGCCATGACGATCTGCTGGTGATGTACGCTAACCCAGCAGGCTTCCTGCGTCTGGAGTGAGGGCCCGCTCAGCCCGCCCGTGGCCTTCGAGCACGGCCCGTGCGCCCCCGCTGGCCATGCCGGCTGAACGCAAGGGCTTGCCTCGAGGCAGGCGGCTGACAGAATGCGTCCTCCCCCAGGACACCGGCCATGACCGAAGCGCAGACCCAGCATCCCCCTGTCCCACCCGCCCGAGTCGTCGGCGGCGGCGTGCTGATGGGCCTGGCGAACCTGGTGCCGGGGGTCAGCGGGGGCACGATGATCCTGGCCATGGGGCTCTATGACCAGTTCATCGAGGCCATCGCCAACGCCACCCGGCTCAAGCTCAACCGCCAGACCATCGTCTTCTTGACCCTGATCATGGCCGGCGCCGCGGTGACCATCGTGGGCCTCTCGGGCGTAGCCGTGGGGCTGGTCACCAGCCACCGCTGGATCATGTACAGCCTGTTCATCGGCATGACCCTTGGGGGCGCACCCGAGTTGGTCAAGCACTGCCGGCCGTTCAAGACCTCCGCCGTGATCAGTTTCTTGGCGGCCTTCGCGGGCATGGCTGGCCTGGCCTGGGGACTGGCCGAGACCCAGATCTCTCCGTCCATCCCGGTGCTCGTCGGCATGGGTGCCCTGGCGGCGTCCAGCATGATCCTGCCCGGGATCTCAGGCTCCTACATGCTGCTGATCTTCGGCATGTACGACACGGTGATCGGATCCCTCAGCGCGACAGCGCTCATGGAAGACACGACCGAGTCCCTGGGCATCATCGTGCCCGTGGTGGTCGGCGCCGGGTTGGGCATGGCCCTGCTCTCCAACCTGCTCAAGCACTTGCTGGCCAAGCACTCCGCCGCTTCTCACGCGGCGTTGCTGGGCTTGCTGGTAGGCAGCGTCCTCGGCCTCTGGCCCTTCAGGGAGCCCGTGCACGAAGACCTGGCTCAGAAGCCCTATCGCAAGGCGGTGGTCATGGCCTTGGCGGGCGACGAGGTCTCTGCCATCAATGAGAAATACGACCTTGAGCTCAGCGCTGCGGATGCCGCAGCCCTGCGAGCACAGTACGACGGGAAGTCGCCGGGCGACCTCAAACGCCTGGGCGACGAACTCTCCCTCTTCGACCCCAGCTTCCTTCAGATCGCCAGCGCCCTGGGCCTGCTCATCGCCGGCCTCTCGGTCACCCGCATGCTAGGCGCCAAAGAAGACAGCTAAGGGGAGTCAGCGCCGTAGATCGGCAGCTCCTCGGTGGCACCGAGTGTCCCTGCTTTTCGGCCGGGGGGGGGGCCGTTGCGCTCACTGACCAAGGCGTGAGAGCGTGGCCCGACCGCAGAAGAACGCCCCCCCTACAAGGCCACAGTCGCGGGTCTCTCCACCAGCGAGGTCGTCCGTGATTCTCACCAGGGGGGTCTGCAGCGAGTGTGGAGGCTCTGCCGACCCTGTCTGAGCGAAACGGCCCCCCTGGTGAGAATCACGGACGACCGGACCATCGCCGAGACCACGATCTGTAGCGCTTCACTTCACTCGTTTGAGGTGCTTCTCCAGCGACTTGGCGTCCAGATCGCCCAGGTGCTTCTCGAGTGCAGACTTGGTGGCGTCGAGCTCTCCCGCATAGGAGCTCACCGCTCGGAAGCCAGCCCCAGCGTCGTGCAGGTCTGCCAGCTCAGTCAGCATCTGGGACAAGACCTCGGGCTCACGATCGAGCAGGTAGTCGAGGGCGCCCCAGGTGAGCAGTTGCGGCGGCTGACGCTGACCGGCCGAACCGTCATTCGTCACCATGTCGGCGAGGCTCAGCTCCTGCTTCTTCTTTTTCAGCTTCTTGAGTTCGTCCCGCGCACCTTCTGGCCAACCGAAGTGCTCTTCGACGGCCACGAAGCCTGCCCGATTGAACTGGAAGATCGACTGGAAGAGACGCTGCTCAGCCACGAAACCCATGCCCCAGCGGACGCACTCTGGCACCTGCCCGAACCGTGAGCGCACCAGGCTCACGGTCAGCTTGTGGGCCAGCTCGTTATCGAGACGAAACTCGTCATCGCCCGCCGCGGCGTCCCCTGCCTGATCGAACGAGGGCTGGATGAACATCTTGCCGGAGAAGATCGTCAGCCCACCGGGCGTCGCCCGGAGATGAGATCTGGTCGACCTGTCAATCAGCCCACAGCTCACCAGCTCGTCCAACATCAGCGGCCAGGCCTCAGAATGAAAACCGTCCTTGTCGAACAGCAGCACCAGGACTGCGTCCCCTGTCTGGCGGGTCTCTTCGGACATGAGCGGCTCGAGCAACTCCCAGGTCTCGTCCAGGACTTCTGTCACCTGGTTCATGGCCTTCGTGTCCAGCGACCCGATGACCAGGGCCTCGGCCGACTCCGGCACCGCCACTCTCAGGTCAAGATTGCTGGCCGCTGCCGCCCATTTGTTCAGGGCGATGCGGAGGGGCGGTGTGATTCTCCGATCGATAGAGCCCCCATCGGTCTTGCGACCACGATGGGTCACCGAGAGCTCTGCTGCGAGCGCCGTCAGGACCAGGCCGTCGTCACCGTCAAGACACGAAGCCAACGACGGCCCCAAGGGGGTGGCCAGCGGCTGAACAGCGATCGGCACCACCGGGAGGATCGTCGAGATGGGAGCGGCTTCTGCCCGAACTGGGAGGACCAACAAGAGCGCCAAGAGGGCTCCGTGGCACAGTTTGTTCGAGCCGCCAACCCCCGCTGTCGACGCCGTTGAGTGCTGCAGATGCACAAGATTCATCAGATTCATCATGGGATCCCTCCTTGCTCAGCCGGTTTCTCTCACAGAACGCCGTTGTTGAGCCTTTCCCTGCCCAGCTTTCCGTTTGACGTGGCTGGTGCTCCACTCATCGTCTGCTCGGGTTATCACCCCGAACCTGTGACGTGACTCATTATCGACCT
>CAZIAK010000080.1:0-14389 GCA_964537035.1 uncultured Phycisphaerales bacterium | reverse complement strand
GCATCAGCCAAATGCGGGCCCGGGGGCCGTCGATTACTCCGACAGGCTGCTAGGCCTGGAATAAGCGCTGAGAAACACCTGAGGCTCCAGCCCGCTGTGTTTATCGTGGTTTCTGCGAGAAAGACACGACAAGCGGAAGGAGCCTCAGGTGAAACGATCGTCGCGCATACGGGCCAGCCACGTCAACGCCGGAACGTCGTCTCAGCGGGTGGATCTGCCATTACGCGGGCGGCGTGGTGGTGAGCTTCTCCATCCCAAGCTGCATGTCGATGTGGAGGACACGGACACCACGCCGTATGGCGGCTTGAGCTTGGCCGCTCAACTGGTGTCGCAGCTCGGTTTGCCAGCAGAGATTGATGCGTCGTTGGACCTTCTGCGTGCGCACCGTCCCTACAGCGAAGCGGATCACGTGCTGACGCATGTCTACAATCTCTTCGTGGGTGGGACCTGCATCGAGGACATCGCCCATCTTCAGGGTAGCGAGCCGATCCGTCGGCTCTTGGGTGCCAGGAGCCTTCCTGATCCGACGACGGCGGGTGACTTCTTGCGTCGCTTCGGTGAGGAAGATCTTGTCGCCCTCGACGAGGCGATCGACACGGCACAGGGTCGAGCCTGGAAGCTGGCCAATGGCAAGCGCAAGCGAGCTGTGGCGTTGGTCGACATGGACAGCCACGTCCACCCGGTCTACGGCCACCAGATGGAGGGCACCGACTTCACCTACAAGGGCAGTTTCGGTTACCACCCCTTGGCGATCACGCTGGCGGAGACTCAGGAGTGCTTGCGGCTGGTGAATCGCCCGGGCAACACACCCTCTGCAGAGGGTGCCGCCGAGCTGCTGGAGGAGGTCTTCCCGCTCTTGGAAGGTGGCTTCAAGCGCATCGTGGTCCGTGGAGACAGCGCCTTCGCTCGTCACGACATCTACGACGCTTGCGACGCCAACGGGCATGATTTCGCGATCGTGCTGCCAGCTCACCAGAACCTCGTCGCCATTGCGGAGAGCCTACAGGGCAAGGCATGGAAACCGTTTCGTGGGTCTGAGAAGCCAGCGCCAAAGCAGAGCAAGGCGAAGCGCCGCAAGCGCGGATGCAATGTCCGCCGACGCCAAGCAAAGAAACGAGGCAAGCGCGACCTGAAGCTCAAGAGGCAGTGGCTTGCCGAGGTCGAGTACAAGCCCTCAAGGGCCAAGCAGAGCTACCGCGTCATCATCCGCAGACAGCGCATCGAGGAGTCGAACCAAGGCGAACTCTTCACCCTGTGGCGCTACCGCTTCGTGATCTCGAACATGCCGCCGCGCCACTCGGCAGAGGCGGTCGTCAGGCTGACCTATCAGCGCTGCGATCAGGAGAACGTGATCGAACAGCTGCAGAACGGTATCGCGGCCATGGCCATGCCAACGGGAAACTTTCTGGCCAACGGGGCCTACCTGGTCTGCGCAAGGCTGGCCTGCAACATCAAGTCGTGGCTCGCACAGATCGCGCTCCCAAAGGAAGCCGTACGCTGGGAGTGGAAGCGCTTTCGCCAGGCCTTCGTCATCGTCGCTGCGCGTGTCGTACACCACGCCCGCAGTGTCATCGTGCGTGTCGCTCGCTCGCATCGTTTCGCCGACGACATCTGTCGAGGCATCGCGCGACTGCAGACCTGAGCCAACCCCTCTTGTCGCGGCTCTCCTCCAGTGCCTGCGCCACGGATCCGTCCCAGCCCGCGCCGAGCGACTCTTGTGTACCGCCAACAGAGCCTGAGGGGCGCCATGACTGGCGACGGCGCGTCGACCTCGGCTTGGCGGCGGCTCATCGGCGCAACACTTGGCCCCGAGCGAACGAAATCCCCGCAGGGCTCGCCTCAGCGCTTATTCCAGGGCTAGGGGGCTGCGCTACAGGTCGTGGTCTTCGCGGTGTTGCGGGCGTCCCTGTTTCTCACCAGGGGGGCCGTTTCGCTCAGACAGGGTCGGCAGGGCCTCCACACTCGCTTCAGCCCCCCTGGTGAGAAACAGGGACGCCCTCCCCGGTGGAGAGACCAGCGACTGTTGCCCTCCGGGGTGGCGTTCAACGGCGGTGGAACCGCACCTTCGCGCCGAGGTCCATGAAGGGTGTTGCTGTTGGGCGGCGTCCGGAGCCTCGATGGGCTGGCTAGCCGTCGGCAGCGACTGGGGACTGGCCGGGAGAGAGTGAGGGGGCCTGGGCCAGGGAGCGTAGGCCTTGCAGCGGGCGTTGCACCTGAGCGAGCAGGTAGTCGGCGGTGCCAGCAGCGTCTTGGGTGAGGTGCTGCCATTCGGCGAGAAGGGGTTGGTTCAGCCCAGCCACCAACGCGGCCAAGGGCTTGAGCAGCTCGGATGAGGGGTGCTGCAGGTTGAGCGAGAGGGCCAGTCCGTCGGGAGTGATCGGGGCAGGCTGATCTGGCATCTCGCTGGTCAGGGAGTTCAGCGAGAGAGTCAGCAGCAGGGCGGCTGCTGCTCCACTCAGCAGCAGCATCAGCGGCCCGGCGTGGTGTTGCCCGGTCCTGGCGAACGAGGGTTGGTGGGTAGCCGCGGCCCTGGGTTGGGCATAGGCGGCGTCGAGGGCCTGACGCAGCGCTCCGTCGAGGTGGGCGGGGGGCTCGGGCAGTGCGCCAGGGGCATCGCGGCGCAGGGCTGCGGCGAGCGGATCGTGTGTGGGGTCGGTCATGTCAGCTGCCCTCCGGGCATGGCGCGGGGGAGAGGTGGTCGGTGGGTTGCCCGTGGTGAGCAGGCTGCAGATGCCTGGCCAGAGTACGCCGAGCGCGAAACAGTGTCACTCTGAGTTGCCCCGCGCCCTTGCCCATCACCCGGGCGATGTCCTGGGGTTCCATGTCTTCGGCGTAGCGCAGCCAGAGCGCCGCCCGCTGGTCTTGGCTGAGCACCCGGCTGGCCAGGTCCCACAGGTTGTGCCGCTGTTCTGCACTGGCGATGGCGCGGCTGGGGTCGAGCATGCCGCTGTCCAGGTCGTCTGGCACGGGGACGGTCTGCCGACGGGACTGAATGCGGTAATGACTGGCGGCCAGGCGGCGGGCGATGGTGTAGAGCCAGGTGGTGAAGCGCCAGCGATCGTCGTAGCGTGCGAGGGACTGCCAGGCTCGCAGAAACGTCTCCTGGGTCAGCTCTTCAGCGTCGGCGGTCGACCCGGTGTGCAGCAAGAGAAAGCGAAAGAGCGGGCGCTGGAGGCGCAGCGCCAATTGGGAAAACGCTGGGTCGGAACCCGCCCGGGCGTCCCGGGCGAGCTCCTCCAGCGAAGTTTGAGACTTGGGTGGCGTGGCGCTCAGTACCAGCTGCTCCCCGAGGCGGGCTTCTTGGTCTTGGCCTTTGGCTTCCTGGAGACCTTGAACTCCTGGCGTGGGATGCTGCGCAGAGTGCCGTCCATGAGCGCAACCAGCTCGTCGGTGTTCTTCTCGAAGTGAATGGTCAGGACCGAGCCCTCGGCGCTGAACTGCAGGCTGTTCAGCATGGGCAAGACCTCTTTCAGCTCCTCTTCGATCTCAGAGGCCATGCTGGCCAAGGCCACGAAGCCCTGGATGATCTGGGTGACCCGGGTGGCGTCTGCGGCGCTGGCTGTCTCGACCCGCACGTGAGCGTAGGACGCACTGCCATTCTCGCCGACCTCGACCACCGCAGAGCGCACCAGCTTGACGATGTTGCTGGCGGGCTCTACATCAGCCCACTCCACCACTTTACCGGTGGCTGAGAGGGACACGATGGCTCCGTCAGATGTGGCCATGCCCAGGTCGGTGTCGCTGTCTTCCAGACTCGAGCTCTCTCCCCGCAGGGCTTCGATGCCCGTGACCAGGTTGCTGGCGTCCGGTGAGAGGAGCACGATGCGCTCGTCACTGTCGGCGTGCCGGGCCACATAGGAGAAGATCTCGTCACCGCCGCCCTCAGGGTCAGACCAGCGGGAGATGTCCAGGCCGTCGATCTCGATCTGCGTCCGCTTGGCCAGGACACTCAGCCGGGTCAGGGTGTCGTCGATGTCTCCGCGAGTGTGCACCATGATCACCACGGCCTCGGGGTCGTGGGAGAGTCCGTAGACCGTCACCGAGTCGATGTCCGTGGTGGGGTCGAAGCCCAGTCGATCCTTGACCTCTTGCAGATCGGGATTGTTCTCGAAGTCGAGGTCGGGTTCCCGGTCCTGCAGGGCTCCGAACAGCTGAGAGTTGAGCGCGGCATGGACGTCGAGGTGCACGAGCCACTGGGCGTCTGCCGAGATGGTGCTGCGATCGACTCCCGCGAGCGCGGGCAATGCGGTGAGGCAGAGGGCCAGGAAGGAAACGGTGAGCTTGCCCATGGAGACTCCTTTGAGTAGGGGATTGATCGGGCATACGCCGAAGGACGGTCACGCGTTACCGACGTTTGCGGCTATCGTAGTGGCGCCATTGTGGCGGGTGTGTCTCAGCCATGGCCGGGCCACTCCTGTCGTCGTCCCGCCATGGGTTCCACACCCTTCACACGTCGAGGTGACAAAGAGCTTTGCTGATCGCCATAGCCCTGCACGTCTCCCTTTCGTTTCTGGTGCCTGTCGACGAAGACGTCGATGGGCTCCTGGAGCGAGCCGCCCGTCTGGTCGACCTGGGACAACCCGCCGTCGCCGCAGAACTCTACGGCCAGGCCCTGTCCCACCGTACGTTGCGAGAGGATCTGCAGGCCCAGCAGCTCGTGGCGCAGACCATGACAGAGCAGCTGGGCGACCAGCTCGACGCCGAGACTCTGGGGGCGCTCATGTCTCAGCTGCCGGCCAAGCATAACGGCGTGTTCGTATCGGCTCACAGTCTGGCCAGGGTCTTGGCCGCTGACGCCATGGCCCAGGGCGAGTACCTCTTCGGCCATGAGCTCGAAGCGGTCTTGGTGCAGCACGACAAGCTGCGCCACAGTGGCGAGGCAGCCGCTGTGTTCGCCGACGTGGGTCAGGCCTTGGCCATGTTGGCGCGCTTCGAAGCCCAGGGCTCGGTGAAGTTGCTGGAGCGGTCGCTCGAGCAAGCCCTTGAGCAGGGCTGGCTGGAGGAGGCGATCGCTGTGGGCACCGAGCTCGCCGCGAGCCAGGTCTCCCTGGGCGATGATGACGAGGCCCGCGAGGTGATGGACACGTTGGTCGCGCTGTTCCCCGGAGGCGGCGATCTGGTGTTGCTCAGCGCCTGGCGCGAGCTGGTGACGGCGCGGTTGTCCACGGCACCGGGTTCTGTGCTCACGTCGTATCGTTCGCTGATGGCCTACCTCCCCGAGGAGCCGACAGCTGAGTCGCCAGCTGAGCCATCGTCAGCTGAAGACGGTGCGCCGGTGCCTGGTCCACCGGGAGCCGAAGCACCAGAAGATGCCGAGCCAGGCGAGCCCGGGGCTGGGCTGCCTGCAAACGGAGGGGGCGGCGACACCACGCCGACCGCGGCGGCACAAGCCCTGGTGGGTCGTCGCACAGTCGATCTCCTGGCCATCGAACGTGACGGCTCCCAGTGGCTGATCAGCTCTGCCTTGGGCGACGGCCTGGAGCTGCGTCTCGACCTGGCTCCGGGGCTGATCGTGCTCGACCATGGGGGCCTCATCTTCGCGCTCGATGGACCAGAAGTCGCTCTGCTGAGCATCTCCCTCACCACAGAGGTCGCGTCGCCGGAGCTGATGGATGTGTTCAGCCCTACCCAGGCCACCTACTTGCTGGCGGATGGCGAGACGATTCGCTTCGATTCTCGCGCCGGCGTCACTGTGCGCTGAGCGAAGGCCGGGGTGCTACACCCTCCGCTCAGCCTGCCGCGAGCTGTTGGAGCTGCTAGCGGGTGGTCGCGAAACCGTCGGTCGCCAATGCACTTCCCGTGGACAGCGGGTTGGCCTGCCCTGAGTGGGTGATGCGCACGGTGTGCCAGCCGGTCTGGAGAAACGTCTGCTCGAAGAAGGGCACCTGCTGCTCGACGGTCGGGGCGTAGAGATCGGCGGTGGCCGCAGGCACATCGTCGAGCAGGATGTCGACCAGCGGCGCGTCAGGCCCTTGTTCGCCGTAGCAGCTGATCGAGTCTCCGAAGAACTCCCACTCGCGCCAGGCGCCGGTTGAAGACGTGCGCGTGGTGGTGCTGCCGAAGCTGCCGTTGGTGGCCACCGAACTCCAGCCCGCCGAGGCGACCACGCCCAGATCGCTGCCCTCACCTCGCACCAGGACGGGAGACGTGGCAGCGAGCTGACCGTTGCCGAGGGAGCGCAGAGGACGCAGGGCCAGAAGCTGTGGCGGCCCGGCCACGAGCAACACGTCTGCAGACCACGAGCTTGGCGAGGCGCTGGGTGCGAAGGCCAGGCTGCGCACCGTGCCGTTGGTGTACCGGGTCACCAGCTGCCAGCTGTCTGCGCCGTCCGTGGAGAGCCACAGGGCGCCGTCTCCCGTGGCGGCGGCGATCATGCGGTCGGCGGCGAAGTGGGGCGAGAAGGCCACGCCGGTGACGACCATGCCGTCGCCGAAGGGCAGGCCCTGATCTGCGGGCTGCCAGCTGCCGCCGCCGTCGACCGTGCGCCACAACCGCCCGGGCTTCTCTCCCGCGAGCGCCATGGCATCGTTGCCAAAGTCGGGAGACAGAGCCAGGGATTGCAGGTTCACGTTGGGGATGGCGCTCGCCGTGGGCTGCCAGCTGCTGCCGCCGTTGCCGCTCTTCCACACGCCATGGTTCCAGGACGCGGCGAAGAGGGTCTGGTCGTTGGCGAAGTCAGGGGACACGGAGATGCGTCTGGTCTTGAAGTCGGCGGGCAGCCCGCCGTCAGCGGCGACCCAGCTGTCGCCCCGGTCGGTCGAACGAAAGAAGCCCGTGCCGTTGGTGCCAACGAAAACGGTCTGGTCGGCGGAATAGGCCGGTGAGACGGCGATGTCCCGAGCGATGATCACGCCCGGGGGCAAGGGCAGGCTGGTCCAGGAGAGACCCCGATCGGCGCTGCGGTAGGCGCCCACGTAGGCGAAGAAGACGGTGTTGTCGGCTGCGAAGTCGGGTGAGAGTGCCAGGCCTTCGTTCCACAGACTGCCCAACCCTGCTGAGAGCGCTTCACTCTTGCCGGGGACAGAACCGACAGGCTTGGGGCCCGGAACCAGTGACCGTGGAGTGGGGGCGGGCCCTGTAGAGGCTGGGCTCATCACGCTGGCGCCGTTCGCTCGCAGGCTCGGCGAGACCACGGGCTCCGGCTGTGGCAGCTGCCACCCGATCAGCCCTGCGCCGGGGCTCGTGGCCAGCACCAAGCGATCATTGGCGAAGTCTGGGGACACGGCGACGTTCTTGATCAGTTGCTGATGGAAGCTGTTCACCGCCAGCCACGACAGCCCGCCGTCGAGTGAGCGGTAGCACCCCTCGAACGAGGCCAGCAACACCGTGCCATCGGCCGCGAAGGTGGGAGACAAGGCCAAGGTCACGAAGTGGGGCGAGCCTTGAGGGTCGAGGGGCTGCAGACCGGTCACCTGAGGCGCCCAGGGTTGTAACGGGCCAGCAGCGCGCCACACGGCCTGGTCGCTGGTGAGCAACAACGCTCCCCCGGGAGTGAAGGCGATGTCGGTGGTGGCCAGGTCGGTCAGGCCCACGCTCGACGACGTGAACGACGCGCCCCCATCCGTGCTCACCAGCGCCCCCGCCATGGAGAGGGCCACGGCCACTGTGTTGTCGGCGCCAAACTCGGGGGATGGACTCAACGCCGCCACGGGCGTGCCGAAGTCGTGCAGGGCAGCCCAGCTCTGGCCCAGGTTCTCGCTGCGATGAAGCCGCTCTCCTCCGATGTAGGTGACAGCCCCGCCCCCCGCGCCGGTGGTGACGGTCACGAAGCCCAGCTTGCTCTCCGTGAGCCCCACCTCGACCCGGCTCCAGTTGTCACCGCTGTCGGTCGAGCGGAAGAAGCCCGTGCGGGTGGTGAGCAGCACCGTGCCATCGCTGGCGAAGCTGGGTGAGAGGGCGATGTCCGTGGTGATCAGCTGGGTCAGCCCGGCGTTGATCGCCTGCCAGTGCAGACCTCGGTCGACCGTGCGGTAGACGCCCCAGCCCGTGGCGCAGAAGGCCGTGCCGTCGGTGGCGTACGTCGGGGAGAAGGCGAAGCCCACGATGCCGTGCTGCGCCATGGGCAGCTGGCGCATCTCCCAGTGGCGACCCCCGTCGAGGGAGCGCCCGAAGTGTCGCTGATCGATGAACACGAACGAGCCGAAGACCGTCTGGTCGTTGGCGAAGTCGGGCGAGAGCGCCACCTCGTTCATGGTGTCGTGGGGCACGTGGGCCCCTGCCACAGTCGCGAGGACGACCATCCACAGCAGGGTGGCGAGGGAGCGGCGCAAAGGGAGATCTCGATGGGGAGGAGACAGACGGCTGGAGGGATTATGACCTACGATGGCCCGTCGTGGGGCGTGGCCAGGTGCGCTCCACACCGCGCCGGAGAGCCAGCCATGCCTTTCGAACAGCAGCTGACCATCGAGAGTCCGGTGGGCCTGCTGGGTCTGCGCTCCCGGGGCGCTGCGCTGACGGCCATCGAGTTTGGCGCTGAGGGCCATGCACAAGGCCTTGCCTACCCGGCCAGTCTCTCACCCGCGCTGCAGGCAGCAATGACCCAGCTGGGCGAGTACTTCGCGGGCACTCGGCGCGACTTCGATCTGCCCTTGGCGCCCCAGGGCACGGAGTTTCAGCAGGCGGTGTGGGAGCAGCTGGCAGCCATCCCCTTCGGCGAGACCACCACCTACGGCGCCCTGGCCCGGGCCATCGGTCGCCCGGGGGCCAGCCGGGCGGTGGGGGCCGCCAACGGTGCGAATCCCCTGCCCATCGTGCTGCCCTGTCATCGGGTCGTGGGCGCTGACCGCACGCTCACCGGCTTCGGCGGAGGGCTGCCCATCAAGCGCCAGCTGCTCACCCACGAAGGGCTGCGGCTGGAAGGCGACAAGGTGCTGCCCCCGTCCGACGGCCAGGGTCTGCTACCGATCTGAGTCGCGCGCGGTCACTCAGCTCGGCGCGGTGGCGGTGGCAGCTTGCAGCGGTCGCATGGACGCGGAGAAGTGGCGCAGCACCTCAGGCGCCGACGCGATCTCCATGCCGCTGATCTCCTCCCGACGATTCCAGACGCCCTCGACCACCTCGACGAGATAGTCCATGTGACTCTGGGTGTACGTGCGCCGGGGGATGGCCAGGCGCACGAGTTCGGCCGCTGCTGGCAGCTCCTTGCCCGTGTCCGGATCGCGCTGCCCCAGCATGAGGCTGCCGATCTCGCAAGAGCGCACACCGCCTTCGATGTAGAGCTCGACGGCCAGGGCCTGCCCAGGGAACTGTTGCCAGGGCACGTGGGGCAGAAAGCGCGCGGCATCGAGGAAGATCGCGTGGCCGCCCGCAGGCATGACCACGGGGATGCCGCTGGCGTGCAACGCCTGGCAGACGTAGCGAATCGAGGCGTGGCGATACTCCTGGTAGTCCTGGCGGAGCACTTCGCGCAGCCCGACGGACACGGCTTCGAGGTCGCGGCCAGCCATGCCGCCGTAAGACGGAAAACCCTCGGTGACCACGAGCCGTTGGCGCAGCTTGGTGGCCAGCGCTGCGTCACGACAGGCGACGAAACCGCCGATGTTGGCCAGCCCCTCTTTCTTTGCGCTGAAGGTGGCGCCGTCCGCGAGTGCAAACATGTTGTGCACGATGTCGGCGATGGAGCGGTCGCCCTGTCCCTCTTCGCTCTGCTGAATCAGGTAGGCGTTCTCGGCGAAGCGGCAGGCGTCGAGAAACAGGGGGACCTCGAAGCGATCTGCCAGGGCCCGCACGGCGCGCAGGTTTTCAAGGCTCACCGGCTGCCCGCCCCCCGCGTTGTTGGTCACCGTGACCAAGATCAATGGGATGGCGCCGGCGTTCTCGTCGAGGCAGCGCTCAAGGGCGTTCAAGTCGACGTTGCCCTTGAAGGGGAAGCTCGACGAGGTGTCCGCCGCTTCGGCGCAGGGGAAGTCGAGGGCCAGGGCGCCGCTGTCCTCGGCGTTGGCCCTGGTGGTGTCAAAGTGGGTGTTGTTGGGGATGACCTTGCCCGGCCCGCCGATGACGCTGAACAGCAGATGCTCTGCGGCCCGGCCCTGGTGGGTGGGGATCAGCTGGGGCAGGGCCATCACATCGTGCACCGATTTCTTCAGCGCCGCGTAGCTCGTAGACCCGGCGTAGCTCTCGTCGCCGCGCATGATCGCCGCCCACTGATCCGTACTCATGGCGCCGGTGCCGCTGTCCGTGAGCAGATCGATGATCACGTCCTGGGCGGCCAGACCGAAGAGGTTGTAGTGAGCGTCGGCGATGAGCTGCAGCCGCTCGTCCCGGCTGGTCATGCGGATGGGCTCGACACTCTTGATCCGGAACGGCTCGATGATGGTCTTCACGACGACTCTCTGCGGCGATGGGGGCGAGCTATCTTAGCACCACGAAGTCGTTTGTTTGCCCGTGGAGTCTGGCCAACCCACGGCTGGGAGCAGCTCGTCAGCCAGCGCCTGCTGGCTCGGGCCTCGAGTGTGGCTTTGCCAGCAGGCAAAGGGCCAGGGAGGGGCTGGGGTCAGGCGCCGACGATGCCCAGGGGTTGCCGCTGCGCCCAGCGGCCCCTGGTGAAGTCGGGGACGTCCTGAGGCCTGCTGCGGTCTGCCACCGAGCGCTCGCTCAGCTCGGAAATGCAGCTCCAGGTGGCGGCGTCATAGACGTCCAAGTCGAGGGCCTCGCCCCGGCGCAGGCACTGCACCAGGCGGTAGTCCTCCAGGTAGTCCATGCCGCCGTGGCCTGCGCCCCTGGCCGCCTCGCCCACCGTGCGCCAGAGCGGGTGGTCGAACTGCTCGAAGACCTCGCTGATGTCCGCGAAGGAGTGCCCGGGGGTGAGCCCTTCGACGTAGACCCGGTCGGGGTAGCCCTGCACCACGCCCTTGGTGCCCTGCACCAGGTTGATGCGGCTGTAGGGCCGGGGCAGGTTCGTGTCGTGCACCACATGGATGGTCAGGCCGTTCACGGTCTTGATCAGCGAGCTGTTCACGTCGCCGAGCACGTAGTCCTCTGATGTGCGCCGCGGGTCGTCTGCGGCGAGCTGCTCGTCCCGCCAGTTCTGCAGGCCCTTCGATGGGCTGCTCATGGAGACCAGGTAGTCGAGGCGGTCGCCCCGGTTGATGTTCATGCACTGAGCGACGGGGCCCAAGCCGTGGGTGGGGTAGAGGTTGCCATCCCGGGTCATGGAGTGCTCTCGGCGCCAGAGCCCCTCGCCATTGTCAGAGAACTTGATCCCGCGCAGGTCGTGCAGGTACCCGCAGCCCCCGTGGAGCAGCTCGCCCAGCACGCCCTGACGGACCATGTTGAGCACGAGCATCTCGGTGCGGCCGTAGCAGCAGTTCTCCATCATCACGCAGTGCAGGTTCAGGCGCTCTGAGGTCTCGACCAACTGCCAGCACTCGTCGATGGTGACCGCGGCGGGCACCTCGACGGCGGCGTGCTTGCCGTTCTCCATGGCCGACAAGCAGATGGGCACGTGCCAGCGCCAAGGGGTGGCGTTGTAGACCAGATCGAGGTCTTCTTCGGCGCAGAGACGTTCGTAGTCGCGGTCGCCCCGGGTGTATCCCGTGGGTTCGGGCTGACCGGCCTCGACACACCACTGCTGCACACGGGCTACCGCCTCGGGGTTGATGTCGCAGACCGCGGTGATCTCGCAACCCTCGATGCGCAGCAGGTTGCGGATGTGCGCCGAGCCCATGCCACCCACGCCCACGAAGCCGATGCGCACATGGTCGATGGGCGGGGCGGTCTGCTCGCCGCTCGGCAGGGGCCGTGGGCTCGCACAACCGGGAAGCTGCAGCCCGGCCAGGGTGACACCGAGGCCCGCGGCGGCGGTCCGGCGGATGATCTCGCGACGGCTGGGATCCATGGCTGGTGGGACCATCGGTCGGCACTCCTGAAGGGGGCGTGGGGGTGGGTCACGCTAACATGGTGGGCCGGTAGGTACATTGGCCGCGAGCATGTCCTGCAGACCCAGCTCTCTCCCGAAGGGCGCACGCCTCCCCCACATGGTTCGTTTTCTACATCAACACTGGCTGCTCGGCGCTGCGGCGGTGATGTCCGTCCTGGGTGGACTGTTCGGCTGCTCGCCAGAGGCCGCCGAGCCCGGCAGGGTTCTGCGACCAGGGGCGAGTCTCTTCGATGAGCTGGGGACTCTTCGGGTGGTCGAGTCTTCGCCATCCAATATGCCCGAGCCGATTCAGCGTCGTGTGGCTGACTTGCTCGGTGGTCTTGAGTGGGATGTTCCTGTGTCTGATTGGATGCCCACGCCGCCTCAAGACTCCGGGCCAGAGCTGGCAAGATTGCTGAGTGTAGTGACGCAAGCTTTCCCTGAACTCAAGGCTGGCGAAACACACCTGTGGCAAACCGGGCTCGAGGTCCCGCCAGACCTTGAGATCGGACGTTTCGAGTTGCGGCACGACGGGCGATTGCTGCGTCGGTTTGATGACGCAGACGTATTGGGTCATTCGGCAGCCACATACATGGTGTGGGTCGATGGCGCTGCGAAAACCGTCCTGTGCTGGGAGTCAGCGGGGGGCCGTGCCCTTGCGATTGCTACCGCTCGCCCCCGCACGATCTCATGCCGTTTCGTCCCCGACGACACGGCGACGTTTCGTCGATTGGAATGGCGATTCGCAACGCAGGCTGATGCGCCTGCCACGGCCGAGCAGCTGCGCTGCGATGTCGCCCTGTTCGACAGTCATCGAAAGGCGCTGCTGGCTCCGGCACCCACCACTCTGGTGATGCCCGTTTCCCGACTCGACGGTGACACCCTGCGCATCGCCGTCGGGGTCGCTGACTACGGACTGGTCGCCACGGGCACGAGCCTGCAAACGGTGACCGGCCGGTGCGACGGTGTCACCTTCGCCGTGGATGTCGCGCAAGCTGGCCGGGTCGAGCGTTGCTGGTCGCGAACCGTGCAGGTCGGCGACGGGTTCGTCGAACACGACGTGGACCTCTCCCGCTGGGAGGGGGAGTCCTTCGAGCTGCGCCTGTCCACAGAGCCAGGGCCCGGCCAGCAGTCCACGTTCGACTATGCCCTCTGGTCAGATCTGCGGATTCTCGGGGACCAACGGACACAGCCGCTTCGGCCACACGTCATCTTGATCGACGTGGACACCCTGCGCGCAGACCGGCTGAGTTGCTACGACTACGAACGGGAGACCTCGCCTCGCATCGATGCCTGGGCCGAATCGAAGGCTACCCTCTACTCGGACAGCACATCCCTGGGCAACTGGACCTTGCCGTCTACCGTGTCCATGCTGACCGGCCTGGCGCCGCGGCAGCACCAGGTGCTGTCTGTGGCCTGCGCCATGGGCGCTGACCACCGGCCCCTGGCCATGGCGTTGCGGGACGCAGGCTATGAGACCATCGGGCAGACTGATGGCGGCTATCTTGTGCCCACGTTCGGGTTTGCCCTCGGCTTCGACTCCTTCGATGTGAAACCGCGCGCCTACGACAACCTGACCGAGGCCACGTGGTCGAGCCTGACCGAGAAGTTGGACCGGAGACGAAGCGGCGCGCCCGTCTTCGCCTTCGTGCAGACGTACTTCGTGCACACTCCCTTCAAGAGCGATCGGCGCTTCGATGACGTCGACCAGCCCTACCAGGGCCGCTTCGACCAGGAGAACATCTCGGATGAACTCCTGCTGGCGCACCACAGGGATCAGCGCCCACTCAGAGCCGAAGAGCTGCGCTGGATCAACGCCCAGTACGATGGGGCTGTCCGACGCATGGACACCGTGGTCGGCGGCTTCCTGGAGAGTCTGCCCGGCGTCTTCGGTGACGACCCATACATGGTCGTGTTCACTTCGGACCACGGCGAGGAGATCTTCGAGCGCGACGCGTATGGCCATCGCCACTCGCTGCACGATGAGCAGCTCAGGGTGCCACTGATCATCCAGTATCCGGGGCAGCAGAGGGGCGCGACCGTGACTGCCCCCACGTGGGGCCTGGATGTGGTGCCGACGATCCTGGATGTGGTCGGGCTCGACATCCCCGATGAGCTGATGGGTCTGCCGCTGAACGGCGGCCTACCGATGCACCGGCCTCGCTTGGCGCTGCACGAAGACTCGGTGCAGGCGCTGTTCTACGCGAGATACAAGCTGATCACTCCCACGAGTGCCCAGCAGCAGACCGGCTCCGCGCCCGAGGGCAAACTGTTCAACCTGAGCACGGACCCGCTCGAGTTGAAGGACGTGATGGGGCAACAATCCGCGAAGTCCTCGCAGCTGCGCACCATTCTGGGCCAGGTGCTGGAGGGCATGCCCAAGGTGGAGCCCACTGCCGCGAACCTGCGCGACGCCGGGTTGATCGACGACCTCATGGCCCTTGGCTACCTCGGCGGCGGTTGAGGGCTCGTCGCCCCGGAGCCTCAGTACGTGCTGTCAAACCCGTCCGTGCGCAACACCGAGCCGCTCGC
>CAZIAK010000079.1:0-14944 GCA_964537035.1 uncultured Phycisphaerales bacterium | reverse complement strand
CGAGCACCGAGCACCGAGCGGTGGAGCGCTGAGCACCCGAAGAACGAACCCAAGAAGGCCACAGTCGCCCGCCGTTCCACCGGCGAGGGCAGCGCTGTCTCTCATCAAGGGGGGTCTGCAGCGAGTGTGGAGGCAAAGCCGACCCTGTCTGAGCGAAACGGCCCCCCTTGATGAGAGACAGGGCTGCCCGGACCACCCCAAAACGGCCGACCTGTAGCACTGACCCCACCGCGTCAGCCAGAGAAGCTCCGCCGATCAATCCCCAGCTGACGCAAGATCTTCTGCAACGCCACCCGCGTCATGCCGCAAGCCTCAGCTGCCTGGGAGACGTTGCCAGCCGAGCGCTCCAAGGCCCGCTGTACGAACTCCCGCTGAAACCGCTCCACCGCTTCACGCTTGGCGTCCGCGTAGTCGAGCCCATCGTTCCCTGGCTCGGCGCTGCCCCCGTGGTCACTGGCCTCGGGCTGGTCATGTTGCACACCAGCCCCCTCCCAACTCGCCTCGGCTAACCCCATATGGAAGGGCAAGATGTGGTTGCCGCAGCAGACGATCAGGGCCCGCTGCATGGCGTTCTCCAGCTCGCGCACATTGCCTGGCCAGCTGTAGGCGATCAGCAAGGCCAGGGCGTCGTCTGAGAGCTGGGGGCAGGGAGCGCCCTCTCCCAGACACTCCACCGTCGAACGTTCGAGGAAGTGTGTGGCCAGGGGCAGCACATCCTGTGGACGTTCCCGCAGCGGAGGGATGTGGATGCGCACGACCTGCAGCCGGTAGTACAAGTCTTCGCGGAAGCTGCCCTCTTGAACCATGCGGTAGAGGTCGCGGTTCGTGGCGGCCACCAGTCGAAAGTCGACGGACACATCGACGCTGCCGCCCACCGGCCGCACCCGCTTCTCCTGCAACACCCGCAGCAGTTTGCCCTGGAACGAGTTCGACATGGAGGCGACCTCGTCGAGAAAGACCGTGCCCCCCCGCGCCTCGGCGAACAGACCCTGACGATCTCTGTCGGCTCCGGTGAAGGAGCCCCGCCGATGACCGAACAGCTCCGATTCGAGCAAGGTGTCCGAGAGGGCCGCGCAGTTCACGGCCTGAAAGGGCCTGTCTCTCACCGAGCTGCCAGCGTGGAGGGCCAGGGCGACCAGCTCCTTGCCCGTCCCGCTCTCGCCTTCGACCAGCACGGGCACGGGGCTGGGAGCGACCCGGGCCACCAGCTCCATGACCCGCTGCATGCGCGGATCCTCGGCGATGATGGCGGAGCTCTGTTCACGGCCGTTGGCACGTCGGCGCCCCAGCAGCTGCCCCCCCAGACGGCGCACCAGTCCCAAGATCTCGTCGTTGTCGAAGGGCTTGGTGAGAAAGTGCGCCGCGCCGGCCTTGAGGCAGCTCACCGCCGTGGCCACCGTGCCGTATCCCGTGAGCACGATCACTGCGGTCTCGGGGCGGCTCTGCTTGACCTGGGCCAGAAACTCCGAGCCCGAGATACCCGGCATGTTCAGGTCGGTGAGGATCAAGTCGGCCTCGCCCTGGCCGAGCATGACCAGCCCCGCGTCCCCGGAGGGCGCCTCTCGAGCGGAGATGCCCAGCTTGCCCAGCAGCTTGCGCAAGCCGAGGCGAATGTCGGCCTCGTCGTCGACCACCAGGACCCGCAGCTCAGAGAGGTCGGCGGCGCCCGGGGCCAGTTCAGACCGTGAGGACTCAGTGCTCATGGGACCAGCTCGGCGATGCGGGTGCGAAGACTGATCCTGAAGGTGGTGCCTTCGCTGGACGAGTGCTGCAGCTCCAGGCTTCCTCCTTGCATCTCGACGATACGCCGTGAGGTCGACAGGCCCAGGCCCGTGCCCTCTCCCCGAGCCTTGGTGGTGAAGAACGGCTTGAAGATACGTCGCTGATTCTCGACGGGGATGCCGGGCCCGGTGTCGCTGATGTCGATCTCCAAACGGCCGTCCGTGTCGCGAGTGCTCAGAGTGATCAGGCCCTGTTGTTCACCAAGGGCTGGCCGCGCACCTCCGGGACGGGGCGTCCCACCCGTCATGGCATGGATGGCGTTGATCACCAGGTTGGCGAACACCTGACGGAGCTGGACGGCGTCGCCGGTGACCTGATCGCAACGGGCCTCGGTCTCGAGCCGGGCCCCCACTCCCGAGCGCTCCAAGAGCGGCCGCAAGAAGCGCAGCACCTCGCCCAGCGACTCATGCACATGAATGGCGCCCACCTCGGGAGACGCGCCGGTGGCGAAGTCGAGCAGCTCTCGAATCGTCCGCTTGGCGGCGTCCACGTTGCGGCTGATGACCTCGCTGTTCTCCTGCAAGGGCGACTCGTCTGGCAGCTCGTCGATCAGCATCTGGTTGAACATGCTGATCGAGGCCAGGGGATTGTTCAGTTCATGGGCGACCACCGCGGCGACCTCGCCCAGCAGGCTGAGCCGCTCGTTGTGGATCTGTCGTTCGTCCTGCTGGATGCGGTCGGTCACTTCGCGGGAGACCAGCACCCGACCCCGCTCTCCCTGCGCGTCCGGCTGCAGGGGCGTCGTGTGGATCTCAAAGGTGCGCCCGGCAAGATCAACCGTGCAGGAGCGAGACGGCCCCTCGCCCTCGAACAGACAGCCCATGCAGTCAGACTTGCGCAGGTGATGCTCGGGCAGGTTGGCCACGTCGTCTTCGACCTTGTCGAGGCAGACGTGCCGACCCCGGGCCTCGTCACCGCTGGCCACCAGGTCGAGCAGAGGCGTGGCGGCGGCGTTGGCGATGAGCACCTTGCCCCCGGCATCAAGCACGACGAGGCCGTCCTGCATGGAGGTGATCACCGTGTCCAACCGATCCCGCTCCGAACGGAGCTCACCCTGGCGTTGACGGAGGTCGTCGGCGATCCGCTCCAGCCAACGCGTGCGCTCCTGGATCGAGTCGGCCATGGAGTTGAAAGCCCGACCGAGAGCACCGATCTCGTCGTCTGAGTTGACCACCACTCGGGTATCGAGCCCTCCCTCTCGTAGCTCCTCAGCGGCGTTGGTGAGCACGTCGAGGGGCCGGGCCAGAAAATGCATGGGGAAGTACATGAGCAGAATCGAGACCACCGCCAGCAACAGGCCCACTCCCAAGAACTGGCTATGCAAGCCTGAGACCGGGCGCAGGGCCTCGTCGATGGCCAGGGTGACCTGCACCGACCAGCCCAGGGTGGGGATGGGAAAGCTCTTGGCGTAGAGCCCCAGCAGCGGTGCGTAGTCTTCGGCCGGGCCCGCGGCGGCGTCATCGGAGACCCGCAAGTTGCCCAAGGACCCTGACTCGGAAGGAGTGGCCTCGAGCAGGCGCCCACCAGCGTCGAGCAGGGACAACCGCATGTCCTCTCCCCCCTGGTGCGGGCCGGTGGAGACCGTGCCGAGCGAACCGGTCAGCCACTCGGGCACGTCAATGACCACCATCAGGCGACCCACGTCATGGACACCGTCGAGATCGTAGATCGGGGTGGCGACCACCAGTTCGGCCTGGCGCCCCACGCCCACAGCTCCCAGCAGGCCGCTGTACCAGAGGCCGTCCACGGACCGGGCGGCGGCGGCCAGACCCGTCAGCCGCTCGGTCTCGTCGGCGTGCACGGACACCAGGGGCTGATCGACTCCCACGCTCACGGAGAGATTGCGGAAGGCCCCCACCAGAGGCAGCTTGTTTCGGGTCAGGTGGCGAACCAACTCGTCTCGCAGACGGCCGTTGCCCTGGGCATCGCCCATCGCGCCACTCTCCGCGATGCGAGAGACCCGATCGCGGATGTAGCCGTCCGAGGCGAAGTCCTGGGCCCGTTGGGTCAGGAACTCAAGTGAAGAGTCGAGGGCCGAGGCATAGGCGTGGCACTGAAATTCGAGCCGGGACAGGATCTCCTGCTCAAGCGCGCCCCCAGCCGACCGGGAGACCAGAAACCCGCCGATGCCATAGGCGATCAGGCACTGACTCACGAAGAGCGCGGCCAGCTTGTAGCGCACCGAGACTTGATGAAGCGGGTCGCGCAAGCGCACGAACCTCCTGGCATGGGCGAATCCGAGCCCATTCTATGCATTTGAGACCCAGCTGTCGTGTTCAGCGGCAGCTCACCCAGGCGGGCTACCGGGGCCGCACGGCCTGCGCTGCGGCAAGCCACGGGCCTGGCCACCTGGCCCTCCCACGGCGGCCTCACGGGATTACAGACTCATGAATCAGCAGCAATCCCTTGGGTTCTCGCCGCTCAAGACGCCTCGCGCTGGAAACCGACAGTGACTGGAAGTTCCGCCCCCCCATCTCGGTAGCCCCCTCCCTGTCACCATGAGTCAGACCAACAAACGCACCTGCGCCTTCGGGTTGCCCTGCCCCCTGGTAGCGATCACGCTGCTGGCCTGCCTGGCCCCGACGCTGCTCACGCTCTTTGGCGTCGACCTGAGTTCCATGCCAGCCACGGCGGGCAGCGGGCCACTCACCGACGCCTCCGCCGCCGAAGCCCTGGTCGGCAGCCACCTGCACACCATCTTCGAGTGGTCGGCCTTTTGCATCGCTGCGTTCACCGCGCTGCTGGCCTGGATCCACTACCGCAGCACGGGAGACTCGACCGCAGCGATCATCGGGGTGGCGCTCTTCTGCGCCGGCAGCATGGACGCCATCCACACCCTGGCCGCGACCCACCTGATCGACGTGAACAGCGGGGACACGAACCTGATCCCGTTCACCTGGGCCTTGTGCCGACTCTTCAATGGGCTGGTGGTCACCATCGGCGCCGTGGTCGTGATCTCGCGGGGCAAGAGCTGGAGGTCCCGCCTCGACTCGCCGCAGTTCAGTCGCCTGTACCTGCCCCTGGCCCTGGCCCTCTGCGTGGCCGTGCAACTCATCGCCGTGAACGGCTCCCTGCCCACGACCATGTACGCGGACAACCTGCTCAAGCGCCCATGGGACCTGACCCCGCTGATGCTCTTCATCCTGGCGGGGACGACCGTGCTGCCTCGCCTGCGCCGCCAGACCAATAGCCTCTTCTCTGCAGCGCTCTTGCTCGCGGTGGTCCCAGACGTGGTCACCCAGATCCACATGGCCTTCGGATCTGCAGCGCTCTTCGACGCCAGCTTCAACGCGGCCCACTTCACCAAGATCATCGCCTACCTGGTGCCCTTCTGCGGTCTGGCCCTCGACTATCGCAACGTGCAGCGGGAGCAATCTGAGCGGCAGTTCGTCCTCCGCCGCCGGGCCGAGCTCCTCGTGGACCGCCAGGCCCATGAGCTGCGCGCTGCCGAGCGCCGGGTGCTCGGCCAACCCGCTGATCAGAGCCAGGAAGCGAAGGCTCACGCCGTTGCAGATCCCGCCCAACCTGGCTCCCACTGCCTGGCTCTGCTTGAGCGCATCCAGTCGGCAGCTTCACACCTCCACCGCATCGCTCCCACAGCACTCGATCGCTTCGCCCAGGAGCAGCTGGACGAGGTGCTGCTGAACAGCTCCCAGCTGGACAAGGCCCTGCGCCTGCATGGCGCCCGAGTACGCCTGGCATCCCGCCCTGCCGAGCGTCAATGGGTCGAGCTGCACGAGTGCGCCAACGACGCGCTCACCGGCCTCGACGAGCGGCTCGCCCAGCAGACTGCGGTGGTAGGCCGAGACCTGCTGCCCGGCCTGCAAGGTGACCCGCAGAGCCTGCGCGATCTCCTCTCGGTGCTCATCGAACGCCAGCTGGCCTTGCCCGGCGAGGGCACTCCGCTGCTGCACCTCTCCGTTCACGAGGAACCTGGGCAGACGGTTCTGGGAGTGCAGCGCCTGGACCTCACCGTCGACCATGACGACGGCCAGAGCCTGGCCCCCGACATGACGAGCGACGACCCGGAGCTCGAGCTGTGCCGAGACATCGTCGCCCTCCACGGAGGCCGGTTGTGGCTGGAGACCAGCCCCGGTGCCAACAGAGGCTGCTACTTCACCCTGGAGTCAGCGAGCGTCAGCCCGCAGACGAGCTCGACGGCACGAGATCAGGCTCGTCATCCCGATCCAGACGCAACAGGTGATCGAGAGACAGGGGGCCCGAACCACGCCAGACCAGCAGCACCAGCAAGAACAGGGTCAAGGCCTGGAACTGGAAGTTGATGTTCGAGCCGAGAAGGCTCCCGGCCACGTCGCCAAACATCGAGTTCAGCACAGCGCCGCCCAGAATGATGGCGTTGACCGCAGCCGCCACGCGGGTGACGAAGCCCAGCGCCAGACTGGCCCCGCCGATCACGTGGGCAAAGACCACTGACCAGGCGATCATCACCTGGCCTTGGTCCAGGCCATTGCCCTGAGACAGCGTCGACTCCAACGAAGAGTTGTCGATGATGAAGTAGATGCCCTTGATCAGCAGGGCGACGCCCAGATACATGCGCAGGGCGTCCATGGGCCGCACGTGCTTGAGCCCAGGGATGAGATCTTTCAGCGGCTTCGCGTCGGCCCTCTCGGCCCGGCGTGCGGCGACAGCTGCCTGGTAGGCTTCGTTGGCGGCCGTCTCCTGATCGGGGCGGAAGCGCACGAGGAAAGTGCAGAACGAGAAGATCAGGACCAGGCCGCCCATGATCAGCAGGCCCAGCGACATCGAGACCCCCTCGATCTTGAACAGGAAGCCCGCGGCCACCGCGCCCATGTTGCCGCCGGCACCGACGATGCCGGAGACCGCGCCGATGGCCCGCTTGTTCACGAAGGGCACCACAGAGTAGGTCGCACCTTCAGACATCTGCACAAACAGGCTGAAGACGATCATCATGGGAATGGCCAGGGCCAGCACCGTCATCTGGGAGAAGAAGATCAGCGCGACGCCTTCCGCGAACAGGGCGATGAAGAGCCACTTCACCCGCCCCTTCAGGCCGCCCTTCTGCACGAAGCGATCACTGATGTATCCGCCGAGTGTGCGGGCGAAGATGTTCATCAAGCCGAACAGTCCGGCCACGAGCCCGGCTGTCTTCAGCTCGAGCTCGAAGTTGTCCATGTAATAGATGGCGGCGATGTTGTTGAGCGTGAGCTCGACGCCGAAGCAGGCGGCGTAGATCAGGAACAGGGCCCAGACCCGCTTGTCCTTGGCGGCCATGGCGAAGGCGCCCTTGGTCTTCTCTACCGTGGGCATCTTGCCCGCAGCCCGTAGCTCCTTGAAGTTGCCTTCGGGCAGGTCGGTGGTGAAGAAGTAGTAGGCGATGCCGGTGAGGAAGCAGATCGCGCCGGCGGTGACCATGGCCAGGCGCCAGGCAGAGGCGTCGTCGAATCCGAACCAGGCCACGTAGGCGGTAAACACGAGGGGCATGACCATGTTCGTCATGCCGCCGCCCAGGTTGCCCCAGCCCGCCGAGGTGGCATTGGCCGTGCCCACGCAGTTGGGGGCGAACATCATCGAGGTGTGGTACTGGGTGATGACGAACGAGGCGCCAATCACGCCGATGCCCAGACGGAACAACAAGAAGGTCCAGTAGTCGGTGGCCAGGCCGATGCCCATCACCGGCAGCGAGCCCAGGACCAGCAGCCAGGTGTAGGTCAGCCGCGGGCCCACACGATCGCAGAGCCAACCGATCACCAGCCGAGCGACGATGGTGATGGCCACCGAGGCGATGATCGTGTTGAAGATCTGATCCTTGTTGAGCTGCAGCTCCTCGCGCACCACGGCCATGAGCGGCGCGATGCCGAACCAGGCGAAGAAACACAAGAAGAACGCGAACCACGACATGTGGAAGGCCCGCATCTGCGGGGTCTTCAGGCTGAAGAGGTCAATGCTCGTGGCCTTGTTGCGAACGTCCATCCGGGTTTCCTTGCTTGAACGTGGGGCACTTTCGAAAAATGGCGAGTGCGGTGATCCTACGATGTTCCGACTTGAGACTCATTACAGAGCCCAAAAGCGACGGATGCTCCGTGGCGGAGACCGCTCCCTCGGCGACCCGCCTGGCGGCCAAAGAGCTCTCAAGCCATTTGTCAGTAATAAGTTAGCTCTTTCCATGGAGGGTCTGAGGCTCCCCCACCCTGCGATCGGTAGACTGCCGCCCCCGCCGCAGCGCGCCTTCAAGCCGAGCCCGATCAGAGCCCTGAGACCGACCATGACCCAGCCCCGCCACACCTCGTCCGGGCCGTCACGCCCTCTCTTGGCGGGCCTCGTCAGCTGCCTGGCGCTGCTGGTCTCCTGCGCGGACGACCCGGCGCCAGCGCCCACAGAAGATCAGCCTGGGTCGGCCACGTCGTTGATCGATCTCCTGGGCCAACCCCGGTCGATTCTGCTGGGCCGTGGCAAGCCCTTACTCACCGTGTCCGGGTTCCTGGTCTCGCCCACTCTCGAGACAGAGACGAGCTTTGTCGTGCCCCCCGTCACAGACCTCTCCTTCGTTGCGTTGCACACCGAGTCACGGTCGGCGCGAGGTGCGTTGGAGGTCACGGCGCAGCTCGACGACGAGACCCTGTCACTGGGCAGCTTCGAGACCCGCTCCCTCGACAGCCTGCAAGGGGACGAGCGCTGGGAGTTGCTCGAGCATGCTGAGGCCATCGACCTGTCCGCGCTCGCAGGTCGGCGGCTGCAGCTGGGCTGGCGCTTCACTCCCGCCCCAGGCGCTGGAGACGAGCCAGAGAGCACGGGCATGGTGGCCCTGCCCCGCCTGGTCCCCCGGGTTGCTGCGGCGCAACGGCCGCCCCACATCTTGCTCATCTGCTCGGACACCCATCGCGCCGACTACTCCCTGGGGGGCGAACACGCCGAGCTCATGCCTCAGCTTGCAGCGGCCACGTCCACAGCGGTGAACTACTCCTCGGCCTACGCCACGGCCTCGTGGACCCTGCCCTCGATCACCTCGACCCTCACCGGTCTTCCCCCCCGCTATCACAACACGGGCTATCGGGCGGACAGCCGGGAGTCCGGCACAGATGAGCCCGTGCCCCCGGGGTTCTTCGTACGCCCCCACGCCGGGCAGGACGTGCTCATCACCACGTTCTCGCGACAGCTTGAGACCTTGCCCGAACGTCTGCGTGCAGAGGGCTACGCCACGGGGATGGTCGTCTCCAACCCGCTCTACCACACCTCAGGTTTGTTCCGGGACGGCGGCGAGGTGGTGGCCCGCACAGGCGTCGTGAACGGGCCCGGCGTCACCGAGCAGGCCCTGGCCATGCTGCAGCGCATGGACAAGACGCGCCCCACGTTTCTGCTGGTGCACTACCTCGACGTCCATCAATGGAAGCCCTGGTACTTCGACAAGGAACACCCCGGGCTGGCCAGATCCGAGTTCAGCGAAGCGACCGTGAAGGCCAGCTATGGCCAAACTGTCAAGGACACGGACGCAGCCATCGGTGCCCTGCTCAGGGGCTGGGACGACGCCCTGGGCCTGGACCAGAGCATGGTGGTCTTCTACTCCGACCATGGTGAGAGCCTCATGGACAAGCGCCCGTCCACTGGGCACGGCAACAGCATGGTCGAGGAGCTGCTCCATGTGCCCCTGCTGGTGCGCTACCCGAGCGCTCTGCCCCAGCGGCCGCTGGTTGACGGGCGCAGCGCCAGCCTCATGGACATCTACCCCACGGTGCTCGACGTGGCGGGATGCGCGCCCGCCGACCTGGGCCCTGCGGGAGGTCATTCCCTGCTCGCCGAGCCCCTCAACGAACGCCTGCTCTTCGCCGACTTTCAGCTCTTCAACGACGAGCTCTCCGCCGTGCGTCTCGGCCCCCACAAGCTGACCCTCAACTTCACCGACAACGAGCGGCAGCTCGTCGACACATCGCTTGAGCGCACAGGGAAGAACGAGGTCCCCCACGACGACGCTGATCTCGAGCGGACGCTCGCCGAACGCTTCAGCCGCTACCGGGACGAGGGCCTGGCCTTCTCGAAGACGTTGATCGCCGACTTTCAGAGCGACGCGACCTCGGCAGAGCAAGACCTCCGCCAGCTGGGCTACTTGCGCTGACGGTCAGTCGAGATTGCGGTCGTAGCCCAGGCGTTCCATGGTCTCTCCCGCGATGTCGAGAAAGGTGCGCTTCTGCCGGGTGGTCCAGGCCGTCCACACGTGGCTCTTGTCCTTCACCGGCGCGGCCTCGGTGGCAGGCGCCTCGGCCCCTGCTCCTGCGTTGAAGCTGGAGTTGATGCGCTTCTTCATCAGGAACTTCTCGGCCCGTTCATCGTAATCGACGCCGAGGCTGGTGAAGACCTTGCGCAGCTCACCTTCCGCGTCCGCCGACCAGTCTTCGTTGCGCACCTCCCAGCTGCACTCTGGGTGGGCTTCGCAGAACCCGTGCGCCTTGGCTGCATAGACCGACCACGTCTCACACGCGTTGGTGAAGCTGGAGGCGAACTTGACCGGGAACGACGAAGCGATCATGGAGCTGACCACCGACCGCCCGTCACGCAGCACGTGGACAAACCGTGACGACGGAAACATGAGCTTCAGGTCTTCGACCACCAACGTGTTGGACGGAGACGAATCGATCCAGCGAGCCCCGTGGGTGCGGCTGGCAAAGAGCGACGCGAAGCCCTCCCCTGCGTGGGAAACAAACTCGTCCCAGGCCACTTTCTGACTCTGGAGCCAGCGGCCCTTGAGCCCTGCAGGCGTCTCAACACCCTGCAGATACACCTGGCGCAAGGGGGACTGCGGCCCGCCCTTGAGCAGGTAGTACAAGAAGTCAGATTCTGGCCCGGTGACCAACAGCCTGTGCTGGGCCAGGGCCCAGGCGAACGCGCTGGTGCCCGACCGAGGAGAGCCCACGATGAAGACAGGATCAACCCTGCTCGACGTGGCCTGCCCGGAGGGGCTCGCCGACGCCCCTGGAGTCTCATCTGTCGTCACTTCTCTCGTCACCATTTCGACTGTCTTCTCGGTTTCACGGGATGACCCGCAAGGCGCACACTTCTGCGCGGCCGGGGGGCCGACTAACGATACTCGTGAGGCTTCCATTCGCCCCACTTGGCTTCATACTTCTTGCGGTTCTCCTCGAACAGGCGCTGCTTGTCCAACGTGGGCAGCTTGCCGAAAGAGGCGGACAGCTCGTGGTGAACGAAGGCGTCCTCGGCACACATCACCTTCTGGCCGATCTCGCGCACCCGGCAGCAGTAGTCGTCGTCCTCGAAGAAGCCCCGCCCGAAGATCTCGTCGAGCCCGCCGATGGCCTCGTAGGTCGCCCTGGGGATGAGCACGCAGAAGAAGGCAGTGACCGACAGCTCGAAGCGCTGGCCCTGCTTCGCCAGCAGCAGCTCCCTGACCTCTGCCCCCATCTGGGCAGGATCTTGGTACTGCATCTCGACCCGGGCCTCATTGCCGATGTTGTTGGTCATGGGGCCGATGATGCCGATGGATGGGTCGCGCTGCACATGGCGCACCATGGCCGACAGCCAGCCGGGCGACACCACCGTGTCGTTGTTCATCACCACGATGTGCTTGTAACGAGCCCGCTCCATGCCCTGATTGACCGCGGCCGCGAAGCCCAGATTTTCATCGTTCAGGACCGCGATGGCGTCATCGTTCTTCTTGCAGAACTTGCGCAGGTAGCTCGGGGTCTCGTCCTGGCTGTCGTTGTCCACGAAGATGAGCTCGATCTCGCAGCCATCGTTGCAGGCCAGGATCGACTCGACACACCGGCGGGTCAGCTCGAGGCCGTTGTAGGTGATGATCACCACGCTGGCCCTGGGCGGCGTGATGGCTGCCACGGACTCATCGAAGGCGGCCACCCGGTGGGCCCAGGTGTTCGCCGCCGCAAAGCGACGCCGGGCGGCCGCCGCCTTCTTGTCTCCCACCCTTTCGAGTGCCGCGGTCAGGCCAGCCATGAACTCGGAGCGATCGTCTGCGACGATGGCCGCCACATCGCCCAGCATGGCCACCTCGGGCAGGGCCGTGGAGACCACTTCGCGCCCCGCCGCCAGATACTCGAAGACCTTCACCGGATTGGTGGCCAAGGTCAGGGGGATGACCTGGAAGGGAATGGTGCACACGTCCATGCCGTAGACGTAGTAGGTCAAGCGGTCGTAGGGCACCTCACCGATGAAGAGGACGTTGCCATGCTTCGCCAGCCGCGCCTCCGCCTCGCAGGTGTCAGCCCCAACGAGCAACACCAGGCACTCGGGGAAGGCCCAGGCCACGGCGCCCACGAGGTCTACGTCGAACCAATCGGCGATGGCGCCCACGTAGCCGATCACCTGGCGGCCCGAGGCGTCGGCGAAGACCTCTTCGGGACGCCTGGCAAAGAACTCGTAGTCGCAGGCGTTCGGCACCAGGGCCACGGGCTTGCCTGGCGCGTCCTCGTTCAGCCGGTCTCTCAGCCAGTGCGCCGTGGTGACGAGCATGTCGGAGCGATCGATCAGATGGCTCTCAGCGTCGACCATGGCCCGGGACGTGTTGCTGAAGCCGCCGTGGTGGTCGAGGCAGTCGTAGACCATGCGCCGCAAGGGCAAGGTGTCGGCGATGTCGGTCCAGAACGGGTGGTGGAGCACCGCGATGATGCCCTCGGACGAGAAGTCTCTCAGCAACCCCGCCAAGGACTCCCTGATCTGTGCCCGCTGGGCAGGGGAGCCGTGTTCAGAGTAGATGACCGGCGAGCCCTTCACGTGCAGCCGCACGGAGAGCAGCCGACCGGACGGGTCGAGGGCCTCAACCGCCGCGCCAGGCTCGCCGTGGTTGACGAAGTTCGGGCTGACGTAGAACACCCGATGGCCCCGGTCGGCCATGCCCGCCGCCAGATGCTGCGGGCGCTGGTAGCGCAGGTGCCAGTCGATGACCCCGAAGAACACGTAGTCGCTGAGCCCGGTCTCTTCTGCAGAAACCGGCTCGGCCGTGGCCCCCCCCAGTCGCTGCCGCAGTCCCCGGGCGACTTCATAAGAGCGATAGGCAGGCTTGCCCTTGAGCAAGAAGCCAAACGTCTCGAAGAACGCCGCCCGAGCCGACCAACGCACAGACCGGGGCAGGGGGATCACCTGGTAGCAGCGGCGCAGTCCAGACCAGACCACCCGGCGGCCGGCGCCAGTGGTGCGGCGAATCTGGTGGGTGATCCGCCAACCCAAGGACTCGGTGGCCTCTTGGAGCGCCTGCTCGAAGTCTGAGCAGAGGGCGTTGAGCCGACCGACCTCCTCTTGAAGCTGGGCGCGAGCTTCAAGGCTGTGCTGGAGGTCCGAGTTGAGCTGCTCCTGCTGGGTCTGCCCCTCGGCGAGCTGAGCCCTCAGGATGTCCAGCTCGATCTTGGCTGCGATGGAGGCCTCACGGAGGCGATCGTGCTCGAGGCGCAGGGCCTCTGCCTGGCTCTTGCCTCCTCGCCTTGAGGCCGGCTCGGGCGCAGGCGCAGGCGCGCTCCGTGGCTTCCGTCCCACCCTAGCTGGACTTTCGATAGACGCCATTCAGCATGGCCGGGCGTCCACCCGCCCGCTGATGGCTCACGTCAAGCTGGGCTGCCTGACGAATGATCTCGACGGACTCTTCAGCGTGCAGGTCGTAGTTCGCTACGTAGGCAGGATCGAGCAGGCTCCACAGGAAGCACGACCGGGTCTGCACGTCTTCCTGGGTGAAGTGCTGCCCCAGCAGGCCTTCGATCTCTTGGCTACGCACCCCTTCAAGGGTCTGGATCGAGTGATCGAGATCTGAAAGCTCGTGGTCAATCTCTGCGACCCCGCCAGCAGCGCGAGAGACCCGGTAGGTCTCCGGCAGCGCCTTGAAGAACTCGTTGGCCACAGCCCGGGCCCCTGGCCACAACCGGTGGCCGTTGCGACCTACGAACTCGGCGATGCTCCAGAACTCACCGTCAGGCTCAAGACTCTCGGAGACCGTGGAGAGCACATGCTCCAGCTCGATCAGGTGGTGCAACCCCGACACGCAGAGGACCACGTCGTAACGCTCGCCTTGCAGGTCGAGGTGATTCACGTCCCCTTCGACCACCGTCACCTCGTCGCACGCCGCGCCGAGGCGCATGGCCGTCACCTGAGCCACGTCGATGTTGCAGTCGAGCAACGTCAAGGACACGGCCTCGGGGGAGATGCCCTGCATCAGCGCGCGCTCGAAACGCCCCACTCCGCTGCACAACGACAAGACGCGCAGTTTTCGTGAGGCCCCTGAGGTCGCTCTGCGCAGCGCTGCCAGCCGGGTAGCCAGCCGCTGCTGAAAGTCAGGGGGATTGTGCTGCAGCCCCTTGGCCAGCTCGCGGTTGGCCAGTTCGATGGCAGAGGTGGCCGCCGCCAGGTGCCGCTCGAGAGTGATCACCGATCCTGCCGCAGGGGCCAGACCCTGACGCACCGCTGCCACGAGCGCCGACCCGGCATAGTCGCTGTTCTGATCCAGCTGCGCTGTGTCCTGACGCTGTTCGAAGCGGGCCAGGTCGGCAGAGAAGCGCCGCCCGCCATGACCCCGGGCCCGGTTGAGAGCCAGGTCGGCCGACGGGCCAATGACCAGCTCGTAGACGGCCAACCAATCGGCGCCAGGCTCCCCGAGAGGGCCCGGACCGCAGCCCACGGAGATCGTGCCCGGACCGGAGACCAGGGCCCCCAGGGGCAGGGTGATCTCCACCCAAGGATCAGAGGGGTCAAAGCTCGGGATGTGCCGTGAGAGCAGGGTCTCTTCGGGCCCCTCGCCGCCATCAGCCAGCTGCGGAGAGAAGCGCACCAGCAGGTCAAGGCCGTCGTGGCTGATCTCGCCCAGGGCCGCTCCTGCGGTCAGGAACAGGGTCGTGTGCGGCGACACGTCGATGGGCGCGAAGACAGCGCGAGCACCGGCAAGCAACACCAGCCCGAACCGGTGGGGCCAGACATGAGCCAGGTCTCGCCAGCAAACCCAATCGGTCAAGCAGTCATCACTCATCCCAGGGGGAGGCGCTACCTCGAAGGGCGTCTCCTCGGAGAGGATCAACGGCTCAGACGAGCTCAGCCGCACAGAGGACGGCTCCCTGCTTTTGGTGGACTCAATCGATGGTGACGCGACCAATGAGGTCTCCCTTTTTCTCGATCCTCATGCCTTGGACTGCCTGCCCGCAGCGGCGCGCCATTCTATCCCTGAAGGGCCTGGCCTGCTAGG
>CAZIAK010000078.1:0-15261 GCA_964537035.1 uncultured Phycisphaerales bacterium | reverse complement strand
CTCAGTCCGGAAACAGCGGCGCCGCGCAGCTCTCTTTCGCGCCGCAACCCTGGCAGAGGTTGTTGCGCATCTCCACGCCTAACGCCCGGCGCGTATCGAGCAGCGCCTGGACATCTTGCGCTGGCAAGGGCTGCAACTCGCCGCCCAACGTGCGCGCCGCGTGGGTGATCTTGGCCGTGTGCTCGACCATCTCCATCTTCTTGTAGGCGTCGAAGAGGTCGGCGCCCACGCAGACCACGCCGTGGCGCTCCATGATCACCGCGTCGCCGTTGGCCAGATGGGGCTTGATGTTGTCGAAGAGATCGTTGGTCGACGGTGTGCCGTAGGGCGCGGTGGGGATGCTGCCCATGGTCACGATGATCTCGGGGATCACGCAGCCCGCCAGTGAGATGCCAGCCAGGCTGAAGGCCACGGCATGAATCGGGTGGGCGTGCACCACGGCGCCCACCTCGGGGCGCATCTTGTACGCGCCCACGTGCATCTTGATCTCGGTGGTCACCTTGCGGCCGTCGAGGGCCCTGCCGTCCGGGTCACACTCGATGACCTGGTCGGGCGTCATGTAGCCCTTCAGCACACCGGACGCGGTGATCATGATGTTGCCGTTGGGCAGGCGCGCCGAGACGTTGCCGTCGTTGGCCACCACCAGCTGGCGGTTGTACATCATGCGCATCACGTCGCAGATCTGGCGGGCGATGGCGGCCTTGTCGTGGGGCTCGGCCTGGGTCAGCACGCCGTGCCGCTCGGGCTGTGCAGGGGGCGCTCGCCAGGGCGTAGGGTCGATGCCCTGTCCCGCGAGGTTGGGATTGACCACCGGCTGACCACAGGAAAGGTCGGTGGGGGGGATGTCGTCGATCGGTGAGCGTCCGTCCATGGCGGCATGGTACCGCAAGGCCCGGGCCAGACCTGCACCGGCTGCGGCGACCACCCGGCGATTCGCTGGTGACGGTGGGCGGACCGGGCCTGATAGACTTCGTCCCATGATCTTCGATCGCTGGCGGGCCCGCCGGGCCATCATGACTCGCACTCCACCTCACTCGGTGGAGGAACAGGCCGACCCTGCCCTGTCACCCATCGTTCACGATCTGAGCCAGCGGCTGCAGGCGCCGTATTCACTGGGTGACCCCATCTGGCATCAACGGTGGGAAGGTGAGCTGCAGGTGCTCGGCCTCGACGCCTCGACCCGTTCGGTGAGCGACGTCCGTCAACGCCTGGCGCGCACGGGGCAAGAGCTGGCTCTGCGGCATATGGCTCGCCGGGGTCGGCGCATCCTGGCGGTGATCCTCTGCGCGCCCACCGACGGCGAAGGGCTGGTGGGCTGGCATGCGCGGTTGGTGGACGATCAAGGCGAAGTGGGCGTGGCGGATTGGCGAGCGGCTTCTCGGCTGCTCTCCGTGCTGGCGGTGGGTCCCGACGGCGAGCATCAGCTGTTCGGCGGTGACGGCCAGATCGTCGCGGCGGTGCAAGCCTGGGCGGCTGAGCAGACCAGAAGCGGCTGATCTCCGTGGCCGCGCCGGGAAAGCCCACAGACGACGGCAAGGCGCCAGGCGCTGACTCTGGCGGGCTCGACCTGACCAACCCCCGGCACGTCCGCGCCCTCTATCTCGACACCTTGGGACGTACCCCCGACGGGGACGAACTCGCACTGGCCATGGGCTCTCGGCCGTCCATGCTGCTGCGCCTTCTCTGCGGCAGCATCGGCTTCTGGCAGCACTGGTACGAGGAGCAGCTCTACTACTTCTTGCTGCTCGACAACTTCAGGCCCCACGACCCGGGCCCGGGCCAGCGCCTGCCAGACCTTCTCGCTGGCGGCGAGCTGAACGCCTTGGAAGCGGTGCGCGGCATCGTGCTGTCGTCCGCGTTTCACCGGGCCAACCCTGGCAACGACACCTTCGTCTCCGTGGTCTTTGAACAACTGCTGGGCATGACCGTGCAGCGAGAGCCCGCCCTGCTCGAAGCGGGCAAGCGCATGTACGACGGGCACCGCGCGAGCCTCTGGGGCCAATCGGGCAAGAGCCAGTCCGACGTGGTGACCATCACCTGCGATCAGCCTCACTTCGCCGAGCGCTTTCTCGAGCGGGAGCACAGCCGGATCGTGGGTCGGGCACCGGAGCGCAGCGAGTTGCGTCGGTGGACCACCGAGTTGCGAGAGTCGCCGAGCCACTTCCCCCAGCTGGTCCTGGGCTGGCTTCTGTCCCCCGCGTACAGCGATCGTCTGCAGCGGCTGCGGCGCAAGAGCAACAGCCAGTTCTTGCAGGGACTGTTCGTCGATCTTACCGGTCGGCCCCCAGATGGCGAGACCCTGGAGCGCTGCCGGCGCGCCCTGTCGGCGGTGGCGGACGCCGGGCCCCTGCGCTCGGTCATCGCCCGGGTCCTGCTGGGCGGCGAGCACATCGATCTGCCCGGCCGGGACGATCTGCCCGTGCAAGACCTGGTGGTACACGTGTTTCAGCGCTTCCTCGGCCGACATCCGGGTCCGAATGAGCTGGAGACGTTCATCACCATTTTTGAGCAGTGCGAGTGCGAGACGGACACCCTGGTGCGGGCCTTGACCACGCACTGGGAGTACCAGTACTACTGAGCTGCTGTAGCATGGGGCACGACAGGGCGATCCCAACCCCCGGTGGGGCGCCGAGCGGAGGCATCCGATGACCGATCAGACACACAGCCACCCACCAGCTAGTGGTGACCTCAGCCGACGGCGCTTGCTCAAACAGGCCAGCCTGCTCGTGGCCGCGGGACTGGCACCGACCGCCGCCATGGCCCGAGCCGCCGCGGCCCTGAATCCCGCCCCGTATCCGGCCACGCCCGCCCTGCCAGGCGCGCGGCTGACCGAGCGTGTGGTGCTGGTGATCTTCGGCGGCGGCGTGCGCAGCAAGGAGACACTGGGCAGCGGCAATACGCCCAACCTTGATCGCATCGCCGCCTCGGGCGTGACCATGCCCCGCACCGTGGTGCAGAACCTGGGCCACTACGGCGCGGCGTCGTCGATTCTCACCGGCACGTGGGACACGTTCGGCATTCGCGAGAACGGCCGCAGCGAGAGCCCGACCCTGTTCGAGATCATCCGTCGCGAGCAGGGCCTGCCTGCCAGCGAGGTCTGGCTCTCGACCAGCGGCGGCGACCAGGAGACCAACTACGCCTACTCCACCGCCTCGGGTTACGGCGCTGCGTTTGGCGCCAACCTGATCGGCGGCGAGGGCATCTTCAACGCCGAGTTCAAGGAGCTGGTGGTGGGGCAAGGCGGTCTGCGCAGCCACGACGCCAGCGCCGAGAAGACCCTGTCGATCTTGCGCGGCGCCATGGAGACGCCCCTGCCCATCGATGGGCAAGAAGGCCTGGGCAACGACCCCGCCGCGGCGGCGCGCATCGAGCAGTACATCCTCGAAGAGCTGCGGGGAGACGCAGCGACGATCACCGGCCTGGGCGCCAACGACGCCAAGGCCATGCACGTGGCGCGCAACCTGCTGGCCATCTTCCGGCCGCGCTTGCTGACCGTCACCTTGCGCGCTCCCGATGTGGCCCACGGCTCCTACAACGACTACGTCACCACCATCCGGCGCAATGACGAAGAGCTGGGTTCGCTCTTCGACGCGATCACCTCCGACCCCGGGCTGTCCGAGTCGACGGCGCTGTTCGTGCTGCCAGAGTTCGGCCGCAACAGAGACTTCAACGCTCGTCGCGGGCTCGACCACGGCGATCAGTCCACCGAGCTGCTGAACGTGAACACCGTGGCCTGGGGGCCGGACTTCAAGAGCGGCGTGGTGGACACCTCGGCGGTGCGCTCCATCGACGTGGCGCCCACCATCGTCTCCCTCTTCGGCGGACGCATGGGTGGCCGCACAGGCTCGCCCATGAAGGGGCTGTTCGCCTGAAACCCGGGGCTGCCAGTGGCCATGCCGTGGGCCGTGTGGACGCGGCGCTGGTGAAGGTGCTGGGGCTGCTGTTGGTGTCGGCGCTGGCGGTGGTGCCGCTGGTGTTGCTGTTGATCTTGCTGAGCACCAGCTTGTCCGCGCAGATGTCGCCCGCCTCCGACGACCTGGCGCCGGTGGCCGCTGAGGAGACCTTGCCGCCCCAGCTCCGCGACCAGGGTTGTCTGTCTTGCCACGGCGGCATCGAGGACATGCACCCCTGGCTGGCCATGAGCTGCACCGAATGCCATGGGGGCGACGGTGCCTCGCCCACCCAGAAGCGCGCCCACGTGACCCCATTGAACGGCTGGCCCAAGGACGAGCGGGTCATGCATCGGGGCTTTGATCCCGCCGCGGTGCGCTTCGCCAATCCTGCAGACCTGCGAGTGGCGGGCGAGACCTGCGGCGAGTGCCACGGCCGGGCTTTCGATCACCTGGGCCTGAGCCTGCACGGCACCACCGCCGGGCACCTCAACGATGGCCTGTATGAGAACGGCGTCAACCCCGGTCGTCAGGCGGTCTACTCGATCTTCGCGGTAGAAGACGACAACCCACGAGACCCCCACGCCCTGTCGTCACTGCGGCCCATCGAACAGCTGCGAGGCGCCAGCCAGGACAGAGATCTTGGCGACCACTTCGCTGATCTGCCCAGCAAGGCCTGTATGCAGTGCCATCTCTGGTCAGAGGGCGCGGGGCTCACCGGTCGGCTGGGCCAGGACGGCCTCTATCGGGGAGCGGGCTGCGCGGCGTGCCATGTGTCCTACGGCGCGGACGGCCTGAGCCACTCTGCCGATGAGACCGTCGACCGCTTCGAACCCGGCCACCCCCTGCGTCACGAGATGACCTTGTCGCCGCCCACGGAGACCTGCACCCATTGCCACGTGGGGGACGCCTCCATCGGCAACGCCTTTCAGGGCTTGGCCCAGCTCTACCCCCAGATGCCCGCGGGTCCGACCATCCCCGGCACCACCGACCGCTTGATCGCCGGGCAGTTCTTCGTGGCCGACGAGCAGCTCACCCCTGCCGACGTGCATCATGCGGCGGGCATGGACTGCATCGACTGTCACACCGTGCGCGACGTCATGGGCGACGGGGACATCTACGGGGCCATGGAGCACGGCGTCGAGATCGAGTGCGTGAGCTGCCACGGCACACCCGACGCCTACGCCGACCTGACCACGGCGAAGGGCCGGGGCTTGACCAATGTGGCCCGCAAAGGTGACCTGTTCGTCCTGCGCGGCAAGGCCAACGGACGCTCCCTGCGCATCAAGCAGGTCAAGGACGTCATCGACCCGGACCACCCCGACTTTCGTCCCGCGGCGGTGGCGGCCATGTCTGCCGACCACGCCCAGCTCGAGTGCTACGCCTGTCACTCGGGCTGGAACACGAATTTCTTCGGCTTCCACTTCGACCGCAACGAGCAGTTCACTCAGCTCGACCTGATCGCCGGACGCATGACGGACGGTTCGGTCTCCACCCAGGAGCGGGTCTTCGCCACCTTGCGCCAGTTCGTCCTGGGCCTGAACCCGGAGGGCATGGTGGCGCCGTACATGGTGGGCTTCTCGAGCATGGGCACGGTGCACGACGAGAGCGGTGATCTGTCCATCGACCAGGGCCTGCCGGTGACCGCGTCCGGGTTGTCGGGCATGACCATGATCCATCACCAGCCCCACACCGTGCAGCGGGCCGCGCGCAGTTGCATCGAATGTCATCGCAGCCCTGCCACCTGGGGACTGGGAAGCGGCGCGGCGGGGGGAGGTTCGTTTGCCCTGGCGCGAGGCCTGGCGGTGGCGGTGGGCGAGCGGGGCCTGGAGACCCTGCTCCTCGATCGGGAGAGCCCGGGCGCCAGCATCTATATCGCGCGGCTGCCCCTGGGCGGCGCCCGGGCGGTGACCCTCGACACCGATCCCCTCACGGGCCGGGCGTCCACGGCCTTCGTGGCCATCGAGAACGCCGGGGTCACGGTGGTCGACATCCGCAACCCGGCGTTCCCCACGGTGCTGTCGTTCATCGCCGCGGGGGACGCTCGCGACCTGGCCCTCGCCGGCGACCTGCTGACCATCGCCAACGGGGCGGGAGGCTTGCGCGTCGTCGACGTGAGCGATCGCAGCCAACCTCGGCTGATCAGCGACGTGGCTACCCAAGATGCTCGGGGGCTCAGTGTGCAATGGCCGCTGGTCTACATCGCGGACGGACCCGGTGGCTTGGCGGTGGTCGACCTGTCCGTGCCCGAGCGCCCGCGAGTGGTGGGGCAGGCCCGCTGCACCTCTCGAGGAGATGAGCGCAGCGATGACGCATCAGACGTGGCGACCCTGTTTCAGTACGGGCGCCCCGACGGCCACGACGCGCGAAGCGAGGCCAGGATGTTGGCAGTGGTGGCCAACGGCAAGGAGGGCGTGGCGGTGCTCGATGTGACCCTGGCCGAGGACATCCGCCGGTTGAGCGGCCTGTCAGAGGGCTATGGCAACGGCTACGACTCGGTGACGATCGAGCTGTCCGGGCGTTACGAGCTGGGCGACACCACGGGCCTGACGCCCACGGTCGAGCGAGACGTGGCCTACGTGGTGCAGCGTCGTCAGAGCAGTCCCGAAGATCAGCGAGGACAGCTGTTGCTGCTCGACGTGACCGCGCCCGAAGCACCGACGATCCTCGATCGTCAACGGGGCAACATCAACGGGCCTGCCGGGCTGACCCTGGCTCGCTCGTTCAACCCGCCCTCGCTGGTGCACCGGGTGCTGGTGACCCACGACACCGGGCTGGCCGTCATCGACGCCACGGACAGCGACGATCTTGCCGTCGACGCGAACCTCGCCGCTCTGGGCCCCTTGCGAGACGTGGCCGTGGAGGCCTTCGCGTTTGACCGCATGGTCGATGAGACCGGACGGCAGCTGAAGGACATCAGCCACGAGGGCGCCCGCTTTCTGTCCCGCGAAGAGATGCACCGGGTGCTCACCGTGCCGGGCGATGTCCTGGGCCGGGGCAACGATGGCGCCAGGCAACGGAGGGGCATCGCCGTCGCTCACGGCAGGGCTTCGATCCCCGGGGGCATGATGGCCAACAGCATGCCCACGGGTCGCGGGACCATGGACGCCGAGGCCAGCTCGCCCGACGAGTCCGCGGACGACGGCCCGCTCAGCGCCGAGGAGCGGTTGCGCTACGGCTTCCTGATCGCCGAGGACGAACCCCTGGCCCGCATGGTGCGAGCCGCCGATCCGCGGGTCTTCGACGCCAACGACGATGGCCTGCTGAGCCGGGCCGAGCTGGAGCGCCTGCTGTTCTCGGTGCTGGATGCCAATCGTTCCGGCGACCTCGACCTGCTCGAGTGGCCTCGACACCCGGCGGCCGATCCCCGAGTTCTTGACCGAGACAAGGACGACGTGGTCAGCCGCAGCGAGATGGACATCGGCAGCGAGGCGCTGCACTTTCTCGATCTCGACGGTGACGGTCTGGTGAGCCAGAAGGAGTGGCCCTGGGAGCAGCTCGAGACCGTTGAGCCCGTGCTGCTCTACACAGACCCGGAGGCCCTGCGCCGCATGGTCGCCCAGCCGTCCTTCGCCAAGCGTCGGCCCTTGAGCTACCGGCGCATCGCGAACGGCGAGCTGGTCAAGCCCCACGACATCCCCGAGGAGCGCTACAGGCAGCTGGTGGACGCCTCCCGGGCCCGGCCGCTCATCGATCTGGCAGGTCAGGGTGCGGTGGGCGGCTTCATGGATCGCTGGGACATCGACCTGGACGGTGAGGTCAGCCAGAGCGAGTTCTCGCCCCTGGCGCGGCTGGCCGATCGCTGCGATCGCAACGGCGACGGCGTGATCAGCGAGAGGGACCGGCCGAGCGATCCTTGACGGGAGCCGTGCCGCCTTGGGAGAACGGCGCCATGGCATCGCCCCCGCTGAACATCCTCCATCGCGACGAGCACCTGCTGGCGCTTGACAAGCCCGGCGGTCTGCCCACCGTGCCCGATGACAGTCGCGATGTGTCCCTCTACGACAAGGTCCGTCGCCTGCTGAGCAAAGAGGGTCTCAACGATCCCTTCGTGGGCATCGTGCAGCGGCTCGATCGCCCGGTGTCCGGTGTGCTGGTGCTGGCCTTGCGCAAGGACGCCGCGGCCCAGCTCGCCGAACAGCTGCGGGGGCGCAAGGCCAGCAAGGTCTACTGGGCCGTGGCCGAGGGCATCCCCAAACGCGGTGCGGGCCAGCTGACCCAGTGGTTGCTCAAGGACCCAGCCCGCAACGTGGTGCGCTCCGTCTCTGAAGGGCGGGGCGGGGCCAAACAGGCCGTCACCGACTGGAAGGTGCTGACGACCTTGGGCGAACGGGCGCTGATCGAGTTTCGTCCCCAGACCGGGCGCAGCCACCAGCTGCGGGTGGCGGCGGCCAAGCTGGGTTGCCCCCTGGTGGGCGACGTGAAGTACGGAGCGAGCCGACAGCTGAAAGACCTGACCATCGGCCTGCACGCGCGACGACTGGCCTTTCGTCACCCGGGGGACAGCCAGCGGCTCGCCTTGGAGTGCCCCCTGCCCGACGTGCCCTTGTGGAATCTCGGGCGCCGATTCCTGGCGAGCCAAGGGTAGGGGCTGCCCGGCGGCTTCGCTGTCACCAAGGCGCCATGGCGGGAGGCCGTAGGCGCGGGGTGTTGAACCTGCGAACATACGCTCCCTGCTTGGAGATCTGTCTTGGTCCGTGTCCTGCTCTGGTTGGCTGTCGCCGTGGGTGCGCTGGGCGTGATCTCCGTGCTCGTCCTGCTGGCCGTGGGCGGCGACACCCGGACCCAGCTGCGGGACAACCTGCGCGGCAAGGTGCTCGACATGTCCGGGGGCGGCCTGGGCTTCAACGATGGCGTGCAGGTCTGGCAGCAGACCGAGCCGTTCAGGGCCACCCTCGCAGAGCTCCCCAATCTCGATGACCGCCGGCGGGGTGCGAGCTATCGCGGCGGTTTCTTCACCGTGCGCATGTCGCTGTATGGCCGGACCCTGCGAGAGCTGCTGGCCGAGTGTCTCTCGCTGCGCGCCGATCGGGTGCTGGGTGACGACGCCCTCGATCAACGTTGGTTCGACGTGGACGCTGCCCGAGCCCAGAGCGGCGTGGCCGAGGGACTGAGCGGCTGGGAGCCGGTCTACGAGAGCGTGCTGGCCGTCCTGACGGAGAGCTACGGACTCACCGTGGACCGCCAAGAGCAGGAGGTCGAGGTCGCCGTCCTGAGTGCTGGTCCTGGCTGGTCAGACCACGTGCACGACGATCGACGCAGACGGGGTTCGACGACCACCACGGGCGACGGGGTGCTGACCCTCAAGCGCGGCTCGGTGCGGCGCATGGTGCAAGCGCTCGAACAACAGCTCGGGGTCCTGGAGACGGAGGGGCTCGACGCAGACGCTCTCTGTGACGTCGAGATGCACTGGCCACCCGGAGATCGCGACGCCTTGCTGAGTGTCTTGGCGGAGCAGTTCGATCTGCACCTGGCCGACGAGCAGCGAACTGTCGAGGTCGCCGTGGTGAGCGGCGTGCCCAACACCTTCTGCAGCGGCGAAGACCCGGGGCCCCCGGTCAGCGAAGACGCTCAGGGGTGAGGTCGGGCTCGGGATAGTCGTCCGGTCCGGCGACGGTCTGCGACCGCTCCCTGGCCAGGGACTCGAGACGTTGCCGCTCGGCCCGGGCTGAGAGGCGCAGGGCCTCGTCCATCATCTGAAAGCGCTCTTGTTCGGCGCGCCAGAACGCAGCCTGGCCATACTCCTGGCGCTGCTCGTGCCACCAGGCCAACCAGTCGTAGGCCGCGGTGGCTCGGCGATCGAGGGCCACGGCCTTGACCATCTCGGCTCGTGCCCACTCAGGCTGACCGATGGCTTCGTAGGCTTGGCCCAGGCGCAGGCGATGGTCGGCCTGTCGGTCCTGGGCCAGGACGATCTGCTCGCAGTGGTCTGCGGCGGCCTCGTGCTGACCCAGCGAACTCTCGGCCAGGGCCAGCTGGGAGAGCAGGTCCAGGCGCTCGGGGTAGCGGGCCACGAGTTCGCTGTAGTAGCCGAGGGCCCGCTCCAGTCGGGCCAGGCCTTCGCTGCGGGCGGGGGCGTCGTCCGTGCCGAGCGTGACAGGCCTGCGCGCCGGCCCAGCGCCTGCGGCGAGCCCGAGCAGCTGCCGACCGCGGGTCAGGTCGAACAGCGCCGTGCCTTCCTTGACGATGTCCTCGATGCCGTCTTTCGCGTCGAGCAGATCGGTGGCGAAGGGATCGCCCTGCAGATTGCCCGCGGTGTAGCCGAGCGCTGCCAGAGCCTGCAGGTCTTGCGCCCGAGCCGGGTCGACCAAGGCGCTGCCCAGTGGTGGGTGCTCGGCGATGAGCGCGGCCAGACGTTGCCCCATGGTCTGGGCCAGCTCGGGTTCGGCTGCCATCAGGTTTGTGAGCTCGTCGCCGTCGTTGGCCAGGTCGTAGAGCTCGGGCCGCCGCGTGCGGATGAACTTGTGTCCCCGCCAGAGCAGCCCCTGCATGGGCGCCCAGCGCTGCGCGTAGAACGGCAGAAACGTCTCGAAGTACAGGGCGCGGTCGCTCTCGTCAGGACCCTCGGCAGAGTGGTCGAGCAGAGAGCTTGCGGTCGCTTCGGGGAGGGCTTGGCGAGGCACGTCGCACCAGTCGAGCAAGGTGGGGGCCACGTCTCTGAGCGAGACCGGGTCTGACACGCGTTGCGTGGGCACGCCGGGACCAGCCACGATCAAGGGCACCCTCACCGCGGCGTCGTAGATGAAGAACCCATGGCTCTGTTCGCCGTGCTCCCCGAGGGATTCGCCGTGGTCAGAGGTGGCGATGACCAGGGTCTCGTCCAGACGTCCACTCGTCTGCAACCCGTCGAGCAAGCGCCCCAGCTCGGCGTCGGCGTAGGCGATCTCTGCGTCATAGCCATCTGTCGTCTGATCGCCAAACTCCTGCGGTGCCTGGTACGGGTGATGGGGATCGAACAGGTGCACCCACAAGAAGAAGCGCTCGTCGCGGGCCACGGATCCCAGCCAGGCAGCGGCGTCGTCGATGACCACCGACGCCGGTCGCTCGGCGATGGTGGACCCGTCCGAGGCCTCCTGGGAGGGCCCGGCGTAACTCTCGAAGCCCTGGTCGAGTCCGTAGCGTTTGTCGAGAACGAAGGCGCCCACAGAAGCGCCCGTACGCCAGCCCCGCTCGACGAGCGCTTCGCTCAGCGTGCGCATGGAAGGCGCCACGGTGAAGAGCGTGTTGTCCCGCACACCGTGGGACAGGGGCCAGGTGCCGGTGAGCAAGGTGGTATGGGCAGGCAGGGTCAGGGGCGTGGGGGTGTAGGCCGCGTCGAACTGCAGCCCTCGCCTGGCCAGACCGTCGAGGCGGGGAGTGCGGGCAGCCTCATGGCCGTAGCAGCCCAGGCGATCGGCCCGGGTCGTGTCGAAGGTCACCAGCAGCACCCCTGGCGCCGGGGGCGGCGGCTCGGAGCATCCCGTCGCGAAGCACACCCAGGCCAGCGCTGCACCCGACCAAGAGCGGCTGCGAGAAGTCATCAGGCCGGGCCCAGCTCCAGGTAGCCACGGGCCCGATCGATGACCGAGGTCAGGCACCCGGGCTCGAAGGGACTCTGCAGCCCCGCCGAGGCCACCAGCTTGCGGAAGGGCAGGGACCCTCCACGGCGACAGAGTTCGGCGTAGGTCTTCCAGGTCTGGGCCGGGTCGCTGAGGCTGCGGTCCCAGAGTTGCAGGGCACAGGTGAGCGCCAGGGTGTAGTCGATGTAGTAGAAGGGCACGCGGTAGATGTGCATCTGCGCCTGCCAGAAACGGCCCGACGCGGGATGGGCCAGGTCGCCCGGATCACGCCAGGGCAGGTAGATCTTCTCCAGCTCGCTCCACATGGACGCCCGTTCGTCGGGCGTGGCGTCTGGTGCGTCATGAACGCTGTGCTGAAAGTGGTCGACCAAGGCGCCGTAGGGCAAGAAGGTGATGTGATCCGCCAGATGCACCCGGCGGAAGCGCTCGGCTCCGTCGCCGAAGAAATGGTCCATGCCGGGCCAGGTCAGCAGCTCCAGCGACATCGAATGAATCTCGGCTGACTCGGAGGTGCAGCCCACGGTGTCGAGCAGGGGCTGGCCGCGGCTCGAGAAGCGCTGGAAGGCGTGGCCCATCTCGTGGGTGAAGACGCGCACGTCGCCGTGGGTGCCGTTGAAGTTGGCGAAGATGTAGGGCAGCCCCCAGCGAGGGAACCAGGTGCAGAAGCCGCCCCCCGACTTGCCCTCGCGGCTGCCCAGGTCGAGCAGCTGGCGCTCGGTCATGGTGTCGTAGAGCTGGGCGAGCTCGGGCAGGGTCGAGCCGAACATGGTCTGGGCCCGGATCATGAGCTCCTGGCGATCACCGTCGGGTGAGGGAGGTGGGCCGTCCGCCTGCATCTGCTCGTCCCACAGGTGCAGGGTCGAAAGGCCCAGGCCCTTGCGCTGCCGCTCTCGCAGCTCGGCGGCCAGGGGCACCACCTCGTCGACGATCTGCTGGCGGTAGTTGGCCACGTCGTGGCGGTCGTAGTCGACCCGACGTTTGCGCGCGTAGGCCACGGGCACGAAGGTCTTGTGCCCCAGGCGCCGGGCCATGGACGTGCGCAGGGTGACCAGCTCGTCGTACAGCGCGTCGAAGGTCTGGGCCTGCTCGCCGTACCAGGACCAGTAGGCCCGAGAGGCTCCGTGGCGCAGCTCGCGATCGGCGGAGACCCGGTACTTGAGCATGCCCGAGAGGGTGTGCTCTTCGCCGTCGAAGAGGATCTTCGCCCCGCCTTGCAAGCTGGTGTAGCGAGCCTGCAGTTCGCGCTCGGTGACCAGGTCGTCCTGGATGGCGGGCGAGACGGTGGACGCGTCAGCAGCCCACAGGTCGAGGACGTGGTCGCCGAAGTGGGCCCCGATCTCGTCGCGGTGGGGGCCCTCGAGAACCATGCGCTGGATGCGGCTGTTGCGCTCATCGAAGCGGGGGCCGAGCTTGTCGACCAGGGCTCGGGCGGCGCAGGCCTGGTCGTCACGGGTGTCTCGTTGAAAGCGCAGGTGTACCAGGGCGACCCAGGTGGCGGTCTCTCGGCGCAGGGCGTCCCAATCGACGATGACCTGGCGCCGGGCGGCCGCGTCTCCCGCAGACTTCCAGGCCGCTTGCAGCTCGTCGTAGCGGGCGGCGACCACATCCCAATCAGGAGCCTCCACCCACATGGAGTCGAAGGCTGGGGCGTGGGCGACGTCTGGCTGCAGAGTGCTCAAGGGCGTGGCTCCCGGTCGGGCTCGTAGAGGTCCGGTTCGATGTAGATCAAGCGGGCGGCGGGGACGACCGCGCGCACGTCCGCCTCCACCGAGTCGATGTGGTCGGTGACCACGGCCAGGGTCTGCTGCGGGTCGAACTCGATCTTGGCGCAGACCAGGATGTCGTCCGGCCCGATGTGCTGGGTGCGCAAGGAGATCAACCGGCGCACCGAGTCGTGGGAGCGCATGGCCTCGCCGATGGCGGCTTCGTCTTCATCTTCGGCCGCCTCGCCGATGAGCAGGCTCTTCATCTCGGTGGCCAGCAGGACGGCGATGGCCCCCAGCAGCAGGCCGATGAAGATCGAGGCGGCGGCGTCGTAGCGGGTGTCCCCCGTGATCGAGGCCACGCTCACGCCCACCAGGGCCACGAGCAGCCCCAGCAAGGCCCCGAGGTCTTCGAGCAGCACCACCGGCAGCTCTGGATTCTTCGTCCGCAGCAGGAACTTCGGCCAGCTCTGGCGGCCCTTGATCAAGCGGGCGGTGACCACGGCCGTGCGAAAGGACCACCCCTCGAGCAGCAAGCCCAGGGACAGGATGCTGATGGCCCAGATCGGGCTGACGATCTCGGTGGGGTGCTGTAGCTGGTGCACGCCTTCGTAGAGGGCAAACATCGAACCCAGTGCGAAGATGATCAGCGACACGACGAAAGCCCAGAAATAGCGCTCTCTGCCGTAGCCGAAGGGGTGGGACGTGGTCGGTGCCTTGGCGGCGCTGGCGCTGCCCCAGAGCAGCAGAGCCTGGTTGCCCGAGTCGGCCAGGGAGTGCACTCCTTCGGCCAACATCGAGCTCGCCCCGGTCACACCCCAGCCCACGAATTTTGCCATCGCGATGCCGGCGTTGGCGGCCATGGCGGCCAGCACGGTGCGACGGTTGCCTGGATCCATGGACGACTCTCTCCCGCTGGAATGAGCGGCCCATGCTAGCAAGCCGTGCGCCGCTCAGGGCGCTCAGTCGTTTCGGGCGAGCTCTCTCTGGAGCCAGGCCTTGGCAAAGGCCCAGTGGCGCTCGACGGACGAGACCGAGACGTCCTGGGCGGCAGCCACCTCGGCCACGGTCATGCCGGCGAAGTAGCGCAGCATCACCACCTGGGCGCTCGCGGGGGCTGCCTGCTCCAGGCGATCGAGGGCTTCGTCCAGGTGCAGCAGATCCGTCGCCTGATCGAGAGGGACGGGCATGTTCTCGTCGAAGGTGAGCTGCTGGCGGTCGCCGCCGCGCTTGAGCGTCGCTCGCTTGCGAGCCCGGTCGATGACGATGTCACGCATGGACCGCGCGGCAGCCGAAAAGAAGTGGCGCCGGTTTGCCCAGTGGGGGGCCTCGCCTCCGAGGAGACGCAGGTAGGCTTCATGGACCAGGGCGGTGGGCTCCAGCGTGGCACCAACCGACGCGCCGGTCAGCTTGTTGCGGGCTACGGCGCGGAGCTCTTCGTAGACCACCTCCAGCAGGGCGTGGGCCGCCTCTGATGAGCCCGAACCGATGGCGTCCAATAGCCGCGTCACATCCCCTGGGGAGACAGGGTCGCGCGTTGTCATCCGCGACATGATACGCCCGGGGACGGCGGCTCAGACGGCATCCTCCGGAGAAAGTTTCAGAAAGAACATGAAGGGATCTCCACGCATCTCACGGATGTAGAGATGCTCCTCCCGGTCTGTCGGGTGTGGCTGATTCTCCAGCTTTGCAGGTCCCTCTCCCCCATTTCTTGTCCTGACACAGCCGATACGAACGGCTGGCGCGCTGAGGTTGACCCCTCCCGGGTCTCTGCTGCCGCAGCGATTTGAACGCGAGTTCTGCCGGTCAGCTCCGTTGATCCCCGTCCTCGAAGCGACGGTTCGAAGCGGCTGTTGTCTCTGGGTCGGCCCCTCAAAAGACCCAGAAGGACAGACTGGACCCGTCTGGCCAGATTCAGCTCAGCAGGCAGGTCGGGAGGAGTGATTCCCCTTCTGCTGTTCTTGGGCGTGCTCCGGCCGAGCCTGTGTCTCGCCAAGGGGGGCCGTTTGGAGGGTCGAGCCAGGGGCCTGGAGCGCAGGCCTCTACTCTGCTCGCAGGAGCCAGCCGTGGGGGTCGATGAGCACCTCGACGGTGTCTGGCCGTGAGCTG
>CAZIAK010000077.1:0-15575 GCA_964537035.1 uncultured Phycisphaerales bacterium | reverse complement strand
GCACCATGAGGACAGCCCTCCTTGGCATGGCGCTGGTCACCACCCTGGTCGTTGTCAGCGACTGCACGTCACAACAGGTCAGCGGCCCCAAGACCACCCGCCCCCAGATCCACCCCACGGGATGCTTCGCCCTGGGCGAGCAAAAGGTGACCGACCCCCATGGCGCCGCCGGAGATATCTACGGAGCGGCCCTCGCCATTGACGGCGACATGGCCCTGGTGGCTTCCGAGTGGGATGACGACAAGGGCACCGACTCTGGCGCTGTGTTCGTGTTCCGGTGCACTGGCAGCTCATGGCAGCGCGTGCAGAAACTGGTGCCCAGCGACGGCCAGGCTGGTGACAACTTCGGACGCGCGGTCTCGCTCTCAGGCAACACGGCCCTCATCGGCACCCACTGGGATGACGACAACGGCAACGAATCCGGCTCGGCCTACGTCTTCAACTACAACGGCAGCCAGTGGATTCAGGCCCAGAAGCTGTTGGCCGCCGATGGACAGGCCGGCGACCGCTTCGGCAACACCGTCTTCGTCCAAGGGGACGTGCTCGCCGTCGGCGCCTGGCTCGAGGACCAAGGAGGCTCAGCTGCAGGGGCCGCCTACGTCTTCCGCTTCAACGGCACCCAATGGGTCCAGGAGCAGAAGCTGCAGGCGTCCGACAAGGAGGCTGGCGACAACTTCGGGCGCTACGTCTACATCGACGGCGACGCGCTCATCGTAGGCGCCTACCACGACGACGACGGGGGCTCCAACGCGGGCGCCGCCTACGTCTTCCGGTACAGCGGCGCCGAGTGGGTCGAAGAGCAGAAGCTCGTGGCCTGGGATGCGGCGGCCTTCGACAACTACGGCTGGAGCTGCGCCATTCTCGGTGACGTGGCCGTGGTGGGCGCCTTCCAGGACGACGACCTGGGCTCCAACTCAGGCTCCGCCTACGTCTATCGCTTCAACGGAACCAACTGGCTGCCCGAGCAGAAACTGCTGGCCTCGAACGGCGTGGCCAACGACCGCCTGGGCTACACCGTGGTCATGGACAGAAACCACATCCTGCTCACCGCCCCGGCCAGCCTCACCGTGGGAGCCGGCCCGGGCGCCATGTACTTGTACCGGCAGACGAGCGCCGGCTGGATCGAGCAACAGATCTTCGCCCCCTCTGACGGCGCACCCCAGGACGCCTTTGGCTTCCACGCCGACCTCGATGGTCACGTGGCCCTCACCGGTTCGTGGCGCGACGACGACGCGGGGCCGGACACGGGCTCGGCCTACTTCTACGGTTTCAACGAGCTCTGAGACCGCGGGGCAGCCAGCCCCACCAAGGCCTGCTCGGCGCGTTCAGAACTCCACCACACCGGGGCCGCCGAAGAGCAGGATGCGATCGATCATGGGGCGAGATTCACCCTTGGCGACCAGGGTGAATCGCCGCTCGACCTCGGTTTCAACGCTCGGGGACGACATGGCAGGAAGCTCGATGACGTGTGTGCCCGAGCCCGGGATGGTGCCGATCTTCTGGCCATCCATGAGCAGGTCGAGGGCGAAGACCCAGTTCGTCGTGCCCGACAGGGCGATGCGGTCTATTGGCGGCAGAGTCGCTCGCTCAAAGAAGAGCGACGTCGCCTCACCCACGGGCACCGAGAGCACGAACTCCGCAGGGGTCTCGCCCAGCACGCGGTAGCTGCCCGCCCCGGTGATGGACGCGACCTCGCTGAATCCAGAGAGCTGGCGACCAGACTCTGACGCGGGGTCGCCCATGTCCAGCACGGTCAACACCTGCTTGCGCTGGGGCAGGGCCAAGGGGTCAGCGGTCTCACCTGCCCGGAGTGGCTCGGAGAAGGCCACTGCTGCCGTGAAGTCACCCCGGGGCAAGTCCGTCAGCAGCAATCGATTCGTGGGGGCGTCCCAGTGCCAGCTGCCTGCGCTCAGGTCGACCGCCGTGGGACGAGCGGCACAGCTCAGCTGCAGCCCACCCTGGTCGCCGAACACACTCCCACTCAAGAGCAGGCTGCCCTCGTCGCTGACACCCGCGGCAACGAGCAGCAGCTCATCTTCGGCTGCGAGGCGCACACCCTGCCAGTCGAAGGCCACCCGGCCAAAGAGCCAGCGCTCGGGCCAGTAGGGCAAGAAACAGATCGGGTTGCTCAAGGCGGTCAGGTGGCCCGCTGGGTTGAGCAGCTCAGCCCGCACGAAACATCCACGGGACGTGTCCACCTCGATCGAGGTCGCCGTCTCGGTCTCTTCGAGCGTCACAGCTGCACCCGCGGTCACTGGCGAGACGCCAGCGCTCACGTCGGCGTCGAAGCGGTCGCGAACCAGCGGGCCGACCACGAAACGCAGCCTTGAGCCCTCGGGCGCATCGCTGACCCGTGCCACCACGGTGTGCGCCGCCCGGTCGGTGACCACCACCTTGCCCATGGAGAGACCGTCGCCGCCGTCCAAGGTCACCAAGGCGTCGGACCGCCACTCGCTGGCCACGGCCTGCCCCGACCGGAGCGCGCGCAGCAGGCCCTCTGGCGAGTCGTCGGCGCTCACAATCGAGGTGAGCCAGCGGTTGAAGCTGCGGTTGGTGGGCTCGTCGAAGGCGCCGTTCAGGTCTGGCGCTCCGTAGCCCGTGAGCAGCAGCCCCTGGGCCGTGAGCCGATCCCAGCGCACGAGCAGGGGGTACACCTCGTCGATGGGCTGGGTCGGGTAGCCATGCGCATCCCGATCCCGAAACTCCTCGGCGATGCGGTAGTTGGGCGGACGAGCCCAGACGCCGCCGATCTCGAACAGGTCGACGCCCAGGCCGCCGTTCTCGACGAACGTATCGTAGTGATCGTCGATCTGCAGATGGTGCGTGCCCACGCAGCCCCCCGCCGCCTGAATCTGCTCCACCAGGGCTCGGCGATCCTCCGGGAGCTGCTCCCGATCGAATCCGGGAAACAACCGAGAGGGGTCACCCGGAGTGAGAAAGGTCAGGTGGGGAGCGAGCGTGCCCACGGCGGTCTCACTACACCAGGCGCTCTGCTCCATGCCTACGTGAGAGCGGATCAGTCGAGACTGATCCAGAACCTCCTTCTGCTGACGGATCAGCTCAGCAGGTTCGGCGGTCACCAGCTCGACCTCGTCGAACGAAGCCTCGGCACGCTGTCCCGGCTTGAACAGCACACCCAGCTGAACACCGGCGAAGCAGTCGAAGACTCCGCCGTCGCGCAGGCGGCCATGGTCTGCAGCCAGGGGGACCACGTGGTCGGTCCATTCTTCGGCAGCGCTGGGCAGCACGATGTCGTTCGCAGGGTCGAAGTCAGCGGATTCCGCCGAGAGATAGCGAATCGTCTCGTCTGAAGAAAACTGCACCGTGGCGAAGGCGATGGTGGACCCTGTGGGTTTCCACGAGAACTTCAGCTCGGGCTCGCTCGACAGCAGGGTCACGGGCCGGCTGGGCGAAATGCTCCCGGCCACCTCGGTGTAGGCCTCGCCCGCCCGGCTCTTCTCTGGGCACCTGACGCTGAGTCGGTAGGCGCCCGCACCCGCCCGACTGTCTGTGACCCGACCAGCGAAGAGCACCTCGGCGCCCTCTGCCGTGACAGGCCACGACCGGGACACCACGTCAGGGTCTTCGAAGTCGCCGCCCAGAATCGTGCGTGCGGTCCCGGTGTTGTGATCTGTGAACCAGGCCCGGCGTACAAAAGGCGCCATGCCAGCCAGCAGTTCTTCGTGCTCAACCGGGTTCGTGCTGAAGCGCGAGTGGGTGTGCAGCGACACCCGGTGCGTGCGCGCACCATGATGATCCCGCTCGAAGGCGGCGGGCTGGTCGAGGCGCTGGGCCTGGGCTTGAATCGTGTTGCCAGAGCTGTCCACGGCCACAGTGCGAGGCTGCTCGGCAAGTTCAGAGAGGGTCCAGGAGACGTTCATCCCGCCCAGGTCCATGGTCAGGGTGGTCGACGGATCAGCTTCGACGCTGAAGCACGCGCCGTCGGCGTCACCCTGCGTCTTGCTGCGGATCAGGCCGCCAAACCGGGGCAGCTTGGCCCGCGCTTCTCTCGGGGCCGACGCGGGCTGAGGCGAGCTGGGCAAGGCCCAGTTGGACGCCTCCATGCCCAGGCCCATGACCAGGGTGTCGCCCTCTTCGAAGTCTGTGCGCCAGGTCCACGAGGACACGGGGTCGCTCAGCTCGGACTGGAAGTCGAAACGCCCCTTCCAGCCCTTGGGGTCGCCACCTCCCCAGAAGAGCGACACCTGGTAAGGCTCAGGCTCGGAGGAGAGGGCGCCGGGAACCCGCGTAGGATCGGGGCCGAGCGGGTTGGCCGAGACCCAGCTGCCTTCTCGGACCAGCAGCGGGCAGTAGGTGAACTTGTTCACCTTCAAGATCTTGACCTGATAGCCGTACTTGGGGCCCACCATGTTCATGTAGTAGCCGTAGCGGCTCTTGCCACCTGGCGCCACCGACGCTCGGGCCTTCTCTGCGGTCGGATACGCCGCAGCACAGGGGATGATCACGTCGGGGGCGCGCCTGGCCAGGTAGTCCGGCCCGAGGCGACGGCCCCAGATCGTGCGGCTCAGCTTCTCGTGGTGCGCGATCTCGAAGTCGGTGATGCCAAACGTGTCGAGCACGTTGTGATGGGTGTAGTACGGCAAGATGCCGCCCCACTCGATGGCCACGGTCAGGTCCTGGGGCAGCTGCTTGTCGAGGGCCAGGCCGAGGACCCGTGCCACCTCGGGGCGGAAGTGCTCGCCGGTGAGCTCATCGAAGTGGCGCCCTTGGTAGAGCGGCACGAGGTTGACCACCACCAGCACTGCCAACAGGCCCGCGCCCAGCCCGCGGGGCGTGCCCACATGAGCGACGAGAGCGTCCCAGGTCACCCAGGCGCCCTGCTGAACCAGCAGCATCAGCAGCGGCAGCACATGAAAGATGAAGCGGTGATGGGGCATCCAGTCGCCGCCCACGGTCACCACGTAGGCCAGCTGGATGCCCACGACCCAGCCCAGATAGCGACCGACCCCGTTGGTGCGCCGCAGGACAAAGGGCAGCAGGGCCAGGGCCAGGGTGATCTGCCGCTCGGCGAAGAACTGGACCACGTAGTCGAGCCCCTCGATGGAGCGCGCAATGGAGAAGCTGATCTTGGCGTAGAACGAGTTGGGCAGAGGCGTGGGGTAGTAGCTCAGGCGCCAGGCGTTGTAGGCCGTGAAGGTCACCAGGAACATGACCAGAGGCACCCGCAGGCTGCGCCACTGCCCGCGCACCAGGAGCGGGAACACGCCCATGATGCCGATCAACACGAAGCCATCGAAGCGGGTCATGCACAGGGCCGACACCGCGCAGCCCAGGGCGAACGTGCCGGCGCGAGTGCGAGCCTCGCCCAGCTGAAAGAGGTGAAACGACAGGGTGACCAGCATGGTGAAGAAGCTGGTCTCCATGCCCGTCATCGGGTAGGTCAGGAAGGCGATCTGCCCGCCGAGCAACAGTGGCGCCAACAACGCCCGAGCGGGGCGACCGGTGGCCGACAGCCCGATGCGGTAGACGGTCCACAAGGTGACCGCCTGAGCCCCCACGCTCACCCACTGGGTGAAATGGATGGGTTCATGGCCGAGATGCAGCCCGACCCAGCCCACCACTCCCCAGAGAAAGTTGGTGTAGCCCTCGACGAACTCGCCCGCGTTGTAGAGCAGCCCCTGTCCCTCGAAGAGGTTGCGGAAGTACCGGAACGTGATGAACGAATCATCGAGCCAGTAGTTCTGGGCCACCACGAAGGCGGAGAAGGCCGCGCTGGCCAGAATGGTCAGCAGCAGCAAGAAGACCGGGCGGCGGTCACGTTCAACGGGCGGGTGGTCGCTATCCAATGCCTGAACCGATGCTGTGGGAGACGAGTGGCACTGGCTGCGTCGCGAACCGCGCCCGGACAGCGTTCGCGGCCGCCCTCACGGGGATACTACCCCAGGCTGTGGCCGTGGGACAGTCGCGCCGCCGGGGAGACGCGGGCCCTCAGCGGCCGCCGCCCCCCGCGTCGTGAACCCCATCGAGACCAGCGCTGGGGCCGCCCCCGGGGTTCGCGGCCCAATCCACGGGGAAACCCACGGGAAGGCGCTGCATCTCCATCATGGTGGCGATGTAGCGGCCCCCTTCGCCAGCTCTGAAGGGGTTGTAGTACTCCCACACGATGGTGCCGTCAGGGGCCACCTCAAAAGCCCGCCCATAGTCAGACTCGGTGACCAGGGTGTTGCTGTTGGGCAGCCGCTGAGCCACCCCGCAGGTCGCCGAGTAGAAGGGATCGCCCTGATCGCCCGCGTAGACCAGGGTCTGCTCCCCCGTACCCGGGTCGAGCTCGAGAATGCGCGAGGCCTCGTCACGGGGGTTGTTGTCGAAGAGCAGCAGCTTGCCCCCCGCCACCACGCTGGGGTCGTGCTGGCGATTGAAGTCGCCCTTGAGCGCCCAGACCACTCGCCCCTGCTCCGGGTCGAGCACGGCGATGAGATCGAGCATCAACATCGAGATCAGGAAGTTGCCCTCGGCGAAGGCCGGATGCACGTCGGCCAGACTGCCATCGAGGCGAGCCAGAGAGTTGGTGTGAAAGATGTCCCCGATGCGGCCCAGCTTGCCGCTCCAGTGCTCACTGAAGTCAGACTCGGCCAGGGCCTCCAGCACCGAGAGGCGCCGCACCTCTTGGCCGTTGCCATCAAGCAAGGAGAGAAAGTCCTCCATGACCGGCCGCTTCTCGTGAACGGCGGGGATCACCCGGGCCTCCCGTGAGAGCACCCAGACGCTCCCGTCGGGCAGGGGCTCCAGGTCGTGGTGAGCCCGCACCGGGCTGGACCAGAGCAGGTTCGAGTCCTTGTCGACGCGGATGATGCCCAGGCCCTCATAGATCGCCAGCAGGTCGCCGTTCTCGAACAGGTGCACCCGCCGCCAGAAGGTCGTGTTCTGCCGCTGCCCGGGATAATCCGGCCACACGTCCGCGAAGTCGTAGAACCAGCGGTGCAGCACCTCGCCGTCGCTGTTGATCAACAACGCGCCGGGCTCATGGGCAGACGTCAGCAGGTTGAGACCCGGTGCCACACGCGAGGCGTCGTGGACGGTCACTCCGCTGGGAAACTCCCCCTCATGGACGCCCTCGGCGTAACCGATGGCCTCGAGCTGAGCCACCTGAGCCCGCTGCTCGTCGGTCAGGTTCTCGTCGAACTGATGGGTGCGGTACTCATGGAACCGACCTTGCTGCTGCCCCACCTTGAAGCTGATGGCCGGCCCCTTCTTGTTCGTGGGCGAGCCCTTCGCTGTGGGTTCAGCGGAGCCGGGCTCGGCGCTCACCTCGGGCGGGTCGGGCTGCTCGGCCTCGTCGCCACAGGCCAGGGCCAGCGAGGCCACCAGCAGTCCCCAGACTGCCAGCTGCACGGCGGACCGCACCGACCCCATCAAAAATCCAGGCTCCAGAACGTCGCCGCCACCCAGCCCAGCCCCGAGAGGATCAGCACCGGGCTCGACAGGGCCAGGTCGACCGGCGACCCACCCTCGTTCTTCACATGCACCGCCCGCAGGTACTCCAGCACACCGAAAGCAGCGAAGGGGATGGTGGCGAACTCGCGCCCGGCCAGCAGCACCTCGGCCTCCATGCAGTACACCGCGTACGACATCAGAGCCAAGGCCGCGCTGATGCCGATGGCCTGATCAAGGAACGACAGGTTGTAGCCACGAAGGCTCGGACGCAGCGAATGATCGATGCCGCTCACCACGTCACTGCGACGTTTGGCCAGCCCCAAGAAGAGGGCCAGGGTGGACGCGCAGAGCAGCAGCCAGTTCGACGCGGTCACCCCGAGCAGGGCGCAACCCAGCAACACCCGCAGCACATAGCCCGACGAGAGCAGGAAGGCGTCGAGCAAGGCCACCGCGCGACCCCACAGGCAGTAGACGATGTTGATCACCACGTAGAGCGAGGTGATCGCCAGCACGCCCGGGTGTCCTGACGCCCAGCACAGGGCCTGGCCAGCGGCCAGCAGGGTCAAGCAGAGCGTGAGCGCCGCCGCCACCGAGACCCGACCTGAGGCCACGGGCCGGTGCTTCTTCTCTTCGTGTTGCCGATCGAGGGCCGCGTCATTGGTGTCGTTGAAGGCGTAGATGGCCGAGTTGACCAGGCAGAAGCCGAACAGGCCCATGAGAAACGAGGGCACGTCGATGGTCGCGCCGCTGGCGATGGCGAACGGCACGGGCACCAGCACCAGGGCGTTCTTGACCCAGTGCTTGGGGCGGGACAGCTTGATCAGACCTTGCACGTCAGTCACGGATCAGAACCCGATGCGGCGCATGACGGCTCGGGGCAACCAGCGGATCACGAGCATGATCCAGCCCCAGATGGCAGGACAGTAGACCACGGGCCAACCTCGGTCGATGGCCTTCAACACTCGCACAGCCACCCCATCGGGTTCGCCGGCGAACGGCGGCGGGTCGAGGCCCTCGGTCATGGAGGTCTTCACGAAGCCCGGCTTCACCGTGACAGTCACCAGGCCCTCGGCCCGGTGGCGATGATCGAGGCTCTCCAGATAGTGGGAGAGCCCGCTCTTCGTGGCGCCGTAGAGGCCCACAGGCTTGCGGCCCCGTTCGCCCGCCACGGACGAGAAGACGCACAAGGTGCCCCCGCCGCGCTCGAGCAGCCGGCCGCGTACGGCCTCACAGAGCTGGATCGTGTTCGAGAAGTTCACCGTGAGCAGACGGGCGCGCAGCGCGGTGTCCTGTTCGAGCACCTCTTGGGTGGCGAAGACGCCGGCGGTGATCACCACGGTGTCGAAGCCGCCGAGGGCCTCGTCGGCCTGATCGACCGCAGGCACGATGGACCCCTCGTCGGCCAGATCGCAAGGCACGGTGGTCACCGGTCCACTCGCGCCCCGGATCTCGAGGTCTTTGGCGCTCAAGGCCAGGGCCTCGGCGTCTCGGCCCAGCAGACAGAGCGAGTCTCCCCGAGCCGCCATGAGCCGGGCCAGCGAGCGGCCCATGCCTCGGGTCGCTCCCACGAACAAGATCTTCATGCTTCGTCACCCAGCAGGCGGACAGAGAGGGCGCTGCGCAGGCGGACGTCAGGGTCCCACTTGCGCCGCACGGCGTTGAAGGCGTCGAGCCGGGGCTCCATGGCCCGCAGGTGCTCGGGCCGGGTGAGGGCATCCTTTGCCAGGTAGACCCGCCCGCCCGCTGCGATCACCAGCTCGTTGAGCGCGTCGACCAGTGACTGGGTGGCCGCGCCGCGCATGGGCAGATCGAGGGCCACCGAAACCCCCGGCCGGGGAAACGACAGCAGGCCCCGTCCCTCGGGACCGCAGTCTTTGATCACGGTCAGGAACGACGCGCCGCCGATGGCCGTGAGCGTCTCGAAGAAGCGCCGCACGATGGTCGTGTCGTCGTCGACGGGCAGCACGCACTGGTACTGGATCAGTCCGCTGCGGCCGTACATGCGGTTCCAGTCGAGACAGGCGTCGAGGGGGTAGAAGAAGGCCACGGGATGTACGATACCCCGGCGCGGGCGCAGGCGATGGGAGTGGTAGAAAACCTCATCGAAGGCCTTCACGGTGAACCGTCCCAGGGCCCAGCTGGGCAGATCGACGGGCAGGCGAAACTCGGGCCGAACCTTGGGCGGATGGGCCGGCGCCTCACTGGCCTCAGCCCAACGCCCGGCCATGACCACGCCCCGCCCCATGGACGGGCCTCGGGCCAGGGCGTCGACCCAGGCCACGGTGTAGGGCCATTCGCCACTGGCCTCCCGCAGTTTCAGTATCAGCTCATCGAGATCGGAGGCGGGCTGCTCGTCCATGAGAATCCACTGCGAGGGGATGGCCTTGAGCTGCACCTCGACCTCGAGAATGTGACCGGTCAGACCCATGCCCCCCAGGGTCGCGTTGAACAGTTCGACCTCCACATCGGGACCAATGTCGAGCACCCGGCCATCGGCCACGAGCATGCGCAGGGCCCGCACGTGCTCGCCGAAGGTGCCCACCACGTGGTGGTTCTTGCCGTGGACGTCCGAGGCCACCATGCCGCCCAGGGTCACCCAGCTGGTGCCAGGGCAGACCGGGCTCGTCCAGCCCAGAGGGCGCACCAGGCCGTCGAGGGAGCTGAGCCGGAAGCCCGCCTCGGCCCGGATCACCCCGGCCTCTTTGTCGAACGAGAGCACCCGATCGGCGAGGCGTGAGCCGGCGACGATGGCACCGGGCTGGCAGGGGAGCGAGGCGTCGCCATAGGAGCGGCCCAGACCTCGGGTGAGCACGGCCTCGCGACAGGCGGGGAGCAGGTTCTCAGAGAGACGCTCGGTGGCCTCGACGACCGGGATCCTGCCCCAGCCGGAAAGACGTGTCATGGGCCTGTACCGTCAAAAGCTGGCGAGGGGGACGAGAGAACGATCGGGTCAGCATAGCCGCACATCCGGGCCGAAGCACTCCCCTTGCCGAGCTGTGGTGACCACGGCATAGTGCCTCCATGGCCAGCAATTGGGTGACCCATCGGGCGAGCGAGCATGGGGCCAAGCCGAGGAACGAACCCGGCGGCGAGGCGGACAACCCGGCGGGCGACTGCCGTGGCTGACTGGGTCTCCACGGTACGTCAGTCCTTGCCCCAGCTCTGGCGCGTGCTGCGGCACATGCGGCCGACCTATCACGCTGAGCGCATCACCGAGATCACGCCGAGCTTCGTAGCCGACCAGCAGATCGAGCTGATCCTCTGGGACGTGGACGGCACCCTGGGGCCCTGGCATTGCCATGAGCTCGCGCCCCGGCCGGCACAGGCCTGGGCCGAGCTGCAGACCCTGCCCGGTGTGACCCACGTGATCCTCTCGAACTGCGGCGACGCGCGCTGGCTTGAGCTGGGGCAGATGTTCCCCGAGATCCCGGTGCTGCGTGGCTTTGTGGGCGAGGCCGGGCCCATGCTGCAGCAGCTCCTGGGTGGGACAGAGACGTGGCTGGGCGGTGATCCGTGCGCTGAACCCACGAGCACGGTCAGGAAGCCCTCCGCCGAGCTGGTGCTGCTGGCCCTCGCTGCGGCTCACTGCTCAGAGCCCTCGGCCGCACTCATGATCGGCGACCAATACCTCACCGACGTGGCCGGGGCGAGCATGGCGGGCATCCGCTCGATCAAGCTGCCCACCATGGAACGAGGCAGTTTTCCCTCGGCCGTGCGACTGCTTCAGCGCATGGAGGACATCCTGTACCGCCTGTTCCACGGCCGCTACGATCGCACAGACCTGCCCGCGACGGACCGCAACGATTGACTGACCAGATCATCGATACGCCGCCAGCGCAGTCCAGCCCCTCTTGGGCTTTGCGCGTGGGGCTGCTCGTGGGCGCGAGTCTGTTCGCCCTTGTGCTCTGCGAGCTGGGTCTGCGAGCCACAGGCTTCAAGTTTCTGCTCTACCCCGAGGGTGTGAAGTTCGGCTACCCGGACCCCGAGGTACTGAACGACTACTTCAAGCCCCACGAGCGGCTGCTCTGGGTCAAACCTGACTATGCCGAGCGGCTGCAAGCTGCCCGGGCCCAGCGCCCCCACCTTCTGCTCACCGGCTGCTCGTGCACCGACTGGGGGGAGTTCGGCAAGGTGGTGGCCGCCCAGGTCGAACGCACTCCGGGCGCCGCGCCGCTGCACTACAGCAATCTGGCCTGCGCGGGCTGGTCGAGCTTTCAGGGTCTGCAGCAGATGAAGACCGACGTGGTGGCGATCGGCCCCAAGGTCGTCACCATCTACTTCGGCTGGAACGACCACTGGCTCGGCTTCGGCGTGGACGACGCGGCGGCAGCCCGACTCACCTCATCCCCCTTGCTGCTCAAGCTGCAACAGCTGCGGCTGGCACAGCTGGTGAGCAAGTACATGGTCGATCATCAAGCCGACGACGCGGGGCGTGTGGGAGCTCAATCCCGCCCCATGCGGGTGTCCCTCGATGACTTTCGCTCGAACATCGAGGCCATGGTCGCGATCGCCCGGGAGCACGACATCATCCCTGTGCTCATGACCGCGCCCACCACACACACGGTGGGCAAGGAGCCCACCTACCTGACCGAGCGATGGATCGAGGATCTCTCCGACCTGGTGCCGCTGCACCAACGGTATGTGTCCGTGGTGCGGGAGATCGCCGAGGCGCAAGACGTGGTGCTCTGCGATCTGGCCACCACCTTCGAGCAGCTGCCCCAGGAGCGGCGGGCCCAGTTCATGAGGGTGGACGGCATCCACTTCACGCCACCCGGCGCCACCTTCGTGGGCAGGGAGCTGTTCCGTTGCCTGAACGAGAACCAGCTGCTGCCCGCAGCAGAGGAGGGCTGAGCTGAACGCTTCATCTCGCGGCACGGCCGCTCCCGTGGCCCCTCCTCGCAGCAGCACACCTTGGACCGTGCCGTCCCTGATCGCCCTCGCGCTGGCCCTGGTCGTCGTGGTGGCGGTGCCCCTGCTGTTCACCGACGCCCCTCAAGACGACTCGTACATCAGCTACCGCTACGCCAGCCACTTTGCCGACGGTCACGGCATGGTCTTCAACATTGGCGAAGAACCGGTCGAGGGCTACACCAACTTCCTCTGGACCCTGATCATCGCCCTGGGCATGGGCGCAGGCATCGACCCCGAATGGCTGGGCCCAAACCTGGGCCTGGCCTGCACCCTGGGGACAGCCCTCCTGTTGGCGCAGCTGGTGCGCCGTCTCGGTGGCAGCGCCTGGTTCGCCGCCGCGGGGGTCTTGCTCTTCGCCGTCCAGCCCACGCAGACCGTGCACGCGGCGGGCGGCCTGGAGACCAGCATGTTCGCCATGTGGCTCATGGCCGGGCTGCTGCCCCGAGTGGCCGCGACACGCACCCGGCGAGGCGAGCTGCTCTCTGGCTTCTTCCTGGCCTGCGCAGCCCTGACCCGGCCCGAGGGCATGCTCGTCTTCGGCTTGCTCGAGATCGCTGATGCTGGCGCGGCCCTGCTACGCCGAGACCGCTTCGCTGCCTGGCTGCGGTCAGCCCTGACCCGGGCCCTGCCCTTCGGCCTCATCGTGGGTCTGCACCTGGCCTGGCGCTACTCCACCTACGGCGACTGGGTGCCCAACACCTTTCACGCCAAGGTCGGATCGGGCGCCACCATCTGGGAGCACGGCTTCGCCTACTCCTTTCGGGCCCTCAGCGACTTCGGGATGTTCTTCATCGTCGTCCCCTACTTTCTCCTGGGAGAGAGCCGGGGGCAAGCGGCCCGGGCAGCGTGTCTGCTGATCAGCTCGGTCTACCTGATCTATGTGGGTTACGTCGGCGGCGACTACATGCCGACGTACCGGTTCTTGCTGCCGGTGATCGCGATCTGGTGCGCGTTGGCCGCGTCCTCCCTGTCTCTCATCGGTGCGCGACTCGGCGCTCGGCGCGGCCCCCTCCTGGCTGGGCTGCTGATGATCACCCTGGCCTCCATCGAGACGACCGCCGCCTACTCCAGCGACAATTTCTGGGCCGACCAGGATGACCGGCACCTGAGCTTGGTGGCCGCGGGCAAGAAGCTCGACGAGGTCCTGCCTGCAGACGCATGGATGGCCGTGACCAACGCCGGCCGGGTGCCCTACTTCGCCAAGCGCCGGTGCATCGACATGATGGGGCTCAGCGATCGCTACATCGCCATGACCGAACCCCGGGAGAACCAGGCCCAGCATCTCGAAGGCCATCTCAAGGGCGACGGGGGCTACGTGCTCGACCGCGAACCCGAGGCCATCGTCTTCTTGCGCTTGACCGTCACGGGCAAGGCCCTGGCAGCGGACGAGAACTGGCTGGCTGTGGCCCGGCGCCAGGCCTTCAGCATCAGCGAGGCCGAGATCGTGCGCGACCCACGGTTCAGGCGCGACTACCGGCTCTGCAGCCTGCCACTCGCCAAGGGCCAAGGCTGGCTCAACGTGTTCGTGCGCGACGGGGTCCTCAGCCCCCAGACCCTGCCAGACATGGTGATCACGCCCGAGATTCGCAAGCAGGGCTAACTTGACCTGGTCGTCGGGAAAGTGACAGGTCCTGGGTTGCCACTCTTTGCGCCAACATTTTTGCAATAGATCTGTGAGAGCCCCTTGTGAGAGGCTGCTTTGACAAGCGGCGAGATGTGGGAGATGCTGTGGTGCTCTCGATGTCGTCTACGGGGACGGCTTACCTGCAAGCCCAAACTCACTGATCGCCATTGCAGGCTGCTGTATCCAGCCTGCGACCGCGACTCACCTGCTCCAAGGAACCCCACATCATGCGAACGCAACTCGCCACCGCACTGCTCGCCGTCTGCAGCCTCTCGACTGCGGCCCTGGCCCACTTCGAAGATGGACAGGTCTACGTCTCAGATATCCAGAACAGCAAGGTCTACCGGGTCAACGTGGACAATGGCGTGGTCAACACGACGTTGACTGCTGCGGACGGTCTCAACGGGGCCTCGGCCATCGGCTTCAGCCTCCACGGGCACATGCTCGTCTCCAGCTTCTTCGACAACTCGGTGACTGAGTTCGACGGCGGGCTCAACTCGGAGGTGGTGCTCACGAACGCCAACGGCATCGCCGCCCCGTTCGGCGGCAACGGCATCGTCATCGGCCCGGGCCATGGTGACGTCTTCGTCTCGAACCTGGGCGGCACGCCCACCGTGCTCCAGTTCGACGAGAACTACAACTTCATCGGCACCGTGCTGACCGCCGCCGACGGCCTGGTCAACCCCACCGCCATGGCCTTCCTCCCCGACGGGGACCTGCTGGTAGCCAACCGCGGTGGCAACAACGAGCTCTTTCACATCACTGAAGCCGGAGTCGTCTCCCTCTACGCCACGCTCACCGGCATCAACCCGTCGGCCATGGTGGTTCGGGACAACGGCGACGTCTACATCGTGAACACCCGGGGCGACCTCTACCGCATGATCGGCGCCGACCCGAACAACATGGTCTTGTTGGGCAACTTCGGAGGCCCGGTGGCCAACCATGCCCTCGGCTTTACTCCGGACTACACCGAGCTCTACCACACCAACTCCGCCGACGGCGTCTTTCGGACCATCGACCCCGACAGCGGTGCCTCCACGGTCATCACAACCATCGCCGGCGCCCCCAGCGCCTTGATCGTTGTGGGTTCGCACTTCCCCCACGGCACCTTCGCTGAGTTCGGAGAGCCCCTCGCTGGCGCCGGTGGTCTTGAGCCGACTCTCCATGGCGTCGGAGAGCCTCGCATCGGCGATCCTGCCACGGTCGAGATGCATGACTTCGTGGGCGGCTCTCAGCTGTTCCTCTTCCTCAGCGCCTTCGCGGACGAGAGCACCCTCTTCGGCGGCGAGTTCCACATTCAGCTCGGCCCCGGAACGGTCCTGCTCGAGTTCCCAGCAGGCGGCGGCCTCGGCGTGCCTGGCGATGGCAATGTAGACCTGCCCTTCGTCATGCCCAACGACCCGGCCATCGTCGGGGTCAAGTTCTTCATGCAGGCCTTGGGCACGGACGCAGCGGCCCCTCAGGGCGTGTCCATGACGAACTGCCTGACCATGTACGTGGGCGACAGCGAGTAAGGGCCCAGCGGGCTGGCTGTGCGCAGAGTGCCGCGCGTCGAGCAAGGTGCTCTGCCCACAGCCAGCCAGCAGTCTCTCACCAGCTTCTGCTGCGGCCGGGTCTCATACCCGGGGGCCACGCAGCAGGCTAG
>CAZIAK010000076.1:11355-15678 GCA_964537035.1 uncultured Phycisphaerales bacterium | reverse complement strand
CTAGGGGCCTCAACGCACGGGGCGGAGGCAACGCCCCGCCGCCCCGGCAGCCTGTGGACAACGTGCAGCGCGTTGCGCACGTCGCTCACAGTCCACCAGGGCAGAGCGGTCTTGCCCGGACTTCTCATCACGATCGTGGCGAGACGTCCGGGCCAGACCAGGCGCACACGGTCAGGGAGTGACCCCGAGGATGGCGTTGCTGAGCGAGACGCCCGCCACGGCCGCCCCATCAAGAATGGCAGCCTGAACCCAGAGCTCTGCCCCTGCGGGCGCACCGGCAGGCATGACGAAGGGCACGGCCAGGTTGCCGCCACCGTCCGTGCTGGTCGACAGGATCAGGTTGGGCACGGGGACGAGCGTGCCGCCCTTGAAGGACACCGGGTTGCTGGCGAAACCGATGAACAGCGCCATGGGCGCCGAGGTGGCGGCGTTGCTGAGATCGACCGAGTTCACGGTCATCCCTGCCAGGGTGCCCGTGCCGGTGAGCGCTGGGTCGCCGAACACGCCAGCGAGCGCGTCGCCTTCGTCAGACCAGGCCGTCTGGGGCGGCAAGGGCTGAATGGACACGTTGTCCATGCTCACGTCGAAGTTCGTGAAGCCGAAGAAGAAGCCCGGCTCGAAGGTGGTGAACTCGATGCGATCGACACCAGCGAGGACGTTGGTCCAGGTGCGACCCGCAGGGAGGATGGGCTCGAAGGTCATGGGATCTTCGTCGCCCGCGCCTCGCCAACCGTCAGGCAGGGTGTCAGAGAACACGTCGGTCACCGTGGTGGAGAAGGTCATCCAGTCTTGGCCGGATCCCTGCAGAGTGGTCAGGGGGAACCAGACCTGGGCGGGAGGCGCGGCGCCGAAGGGATCATCGTCGAAGAGTTCGACCACCAGATTGCGGGGCACCGGGCTGCCGAAGAAGGTGATGAAGTTGACCTTCATGTCGATGCTCAGGGTCACCTCACCCTTGGCGGTGTAGTCTCCCAGGAACGCTGCGTGGGTGCTGGTGCGGGCAGAGATGCCGAAGGTGTCCACCGGGTTGTTCCAGCGCACGTGTTCAGCGGGGTTTCCGCCGGTGGGAGTGATCGCGTTCAGGCCGTTGATCGACCAGCCCTCACTGCCGGCGTCGAAGCCCACACTGGCAGAGTTCTGGCCGATCGCAGGTGTGGCAACGGCTGCAACCAAGAGGAGCGCGGGCGCCGCGAGGCGTGTCAGAGTGTTGGTCATGGGGCTTGGTCCTGTGGAATTCATCGAAGAGGGGATTGCCGGTAGAAGAGAGGGGCACGCACGCATCAGGTGGCGGGCGCGTCCTCGGGAGGGTCGAATGCCAGGGCGACTTGGGAGCCGTAGATCGGGTAGTCGATATGGCAGCGCCAGGCGCGAAAGTCAGCAGCATTCCAGGCCATTGTCTGGTGGACGTGGTTGAGCAGTTCGACGTAGTGCGGCACGCCAGCGACCCGCAGCACGCTGCTGCCCCGGCCGATGTGCGTCACCGTCTCGTTCATTTCGAAACGGTCGACGTCTCGAGCCCGGTCGTTCACGTCCGCCACGCCATCAAGGGCCGTGTCGTAGATCGAGAGATTGGGCTCGCTGCCCGGGTAGAGGTCCTGGTGCACGAGCACGTCGAAGAGCAGGCGTCGCGCTGGCGTGGCGACCTCCGCGAAGACGTACCCCTTGCGCCCTGAACCCGCCGGCACGGCCCGGGACATCTCGGCCAGGTTGACCTCGGCCATGACCAGGTCCACCGCCGATCGGGGCCCGAAGGCCTCACCGCCCAGAACGTAATGCACCGTGTCGCCCACCCGATCAACCCTTAGGCTGGCCGGGGGCGCGTCGCAGAAGGCGTCGAGGCGCAGAGCCTGGGGATCATCGACGGCTTCGCCCGCGAGCGACGTGGGCCGCCGGGGCTCACCGCTCTTGTCCACGAAGCGACGGCTGGCGAACTTTACCGCGACCCCAGGACGCAACCTCCGCAAGCCCAGCAGCCCGAACAACCAGACGATGTCGATCTTGCCCTGCACCTCGCTCGGTTGGAGCAGCACCGTGGCCAGCAGGGTGTCCACCGAGGAGCCCTTGAGCTGGCTCATGGCCTTGTGGGCCGCCTGCTTGCGACGCAGCTCGAACTCGTTGCGCGCATCGGGCAGCCACGAGCTGATGATCGCGTCGAGGGCAGAGCGGTCCCCCACGTCGGTGCGGATCAGCTGCTCGAAGCCAGCCACGGCCTGCTCTGCCCGATCGACGGCGAGGGCCGACGCCCCGGCCCGGCGGGCAGCCCGCAAGAAGCGCCGCAGGGGCGCGGGGCCAGGCAGGTGGTAGCTCACCGCCATGGGATCACGGGAGCGCAGGGCCTTCAGCAGGCGGCTGGCCAGGACCTTGTCGAGACCGAGGGACCGAGCCAACGCCGCCGGACCACTCTCACCCTCGGGCAGCTCCGCCAGCACCGCCGGAATGTGATCGGCCAGGGCTCGCCCCACGGTCGCGATCCGCGCCTCCAGCTGGGAGCCCACTGCGCTGAGCTTGTCGACATCAGGAGCAGGGGCGCTGGACATGGGGACAACTCGACGGCGTGAGGGCGGAGTGATCTGCGAGGGACACAACCTAGCACCTATCCAGGTTTGCATGGAATATATCCTGAAAGTTTCCAGGAAACCTCCCCGATGCATTCGATCGAGACCTCGACAGCATGCGTTGGGCTTCTCCAGGCTCAAGAGTCACGGCAGCCCTTCGCGGGGGTTAGGCTGCCTCCCCCGCAGCGGAGACACGCCTCTTGGCCCCACGGTCCACTCCCAGCAAGCCATCGATCGACGACGTCGACCTCGATCTCTGGACCTCGGCACGCCGCCACCCCTGGCTGGCCAGCGCTGGGCTCATGGTTCTGGTGGGCATGGCGGTGGTGATCGCCGGTCAGCGGCGAGACACCCAGGCCCTCCAACTCCAGACCACGGCTCTGCGCCAGGCGTCCACGGCGCTGGCCGACCTGCTGGCCTCCACAGACGCCAGCCGCTGGCGCGGCGAAGAGACCGTCGACGAACTCATGCAGCGAGTCGACGTGGCCGTCCCTCATTTCGCAGGGGGCGACCTGGGCCTTGAAGGCGCTCTGTGGAGCCTCGTGGGCCGCTACCACAGCCACTTCGACAGCTCACCGCCCCGGCGCGAGCAGGCGCTCTCGGCCTATCGACGTGGCTTGGAGCTGCAGACCCAGGCCTACGGGCCCAGCGACCCCCGATCCCTGTCGGCCATGATCGACCTGGGCGGTTTCCTCGAACGCCACGGCCAACTCGAGGGCGCCCAGGCGCTGATGGCCGAATACGAGCAGCTGGCCAGCGGCGTCTTCGCTCCCCACGATGAACGCCACCTGGCAGCCCTTCTGATCAGGGGCAGGACAGCGGCCTTGCAGGGCGCGCTCCGTCCGGCCAGCGCCCTGCTCACCCGTGTCGCCCGGGGGGCGCGGGCGCAGTGGGGAGACGGCCATGAGTTCGTGGTCGAGGCCGCAGGGCTGCTCACCCGGCACTGCGAAGAGCTCGATCAACTCGAGCTGTCCCTCGAGGGGCTGAGCGGTCGGCTGACCCAAGGCACGCTCGACGAGCACACGCTGGGTGCGCTCATGGACCTCACCGGGTACCTGCTGTCTCGACGACGACAGGATGACACCACGCGAGCCCTGGAGCTGCGCCTGGCGGCCCTCCGAGCCTGGGACGATCGCAACGGCACGGACGACCCCACGGGCTGGCTCTACTGGAACCAGTTCGCCGCGCAGGTTCCCGTGAATCGCAAGCTGCGCGGTGAGGCAGAGTGCGTCCTGCGCCGCAGCCTGACGCGCTGGGAACGGCACCTGGGCTCCTCGGCAAGGGAGACCCTGCTCGCCCGTCATCAACTGGCCCAGCATCTGGCCGCGTCTGCCCGCCACGACGAACCCCGGCGAAAGCACGAGCGCCTGCGGCAGGTCGACAGGGACCGACGTGCGGAGGCTGAGGCCCTGGAGCGGAGCGTCTTGACAGCCCTCCCCCAGCCCCCAGATCGGGCCCTGTCCCTGCACACGGAGGCGACACTCAGCCTGGCCCAGCTGCTGCTCGAGCGAGGCGACGACCGCGAGGCCGCATCGCAGCTGCTGACCCTGGACGCCTACCGGGATCGGCTCTTCGACCACGCCGCCGAAGCCGCCGCGCCCCTGTCGACGCTGCTCGCCCAGATCTACACCGACCGCAACCAGCCCGAACGAGCCGCAGCCATCGCTGGGGCGGCGGCCCCGGGCTCCAGCCAACCCTGACCAACCTCACATGGCGGCCTCGCCCGACAATCCTCGCCCGACAATCCTCGCCCGACAATCCTCGCCCG
>CAZIAK010000076.1:5578-11255 GCA_964537035.1 uncultured Phycisphaerales bacterium | reverse complement strand
GCGGCCTCGCCCGACAATCCTCGCCCGACAATCCTCGCCCGACAATCCTCGCCCGCCTTTCCTGGCCAGGCACCCCCGGCCTGATGGCCCTGGCTTGAAAGCCCTGGCCCCACCGTGATTGGCGCGAGAGTCAGGGCCCCGCCGTTGGCCCCTCCCCGAGGCTGTGTCAGACTGCCCACCCCATGGCTGCCACTTCTGAGAAGACCCACAAGGAGATCGCGATGCATCGCGAGGTGGCGCACATGTATCGGCGCCGCTCCCGCTGGGCCTTCGCCCGGGACTTTCAGGAAGAGCGCAACGAGATCCTGATGTCATTGGCCCCCGAGGGACAGCAGCTCACCGCCATCGACCTGGGTTGCGGCACGGGCATCATGCTCGACCTGCTGGCCAAGCGTTACCGCACCGTGGTCGGTCTCGACGCCAGCCAGGAGATGCTCGACGGCTACGAGCAAGACAAGCTCGGGGATGAGCTGCTGCTCCTGCGCGGCGACATGGCCGCCCTGCCCATCGCCGACGACACCTTCGACGTGGTCATCTGCCGCTCGGCTCTGCACCACATGGACGACGAGGTCGGTGTGCTCAAAGAGATCTGTCGCATCCTGAAGCCCGAGGGGTCGCTGATCCTGGGCGAGCCCGCCAACGACAACGTGGTCACCCGGCTGGCGCGCTGGTGGGTCCGCAGGCGCCCGAGCTACGGCAAGGTGCACACCATCGACCGGGCCTACACCCGCGCGCAGCTCAAGGGTTTGCTCTCGGCGGCCGGCCTTGAGGTGCAACGCGAGATGCGCTTCGGCTTCATCGCCTACCCACTCTGCGACAACCCCGAGCTCGTGCCCGTGCTGCGCTGGTTGCCCTTTCAGCGCTCCCTGGGCGCGGGACTGAGAGTGCTCGATCGCATCCTCTCGGCCACGCCGGTGCTGCGCAGCCAGTCCTGGTACACCATGCTCGAGGTGCGGCGCACTCGGAGATGAAGCGCTTCGGCCTGGCTCTGCTGGCGTCCGTGGTCGTCATCGGGCTGCTGCTCGGTGTCTCAGACCTGTCGAGCCAGAGCGCTACCGAGGGCGTGCTCGAGGCCTTCGCCGCCCTCTCGCCAGGCTTGCTGGCCCTGACCTTCGCAGCGTACGCCGCCAGCTACATCGGGCGAGCGGCTCGCTTGTCCCTGCTGCTCCCGGGACACCTGCCCCTGCTGCGCCTCTTCTCCATCAGCGCCCGGCACAACCTGTTCAATCTGGTGCTGCCCCTGCGCTCAGGCGAGGCGTCCCTGCCGCTCATGCTGCGCAACGAATGTGGTCGCCCGCTCGCTGAAGGTGCGGCTGCCCTGGTGGTGGCCCGAGTCCTCGACCTCACCTCGGTCTGCCTCTTCTTGCTTCTGGGACTGGCCCTGAGCGGCCTGGGCGGCGATCAGCTGCGGCCGCCGGTGCTGGGCCTGCTGGTGCTGCTGATCTGTGGCGCCGCTGCCATGCGACCCATGGCCCGCTGGCTGGCTCAACGCCTGCCCGACAACAAGGGCAAGCTCACTCGCTTCGCCTCACAGACGGCGACTCACCTGGGTGAGCAGCCCACCTCACGGTTGCTGGCCTGCCTGGCCGTGTCGCTGATCACCTGGCTGCTGACCTACTGCGCCTGCTGGCTGCTGGTCAAAGACATGGCCAGCGCCGCCGGGGCCACAGGAACCGATCTGTCCCAGGTGACCTTCCTGACCAGCCTGGTGGCCAGCACCTGCCTGCACCTGGTGGGCATCCTGCCCATCAACACCATGGCCGGAGTGGGCCCCTGGGAGGCAGGCTGGGTCGCAGGCTACGCCTTCATCGGCGTGGGCAACGAGGCGGCCTTCGCCAGCGCCGTGGTGAGCCACGGGGCGATCTTCGCCATGGTCTCCCTGCTGGGCGGCGTGGGCCTGGCGATGCGCAGGCGTGAGAGTGAGCCCGACCGGATCGACGGCTGAACTCGTAGCGGGCTCCGGGAGGTTGCATGGGGTATTCTGCCCACCGCGCCGCAGTGGTCTTCCCGGGTCGCCGGAGCCTGCGGCGACTCTCTCCCTCTCTCGCCAGGCTCTCGTCACCGTGAAGATCGTCGTCACGATCCCCACCTACAACGAGATCGAGAACATCGAGAGTCTTGTGGCAGAGATTCTCGCCCAAGACTTCGGGGCCGATCGGCTGGTCGAGGTGCTGGTCACCGACGACCACTCTCCCGATGGCACCTGGGAGACCGTGGCAGCCATGGCCGCCAGTGATTCTCGGGTGCATCTGCTCGACCGCTCGCCCCCCCGGGGCCGTGGCCTCGCTGGCCGAGACGGCTTCGTCTGGGGACTCGAGCACGGCGCCGACATCGTCTTTGAAATGGACGCGGACTTCAGCCACCACCCCCGCTATCTTCCCGCCATGGTCGACGCGCTCGCCGACGCCGACGTGGTCTTGGGCAGCAGACGGGTGCCTGGCGGCGAAGACGTGGGCCGTACGGGCCTGCGCGTTGCGCTCACCGTGGCTTCCAACGTCTATGTCCAGCTCATGCTTGGTCTCGGCGTGAAGGACTGCAACTCGGGCTATCGAGGCTGGCGACGCTCGGCGCTGCAAGCCGTGAACGTGGCCGCGACCTTCTCGCCCGGTCCCGCCATCGTCCACGAGCTGCTGTACAAGGCTCGCATCAAGAAGCAGCGCATCGTCGAGATCCCGATCATCTTCAAAGATCGAGAGGTGGGTGACTCGACCCTGACCTTCTCGACCCTGTTGCGCAGCTACGTGACCATCTTGCGGCTGAAGTGGTTGGGCATCACCGGGCGCCTGTTCGCCAAGCCGTCATGAACTGCGGGCGCGCCATGGGGTCGAGGGCGGCCTTGGCGTTGGCCGGGTTGGTGGTCGTGCTAGCGTCTTGCAGTGATGTCCCCGCCCCACCGGTCAACGTGCTGCTGATCACGCTCGACACCCTGCGCGCAGACCGGCTCACGCCCTACGGCTACGACGCCCGGAACGTCACCCCGCGCCTCGACGCCTTCGCCGCCGAGTCGGTGACGTTTCAGAACTCGTTCAGCAACAGCTCGTTCACGCCGCCCTCCCACGCTTCGATTCTCACCGGGCGCTTTCCCAGCGAGCACGGGCTCATGCACTGGAGCCAGAAACTGCGGGACATCCCCACCGCTGCCGAGCGCTTCGCCGATGCGGGCTACCGCACCGCCGCCATCACGCCCTTGAAGACCCTGTTCAGGCTGGGCCTCGACCGGGGCTTCGAAGACACGTTCGAGCCGGACTTCACCGAGGCAGAGGGTCTCTACCTGCTCGCTGACGCCGAGACCATCAACGAGCAGATGTTGCCCTGGTTGCTCGACACAACGGACGAGCGGCCGTACTTCGCCTGGGCGCATTACTACGACGCCCACCGGGTCTTCGGCCGGCAAGGCCCCCAGTGGGCCAGCCGCTACAACGACGAGCACGACCTCAAGGTGGGCGCCACCGAAGCCTGGTATCAGCTGCGAGCCAAGCGCTACGGGGCCAAGATGTCCCAGGGCCAGCTGTCCAGCGCAGACGTGGAGTTCATGGCCGACCGTTACGACGGTGGCCTGGCCTATCTCGACGAGCAGCTGGGTGTCTTGTTCGACGCCCTCGCCGCAGACCCGCGCTGGGACGATACGCTGATCGTCATCACCGCCGACCACGGCGAGGTCTTCGCCGAGCATGACGAAGAGTGGTTCGCCCACGACCCTTACCTTTTCGAACCGAACGTGAAGGTGCCCCTGTTCGTACGCCTCCCCGGCGGACGCCACGGGGGCATGACCATCGATGACCTGGTGCAAGGGGTCGACCTGCTGCCGACGATCTTCGAGTTGGCTCGCATCGAGACAGAGCCTGAGGACTTCTCAGGCCTGAGCCTGGTGCCCACCATGGCAGGCAGAGGGTTGCGGCGGGACGCCATCTTCGCCGATCGCATGGGCAAGGACCGCTCGAACGAAGACGGCGTCGACCCGGTTGACGTACGGGCCGAGCGGGACCGCAAACGCATGGTGCGCACCGCCACACACAAGCTCATTCACTACGTGGATCAAGGCCGCTCCGAACTCTACGCCGTGGGCGACGAGCAGACCGACCTGTTCGACGGGAGCGAGCCCCTCAGCCAGCGCATGACCGAGCTGTACAACCACATCATGAGCGGGTTGGTGTCTACCGAGCCGGGCACGGCGTCGGCCATCGACCCGGAGACCGCCGCCTACTTGCGCAGTCTGGGTTACCTGGGCGGCGGCGATGAGAGCGGCGAGGGCGCAACGCCTGACGAGCGCACCGAGCCTGATGAGCCCAACGGGACTGCCGAGGCCGACAGCCCCACCGACGGCGACGATCCGTGAGCCGGCGGGCCGCCACCGTCATGCTCTGGGCCCTGGCCCTCACCCTGCCCGTGGGTGCGCTGCTCCAGCCCTGGTTGCTGCCGTCGCGCAGCGAGCTGCCCCTGGTCCCCCGAGCGCTGCACACGCCCGTGCTGCTGATCACCGTGCCGGGGCTGCGGGCCGATCGCGTGCATCACCTGGGCTACGGCCGGGAGACCACGCCGAACCTCGACCGCCTGCTCCGTCACGGCGTGTCGTTCACCCGCGCCTACTCGTCAAGCAATGATGCGGGTGCCACGTTGGCGGCCCTGCATGCCGCGCGGCACCCCAAGCTCAACGAGGTACTGACCAGCGGCGAGCGTCTCCCCGAACAACGGATCACCTTGGCGGACAAGCTGGGCCCCCACGGCTACGACAGCCTGGCCGTGTTGAGCGACCCGACCGTAGCGAACATGGGCCTGGAGCAAGGCTTTCAGCAGATCGTCACTGTGCCCCAGGGCGGCAGCTCTGACGACGCCTTCGCCGCCGCCCTCCAGTTCGTGGACCAGACGCCGTCCAAGTCGTGGTTCGCCTGGGTCGACCTGCCCGACCTGCTCGCCCCCTACGGCGGAGACTTCGCTGACCTGCGGCGCTTCTCCCCCGACCTGCCCGAGGGTTTCGCCACGGCCAATCCCGTGGCGTTCATTGATGAGGCTGCGCAGCAGCGCCGAGGTTGGGGCGAGCAACAGAACCGCTGGTTGTCCGATCGCTACGACGCCGCCGTGCATCATCTTGACGCTTCCATCGGACGTTTTCTCGACGCCCTCGACGAACGCATGATCCTGCAGACCATGACGGTGTGCGTCACCGGCACTCGCGGCGAGACGATCTTCGAACGGCCAGGGCTGCTGGCCTCCCATGGGCTCGACCTCTACGAGCCGTCGATCCATGTCCCCATGATCTTTCGCCTGCCCGCGCAGTACGTGCGCAACCGCCTGCTCGACGAGTTTGCCCGCTCCGTCGACATCGGCCCCACCCTGCTGCAGTTGACCCTCAAGCACGGCACCCGCAGTGAGTGGCTCGGCGCCTGCGGCAAGCCCCTGCTCGATATCATGGTCTCGCGCAAGCAGGGCATCCCCCGGGCTTACACCCAGGGACGGCACAGCAAACGCAACATCGATGGCGACGGGGCGTTGACGGCCTTGCCCGATGCGCAAGCCGTGCGCGCCGACCGCTTCAAGCTGGTGCAGACCTTGGGCACGGGGCGGAACATCGAGCTCTACAACCTGAGCAAGGACGCTGGCGAGCGGGCAAACCTGGCCACCATACAATCGCCTGTGACCGATGCGTTGGCGCAGTTCGGCGAGCGCTGGGCAGCGGGGT
>CAZIAK010000076.1:0-5478 GCA_964537035.1 uncultured Phycisphaerales bacterium | reverse complement strand
CAATCGCCTGTGACCGATGCGTTGGCGCAGTTCGGCGAGCGCTGGGCAGCGGGGTGTGGCGAGGAGCAGTGACCTCTGCCAGCCGCTGAAGGCGCCCAGCCTCCGCTCAACAGGGACACCCGGAGCATCGCCGACGCTGCCGATCTGTAGCTCAGACTCTATCGAGTCCTGGGGGGTTGCCCCGCCGCTTGCCGGGCGGCGAGCCAGGTATCCACATCGTCCTGGCTCACATCGTAGATGTAGATGGACCAGCCGATCTTGGCGACCGGCTGCTTCTCTGCCAGCCAGGTGTAGGCCATGGGCTGGCGATACAGCAGCACGGCATGCACCGCAACCAAACCTGTGACCGGCGTGAAACCACCGGTGGCGAAGCTCGGTCGTGAGCGCACTCCCCACACTTCGGGGTCGGCGGTGCCGTAGTAGTCATAGACCAACTCGTCGACGTCGTGCTCGGCCATCCAGCGGCCCAGGCCTGCGGTGTCCTGGCCCCAGTCGTCGCCGACGATGGAGTAGTACGGGCCCAGGTCGGGTCCGCCCGCCCACTGGTTGAAGTACATGAGGTTGTGGGGTTGGCGAGCCATCACGTCGGCGCTGGCCCAGACAGTGAGCAGCAGCGCCGCGGCCCCCACCGCCGCCTTGCCCTGCGCGTTGCGACGGGTCAGCAGCAGGCCAGCGCAGGCCGTGGCGCCGATCAACGGGAGCCAATGGCCGAAGCTCTGCTCGCCGGGTTCGTCGAAGATCAGCTGCCCCGCCAGGGCCACGAGAACCACGAGGACGGCCCCCCAAGCAGCTTCTGAACGGGACACCAGGCCAGCCTGTCCCCGCTCATCGACGGCCAGCACTCGGCAGGCCATCACCGCCAGGAATGGCACCACGGGCAGGATGTACTTGAAGCCCAGCTGCACGTCCGCCGTGCTGAAGAGCAGGTACTGGCTGGCGACGAACGCGAGCAGGGCCGCCTCGTGAGCGAAGCCCCGCCAGGTTCTGCGCCAGGCCAAGCAGCCCAGCAGCAACAGCAGCAACATGCCCACCGGGTTCTTCACCAACGTCGACACCAGGTAGAAGGCCCACGAGCCCGTCTTGGTCGCCGCTCCCCAGAAGAACGTCATGTGCCCGGTGGCGGCGTGGGACGCCTGGTGATCGATGCCCTTCAGAAACGACAACAGCGGGATCGGTGTGTCCGCGCCGAAGACGGTCTCGAGACCTCGCTCAAGCCAGGTCAGTCCGAAGGCGATGCCGCTGCTGTAGGGCGGAATGAAGCGGGCGTGCTGTCGCGCTTCGGACAGGGAGCGGGCCTCGCCCATGTAGAGCAGCCACAGCACGCCACCGGAAGCCAGGAGCGCCAATGTCGCCCAGCCCAGCAACGACAGGCGACGACGGCGGATCGTTTCGACCAACACGATCAGGCCCAGCACCGGCAGCAACATGAGCGCGGAGAGCTTGCTACCAAGAGCCAGTCCCAAGGTCACGCCGCCCCAGAGCAACGATGTCCGGTCGTCCGTGTCGAGCCAGCGCCAGAAGTGGTAGCAGCAGGCAAAAATGAACACGGTAGGCGCCATGTCGTTGGCGGCCACGCGACAGTGGGCCAGGATGTTCGGGTTGAGCAGGCACAAGGCCAGGGCCACGAGGCCAGCGGTGTTGCCAAACGCACGGCGCGCCCAGGCCAGCACGTAGAGCCCCAGCAACACACCCAGGGCGATGCCGCCGAGACGAGCCATGAAGAGCATGGTGTGGGTGTCGACCCGAGGTTGATGGGACAAGAACGAGAAGTTGATCCCCGCCTGCTGCTGATAGTCGTCGGGCAGGTCGATGTCGAGCAGCAGCAGGGGCAGACCCATGAGGTACTTGCCCAGGGGCGGGTGCTCCCGGTTGAGCGAGAGGTCGCCCGTGGTCACGTAGCTGTAGGCGGCCAGCACGTACATGGGCTCGTCGTAGGTCTCCGACTTCGCCCAGGCGCCCCACAGGGCCAGGCCCAGGTAGAGGGAGATCAGGCCCGCCACGACCAGACGGGCCTTGCCTGTGAGGGGATCGGGGCTGGGGGCTGGGCTGCTCACGGCGGGCAGGATCGCACAGCAGGTGCCCGGTCGGAAGCTGGCTGGCGGGCCCTCTTTCGTGCCTGGCCTGCCCTCTATCCCACCTCGCTGCACCTGCGCTCTTGCATTCTGCCTGACTCGGTGTATATGTATAGCAATACACTAAGACGCAAAGCCTCCCAGATGGGCCTTGGACCATGATCCTGCTGCTTCTCGATCGCCACTCCGGCACGCCGGTCTACCGGCAGATCGTCGAGCAGGTGCGTTTCCAGGTGGCCTCAGGGGTGCTGGAGGAGGGCCAGGAGCTGCCCTCCACCCGGGCTCTCGCCGCCCACACCCAGGTCAATCCCATGACCGTGAGCAAGGCCTACAGCGAGCTGGAGCGGGAGGGCGTTGTCACCCGGCGGCCCGGCAAGCCCCACGTGGTGGCCCCCCGTCCGGCCACACAGGCCGCCCAGGCCCGCACGGCCGAGCTGGCCCGGGCTCTGGCTCCAGCAGTCTCCGCCGCTCGCCAGCTCGGGCTCGACAGCGAGCAGGCCCTCGCCCTCTTCTCCCAGTTGCTGACGGAATCCCACAGCCATGCACCAGACGACCACGATCGCCCACCCGCCGACGGCAGCCCGCCAGCCACCGACAGCCCTGCCACCACGCCCTGAGGATCTGCCCATGTCAGCCACACCTCCCCTCGAGACCCACGGACTCTGTCGGCGCTTCGGTGCGACCGTGGCCCTCGACTCAGTGGACTGGTCGCCCACGCCCGGCTCAGCCGTCGGCCTGCTCGGGCGCAACGGCGCGGGCAAGACGACCCTGCTGCAGACGGTCGCCGGGTTGTGTCTGCCAGACTCGGGTAGCTGTCGCACCTTGGGAGTCCCTGTGGCCGAGCTGGGGCCGGGGCAGCTCTCACGGATGGGCTACGTCGATCAGGGCGAGCAGCTGCTGAACTGGCTCACGGTCGAGCAGCACCTGCGCTACGTGGCCTCGTTTCAGCCGCGCTGGGATGAATCGTTGGAGGCAAGACTGCGCGAGGCGCTCGAGCTCGACGGCAAGGCGCGGGTGGGTGCGCTCTCTCCCGGCATGCGCCAGCGGCTGGCCTTGGTGCTGGCCGTGTGCCACCGCCCCGAACTGCTGCTGCTCGACGAACCGGTGTCCGCGCTCGACCCTGTCGCCCGCGTCGACGCACTGCAGCTGATTCTGGAGCGAGTCATCGACGACGGCGCCACGGTGATCATCTCCTCTCATGTGCTGCACGACGTGGAGAAGGTCATCGACCACGTCTTCTGCCTCGACAAGGGCAGGGTCATCGCCGACACGCCGCTCGACGATCTGAAAGAGCGCTACGCCGAGTGGATCGTCACCAGCAACGGCGCAGAGATCCCCACGCGCCTCAACGAAGACTATGTGCTCACCCAAGAGGGCGACGGTCAGCGGGCGCGCCTCGCCGTCTGCGCCAGCGCGGCAGAGCAGGCCGACTTCAGCGCCCGTCATCAGGTGCAGATCGAACGGCGCAGCCTCGACCTGGCGCACATCTTCCCGCTGCTCACTGCGGGGCGGCGGCCGTGATCGGTGCGCTGGCGCAAGGGCTGAGCCCGCTCTGGCGGCTCTGGCTCTCGGGACGGGGACGCCTGGCAGTCATCGGCTGCAGCGCCTGGGCCCTCGGCGTAGCGTGGATGGTCTTCGTGTTTCGCTACAACGCCGTGCGCGATCAGGCCAGCGATGACGCCTGGATCCCCATGCTGGTGGCGACGACGTTGGTAGGCCTGCCCGGCGCCGCTGGCATTCTCACGGGTGAGACGATCCACGAGCTCTTTCGCCATCACTCGACACGGATGCTCCCCGACCTGACCACACGATTGCGACGCGCCGCGCTGCTGCTGGCCGCCTGCCTGACCGCCGTGCTGGTGCCCCTGACCGTGCTCGTCGCACCTGCCTTCGGCTGGTTCGGTGCCGCCGCCCTCTCGCTCGCAGGATTTTCAGCCGGTGTATGGATGCTGGTGCGCGAGGGCGGCGGGCTGTTGTGGCTGCTGCGCATCGTCGGCTATGTGGTGCTCATTGCCTGGGCTCCCGCCATGGCCAACTTCGCCAGCTCTCTGCCTGGGCTCAGCGCTCTGGCCGCCGTGGCGGCGGTGTTCGTCATCCGCCAGCGCTTCTCGGCTCCACGTGTACGAGCCAGCCAGAACAGCGCCATCGCCACGGCGTTCACCGCGTTCGGTGGCAGCCAGCCCATCCGCAGCGCCGCACCCACCACGCCCGGCGCCAACGACCAGCAGCTCCCGCCCCGAAGAACTGGCGAGGGGCTCCTCGGTTGGCAGGCCGCGAGGGATTTCGAGCAACTGACCATGGCAGGCAGCTCACAAGCGCCCGGCCGCATGACAAGGCACATCTGCGCAACCGCAGGCGTGGCCGTCTTCGCGTCTGCAACGATCGCCCTGGTGCGCGACACCATCCCCGGCACGGGTTTCGTCGACTCCACGATCACCTTGCTGGCCGATGTGATCGTGGGCTTGCCCGCCGTCATGCCAGATGTCGAGGGCGACATCTTCAAGGTCTTCTTGCTGGTCATGGGCATCACCACGGCGATCCAAGCCATCCTCGCCGCCCGCCCCTTGTATGGAGATTTGCTCTACCCCATCTCCCGAGCCACCCGGGGGCAGCTGGCCCTCAGCGCAGCGAAGCGTCTGGCCGTCAGCGCCACCCTCACCACGCTGGTGCTCGGTACGCTCGTCGGCGGCATCCTCTGGCTGGCGAGCGGCGCACCCGCACTCGATCGGCCACCGCTCTTCGTCTGGGCCGCCGCGCTCCACTTGCTCGTCGTGCCCTGGAGCATCGTGCTGTTTCTGGCCTCGAGGCGACTGGTCATCAAGGGACATCACCTGTGGGCAGCGCTCGTGGGGACGGCGATGCCAGGAGTGCTCGTGTTTTTGGCCATCAGCGCCGCGCAGGGCCTCTACAGTCCGCACTCGTTCGTCACCTGGGCCGTCACAGGGGTACTTTTTGCGCTGCTGGTGGTGGCGAGCTTCGCCAGCTCTAGGAACTTCGTGCAGCGGCACTTCGCTACGACTGATCTGACGGTGCGGTGACAGAGTCACACTTTGTGTCCGTGAAATCAGGGGCGATACACGCCAGACCATCACAGAGCCAGACACGCCAACATCGCTTGCTGTGGCCACACTCCTTCAACTTGGACTGCCAATGGAGTTGCCCCCCCCCCCTCTGCACCTGGTACGCTCCCTTCCAGTCAAGAGGAGTTCTGATCCTCAACCGACCTGATGAGTCAGAGACCAATCAACACCGATTTCAACACAAGCTGTTTATTGGATTCTGGAACTACTAAGCGCTCAACGAGGAGGGATAGTCCATGCGATGCCTATTCACCCGTTTTCTGATGGTGTGCATACTACTTGTCATTGCCACCGATGCTCAGGGGCAATCCACCGCCTGTCTAGCT
>CAZIAK010000075.1:7399-16207 GCA_964537035.1 uncultured Phycisphaerales bacterium | reverse complement strand
GCCCTGACCCAGCTCGGCGGCCACGGCTCGGCTCAGGGCGGCCAGGGCCTCACTCATGGCCCCTACCGCCGCGCCGTGGTCGTTCCCCGGCAGCTCTGCCACGTAGGACTCATGGCGGGTGACTTGCATCGCCCCGGTCTCTGAGTCGAACAGCCGCCAGCGCACCTCCAGCACGGCAGTCTCGCCGGGGGTGGCGTCGAAGCGCAGCACCTGCACAGCCAGCCGCTGATCGGTGCGCACGTATCGGACAGCCGGCAGCCGCACGACCTGCTCGGTGCCCAGCAGCGCCGACAGGTTCTCCGCCAGCACCCGGGTCATGTTCTCGTCGAGGGGCTCGGCCCAGCGTGCGAACTCTGCCAGCTGGCGCTCATTGTCATCCACACGAGTGACGATGTGGGGCCGGTCGAGCAGGGCCGGGAGACGCAAGGGGTCGATGCCAAGAGACAGGCCCTCAACTCCGTCGACCGCCACCACGGCCTGCATGGGCGTCAGCACGTAGAAGCGAGTGGGGGCCGACGTGCAGCCCGACAGCAGAAGCACGGCCACGGCCAGGCAGCACAGAGACTGCCGGCGAACGGACAGCGAGCTTTGGGGAAAGTCGAGATCACGCATCAGTTTCCTCCGCCGCCAGCCTTGCCAGAGAGCAGGGCCTCGGGATGGCGCTCCAGGTAATCGGTGAGCACTCGCAGCGAACGGGCGGACGCCGCCAGCTCCTGCAAGGTCTCGTTCACCAGCCAGCTCAAACGGGAGTCGCTCGCCGTGAGCTGACTCACTTCACCGAGCAGGCTGTCCACCGCCACGAGGACGTCTTCGCCCCGGTCAGTCAGGGCATCCAGCCGGTCGATGGCCGGGTCGACAGCGTCGTCGACCTTCTCGGTCAGGGTGTTCAGCTTCTCCAGCAGCACGACCACGTCACTCTTGATCTGCCCGACCTCGGCCGAATCGATCTGCTGCCGCAGGCTCTCGGAGGTCATGCGCATCGAATCGATCAGCTCGATGGCCTGCTGCTTCACCTCGGCGAGGTCGGCCACCTCGGCCAGTTCGCTCACCGTGTCCATCATGGCGGCGAAGGTGGAGCGAACGGTGGGCAGCTCCATCACGCCAGCGTGATGCCCCTTCAACACAGCCGGCAGCTCAGGCAGCAAGGCCAGGTCGATGTATTTGGCCCCCGTGAGCAAGGTGCCTGTCTCCAGACGAGCGCGCAGCCCCTTGGCCATCAGCCCATCGATGACCCTGCGCCCGTCCACCGCCGAGCCTCCTCTGTGACGAATGCGACGGGCTTCGATCTCGACGAAGACGGGCACGAAGAACTCGTCGATCTGTGGGTCGAACTCGAGGCTGAAGCTCACCACCTGTCCGACCTTGATGCCGTTGAACTCCACGGGAGCGCCCACACTCAAGCCGCGCACAGGCTCATCGAAGAACATCACGAACTGTTCGGTGTCGGTGAACTCGTCCAGGCTCGCATCCAGACTTGCGTAGAGCGAGTAGCTGTCGCCGGGCTGAGCGGCTTCGCCCATGTCGTCGGCCGGGTCCGTGCCGAAGGCGATGCCCCCAGAGAGCAACGTGCGAAAGGAGCCCAGGGAGAAGTCCACCCCGTCTGCGCTGGCGGTGAAGTCGATCAGGGGCTTGAGCCAGAATCGCGTGTTGGTGTGGACGTAGCGCACAAAGGGCTGCTTCACCCAGATCTCCACCTCAACCGACTGCCCATCGACCGCGAGGGCGAAGTCGTTGACCATGCCCGCGTCGATCCCGTGATAGAAGATCGGCGCCCCCTTGGCCAAGGAGCTGAGCTCGTCGCTGCGCAGCACCAGCTTCAACCCCGGCAGATCACCACTCTCACGGGGCGGAGCATCGAGCCCGGCGAAGACCAAGGTGGGGATCATGTCACCAGACGACTCCTCCATGTCGCTGTCTTCGGGCTTCACGGCGATGAACGCCCCGGAGAGCAGAGTCGCCAGGCCGGTGATGCCGTCGGCGTCGATGCGCGGACGCACGACCCAGAACAGCGAGTCGCTGCCCAGGTGGCGCTCCATGCTCTTCTCAAGAGACGCCTTGACGATCACACCCGAGCGATCGTCGTTGATCGTGATGGAGTCGACCACACCGACCTGCACGTCCTTGAACTTGACCACGGTCTTGCCGGCCTTCAGGCCCTCGGCATCAGCGAAGTTCAGGGTGACCGTCGGGCCCATGTTGCGCAGGGCTTCGATCCATAGATAGGCACCCACCAAGGCCGCGATGATCGGCACGATCCAGATGGCCGACGGACCCTTGCGCTTGCGCACCACGGCCGTGGGGACATTCACTTCGGTCTCAGCGCCCGTCACCGTTGTTCCTCCATCCCGTCCCAGATCAACCTGGGGTCGAAGCTCTGCGCGGCCAGCATGGTCAGCACCACCACCGCGGCGAAGCACACCGCGCCTGGCCCGGCCTCTACTGTAGAAAGGGCACCAAACTGCATCAGCGAAACCATCAGCGAGATCATGAAGACGTCGAGCATGGACCAGCGGCCCACCAGCTCGACCAGGCGGTACAGGCGCGTCCGGTCTGCTGGCCGGCCTCGGGACCGACGATGCACGGAGATGAGCAGGATCATCAACCCCAGAATCTTGAGCACGGGCACCATGATGCTGGCCACGAAGACGATGATCGCCAACACGGCCTGGTTCGAGGAGAAGAGCGACATGACCCCGCTCATGATCGTGTCCGGGCTGCCCCGCCCGTAGCTCACCGAAGCCATGACAGGCATGAGGTTCGCCGGGATGTAAAGGATGATCGCGGCGATCAGCAAGGCCCAGGTCTTGCCCATGGCATTGGGCTTGCGCAGATGCACGGTGCGCAGGCAGCGGGGGCAGGCCAGCTCTTGACCTCGGCTCAAGCGGCGCCAGCGAGAGAGCTGCCCACAGGAGTGGCAGCAGACGAGACCACGATCCAGAGCGCGCACGGCCATCAGCTCACGGCCTCGGCTGCCCAGACCCTCTCGCTGTCGAAGCAGGCGTGGGCGGCGGCCGAAGCCACCACCAGACCGACGAACGCTGCGAAGCCCCTGCCGAGGGCAATCTCGCCGTAGTCACCGAACTTCACCAGGGCCACGAAGGCCCCCAGCAAGAAGACGTCGAGCATGCCCCAGGCCTCCATGCGCCGGGCCGCCCGCCAGACCAGGCTCTTGAACCAGACCCGCTTGCCAAGCAGCAGTGGCACCTGCAACCAGAGCAGGGCCAACAGTCTGAGCAGGGGCACGACGATGGCGCAGATCAACACCAGGATGGCCAGCCCCCAACGCCCGGCCTCGGCCAGCTGAACCGAGCCCTCGGAGAGCAGGCTCGCCTGGGTACTGCCAGCCATGGTGAACAACATGAAGGGGGAGGAGTTGGCACCGATCCAGAGCAGCAGGCCGGCCAGGGCCCAGGCCACCGAATGCTCCGGGCCGGTGGCCTTGCAGCGAGCCAACACGGCACCGCAGCAGCTGCAACGTGCCTCGCAGCCCTGGGGCAAAAGAAACCTGGGGAACAGGGCGTCGCACTCGTGGCAGGCGATGAGCCGCTCCGTCTCTCGGTCTTCCATGGCCGCCATGCTACCCACCACGAGGTCACAGGTCTCCATGGACAAATGATGCAATGGGCCCGGCCCCGCCTGCCATGACCTGAAAGGACCCGGCCATCCCCTCTCAGGTGATTGAGACCATGAAACGCCTCGCCCTCGCGACCTTGTGCCTGCCCATTCTGGGTGCCTGCTCCTCGGTTGAGCAAGTCGAGCAGAGGGAGCCGCCACCCTCAAGGCTCGTGGAGGGCGTCCCGCTCTACACCCTGTTGCCCCTGGACGGCATCCCGGCCATCGACGAACCCCTGTTCGTCGACGTCGAGCAGGCCTCGCTCCACATGGCAGACGATGAGCCCGTGATCGGCGTGGTGGGCCAGGACGGCACGGCCAAGTGCTACTCCGCCTGGCACCTGGATGTCCACGAGATCGTCAACGACACCCTCGACGGCAAACCCATCGCGGTCACCTGGTGACCCCTCGCCTCCGCGGGAGTCGTGTACTCCCGAGACGAAGACGACACCATGCACTCCCCCTCCAAGCAGGAGGCTGAGCGAGACGACCCCGGCGAAGACGGCGCACCCTCGGTGGGCTTTGGCGTCTCGGGCAAGCTCTGGAATGGCGTCCTGGTCATGTACGACCGAGCCACCGGCTCCTTGTGGACGCAGATCGACGGCAGGGCCATCGAAGGTGAACGAGAGGGTGAGCTCTTGGAGCACGTCCCATCGAGCTTCACCACCTGGGGCGCCTGGGTTGCAGAGCACCCGGACACCCTGGTGCTCGACAAACCCGAAGACGTGCGCGGCTTCGAGCACTCAAGATATGACGACTACCTGAAGGACCCCGAACAGGTCTTCTTTCCTGAGCTCGCCAAAGGCCTGGGAGACGTCGGCCCCAAGGACGTGGTCTTCGGCGTCAGGGTCGCTGGCGCCCAGGCGGCGGTGACCGAGAGCCTCATCACCAGCGACGGCCTGGTCAACGGGCTGGTGGGCCATGTGCCCGTGACCTGGGTGCGCCGCGCCTCCACCGGTGCCGTGCGGGCCTTTGATCGGCGCCTTGACGGCCAGGTGCTCGTGCTGGCCTTCGCCAGCGCTGACCCAGGGGACGCCGAGAGCCTCCACGACGTGCTCAGCGGCCAGGCCGTGCGTTCTGACCAGCTCACCGAGCTCAGGGTCGACAGGTCCTTCTGGTATGCCTGGAAACACAGCCATCCGGACAGCCTGTTGCTACGGCGCTGAACCGGCCAACAGCTGACTGCGCGGCCCAGGCTCCAATCTCAGCTCATTCTGGCATGACCGCAATAGCCAGGGGGGCGGCCTACATCGGGAGCGCAGAGTGTTCAGTGCGCTCGTTGTGTACCGCCCACCATCAGCAGTATCGGATATCGATTCTCGCCGGAGCGACTGCCCCTAACGATCACATCGTGATCCAGCTTCGACCCGAACCGATGCCGAGACGGCCCACTGATGAGGGAGGCACCGCCTTTCTCCTCCGGGCGTCGTCGACCACAGCCCCGCTGCTGACGCCACCTTGGCTGGAACGGTGTCACGACGGGCGCACTGAACTTTTTCGGGGCACGGTGGGGCCGTGGGACGGGCCAGGCCGGCTGCCCACGAGCTGCGAGCAGCCCGTGGGCAAAGCTCCGCGCGCCGAGCACGCTTCGATCGCGTCGGCTGCTAAGGCGCTGAACCCTCGACGCCATTGGTGGCCGCGAAACCCACGGGCCCCAGGGCGTCGGGCAGCCAACCCTGGGCGAAGAACGAGGCGCCCGTGGGCACACCGGGAACCCAGGCGAACGAGAGGGTCGTGGCTCCGCTGCCGTCGAGGGGCAACGCCGGGATGATCACGTCAGGGCTGGGATGGAGCGTGCCGCCCTTGAAGGACACCGCCACCTGGCTCAAGCCAATGACCATCCAGACCGTGCCGCCGGAGGTGCCGCCGGTCACGGCGAGGTCGACCTGCTCGTCCCCCACCAGGGCACCCAGCCCTGAGAGCGCCGGCGTCGTCGTGCCCGTCAAGGTGCCGCCGAGGTCGGTCCAGAGGCCTGCGAGCTGCAAGGCCTGATCGGCCAGCAAGTTGCCGTAGCCGGTGATGAAGAGCGGGTCTGGAGCGGGCGCGCCCAGGGAATCACCGGTCTTGGTCACCCGCTCCCGCAGGGTCTGCACCGACCACTCCGGGTGGGCCTGCAACAGACAGGCCAGGGCACCAGAGACCTGAGGCGTGGACAGCGACGTGCCCGACACGGCGACGTACTGCGTGTCGTCGTCGGGCCAGACGGTCACGGAGAGATCACCCATGCCCATGATCTCAGGCTTCACCCGACCATCTGCCGTGGGGCCATCAGAGCTGAAGAAAGAGACCTCGCCGGTGATCGTCACCGAGCCCACGGTGAGCACGTCGAGGGCGTCTGCTGGCGCGATCAGTGACGACGTGTTGGGATCATTGTCGAACGAAGCGTTGCCCGCCGCGGTGCAGACCACAACGCCGTTCGATGTGGCCACGTTCACCGCCACGGTAGTCACCGCGGTCAGGCCATCCAGGTCAGCCTGGGTGTACCAGTCGATGTAGCCCAGGGACGAGCTGACGATGTCCGCGCCGTTCAGCTCCAGCCACTCCAGGCCCTCGACGTAGCTGTCTTCTTCGGCCTGCACCTCTTGGGTGATGTCCTCGGTCTTGGCCAGCAAGAAGCTCGCGTCCGGTGCGGCGCCGATGTACGTGCCGCTCAGGTTGGCGCCCATGACGCCCAAGATGAAGGTGCCGTGGTGATGCTGGCCCGGGTCGTCCCCCACCTCGATGCCCACGTTCGAGTCGTTGTTCACGAAGTCGAAGGCGTCGATCACGTCGAGCGCGCTGCCTGGCGCGTTGAAGGCGTCGTGGGTGGTGACGAAGCCCGTGTCGAGCACGCCGATGACCACCCCGGCGCCGGTGTAACCCTGGGCGTGCAGGGCGGGCACCTCGACCAGGTCGAGCTGATCGAAGGCCAGGCCATGGGAGGCGCCGGCGTAGTTGCTCGCGGTCGGGCCAGGGGCCTTGCTGAAGGGCCGGGGCGCCACGGCCCCTGAGGCCAGCTCGGTGCCCACGCTGCGACCCACCAGCTGCACTCGACGCACGAAGGGAAGCGCCAACAGATCGGCAAGCTGGCCCTCGTCGACGTCCACGCTCACGGCGTTCAGCCAGCGACTCTGGGCGTGAATCGTCCCGGCCACGGCTGCCACGTCGGCGGTGTAGGCCGAAGACACGGGCAGGTCGCGGGCATCAACCAACCCAGGGTTGCTGCGGCGGCGAGACCTGCGCAGCATCGTGCGCGAGGGCAGGCTCTGCTCGACGAGGAGCAGCGCCTCTTGCTCGGCGACAGGCGACGAGAAGCCCTTGTCGGCGAAGAACACCCAGACCTTTACGGGGGCGTTGGTTTCTGCCAGGCGGCGATGAACGTCCGGGCCCAGCTCGGCCGTCGCCGCGAGAGAGGGAGAGGTGAGAGCCAGACAGCACGCGACGAGACACAGTGAGCGCAGGGGGAGCATGGTCGTTCTCGGGGAAGATCGGGAGGGGACGTTCATCCTACCCCTCATCCGATTTTCCAGGGTCTGCGGAGCAGCACGAAGTCTGCTCGACCGCTAAGCTCGACCGTCTCCAATCTCCTCTGCGCCGACCCGCCCCTGCCCCATGCCCGATCCCCACGTGCCTGATCCAGAGAAACCAGAGATCAGCTACCCCTGCCTCTGGAAGTACCGTCTCATCGGGCAGCAAGCGCTCGATGTGCGCGCTGCGGTGGCCACCATCGTGGGCGAGCGCCCATACGAGCTGCGAGATTCGAACAGGAGCTCCGGCGGGAAGTACCAGTCGTTCGAGCTGGCCCTTACCGTCTGCGACGAAGCGGAGCGGCTCAGCCTGTTCTCGCGCCTCGCCGAACACTGCGACATTCGGGTCGTCCTGTGAGGGCCGAGGGCCTCGTCGGGAGATCCAACAGAATACTGCTGGCTGGCATGTTTGCTGGCCTGGTCGCTTGCGGAGTCGACGAGCCACAGCCCAGCACGGTCATCCGCCTGATCGATGCCCTTGAAGTGAACGACTTGCAGCGGCGCTTCGACCCGGCTGAGCAGGCCAACATCATCGCCGAAGCACCCCTGGTCGTCTCCATCGACGCAGACACTCTCGCGGATGAAGACGCCGAGTGGGGTGACGAGCAAAAACTGGCCTCCCAGTCTCCTCGCCCGGTCACGTCTCCGGGGCACCACGCGGTCACCGGTCCAGCGCACAAGCGACGCCTGGTGATGACGGGGCCGCTGCTGCTGACCCGCTTCGTTTCTGTGGCAGACACGGGGCCGCTGCTTGTGCGCATCGAGGCCCAGGGCAACTCGGGCCTGGGCCTGATCCCCATCCTCCGCGGCCAGCCAGCCATCGACCGCTCCGATGCATCGAAGCTGATGAAGATCGCGCAGGTTCACGGCCTTGGGTTCGCGATCAACCCCGAGCCCGACAACCCGTGGGTGCAGGTCATCGTCCCCCAGGATGATCGACGGACGGGCCTGCTGCTCATCGTCGCGACGTATGAGGCCACCTTGAACCTGGGCCAGGTCGAGGTGCGCACCCTCTCGCCCTTGACGGCCGACCTCATGGACCAGGGCTTGCGCCCCACCGAGGAGCACATCTCCCTCGACGGCGAGGCTCGGGAGGCCATCGTGCTGCCCCATGGCGCTAGCGCTCGATGGGCACTGCCACTGCCAGAGCAGCCCGCGAGCTTGACCGTCGATCTGGCCGCCCTGGGCGACCCCAGCGCACCCGCTCTCACCTATCTGTTGCAGGACAACGACGGCGTCCTTCTCGAAGGCAGGCTCGCCGTGACCTCCCACAAGGCAGGCGACGGCCGACCTTGGCACCCTGCCGTCCTCGAGCTGCCTGGTCGCAGCGACAGCACCATGACGCTGACCCTGCAGGCCGATGCCGAGGGGGGCGCCATCGTCCTGGGACGACCCACGATCTGCGCCCCAGGCACGAACGAGGAGCCCAGCGCGCCTGACGTGATCATCGTCTCCCTGGACACCCTGCGCGCCGATCGACTGGCCCCGGGCAGCGACTCCACGCCCCACCTGCAAGCCCTGGCCCGAGAGTCACTGAGCTTCAGCGACGCTTCCTCGACCAGCGCCTGGACCTTGCCCTCCCACACCTCGCTCTTCACCGGGCGCTGGGCCCAGGCCCACGGGGTGACCGACCGTCTTCACAAGCTCACCGAGGGCGAGGCCACCACCCTGGCGCGAGCCTTCCGTGACG
>CAZIAK010000075.1:0-7299 GCA_964537035.1 uncultured Phycisphaerales bacterium | reverse complement strand
ATCGTCGAGACCCTGGTGGCCGCCGGGCGCTTCGACGACACCATCCTGGTGGTGACCTCCGACCATGGCCAGGAACTCTTCGATCGGGGCACCGTGGGACACGGTCACCAGATGCACCCGGAGCTGCTGCGCATCCCCCTGCTGATCCGGGCGCCCGGAACCAGGGTCGGCGAGGAGAGCACGCCCGTCTCCCTGGTGGACATCGGCCCCACGGTGCGGGAGTTGGCGGGCCTGCCCAGCGACGAGGGCTCCCACGGACGAAGCCTGGTACCCCTGCTCACCAGTGGCGCCCTGGGACCCCGGCCGATCCTGTCTCACCTGGGCAACAGCAACAAACCAGCCACCCACGTGTTTCGCAGGGGCCAGCTCACACTGCACCTCACCGACGACGACGAAGGCCAGCCGCGACCCACTGCCCTCTTCGATCTGGCAACAGACCCTCTGGAGCAGCACGACCTGCTCGAACAACGTCGCGCCCTGGCAGAGGACATGACCGCCGAGTTCGCCCTGGCCCTGCCGCTGCTCAGATCGCAGGCAAGCCAGGGCGCGGGCGCGGTCGCCCTCGATGACGACACGCGCCGCCAGCTCGAAGAGCTGGGTTACGTCACGGGCAAATAAGGACGCCCCTCTCATGCCCCTCTTCACCCAGCTCGACCCCGCAGCCTACGCCCTGCCAGCCGACCTCACCGAGCGACTGCTCAGCCCGGCGCTGGTGATCTGGATGGACGCCGTCCGCCGCAACATCGCCACGGTGATCGGGCACTGTGGTGCGCCCGGGCGCTGGCGTCCCCACGTGAAGACCACCAAGATCCCCGCAGTCTGGAACGAGCTGCTCGACGCCGGCGTGCGACGGTTCAAGACCGCCACGACCCGCGAGACCGAGGTGCTCTGCTCGACCCTCGACCAGGCCAACGTCTCGGCCGACGTGCTCCTCGCCCAGCCCCTGGTGGGACCGTCGCTGCGACGGCTGGCGCAGATCGCAGCGGCACACCCAGGCCAACGACTCTCCGTGTTGATCGAAGATCCCGAGCGGCTGGCCCACGTACCCGACGGCGTCTCGGTCTTCGTGGACATCAACTCGGGCATGGACCGCACCGGCGTACCGATTTCTCAGCGTCAGGACATCGTGGAGCTGTGCCGCTCAGCGGGCGAGCGGCTCGCCGGGGCGCACTTCTACGACGGACACCTGCACGGCGCCGATCTGCGCCGGCGCGAGGCGGACATTCACCGGGGCTACGATGAGCTCATGGCCCTGCTCGCCGAGATCCGGAGCGCCGGCTGTACGGTGAACGAGGTGATCACTGCTGGCACGCCCGCGTTCCTGCACTCGCTCAGCCACCCAGGCCTGACGGCGCTGGCTGACGAGCAACGGCACACAGTCTCTCCCGGCACGGTGGTCTTTCACGATGCCCGGTCCGAACTCGAGAACCCTCAGCTGGGCCTGCTCCCTGCGGCCACGGTGGTCACCCGAGTGGTCAGCCACCCCGCAGCAAGGCGAGTCACCTGCGATGCTGGCCACAAGGCGGTCTCGGCAGACATGGGTGACCCCTGCGCCTGCGTTCTGGGACACCCCGAGTGGGTCGCCGACAATCCCAGTGAAGAGCACCTGCCGCTGACGATCACCGCGGGCGAGCGGCCACGTCGGGGCTCAGTGCTTCAGCTGATTCCTGAGCATGTCTGCCCCACGGTGAATCTGGCCGAGCGGGCCGTGCTCATCGAAAGTGACGGACAGTGGGCCCTGGCAGACGTCGCCGCCCGAGCACACGAGGTGCTGCTCGACGGCTGACTGCTTCGGTGACCCGCGCCCGCCCCCTCACCGTGGAAACTGCTGCCAGAGCAGGGCCAGCGCTTCATCTTGGGGCAGCGCTGCCAGGGCGGCGGCGGCCTCGAAGTGCTCGCTGCAAAACCAGACCACGTGGTCCGGGTGCCCTTCAAGGCCAGACTCTACGTAGCCAGGTTCTGGCTTGAATGAGACCGTGTCGAACTTCTCATCTGGTGACTCCGCGAGGGTCTTCTCACAAAGGGGACAGTCTGGGGGCATCATGGCCCGGCCCTCCCAACCGTGGTGATGTGATTGCGCAGGCGGCCCGGCTCACTCGGCATGAGCGATCACCGTCTGGCGCAAGCCGTCGACGGGCGCCTCCAGAGCATGAAGGAGATAGGTGACACCGTCGGGCGCGGCAGCCATGAGGTGTTCGACGTGGCCGTCGAGCACGCGATCGCAGAAGGGCCCCCACGTCACCAGACCTTCGGAATGCCTGGACGGGCTGCCGGCCAGGCCATCCGTCAGCTCGGCGATGGGCTCGCCGTGCAAGCGTTCGAACAGCTGCTGCACGCTGGCTGGCTCCCGGAGAGCAAAGACCAGGGCATCGCCCAGGACGCCAAGGAACCCCGGCTCGAGAGTCGCCGGACCACTCAGGCTGACCCAGCGACCTGCCCGGGGATGGAGGTACAGGACCGCCTCGTCGGTGGTCAGGCGGTCGAGCTCAGCGCCGTGGGGCGTCCCCTTCCAACCGAGCGCTGTGGCGGGCACCCGATCGACGACGGGCCAGCCCCCCAGCCGTCGCGCCACCATGCCATAGGCCCATGGTGTGCGGGTTCGCGGGGGCCGCCAGACCATGCCGCTGCGAAACGGCTCATAGCCAGCTGGCGCACCGAGGGCATCAAACAGCGGACCGTCCACGATCGCGCCCACCTCGAGCAGCAGATCGTCATCGACGAGCAGCTCGCCCTGACGAAAGGTGCCGTCCTCTGCATCAAGGAGGCTGTCACACACTTCGCCACCCACCACGGCGCAGCGAAAGGGTGGCCCGGAGCGCAGCCGTTGCCAGATGCCCTCGAGCCGTCGTCGAGCCTCCGGCAGATGGACGGCGAGCCGTGGCTCAGGGTCGCCGGGCGCGTTGAGGCTCAGCCCCCGCACCCAGGCTTCGACCCACCAGGCGTCGGCCTCAGCATGGTGATCTCGCTGGCCCACGTGTGGCCCGGCGCCCAGGAAGTCGAGCCCGGCGAGATGGTGCGCCACCGCCTCCGCCGAGCGCTTGTCAGGTGTTCCTACGGCGATATCGAAGTACACGGCCATGGACAGGCAGTCTAGCGGTACGTCCTCCCTTGCATATTCGTCAAAGCGAATATAGCCTTCACGGTCATGGACCCGGCCCAGGAACAGCAGCTCTTCAAAGCCCTCTCCGACCCCTTGAGGCGTCGGCTGCTCTGCCTGCTCGGCGAGCGGGCCAGCTGCGTGGGCGATCTGGTGACGGTGCTGGGCGTCCCCCAGCCCACCGCGTCTCGGCACCTGGCCCACCTGCGGCGCGCTGGCTGGGTCGAGGCCCGGCAGCAAGGCCTGTGGACGTTCTACTCCCTGGCCGAGCCCGCCAACCCCCTGCACGAACGACTGCTCGCCTCTCTCACCCTGGCCGGGCAGACGTCCCACGAACACCTCGCCGACGCCCGCCAGGCCGCTGCGCTCAGGGCCCACGGCGGTTGCTGCCCCTACGACGGCCCGCCCTCGTCGTGCCAAACCGATCGACACGCCGCCCGGTCCGCCGAGGCCGTGAAGCACCCTGGCCCGCCGGCCCAGCCTTGAGCGCGCCCCCACCCACCCGAGCCTGACCATGCGCCGCCTGTCATTTCTCGACCGCTACCTGACCCTGTGGATCTTCGCCGCCATGGCGCTGGGCGTGGCCCTGAGCGTCCTTGTGCCCGGCATCGAAGAGCTGATCAACCGCTTCAACGTGGGCACGACCAACATCCCCATCGCCGTGGGGTTGATCCTGATGATGTACCCGCCCCTGGCCAAGGTGCGCTACGAAGAGCTGAGCAAGGTCTTCGCCGACTGGCGCATCCTCACCTTGTCGCTGGTACAGAACTGGATCATCGGGCCCTGCCTCATGTTTGGCCTGGCGGTCACCTTTCTGGCCGATCAGCCCGAGTACATGGTGGGCATCATCATGATTGGCCTGGCTCGCTGCATCGCCATGGTCATCGTCTGGAACGATCTGGCAGAGGGCGACCCGGAGTACGCCGCGGGGTTGGTGGCCTTCAACTCGATCTTCCAGGTGCTCTTCTACCCCCTCTATGCCTGGATCTTCATCAGCTGGGCGCCACCCCTGCTGGGCCTCGAGGGCGCCGTCGTCGAGGTGAGCATCGGCGACATCGCCTCCAGCGTGATGCTCTACCTCGGCGTGCCCTTCCTGGCCGGCATGGCCACCCGCTTCATCGGCCTGCGCGCACGGGGCAAAGAGTGGTACGAGGCCTCGTTCGTCCCGGCCATCTCGCCCCTGACCCTGGTGGCCCTGCTCTTCACCATCGTGGTCATGTTCTCGCTCAAGGGGGACATGATCCTGGCCCTGCCCGGTGACGTCGTTGCCATCGCGGTCCCCCTCTGCATCTACTTCGTGGTCATGTTCCTGGTGTCCTTCTGGTTGGGGCACAAATCCGGCGCGGACTACCCCCGCACGGCCTCCGTCGCCTTCACCGCTGCTGGCAACAACTTCGAGCTGGCCATCGCCGTGGCCGTGGCCGTCTTCGGCATCGACTCCGGCGCCGCCTTCGCCGCGGTGATCGGCCCTCTGGTCGAGGTTCCGGTACTCCTGGGCCTGGTCCACGTCGCGTTCAAGCTACGACGGCAGTGGTTCTCCGCGCCCGGGCAGCTGACGAATCAGCCGCTCTGACACCCAGCTGCCTGGGAGGCATCGGCACTCAGGCCCGGATTTCTCCTCGGTTCTCGACCCTCAGAGAGCCGACAAGAAGGCCAGATGTGGGCGCTTCGTGTCCGCGGATGTTCTCCCCACAGTTCAGAGAAGCCCGGGTATGATCCGCGGTCCCTCCCGTCACCCTTCGATGCGAAGGGCCCGCAACACCCGACCGTGGCCCTGCCATCCGAACGGTGAGCTCTCTCACTTCAAGAAACGACACCTGGAGTCCTCGATGACCCGTCACCTTCTGATCCTGCCCGCTCTGCTCGCGGCCCTCGCGCCCGCCACGCTGGGCCAGCAGTTCATTCGCGACGCCGCCGCGATCCCCGCCCAGTCTGTGTGGACCGACGGTGTCGAGCTCGTCGACGTCGACGCCGACGGCGATGTCGACATCCTCTTCGCCAACGGCAGCAGCTACGGCAGCGCTGGCACCGGCGGCGCCCAGGACCAGCACCTCTTTCTGAACAACGGCTCGGGTGTCTTCTCGGCAGCCCACGCCCAGCTCTCCCATGGCGGCAACTTCAACGCCAAGATGGTCATCGCCGAAGACTTCGACGGTGATGGCGACCCCGACCTCATGTACGCCTCCGGCAGCGCTGGCCATGCGCCGCGCCTGCTGCTCAACGACGGGGCGGGCAACTTCACCATGTCCGCTGGCGCCGTGCCCACGTCCCCCACGCTGCGCTCCTTCAGCGTGGTGGCTGGCGACATCGACGATGATGGCGACCTCGACGTGGCCATCACCGATGGCGGCACCTTCGGTGGCATCGCCACCCAGCAGCGCCTCTGGGTCAACAACGGCAGCGGCGTCTTCACCGACGTGACCGCCTCCCAGATGCCCGCAGACAACTTCAACTGCCAGGACGTGCAGTTCCTCGACTTCGACGGTGACTACGACCTCGACCTGGCCCTCTCTGGCAAAGGCCAGAACGGCAAGCGCGGGCGGCTGTACCTCAACGATGGCAACGGCAACTTCTCCATCGACAGCGCCATGAACGGCGTGGGCACCGGCGCCACCTACGAGATCGACTACGGCGATCTCGACGGCGACGGCGACTGGGACGGGGCGGTGCAGTCCATCGCTGGCCAGAACGAAGGTTGGGCCCGGAACGACGGCCCCGGCACGGCCATGCCCGAGTCGACCTTCCCCTCGCCCAACGGCAACGATGACAACGAGATGGCCCTGATGGACTACGACAACGACGGCGATCTCGACGTCTTCGTCGGCTCCCTCGCGGGCAGTGAGAAGGTGTACCGCAACAACGGCAACAGCACCTTCACCAGCCAGTCTGCGGAGATTCAGAGCATCGGTGACTCGACCCTCGATTTCGGCATGGCAGACCTCGATGGCGACGGCACCTACGATCTGATCACAGGCCAGGGTGAGAGCGGCAACTTCACCAACAAGATCTACTTCAACAACGGCCCCGCCGACACGACGTCGCCCACGCTGCAATCCATCGAGGCCGGCGGAGTGATCACCTCGCCGTTCATCGTCACCCACGCCCAGATCCAGGACAGCGTCAGCGATGACGGCCACATCTCGGCCAGCATGACCTTCGCGTGGACCTCTGATCTGGGCAGCGGCTCGGGCACCGCCCTGCACATGGGCAGCGGCCTGTTCCGTGCTGAGATCCCCACCTCGGGCGCCGAAGCGTTCGTTGATGTGGACTGGACCGCCACCGACATCATGGGCAACGCCTCCGTCGCCCCCACCGTCAGCTTCGGTGCTGGCGCCTGGACCAACCTGGGCAACGGCCTCGCTGGCACCAGCGGCGAGCCCCTGCTCGTGGGTGTGGGCCCGCTCACCGCCATGTCGGTCAACTCGGTGGACCTGAGCAACGCCCTGCCCGGCAGCACCACCAACATGGTGCTCGGCCTCAGCCTGTTCAACGCGGCCTTCAAGGGCGGCATCCTGGGCCCGGCGCCGGACTTCCTGTTCCTCGCCCTGCCCGTGAACGGCTCAGGTGACTTCGACCTGCCCTTCGTCTGGCCCGCCGGTGTCCCCGCCGGGACCAAGATCTACGTGCAGCACTGGGTGTCTGACGCCGGAGGCCCCGTGGGCTTCGCCGCCAGCAACACCCTCGAGGGTGAGGCTCAGTGATCGCCTGACGATCACAGACCTTCGCAACTCATGAGCGACCCCGGTGCCCAGTGCGGGCGCCGGGGTCGTTCTGCGTTACGGGTTGACCTACGGGACGATCTCCACCGTCTTCGCGTTCGTGCCGCGCCGGGGGGTTCCGTGAGCATCGGTGACGACGCAGGCGAAGGTCAGCTTGAAGCCGACCAGCGGCGTGGCGCCACCGGGCTTCACGTTGAATGAGAAGCTCGCCTTGCCGTTGCCGTCCAGGACACCCGCGCTGCCCGGAAACATGGGAGTGTTGAGCCACGACAGCCCCAGCTGCGTGAGCGGGTCGATGTTGACGGGCACGAAGACCCCGGGCGCAGGGATCGTGCCGGGGAACGCACCGCTGGCGGACAACACCGCGAAGTAGGGACTGTTCGCTCCCGAAGATCCGACGTCCACGCCGAAGGGCGCGCTGCCCCCTGCGGAGTTGGACAGCAGCTGTTCATGGCCATGCAAAGTGCTGGGGTCGAAAACCAG
>CAZIAK010000074.1:0-16234 GCA_964537035.1 uncultured Phycisphaerales bacterium | reverse complement strand
AGGCTAGCCCTCAAGGCCGCCCAGCCGCACCCTCGCGACGATCGTGGTGAGAGCTTGGACGTGCCCCGCCCTTCAGGTGCGGTGAGGAGTTGTGGCGAGGCCTGAGCCAGCACCGGCGCCTCTTACTTGTCGAGCGCTGACAGCAGCGCTGACAGGCGCTCCAGCTCACCCTCGAGTTCGCTCTGCCGCTCACGCTCACGGGCGACCACGGCCTCGGGCGCCTTGGCCACGAAGCTCTCGTTGCCCAGCTTGCCCTTGATGCCCGCCAGGGACTTCTCGACCTTGGTGACGCTGCGCTGCAGTGACTCGCGCTGGGCTGACCTGTCGATCAGGCCGTCGAGATCGAGCAGCACCTCGAGGCCGTCGACCACGTCAGCGGCCGCGCCCTCGGGGCGTGCGGGATCGGCTGCGGCGCTGAACTGCTCCAGGTGCCCGAGGCGCTGCAGGAGGTCGCGGCAACGCTCCAGGCCCGCCGCCTGTGCATCGCTCGTCCCGGCCACGGTCACCTTCACCGGCTTGCGCTCGCCCACGTTGTTCTGCTGACGCAGCTTGCGCACCGACCCGAGCACGGTCTGGGTCAGCGCCAGATCACTCTCGGCCTGGGCGTCACGGGGCAGCCCCGTGCCATCAGGAAACGGCGCCGTGGTCAGCAGCTCGGGCAGATCGGTCTCGTTCGCCGCACGCAACCGACGCCACACCGCCTCGGTCACAAACGGCGCCAGGGGGTGGAGCATGCCCAGGATGTCTGCCAGCACACGACCCAGCACCGCCCGGGCCACGGGCTCACCGGGCGTACCCTCGACGCCGTCTGCAGGTTCGAGGCGAGGCTTGACCGCCTCCACGTACCAGTCGCAGAAGTCGTTCCAGACGAAGCGGTAGAGCTCGGTGGCGGCGTCGTTGAAGTTGTAGCGGGTGAAGTCATCACCCACCTGCTCAGCGGTGGCGGCCAGGCGGGACAGGATCCAGCGGTCTTCGATGGCGGTCACCGCCGAGGCGTCGAACACGGGCAAGCTGCCCGCCTTGCTCAACACGAAGCGCGAGGCGTTCCAGAGCTTGTTGACGAAGTTGCGACCCATCTCGAACTTCTCGGGGGCCAGCTTGGTGTCCTGGCCCTCCTTGGTGAGCATGACCAGCGAGTAGCGCACCGCGTCGGCGCCGTACTGATCGATCATGTCGATGGGATCGATGCCGTTGCCCTTGCTCTTGCTCATCCGCTGCCCCTTGCCGTCGAGCACGGTGGCGTGGATGTAGCAGGTGGCGAACGGGCAGCGCTGATCTTCAGGCAACCGGTCGACGAACGCGTAGCCGGCCATGACCATGCGCGCCACCCACAGATAGATGATGTCGCTCGCGGTCGACAAGAACTGGGTCGGATAGTAGCGGGCCAGATCGCTGGTCTCGTCGGGCCAACCCAGAGTGGCGAAGGGCCACAGCCACGAGCTGGCCCAGGTGTCGAGCACGTCTTCGTCTTGGCGCACGATGGGCTTGCCGGTCACGGGGTGCGGCGCGCCGATCTCCAGGTCATCGACGCTCGCGCAGGGTTCGCCGTCCTCGTCGTACCAGACCGGGATGCGATGCCCCCACCACAGCTGGCGAGAGATGCACCAGTCGTGCACGCCTTCGAGCCAGGCCAGATAGACGTTCTTCCAGCGGGCGGGCTTGAAGGTGAGCGAGCCGTCGTTCACCGCGGCGATGGCCGGCGCGGCCATCTCTTTCATCTTCACGAACCACTGTTCGCTCACCAAGGGCTCGATGGGACTCTTGCTGCGATCGCTCACCGACACGTTGTGCTCGATGTCGACGATGTCGCCCAGCAGGCCCAGCTCGTCCATGGCGGCCAGCACGGCCTTGCGCGCCTTCTCACGACTCAGCCCGGCGAAGCTCCCCGCCTCGGCGGACAGTGTGCCGTCCGACTCGAGAATGTTGATGATCGGCAGACGATGCCGAGCGCCCCGCTCGTAGTCAGCAGGGTCATGCCCCGGCGTCACCTTCACCGCACCCGTACCGAAGTCTCTGTCGACGGACTCATCGGCCACCACCGGGATCTCACGATCCATGAGCGGCAGCATGAGCGTCTTGCCCACCAGGTCGGCGTAGCGGCTGTCGTCTGGGTGCACGGCCACGCCCGTGTCGCCCAGCATGGTCTCGGGACGGGTCGTGGCCACGGTCACGCAGCGCTCGGGATCGCCCTTCACCGGGTAGCGCAGGTTCCACAGCTTGCCCTTGCGGGGCACGTACTCGATCTCGTCGTCAGAGATCGCCGTCTGCAGCACACAGTCCCAGTTGACCAGGCGCGCGCCGCGGTAGACGAGCCCGTCATTGAACATGCGCACGAACGACTCGCGCACCGCCCGGGACAGCTCGTCACTCAGGGTGAACGCGGTGCGGGTGAAGTCGCACGACGCACCCAGGCGCTGAAACTGCTTGAGAATCGTCGCCCCGTGCTCGTCTTTCCATTTCCAGATCTCGGCCAGGAACGCCTCGCGCCCCATGTCCTTGCGCGTCTGCTGGGTCTCGGCGTAGATCTTCTTCTCGACCACGGCCTGGGTGGCGATGCCCGCGTGGTCGGTGCCCGGCAGCCACAGCACATCCTTGCCGTTCATGCGCTGATGACGGGCGACGATGTCCTGCAGGGTGCCGTTGAGCGCGTGGCCCATGTGCAACACGCCGGTGACGTTCGGCGGCGGGATCATGATCGTGAACGGCTCGCGCTCAGAGTCACCGTCGGCCGTGAAGACCTCGCTGCGGTCCCAGGTCGAACGGATGTCGTCTTCGATGGAGGCCGGGTCGTAGCGCGTGGCCATCTCGTCGGCGGGGGGCATGTCGGTGGTGCTCATCGGGCGCTCTCCGAGCCCTGCTCCGGTCTCTGTGCCGACGAGCTGCCCCTGGGCAGGTTGGCCGGTGCCGAGTCGAGCAGGTACTCCAGCAATGTGTGTCCGTGGTCGATGTCCAGATCGCTCTGGGCTGCGGCAGTCTCGCAAAAGGGCACGGCGCGCAGGGCTTTGATCCCCGGCCCCCAGAGAGCGAAGGGCACCATGGCGGTGGGGCCAGAACGCCGACTGGCCGAAGTCATGTGGTCTGTGGTCACCAACAGCCGGGTGTCGCCCCGCTCGGCGAGGGCGTCGAGCAAGGGCCCCACCAGCTCGCCATCGAGCCGGGACAACAGCTCGCCCTTGGCCTCACCGTCGCCCACATGGCAAGCCTCGTTGCCCGCGGCCACGTGCAGCAGCACCACATCGCTGTCGTCGAGGGCTGTCAGAGCCGCGCGGCGTTTGGCCTCGAAGTCTGAGTCGAGGTCGCCGCTGCCCCCAGGGATCACCGGCGCCCGCCCCCCCGCGAGCAGGCCGAATCCCCGGGCCATGGGCACGCCGGCGACGACGGACAGCCGCCGCCCCGTGCGCAGCTCGAAGGGCTCGATGGGCTCAGGGCTGCCCGGGCCCCAGAGCCAGACCACGTTGGCCGGGTTCTCACCCAGATCGAGGCGCACCCTGTTCACGTCGTGGTGCTCGAGCACGGCGCAGCAGCGATTCACGATGTCGAGCAGCCGCTGCGCGTCGCGACCATAGGGCGCCGCGTCGACGAGCTGCCGCCCCACCATCTCTTGCGGGGGGACGGTCTCCACCTGCAGCTCCCGCCCGCCAGAGAGCACCATCAGATTGCGATAGCCCTGCCCGGCGTGAAACTCCACGCCCTCCCCCTCGAACTCGGCGGAGAGCGCCTCGATCAGCAAGCGCGCCTCGACCCGGCCGATGCGCCCGGCCCGAAAGTCAGCCAGCCGCCCCTGCCACGTAGACACGAAGTTGAGCCGCAGGGCCAGGTCGTCCCGTTGCAACTCCACGCCCATGCCCGCGGCCTCGGCCACACCCCGAGCCAGGCGATCACGACGGGTGTCGTAACCGAGCACGGAGGCCAGGGCCACCGCCGCCGTGTCCCGCTCATTGGTGGGAGCGAAGCGCACCCGGCCCAGGCGCCCCTCGCCAGACGCCCGGTCGAGATGGGGCGTATCGGTCAGCTCAAGGGGCGTCGGGCCGGCGCGAGTGTCGTCAGCGATGCCAGTAGCCAGCAGGATCAGCGCTTTCATGAGTGATTCGTCGGCAGGCCTGGGGAGCGGATGGTCGAGGGGCATTGTCCACGGCGATGGGCGAGAGGGAAGGACACCGTCGCGCCCGGGGAGACCCTGCCCCCGTCGACTGCTACGCTGCGTTCTCGCCCACCGCCCAGATCCAACGCCAGGGCCCGTCCCCAACTCACGACCACAGGACACCGAAGACCATGCAGATCGGCCCGCTCAGCCTCCTCCCCGGCGGCCCGCTGTTCTTGCTCGCCGGCCCCTGCGTGATCGAGAACGACTCCGGGCCCCTGGCCATCGCCAGGCGCATGGCCGAGATCACCGGCGAGCTGGGCATCCCCTTCGTGTTCAAGGCCAGCTTCGACAAGGCCAACCGCACGGCGGTCGACTCGTTTCGGGGCCCGGGCGTGCACGAAGGCCTGGACCTGCTGGCATCCGTGGGCAAGGAGGTCGGCGTGCCGGTCATGACTGACGTGCACACGCCGGAGCACTGCGAGCTGGCCGTGGGCAAGGTCGACCTGATTCAGATCCCCGCGTTCCTCTGTCGCCAGACCGACCTGCTCCTCGCCGCGGGCCGCAGCGGCCTGGCCGTGAACGTGAAGAAGGGTCAGTTCATGGCGCCCTGGGATGTGGGCCACTCCCTCGACAAGGTGCGCTCCACGGGCAACGACAACCTGTGCGTCACCGAGCGCGGCGTGAGCTTCGGCTACAACACCCTGGTCAGCGACATGCGCGCCATCCCCGAGCTGGCCAGGTTCGGCGTGCCCGTGGTCTTCGACGCGACGCACTCGGTGCAGAAGCCCAGCGCCGGCGGCAAGACCACCTCAGGTGATCGCACCATGGCCCCGGTGCTGGCCCGCGCGGCCGTGGCGGCGGGTTGCGACGGCCTGTTCGCAGAGACGCATCCCGACCCGGACAACGCGATGTCTGACGGGCCGAACATGATCCCGCTCGATGAGATGGCGGGCATGCTGAAGACGCTGCTGGCGATCAAGCGCGCGGTGAGTGAGGGCGGCTAGCCACCGACAGGCTACCGAGCGCTTCTGTCACCAGGGCCAAGGCATGTCGGTGAAGGGGCGCGGGCTCGCCGAAGGCCTCCGCCAGGCGAGTGGTGGCCTGTTGCGCCAGGGCCTCGTCGAGGGGCAAGCCCACCAACAGGTCAGTCACCGCTGACGCCATGGCCATGGCCGCCGGGCAGCCCTTCGCGCGGAAGCCGGCGCGAGCCACATGGCCCTGGTCGTCGCCAGCAAGATAGATGACCAGGTGGTCACGACAGGCGCCGTTGAGCGCCTCGCCCCGGTGGGAGAAGCCGCCCTCGGGCTCGCCCACGTTGCGGGGGCTGACGAGGTGCTCTCGGAGGGCGTCTGGCAGGCGGCTCATGGGCCACATGGTAGCGATCGCCTCGGGCGACACACGGTTCAGCCAGCAGCCCGGGGGGGCCCGACCCTGCCCTCGATCGGCTCGCTCTGGCCTGTTTGGGCCGCTCATCCCCCTCGCAGGTTGGCAACGGGCCCCGATGGCCCTATCATCCGCCCCACCTGCACCTTGCCAATCGTACGTCACCCCCGCCCCGCCGAACCGAAAGCTCCTACTCATGGCCTTCTTCATCATCGAAGAGAAGTGCGTCGGCTGCACCCTCTGCGCCAAGGAGTGCCCGGTCGCGATCATCGAGGGCGAGACCAAAGAGGCCTTTCGCATCTTCGCCCCCGAAGAGTGCATCGAGTGCTCGCTGTGCGCCTGGGTCTGCCCGGCCGAGGCCATCCAGAACCCTTACGGCGAGATCCCGGCCAAGCTCAAGAAGACCGAGCGCCCCGTGGCCTGGATCGACGAGGAGGGCTGCACGGGCTGCGAGGTGTGCATGGAGACCTGCCCGGTCGACGCCATCGCCAAGGTGACCGCCGTCGACCCGGGCGACACCTCGCCCATGGGCGTGTGCCGTGTCGACTACGACGTCTGCGTGTCGTGCTCGCTCTGCGCCGTGCTCTGCCCCTGGGAGACGATCTCGATGGCCCTCGATTACAGCGAGGCCACCGAGCTGGCGACCATGCAGGGGACGCTGACAGCGTCCTGACGCTGGCCAGCAGCACGCCCAGGCGCGACCCACGCTCAGCGGCGCCGAAGGCTCGGTCAGCGCGTCAATCCAGCTCTGGCGGCAGGGGGCGTTGGTCGAGGGGCCGCCACAGTGCCCCGTGCACCATGACCTGCAGCGGAGCGCTGTGAGCCACGCCTGGAGCCCTGCAAGCCAGGGCATCATGAGTCGGCACCACCATCCAATCGCCCCGCGCTGGTGCTTCATCGGCGCTCGGCCAGCTGCCTGCCAAGCGCGCCGGTGTCAGCGCCGGCTCAGCGACTGACAAGGGGCGGCTGAGCAGCCCGGTGAGCAGCACGTCGCACGTGTCACCTGGCGGTGACATGGGGTGGGTCACGGGGAACACGCCGACCACGCCGTCGACCATCTCGTGGCTGAAGCCATCCCACACGGCATCGAGCACCAGCGTCGGCCCGCCGCGGAGCAACGGAGCCAGCAGGCCGCCGCAGTGATCGAAGCTGTCGAGGCCCACGACGGCGGGCAGGCTTGGCTGTCCGTTGGCTGGGCCGGGCATCGACTTCGCCGCGGGCACGTCAGGGCCGTCACCAACGCACCCCGCCAGCCCACGCTCTACACCCAACAGCCGGGCGATGCGCTCGATGTTCTGCTCGTCGAGTTGGTCGACCGCAGGCAGCGAAGCGATGCCACGGGTCAGGGCGTCCTTCACGAAGCCGTCGTCGTGCCAACCGGCCGCCGCTGCGATGCGCTCAGGGGGGAAACCGGCCCGTTCGGCGAGATCGAGTTCGTGGCTCGACACCACCTGGGTCCACCAGCCAGCCGCTGCCGCCATGGAGAGCACTTCGAGCGGCCCCACGAGCCCCACAGGCACACAGCGCGCCGGGCCTTCAAACACGGCATCCAAGGCCTTGCGGGACAGCACCCAGGCTGCCTGGCCGGCAAGATCGTTGGCCAGATCAGCCAGGGCCAGCTCCTCGATGATCAGCTGGGCATCTCGGTAGTGAAACGCGCCCCGAGCGCTCTCGGGGTCTGACCCCCGGCCGTCGCCAGGCTCACCCTCTCTGCCAGGGCCAGCCGGACCGTCAGGCTCGTCAGCCCTCACTCTCGAGCCGCTCGGCGAGGCGGTCGAGCATGCGCCCGTGGATCTGGCACACCCGCGACTCGCTGATGCCCTCTTTCTTGCCGATGGCCTTCAGCGTCAGACCTTTGAAGTAGTAGGCATCGACCAGGCGTCGCTCGACCGGGGTCAGCTCGCGGCGCACCACCTCGTAGGTCTCGCGGCGCTGCAGGATGTCGGACGGTTCGATCTGATCGGTGAGCAGATCGCGGGTCTCGGCCACCGAATCGGTGGAGCTGCTCTCTGAGAACGGGATGATCGAACCGAAGCTCAGCTCGGTGAGCGAGTGGCGCAAGCGGGTCATGGTCACTTGCAGGTGTCGGGACAGCTCAAGGTTCGTGGGCTCTCTGCCCAGGCGCTTGGTGAGCAGCTCGATGGCCTCGTGCAGCCGCGAGCCCCGGTTGCGCGCTTCGCGGGGGATCCAGTCTTGCTGCCGCAGATAGTCGATCATCGCGCCCTTGGAGCGCAGGCGGCAGTACGTCTCGAACTTCGTGTTGCGCTCGGGATCGTAGTTCTCGACCGCCTTGAAGAGACCGAACGTGCCAGCGCTGATCAGGTCTTCGCGATCGATGGTGGGCGGCAAGCGCATGGCCAGCTGATCCGCGACGTGGCGCACCAGAGGCATGTAGAGTTCGACGAGCTTGTCCTTGAACATGCGCCGGCGAGTGCGCAGGTACTTGGTCCAAAGTTCTTCGGCGGTTGTGGCTGTCGCTCGCTTCAAAAGGCTGCGTGGGTCCAGAGCGCACACAAAGAGACTTGCTACGTCCTGGACAAGCCTTGTCTCTTGCATGCTCCGTTTCAAGAAAATCATCCACTCTGGTCAAGAACTTCCGAGATCATCGCGACGTGCAACGCGCCCCTGCGAGACAACTTGCACGACACACACGGCGACACACACGCCGATGTACCCGCGACATTCACCGTCCATTCCGTTCGAGCACCACGCCGTGACCCAGCGTGTTCACACCCACGACGCCGCGCCCACACTCGCGATCCTGACCAGTACATGGCCGCGAAACCCTCATGACATCAGCGGGCGCTTTCTGCTCGATCTGGTGTCTGCACTGTCCCTGCCCTGCGAAATCGTGTGCCCGGACCACGGCGAACATGGTGCGCAAGCGCTGCGGAGTGCGCGTCTACAGCGCTTTGCGAACGACGGCGTGTTCTACGGAGCGGGAGCACTGGGCAACATCGCAGACAACGGACTCAACCCTCTCGCCGCCGTGCGCAGCGTGGGTTCCATGATGCGCGCGGCGCTCTCCGCCAGTCGGCGATGCGACATTGTCTTCAGCCACTGGGCTGTACCTGGTGGGCTCGTCGGCGCGCTCTGTCGGCGCATCACAGGCCGCCCCCACGTGCTGCTGCTCCACTCGGCAGACGTGTTCTGGCTCGAACAGCGACGCTGTGGGCAGGCGCTCGCCGAGTTCATCGCCGATCATTGCGACGCGCTGTGCGGCGTGAGCGAGGCCGTCGTGAGCCGCTTCGAGGCGCTGTCCGGACGCCGGGGACGTGTTCTCGGCTGCGGAGTGACCGTTCCCGCAGCGCAAACGAGCCCCAGACCAATGGCGGCGCCGTCGAACAGCGCCTGCCCCACGGCCAAGGTGGGAACGCTCTCTCGTTTCGTGGCCGGGAAGGGCCTGCGTCGGCTGCTGCAGGCCACCACAATGCTGCCGGGCACGCTGCACATCGCCGGAGCGGGCCCGCTCGGCGACGAGATCGCTGCCCTCTGCGCAGCACACGACACGGCACAGCTCGATGGCCCTTGCGTGGGCGAGCGCAAGGTGCGCTGGCTGCAGCAACTCGACGTCTTCGCCGCACCCTCCACCGGCATGCCCTGGGGACAGCCCGAAGGTCTGCCTGTGTCCATACTCGAAGCTCAAGCCGCTGGCTTGCCCGTGGTCGCTTTTGCCGACGCCCTGCCCAAGGGTCTGGTGCGAGACCGTCAGAATGGGCGTCTGGTCGCTTCGGGTGACTGGGCCGGCTTCGCATCGACCCTGGCGGAGCTGCTGAGAGACGATGCCCAACGTCAGGCCCTGGGCGAAAGAGCTCGTGCGGACGCCAAACCGTACGCCATGAACGCCGTCGCCGAACAGTGGCGGGAGCTGTTCGCCGCGGTGCACTCCCGCGGGCGGCGCAACGCGCCCGGGCCCCACCCATCGCCGGTGTGCTGAGAGCCCCAGACTGCGTACCCGCACCAACGGGATGCTAGCCTGACCCCGTGCACTGCGCCCTGCCCAGGCGCGCCGCAGCACTTCCCCACGAGCCTCTCTCGAGCCCAACCACGTGCCCAGCGACGTCGACCTCCGCATCGGCCAGGTCTTGTGGCCCGCGCTCCGGGCCAGCCGGGGACAGGCGGGCATCGAGGCGCTCAAGCCGCTGATCGAGCGCTTCCCCCCCGGGGGCGTGATCGTGTTCGGCGAAGGGCAAGACGGCGTGGCCGACCTCATCGCCGCCCTGCGCGAGGCCATCCCCGGCGATCTGCTCGTGTCCTCCGACCTCGAACGGGGCTGCGGACAGCAGGTGCGGGAGTTCAGCTCCCTGCCCACGGCCATGGCCCTGTCGGCCTGCCAGCTGCCCCACGCTGCCTACGACGCAGGCCTGGCCACGGCCATCGAAGCCCGGGCCGCGGGCATCGACGTGGTCTTCGCCCCGGTGGCCGACGTGAACACCGCCGCCACCAACCCGATCATCGCCACCCGCTCGTTTGGCGACGACCCCCAGCGGGTGGCCGCCATGTGCTCCGCGTTCTCGGCGGGCCTGAATGATGGCGGCGTGCTCGCCGTGGCCAAGCACTGGCCCGGTCACGGATCCACCGTGCAAGACAGCCACGAGCAGCTGGCCCGGGTCACCAGCTCGGCCGAGCAGCTGCAAGCCGTCGACCTCATGCCCTTTCGCACCCTCATCGCCGAAAACATCGGCGGCCTGATGGTGGGACATCTCGAAGTCCCGGCCCTCGACCCCGTGGCGGGGCGCCCGGCCACGGCCTCGCCGAATCTGGTCCTCGACCTGCTCCGTCGTCAGCTGGGTTACGACGGCCTGGTGATCACCGACGCCCTCGACATGGGTGGTTTCGCGAAAGAGCCCGTGGCCTGTCTCGACGTGCTCCAGTCCGGGCTCGACGTGCTGCTCATGCCGGCCGACCCCTTGGCCAGCGCCCTGGCCCTGAGCGACGCCTACGAGCGGCATCACCTTGCGGACGAGGTCCTCGACGGTGCGGTGGCCCGCATCGCCGCCGCTCGCCGTCGTGTGCGCGGCCACGCCCTGCGTACCACGCCCCCCCCCGCCGACCTGGGCGCTCGCCTCGCGGCCGCTTCGCTCACCAACCGCGGCGACACCGTGGTCCCCCTGCCTCCCGGGCGTGGGGTCGACCTGATGCTCTTCGGCAAGGACGACTCGGGCATGGTGGTGCCAGCGTTCAATGAGTCACTCGAAGCCGGCGGCGTGGCCCTGAGCGACGACGGAGCCACCGTGGCCCTGGTGATCACCAGCGTGCGCGCCTGGGCGGGCAGCTCTCGCTTGCCGCCGAAAGACCGGGACCGGTTGCACTGGGCCGTGGAGAACGGCCGCATCGACCAGGTGGTGGTGCTCGGGTCGCCCTACGAGCTGCTCGACCTGCCCCAGGGCTGCCCGGCGCTGCTGGCCTACGAGGCCACACCCGACGCTGCCCACGCCGCCGCCGCCGTGTTGCTGGGACGAGCCCACGCCCCAGGGCGCCTGCCCGTAGGCAACGGCTCGTGAACATCGCCCGCTACCTGACCGAGCAGCGCATCGACCTGGACCTCGACGCCCTGTTGGTAGACGACGCCAGCGGCGAGGCCACGGAGCCGAGCAGAGATCTGGTCATCGAACACATGGCCGAGCTGCTGGAGCAGAGCAGCGTCATCGTGAACGCCAAGAAGATGCGCCAGGAGCTGCTGAACAGCCAGCGGCGCACGCCCACCTTTGTGGGCCACGGCCTGTTCATGCCTCACGTGCGCACACTGCAAGCGCGACGCCTGACCATGGCGGTTGCCGTCAGTCGCACAGGTCTCGACCTGGAGGCACCCGACGACGAGCCCATCCGCCTGGTCATCGCCATGGTCGGCCCCACCTACGACGACAAGCAGTATCTGCAGGTGTACAAGCGGCTCTCAGAGAAGCTGTGCGACCCTGAGGCCGTCGAGCGGGTGATCGCCGCCGAGCTGCCGGGCGAGGTGCTGCGCGCGCTGTCGAGCTGACCCCGACCGCGCGCAGACAGACTCAGGCCTGGAGCTTGCCGAACTCTGCGCCGTAGGCGTGCCCCAGCTTCTCGCTGAGAATGTGGTTGGCCTGCTCAAGGCGCCAGCGCACTGCCCCCCGGGACAACTCCAAGGTGTCGGCGATCTGACGCTGGGACAGCCCGTCCATGGACAAACGCTGAGCCACGCGCAACTTGCCCTTCAAGCTGCCGATGGCCGCCTGCACCCTGTCGACGCACTCGTGACGTTCCGCCTCGATCAGTGGATCCCGAACGACCTCTGACGACTCGGCGTCGACCCGCTCGGCGGAGCGCTCCACGGAGATGGCCTCCGGGGCCGTTGAACGGGCGCTCAGCGCGGCGGTGGCAGCGAGGCGGACATCTTCGGTCAACCGCGCCCGCAAGAAGGCAAAGAGAATCGGCTCCCCTTCAACTTCGGCCTCCATGACCAGCTGGCCCAGTTTCTGCTGCACGGTCTCGCCGCACGAACCGGTCAACGAAGGGATGACGATCTTGCTCAGGGAGACCAGCAGCTGGTCGAACGTCTCCAGGGTGGTATCCCAGGCTTCGGCTCGATCTCTGAGCACTGTACAGGCCACGTCGTGGGCGGGCCGGATCACCGCCCCGTGAAACAGCTCTTCGTGGCGAGAACCGAGCCAGCGGCGGAGCTGTGCCCACGCTCTGCGGCTCTCTTGTGATTGCAGTGTCCAGCCGGAGACACTCCGGTTTGCCGTGACCATCTTCGGACCTCCCAATTGGTTTGGGGTCGCGCTTGGCGTCAGGCTCGTGCACACCCCGATGTGCACACGGGTCGGCGTCAGCACGTCGTGGAGAGGGCCCGAACAACTGCCCGGAAGTTCGTGTCCGTCTCGCTCGACCTGTGGAGTCTAGCACGGGATTCAGGGGCCGGCTTGGCGCTCACTGAAGTCGCGGCGCGGCAAGAAGACCGGCGCCTTCGGCACGCAGATTGCGTCCCCTTTGCGTCCCCGAAATCTCAAGATCGAGCTACGATCAGGTGCGCTGTAACAAGCCTCGCAAGATGGCGATGGCCGGGTCTGCATCTTCTGTTCCGTTGTCACCGTCGGCGCCTTCGATGACCCCGGTGTAGCCCAGCTCGCGCAGCTGCTCGATGAACTCCTCGTCCTGAGCTCCCAACGTCCCGGTGGCGGGCCGCCGGTCGGTGGCGTCGATCACTGCACGGACCAGCTCGCGATACAGCCAGGCGAACGTGGCCGGCCGCTGGTCCGCCAGATCGTCGAGCTCGCCTGGGTCTCGAGAGAGGTCGAACAGCTGCCGCTCACGAGTGGCCACGTTGACCACGACGCGCATGGGCCAGCGTGTCCAGGACAGCTGCGGGCGATCCCCGAAACTCCGTGCCAGCTGGGGCCGCTCGCCGAGGACCTCACCTGCGAGCAGGTCGGCGCCGTCCATGGTCGCGGGGGCGTCCAGGCCAGCCAGGCCCAGCACCGTGGGTGCCACGTCCATCAAGGTGGCCGGCTCGCCCAAGGACAACAGCGACTTGCCGGGGACGACCATCACGAGCGGCACGTCGACCTGCTCGCCGTAGACCTGATCGGAGTGTTCGAGCAGACCATGTTCGCCCAAGGCCTCGCCGTGATCAGAGGTGACCAGCACCACGGTGTGCTCGGCCCGGCCAGAGGCCTCCAGGGTCTCCAACAACGCGCCCAGTGTGCGATCGGCCTCAGCCAAACGCGCTGCGTACGACTGCTTCAAGTACTGCCAGTCGGCGTCGTCCATGGACACTTCGCTGGTGCGGTAGCGGTCAATCCACTCCCGCTCGCCGGAGACCGTGCCGTCGTAAGGCGAGACCATTTGCTGTTGCAAGTCAGCGCTGGCCACCCAGGGGGCGTGGGGTTCGAAGACGTGGGCGTAGGCGAAGAAAGGCTCGTCACCCACGTCGTCCAAGAACGCGCTGAGCCGGGGCGGCAGCTGTAGGCCGTCGACACCTGGCAACCAGAGCGCCGGGTCGGTGTGCAGCTCGTCCCACACATCGAAGCCTGCGGAGAAGCCATGGCGAGCGGAGGTGTTGGGGTTCGTCAGCCAGGCGGCGGTGTGCCAGCCCGCTTCGCGCAACGCGCTGGCCATGAGCGGCGCGTTCTCGGCCAGGCGTTCGACTCCAGAGCTGCGCGTGCCCGCGAGCACGCCGTGGGTCAGGGGGTGCTGGCCGGTGAGGAGCGCGCCCACCGACGACAGGGTATAGCTGGCGGGCGCCGTGGTGCGGGTCCACTGCAGCCCCCTGGCCACGAGCTTCTTGAGGATCGGCGTGTTGTCGCCCTCGGCACCGAACGCCGACGCGCGATCGCGGGCGAAGGCGTCGAGGACAACCACCAGGAACGACCAGGGCTCGCCGTCCGGAGCGGTGGGCAGCACGAGCCGTTGGGCCGGGGCGCTCTCGCTGTCATCCAGGCTGACATCCAGGCTCTCTTCGGGCACCAGCACACTGAGCGTGGAGAGCTCGGCCTGGCCCCGACCTTCTCCCGCCCAGAAATCCAGACGCACCGCCCGCCCCGCCCACTCGGTGAGATCACGACGGATCTCTCGGGGGACCATGTCGTGCACGTCGAGGGTCGCCAGCACTGTGCGCTGCCCCGAGTCGTCCACCAAGGAGACCTCGAGCGGGACGTCGAGTGACTCGACGGTGAAGCGCAAGACCACGCGCGGACGCTCTGGCAGGGCCAGGCCCAGGCGCCCTGACACGTTCGCAGGCAGCACCACCCTGCGACCGCTGCGGTCTGCGGCCTGGCTGTTCTGCACACCCATGGCCCGCCCTGCAGGCCCTGGCGCCGGTGCCTGCTCTGGCTGACCGGGCAACACGAAATGGCAGCCCAGGATCGCGCCGGACAAAGGCAGGGCCACGGGCTCGTCGAGCAGCCGACGAGTCAGGGTCTCGGTCAGCTGCAGCTGCACGGTGTTGCTGCCTCGCACCTGCACCGACGCAGGCACGGCGAAGGACTTCATGGTCGAGCGACCGTCTGCCGGCAGGGCAGCCTGACCCAGCTCGTGGTCATTGAAGAGCACGGTCACCTGCTGCGAGCGATCATCGAAGCCCTGCAGGCGCAGGCTCAGGCGCCGCTCCGTGGGCACCAGCACGTCGAGCTCGAAGCTCGGCGCCGTGCCCACCAACCAGGCGAACGGTGGCTCGCCGGATGGCCGGGAGAGGAATCCCTGCGCAGCAGAGAAATCATGCCGCTCGGCCTCGACGGTCTGACGCTGCCCCCGGGGGCTACCGAAGCTCAGGTGCTCTGTGGTGGCGACGAACTCACCGTCGACGAACAGCTGCACCAGATTGACGGCGGGAGCCAGTGATCGGCGGGAAGGGGCCTCCTGCCCTTGCTTCAGCAGCGCCCAGGCCCCGCCGCCCAGCAGCAAGGCCAGCACGACGATGGCGAGCAGACGACGGTCCGTGGCTCAGCCCTCCTGGGCCCGGGCGTAGAGCGCCTTGGCATCGACCGCGGGCGTGACCCCGGGAACGTTTTCGATGGAGGTGAGATAGCGCAGGCAGATGTTCGCCACCTGCTGCCAGTTCTCGTCACCCTCGGTGAGCGCACCGGTGGAATCGAGCACGGCCTTGAGCGTCTTCCAGTAGTCGAGTGCCGACGTCTGCACCTTGTCGCGCAGGCGGCGCACGGCGTCCGGGTCGGCTCCCTCGCCCCCGGCGAACTCGTCGATGGCCGAGACCGCCGAGTGGTAGTCGTGGGCCAGGAAGCGAAAGCGCAGCTCGGCGTCGACATCGGCCTCTGTGGGCGGCGTCGACAATGAGGCGACCTTCGCGTACTTGAACGCGAACAGCTCGATCTCCTTGGCCCGGGAGTCGGTCGGGTACTTCTGCACGAACTCCGCCGCCCGCTTGAGCAGGTAGCGCGTGTTGGTGGCGTAGTTGGGGCCCGAAGGCCCGGGGCCCAACACGTAGTTCTTCTCGACGCTCTTGATGTTGTCGTAGAGCCCGCCAGCCTTGAGCTCGAGGCGCCTGGCATCGTCTGCATGCTTGCGCTCACGCACGTCGATCAGCTCGGTCTGAGCCGTGTCATAGACGTTGGATGTCTCAGGGATCGACTCGAGCAAGGCGATGGCCTTGTCGAACTGGGCCACGGTCTTGGCTTCGATGGCCTGCTGCAGCTCGAGCACACCGACCGAATCGCCAGAGAGCATGAAGGCCCCCCCGGCAATGAGCACAGCCACCACGACGACCACGACCACCGGCCCCATGCCGCCCTTGCGGCTGCGAGAAGCGTGGCGACGGCGGGCCCCGCCCTTGGGTGCCCGAGTTGACGACGATCCGGCGCCGGGAGCCTTGCGAGCGGGGGCAGCGGCAGGCGCGGGGCTGGCAGCAGAGCCAGCCTGGGGCACGGTGATCGCTGCCTTGCACTGGGGACACTTGCCCCGCCGGCCCGCCAGCTCGTCCTTGGCCTGAAACGTGGCGCCACAGGCAGCGCATTCAACGCGAATCATGCCGGACGTCTCCCAGGATGAAGGGGTGGCAAGTAGGTCGGTGCCGGCCTGCCCGGGGGCAGGGGCCGGGTGAAGGGCACACCCCCCACCGGCAGGGGCCGGACGCCCTGCGTGGTCACAGGCCGTGGCGCGGACAACACAGGCTCCGGAGCGCTGGGTGCTGCAGCGGTATCGGGGGTGAGGTCTTCGAAGTCCTCGAGCACTTCGAGTTCTTCCAGCTCTTCAAGGTCGAGAACCTCGGCCTCGGCAGCAGCGGCTTCGGCGGCAGCGGCTTCGGCGGCGGCGGCGGCTTCGGCGGCTTCGGCGGCTTCGGCG
>CAZIAK010000073.1:12497-16365 GCA_964537035.1 uncultured Phycisphaerales bacterium | reverse complement strand
ACCAGTCGGGGGGCACAGCGCCGACCTGGCAGCTGCTCGACTGTGGGACGAACGGATTCCTGGGCAGGCCCTCGCTGACCTTCAGCGGCACCCAGATCGCGGGCCAGGCCGTGACCATGAACCTCGCCGACGGCGCACCCAACGCCTTCGCCCTGCTCTTCGCCTCTCTGGCCAGCACACCGCTGCCGTTCAAGGGCGGGCTGCTGCACACCGTCCCCATTGCTGTCGAGGTGGCGCTCACCACCGACCCCGCGGGCCAGGTCGTGCTCACCGCTCCCTGGCCCCCTGGCCTCCCCGTGGGCACGGAGCACTGGTGGCAAACTGCTATCCAAGATGCCACCAGCCCCTTCGGCGCCACCCTGACCAACGCGGTCCTCGGGACCCAGCCTTGAGCGATGTGACGTCGCGAGAGGGGCGCGACATCACGGCCTGGCTGCGAAAGTACCTATGAGCGCTGGGGGGCTTCCCCCCTACTCGTAGCGCATGACTCGCGAGAGCTTCAGGTGGTTGGCCCGCAGGGCAGGCCCCAACACCGCCAGCAGCGAGATCAGGATGGCGCCGCCGAGCACGGCCGCCACCGCCGTGGGTGACATCTCGTAGGCCAGGTCGAGATGGCTCACCTCGGTGAGGGCCTCGGCGGTGACCACGGCCAGGGGCACGCCGAGCAACAGGCCGAACACGCCGCCGAGCACACCCATCACGCCGGACTCGATCACCAACATGCCCGCCACCTGTCCGCCGGTAAGCCCCACGGCCCGTAGCAGGCCGATCTCCCGGCGACGCTCCATCACCGCGATGACCATGGCGTTCAGGATGCCCACGGCCGCAAGCAAGATCGTCAGAGCCAAGATGGCGTAGAAGATGGCGAAGTTGCGATCGAGATCAGCCACGTAGCCTGCGGTGAGATCACGCCCTCGGGTCAGCTCGAGCAGATCCTCCTCGCCGATCAGGGCCGCGGCCAGGACCTGCAGTTCAGCGAGGCGCTGCTCGTCGAGGTCGGCGGCCCAGCCTGTGAACCAGCCCCCCAGGCCATAGCCATCCTCGCACCAGTAGTTGAGCAGGGTGTCGCTGGAGACCACACCGAAGACCCGGTCATCGGGGGCGAAACCCACGGAGTCGCTCACCGCCAACACGGTGAAGTCGACCAGGCCTGCTGACGCCGTGGCCAGGCGCACCGTGTCCCCCGGGTGCTTGTCGAAGTCGTCGGCGCAACGGCTGGAGAGGATGATCGAGGGGCTGGCCAAGAACGCCCCGGCCAAGGCCTCGTCGTCGATCAGCGCGGTGTGCTCGAGCATGCGCACGTCGACGCCGCGCACCAGGAAGCTGCCCATGACCTCGGCGTTGAGGGGCAGCAGGCTGGCGAACTCTGGCGCGACCGCAGCCAGGGCGGGCAGCCTGTCTGCGCCGTCAGGCGAAACCTTCACGTACAGACGATCGTTCAGCGCCCGCTCGCCGAAGTGCCTCGTCTCACCCTTCAAGCTCTCCAGCACGGAGACGATCAGGAAGATCGCGGTGAAGACGAGCATGAGCCCGGACACGCTGGCGAAGACCCTGTGCCGCGCGGCCTTGAGCGTGGCCCGGGCCAGGACGGCCGCCGGCCCCTTGAGGGGCGCGGTGAGCATCCTGCCCAAGACCTGTGGCACCGCTGGCAACAGCAGCAGCACGGTGAAGGCGCCCCCCACCAGAGCGAAGCCCATGAGCACGGCGTGATAGAGCGGCTCGGCCAGGTATTCGCCCGACGGTGAACCCACGATCCAGGCGATGGGCACCACCGCCAGCAGACCCACCAGGACCGAGCGACGCACGCCGGTGAAGGGGTCGTTGGACAGCTCGATCACACCCCGGCGCAAGGCATCGATCACCGACAGCTTGGACGCCCGAGCAAACGGATAGAGCACCCCCAGCAAGCAGAAGACCACGCCCGCCAGCAGCACAGCGCCGATCTCATTCCAGGGGATCTCCAGGATCTCCAGGGGTTTGCCCCGGCCCAAGGTGGTGATCTTGAGCTCGACCATCAACGTGACGATCTGATCTGCCAGCACCAAAGACAGCCCGGCGCCCAGCATGGCCAGGGCCAGACCTTCGACCAGGAACACCGCGCCCAGGCGCCCGCGGGTCAGGCCCAGCGAGCGCAACAGACCGATGGAGCGCACCCGCTCCACCAACGACATCGACATGGTGTTGAAGATGATGTAGAGCCCGAGGAACAGGGCCAGGAAACCGCAGAAGCGCACGCCGCTGCGAAAGGCCCGCTCTTCGGGGGCCAGACCAGCGAGGCTCCGCCGCGGAGACGTGATGGCGTAGCTGTCGCCCAGCTCGCGCTGAATCTCCCGCAGGTCGGTCTCCCCTGAATCGAAGTCGCCCCAGAAGTTCACCTTCATGTTGCGGCCCATGACCTCCAGGCCCGTGGCGAAGGTCGTGATGACGCGCGCGCCACCGAAGCCCAGGCGGGTGGGCGCCAGGATGCCGGTGACCTGAAAGGGGTGCTGGGGCGGCGGCTCGCTCACCTGGCGACCGTTCTGAGGGCGGGCGGCCAGCTCTTCGTCCACCCACAGCCCATCAATGCAGCGGGACACGATCAGCGGACCTCGACGCTGCTTGGCCACCGGCTTGGCCAGATCGACGAGGTCGCCCACGGAGAGTTCAGCCTGGTCGGCGACCTGCTGGGAGACCAGCAGCTGGGGCGCGTCAGAATCGAAGTCGAGGTCGACGCCCTCGCTGACCACGTAGGCCCCGTGGTACTCGGTGGCTCCCCGCTCCAGGGCGAAGAGCTCGACGCCAGAACGAGCGCGCCCGTCGACCTGCAGGCCGTACTTGCTTGAAGCGTAGGCAGTCACGCCCTGCACCAAGCCACTGCTGCGCAGGTCAGCAGACACGTCTTCGATGGCCAGGGACGAGCGCAGGTCCGGTTGAATCACCAGGGTCGCGTCAGCGTTGGCCTTGTTGCGCCCGGCCACCTGGGTCAGCAGGGTGTTGTGATCGACGGTCAGCACGGACACCACGGTGGCCATGCCCACGGCGATGCCCAGCACGGACGCCAACATCTTGCCCGGGTTGAAGACCAGTTGACGCCAAGCCAGCAGCAGGACGAGTTTCATCGGCTCAGATGCCGAGGGTGGTCAGAGAATGGGCGATGCCGTCGTGGGTGACCTGGTCGCCCGCCAGGCGCTGCTCCTCGTGAAGCTCGCCGTCCCGCAAGAAGTGCACCTCGTCAGAGAAGGCCGCGTCCCGAGGGTTGTGGGTCACCAGCAAGATCGTCTGTCCTTGCTCGTCGCAGGCCTGGCGAAACAGGCGCATGACCTCTTCGCCTGCGCTGGTCGAGATGTTGCCCGTGGGTTCGTCGGCCATGACGATGGCCGGGCGGGCGATGAGCGCCCGGGCGATGGACACCCGCTGCATCTCGCCGCCGCTCAACTGGTGGGGATACTGGGGCAGCTTGTCCGCCAGATCGAAGGCCTCGACCAGGCGTTCAAACTCGCCGCTCTCGTCGACCCCGCCTGCCGCGCCGATGAGCAGGGGCAGGCGGATGTTCTCGGACACGGTCAGGTTCGGGATCAGGTTGTAGAACTGAAAGACGAAGCCCACCGTGTCTCGCCGGAGCAGGGTGCGGCGCTTCTCGGACAGCCCCCACAGGTCTTGACCGGCCAGGGAGACCGTGCCCCCCGCCGGGGGTTCGAGCCCGGAGACCATGTGCAGCAGGGTCGACTTGCCTGAGCCGGAGGGCCCCATGATGGTGACCAGCTTGCCCGCGGGCACAGAGAACGAGACCTCGCGCACCACGGCGAAGCGGCCCTGCGCGGTGCCGAAGAACTTGTACAGCTCGCTCGCGGCGAGGATGGGCTCAGCCATGGTCACTCACAGAAGAGTT
>CAZIAK010000073.1:4443-12397 GCA_964537035.1 uncultured Phycisphaerales bacterium | reverse complement strand
GTACAGCTCGCTCGCGGCGAGGATGGGCTCAGCCATGGTCACTCACAGAAGAGTTGGTCAGTCATGGCAGTCTACGCACACGCTGCCAGCGCACCCAGCTCCCTGGGTGCAGCCTTCATGAACCAGAGACCGGCTGGTCGGGTTGCGGTCGATCTGCGAGTTCGGTCCAGGCCTCAACAGAGCCCACCACGGGCCCTTCTTCGGCCCGACGCAAGGCCTCTCGGCTGACCACCACGCTCTCCGTGGCGGTCTCGGCCAGCACCTTGCTCACCGCCTCGATCACGGCGTCGGCGTCGATGCCCTGGTAGCGGTAGACCTGGTCGGGGCGCCCACACTTGCTGAAGCGGCGCACGGCCAGGGTCTCCTGACGCACACCGAGCTGGCTGCCGATGTTGTCGAGCAGGCCTGCCTCGCCGTCGTGCACCGAGACCACGGGAACCCGCCGCCCGGCAAGGGTGATCAGCTCAGCCCCGCTCTCAACGACCTCGCTGGGCGAGAGATGGAGGTCGGCGTTGAGCCCAAGGGTCAACCGCAGATGCTCGAAGTCGTTGCCCGCCGCCAGGTTGCCCAGCAGCAGATCCGTGGACGACACCGCGATCACGTTGGCGTAGACGCCCTGCTCACGCAGCCGGTCCGAGGCCTCGAGCGCTTCGCTGGCCAACGAACCCATGGTGAACACGTTGACCACGTTCACTCCTGGCTCGTAGTCGGGCTGACCCCTGAAGTCGACCAGGTGGTAGGCGCCCGACAAGCAGTCGTGACGGGCCGCATCGAGGATCAGCTCATCGCCGAGAGGCTCGCTCTCGAGGTCGGCCGGGTTGGTGCGGAAGCGCGGGTGGCGACGCAGACGTGAGAGCAGGTCCTTTTGCTCCATGCCCCGGGTCACCGCCCTGATCAGGATGCCCTTGCGACCCTCGTTCTCGTCGGCGAAGTGCCGGCGGATCGACTCGCACAGGATCCAGTCCATCTCGATGGCGAAGATGGGCTCCCAGGTGATCAGGTTCGGGATCTGGATGTCGGACTTCCAGCTGTGCTGGGCGCCCTCGCTCGACAGGGTCACCCCGGACGGCGTGCCGATGATCACGAACTCGCTGCCCCAGTAGAGGTTGTAGAACAGCTGATCGAGGGCCCGCTTCACGAAGAAGTCGTACACCGTCATGATCGGGAAGAAGGGCACGCCCGCGTAGTGGCCCATCATCCCGAACGAACCCACCGCCGACATGCAGTTGGCCTCGGCGATCTCGAAGCGGATGTGGCGGGTCCACGGTTCGTCTGAGGGCAGCAGCTTGGGGCGCTTCTTCGAGTGCCCGGTGCGCACCTCGATGTCGCCAGCCTTCTGCTCTTCGGCGTCGCTCGGCCCGTAGACCTTGTCGTCCATGACCGGGTTGAGCTGGGTCGAGGTGCCCACATCCGGAGACATGGTCAGCAAGAAGTCTGCCGCCGCCTCCCACTGCGCCTCGAAGGGGCTGAGCTCTGGAGCGGCCTGCCCTTCGGCGCGATGTCCCTCGGCTGCGACACCGATGCGCACCAGCTTCGCCGCCAGCTGCCCCCACATCCACTGGGTGTGCGCCCGGGGGAACAGCTTGGTCTCGATCTCCAGGGACGGAGGCACGCCGCCCACCTCGTCGATGCGCCGCCGCACCCAGGCCCGGTTGCTGCGACGCCAGGCCCGGTTCTGCTCGAAGGCCGCCTTCTGCTCTGCTCCGCGCTCTGCCAGGAACACCGCCTCTGGCGTGTCGCTGGACCAGGGCGCGAAGGGCCGGTCGAGGCTCAGGCCCTCTTCTTCGAGCAGCTTCACCACCTCGGCCTGCTTGGGCAGCTCGCTGTGGTTGCCAGGGGCGGCGTACATGTCGAGCCCCCAGCCCTTCACCGTGTGCACCACGATCAACGTGGGGCGATCGGGGTCGAGCTTGCTGGCCTCCAGGGCCTCGATCAGCGCCGCGGTGTCGTGACCGCCGAGATCGCAGACCAGCTCTTGCAGCTGCTCGTCGTCGAGGGTGTCGAGCAGCTCGGCGCAGCTCTCGTCGCGCTCGATCAGGATGGCGCGGGTGTCGTCCATGTCCCGCAGCAGCAGCTGCATCTGCAGCTCGTAGTCAGAGAGACCGTGCTCCAGGACCTGGCGCAGGGCCTCGCCGCCAGGCTTGCGAAAAGCCTCACGCCGCCGGGCGCCGTGACGCACCTGGATGACCTCCCAGCCGTTGGCCAGGCCCATGTCTTCGATGCGGTCGGCGTCCGTGCCGTGCAGCCCCTTCTTGTTGGGGATGCGCGCGCCGTCGAGGTTTTGGCGGTTGTAGTCGATGATCCAGGTGATGTTGCCCAGCTGCCGCTCGGCGAAGTCGGGCATGGCCTCCATGAGCGAGCCCTCGCGGAGTTCGCTGTCGCCGATCATCGACCAGAAGTGGCAGTCGCCCGGGACCTCTGGCAACTCAAGGGCGTGGTCGCTGGCGTAGCGAAAGGCCAGGGCCATGTAGCCCGCCACCACAGGCGGAATGCCTACGCTGCCTGAAGGCAGAAAATGGTAGCTGTCCGGGTCGCTGCGAGCGTGATAGCTCTGCAGCACGGGCTCGCCGTTCTCTGAGAAGGCCCGCAGCTTGTGCAGGGTGGCCTCGATCTCGCCCTGCTCGAACCAGTCGCCGTCGTTCGGTTGCTGGAACAGGCCCATCATGCCGTTGAGCACGTGGTCAAGCGGGGCTGCGTGAGGCTTGCAGCAGACGAAGTCGCTGGCGTTGCGCACCTTGCAGTGCAGCGCCGTCAGGATGTGGCTCGAGCTGGCGCAAGATGCCGGATGCCCGCCGACCTTGGGGTCGGTCCGCCGGGAGTCCTCGCGATGGTTTGCGATGTGGATCATGGCGACGGTCTGAATCGTCGCTCGGCGGGCAATCCGGTCGAGCAGGGTCATCAGCCGAGCAACCCTGAGATCACCGAGCGCTCGTGCTCGAGCTCAGCCACCGAAGCGGCGAGCTTGTCCACGGCGAAGTCAGACAACGACAGACCCTGAACGATGGAGTACCTGCCAGCGTCATCGACGCTCACCGGGAACGAGCAGATCAGGCCTGCGGGCACGTCGTAGCTGCCATCGCTGCAGATCGCCACCGAGTGCCAGTCGCCGGGCTTGGTGGGCGTACACAGATCGCGCACGTGGTCGACCAGTCCGTTGGCCGCCGACAAGGCCGACGAGAGACCGCGAGCCTTGATGATCGCGGCGCCACGCTGCTGCACGGTCTTGATGAAGTCACCTTGCACCCAGGCTCTGTCGCTGATCACCTCGCTGCCCCGCTTGCCGCCGATCTTCACGTTCTCGAAGTCGGGATACTGGGTCGCGCTGTGGTTGCCCCAGATGGTCATGTTGGTGACCGAGGTGTGATGCACACCGGCCTTGTTGGCCAGCTGAGCCTTTGCCCGGTTCTCATCGAGCCGGGTCATGGCCGAGAAGTTCGCCTGGTCGACATCGGGGGCGTTGTGCATGGCGATCAAGGCGTTGGTGTTGCAGGGGTTGCCCACCACCACGGTGCGGCAACCCTTGGCGCCGCTGTCGTTGATGGCCTTGCCCTGCCCGGTGAAGATCGGGCCGTTGCCTTCGATGAGATCGTTGCGCTCCATGCCCGGTCCGCGGGGCTTGGCACCCACCAGCAAGGCCCAGTCGACGTCGCCAAAGCCCTCGTTCAGGTCGGAGGTGCAGACCATGTCGGCGAGCAGGGGGAACGCGCAGTCTTCGAGCTCCATGGCCACTCCCTGCAAGGCCGCCATGGGCTTCTCCGCAGGGATCTCGATCATGTGCAGGATGACCGGCTGATCAGGGCCGAACATCTGCCCGGCGGCGATTCGTGGAAGCAGGGCGTAGCCGATCTGACCGGCGGCGCCGGTGACTGCGACTCGAATGGGTGACTTGGCCACAGGTTGGGTCTCCGGGAGCTGGGGCGAGCCCCCCATTCTGCGTTTTGTGACGCGGGCGCACCACACTCCGTTGCCCCGATCAGCGATTCAGCACTGACGACCCAGCGCTGACAAAATCCGACCCGCCATGGCGAGTTGCCACGACGGGCCGGACACGGGCAGCCCTGCTCTCAGGGTTGCTTAGCTATCGGGGCAGAACTCCAGCCCCGCCAGGGCACCAGAGCCACCGAAGTGGACCTCGAAGCGCCGCACCCCCTGAGTGAACAGGGGCACTTCTATGAGCGAGTTGTCGCCCAGGGCCAGGACCGGAATCCAGCCGATCATGGCGTTGGAGCTGTCAAACAGCTCGATCCAGGTGGACTCGGGGATCTCGATGTCGAGCAGCTTCGCGGTGGCCAGGCTTCGCTCGCTGGCGAAGTTCAAGGTCAGCACGCCGCCCTGCTCTGCATCGTCCGGGTCATCCACCAGGCCGTCGCTATCGCCGTCCCAGTCGTTCTCGGCGATGATCAGCACGTGCCGCAGAGGCGCCACGTTGCCGATGCCATAGCCGGGAGTGGCCAGATCGTCGTCGTCGCCCGTCGGGTTGCCTGTGTCGAACAAGATGGCCTTGTTCGGCAAGCCGGGCGTCTTGGCGACCGCGTCAATCGCGATGCCCAAGCCCATCAGCTGGTCGGTGATCACTTCACCAGCTGACATGAGCAGCGGCGCGCCGTAGGTCGCCCAGTCGAAATCAACAATCGCTCGACAGGGGAAGACCGCCAGGTACGCCAATCCGCCCGAGCCACCGAGATCGATCTCGAGTCGGCGGGTCGGCATGGCCACCATGTTCAAGCGCGTGGCAGCGTTGTCCGCCTTTGCGGGTACGGGCAACCGCTGACGCATGCGCTTGTTGTCGTAGAAGCGCAGCTCGTTGAGCTGCTGGTTGTCAACATCCACCAGCTTCACAGCGCAGACGATCACCGGCTGATCGAAGTCGAAGGTCATCACGCCACCTGCGTACTCGTCATCCGGATCGTCCACACGACCGTCACCATCACCATCGAAGTCGTTCTCGGCGATGATCATCAGCATGCCTTCAGGGACCAGGTTGTCCGGACCGTAGCCCGGCGTCACCAGATCAGTGTCGCCACCTGTGGGGTTGGCAGAGTCGAAGAGGATGGCCAGATCCGGGTGACCGGGCTGACCGTTCACTGCGCTGATGTGCACACCCCGTGCGGCCCACTGCTCGCCGATCTTCTCACCAGCCAGCAATTGGTGACCGCCGAAGGGCAGGTCTTTGGAGCCGAAGACCAGGTCGAAGCCCTTGCCCGTGAACTTCTTGGGGTCGGGCGCCCAGTCGAAGTCCAACATCTCTGCCGAAGCTCCGCCCAGCATCAGGGACACGGACTCGGTGCGGTAGATCGTCGAACCGTCGATGAACACGGCGGTGAACCAGACCGACTGATCCAGCTGGAAGATGACCGTGTTCAGGACCTGGGTCGAGAAGCGGGCGGCTCCGTTGACGTCCAGGGGCATCATCACGTCGAAGAAGGACGGGGGCAGGCCGCCGGGCGGGGCAGGCTCAAGGCTGGCAAACAACACAGCCATGGGGCCCTCGGCCGACTCGATGAAGACATCGACAGCTCGCTGTCCAGACTGGGCTTCCCAGCAGGCGCTGAGCATGGCCGTATCGGAGACCAACATGTCCGTGGCAGTCGCCGGCGTGGCGACCAGCAGCACAATGGCAAAGGCTGCCATCAATAGGCGCGTTGTCATAGGGGGACCACCTTTCTGTCGTGTGCAAACGAACCTCTGCGGAGAGAGGCAATCTGCTCAGACGGGCGCGGCGGCGGTCGTTCCATGGCATCGGGAACGGGGCGACGCAGAGCCAACCCGAGTGCCTTGGTTTTAACGCTTTTCGAGGTCTCGCTCGATACGCTGAACGGCGTGCAGCGCCGTCTCTCCAGGCGCATCACAACGCCGAGCCAAGCGGCTGAGACTCAATCCTGCCCAGTCGTCTATCATCCCCTCGTGCGAAACAAAGCTGAGATCTTCTGGCCCACGTCCCGGCCTTGGGCCCTGCTCCCTCTCTGGCTCGCAGGCGCCCTCTTTTGTTGCGCTCCCGACGAGCCCGAGCCCTTGCGCCTGGCTGTCGTCAACCGCCAGTTGACATGGGAGTTGGTCAGCGAAGACGTCACAGTCTCGCCCCTCTCCATCGACTGGGATTTCTCTGAACCCACAGGCCATGGCTGGCAGCTCCCGGGTGGCCGCAGCGCCTCGGTGAACGACGGCGCCCTGGTCGCCACCGGTACGGGACGCGTCGTCTTGCTGAGCCCCCCAGACTCGGCCATCGACGGTGAGCTGCACCACTGGCTGAACTGGGTCTCTCGCACGGAGAACGTCTCCCACGTGCTGATCAGCTGGCGCGGCGCCGAGCAGCCCTTCTCACCGAGTCGCACCACGTCTCCCCTGCCAGTCGACCCTGCTTCGGACGGCCGGGCGGAGTGGCAGACCAGCACCCTGCCCCTTTCCAGCCTGCGCGGCGTGCGCGATGCGGCGGATGCCAGCGAAGGGCTTGAGCAGCTCAAGCTCACCTTCGTGGGCGAGCCTGATGCCGCGGTGCGGGTCGAGCTCGACCGGGTCAGCTGCCTGTCCGACTTCGATCAGCTGCAAGACGACGTCTTGCGCCGCCATGCCTTGCAGCGCAGGGGCGAGCGACGTCACGGCGTGGTGCTCAGGGCGGGGCGCACCGCGACCCTGTCCGTGCTCGCCCGCGAAGGTGACCGGCTCCGTCTGGCCCTGGCCAGCCTGGGCACAGAGAACGCCCTCGACGTCACCCTTCGCGAGACGAGCGGCCAGCTCGAGCCACAACACTGGTCCGTCGTCCCGGGCGCACCCTGGCGAGACATCGCCATCGACCTCCCCGGCGGCCCTGGCCAGGCCCTGCAGCTCGAGCTGCGCTGCGCAGCGAGTGGCTCAGATGACCCATCACAGCGGGCGGCCCTGCTGGTCGGCGGGACGTTGCACCTCTCTCCCCGGCCGGACGTCCACCCCAACGTGCTGCTCTACGTGGAGGACACCCTGCGCCGAGATCGGCTGTCGACCTACGGGCACGAGCGCCTCACCGACCCGACCCTGGCCGCCATCGCCGCAGATGGCGCGGTCTTCGAGAATGCCCTGGCCGCGTCCAGCTGGACCAGGCCCTCGATCAGCTCGATCCTCACCTCGCTGAGCCCCCTGACCCACGGCAATCGCACCCATCTTGAGCGGGTATCCGACCAGGTGACCACGTTGGCGGAGGCCTTTGCAGGCGCTGGATACGTCACCGCCTCGTTCGTGACCAACTATCACGGCGGCCTGTGGTCAGGGCTCGACCAGGGCTTCGATGTCGCCCGGGAGCCCACCGCCGATGGGGCCTCGCACCTGACCTCTACCTTGACCTCTGCGGCCATCGCCGAGTCGCTGCAGCGCCTGTTGGAAGAGCACGCGGACGAGCGCCTGTTCGTGCACGTGCATACGCTCGATCCCCACGAGCCCTACCGACCTGAGCCCGAGGACTTGCAGGCCATGGGCTTCTTCGGCCCGCCCGAAGACATCGAGGACCCCCAGCGCTACGAGGCCGAGATTCATCACAACGATCGGCAGCTGGGAGCCCTGGATGAAGCGCTGAAGGCCTTGCAACTCGCCGACCGCACCGTGCTGGCCTTCACCTCCGACCACGGCGAGGCCTTCGGGGAGCACGGGCTGCAGGGACACCGGCGCAGCCTGCACGGCGAAGAACTCGACGTGCCCTGGGTCCTCCGCTGGCCCGGGCACATCGCCCCCGGACAGCGCCTCGACGTCGCCACGAGCCACGTCGACATGGCCCCCACACTGCTGGGCCTTGCAGACGTCGAGGTGCCGATCTCCTGGCAGGGGCGCGATCTCTCGACGCGGGTTCTGGCCCCCCAAGCAGGCTCCCTGGCAGGGCAGCCGGCGGGGGAGTCGACGAGCGACCGGGGCAGCCCGGGCGGCCTGCCCACAGCCGACCACCCGCGCCTGGCCCACTGCGTCTACGGCGACGATCAACCCGATCGGCCCG
>CAZIAK010000073.1:0-4343 GCA_964537035.1 uncultured Phycisphaerales bacterium | reverse complement strand
GACCACCCGCGCCTGGCCCACTGCGTCTACGGCGACGATCAACCCGATCGGCCCGATGAGGTGGCCGTGATCCGGGGGGATGGCCGGGGCGCCCAGTACAAGCTGGTGGCCGCCCTCGATGACGAGGGTCAGCTGACCCCTCGAGCGCTCTACCGTCTCGACCAGGACCCCTCCGAGCAACGCGATCTGCTCCCGGCCGCGCTGGCTGATCACAGGTCGGGCCGCCTTCCTGACGACGCAGACCCGGCCGAGGCCAACTCCGGAAGCAACGTCCCAGCCGACCCCGAGCTGGCCGAGATCCTGCGCTCGTTGTCGACCTGGCTCGCCGATGCAGTGGCCCACGACCTGGCGCAGGGCTCCCAGGCCCCGGCCGACCCCATGGACCCAGCCACCCGTGAATGGATGGTCGCCATGGGCTATCTGGGCGGCTGAAACTCCCCCGCTGCCCAGCAGTCAGCACCATTTGGCGCTGCTCGCAGAACCCATTCTTGGAATACTCTCGGGACGCCCAGCCATGGCAGGGCATCCTCGCCCCGCCCACAGGCCCCGCCCCACAACGCCGGTGGCCGCCCCAAGGCCTTCGGAACCCCACTCATGTCGTCCACCTTGCCCCCGAGTTCGTCCATGTCCGCCAACACGCCCACTGAAACGCCCGCCGATCGCGACGCCGCCGTGCGCAGCCGCTACAGCGATGGCGCCACCCGCCAGGTCCCCGAACTCTGCTGCCCCGTGGAGTACGACACCCAGTATCTGACCGCCATTCCCGACGCGGTGCTGGCCCGAGACTACGGCTGCGGCGACCCCAGCCGGCACGTGCACAAGGGCGAGACCGTGCTCGACCTGGGCAGCGGCGCTGGCAAGATCTGCTTCATCTCCTCGCAGATCGTGGGCCCCGAGGGCCGCGTGCTCGGGGTGGACATGAACGACGACATGCTGGCCCTGGCCCGCAGCTCCGCTGCCGAGGTGGCGACGAAGGTCGGCCACGACAACGTCACCTTCCTGAAGGGACGCATCGAAGACCTGGCCCTCGACCGGGCGGCCCTCGATGAGTGGCTCGCCGAGCACCCGGTGCGCAGCGACGCCGACCTGGCCGTGCTGGAGGCGCACATCGAGCAGCAGCGCTCCGCCGCTCCCCTGGTGCCCGACGACAGCATCGATGTGGTGCTCAGCAACTGCGTGCTCAATCTGGTCCTGCCCGAGCGCAAGGGCCAGCTGTTCGAAGAGATCTTTCGAGTGATCAAGCCCGGCGGACGGGCGATCATCTCCGACATCGTGTCCGACGAGGACATCCCGGCGCACATGCTCGCGGACAACGAGCTGTGGTCCGGCTGCATCTCCGGGGCCTGGCGCGAAGACCTGTTTCTCAAGGCCTTCGAAGAGGCTGGCTTTCAGGGCATCACCGTTCTTGAGCGGGCCGAAGAGCCCTGGCGCACGGTCGAGGGCATCGAGTTTCGCAGCGTGACCGTCGAGGCCACCGTGGGTGAGGCCGGCCCCTGCATGGAGCACCACCAGGCCATCCTCTACAAGGGTCCCTGGAAGTCCGTGCAAGACGACGACGGGCACACCTTTGAGCGCGGGCAGCCCATGGCCGTGTGCGGGCGGACCTACCGCTTCATGACCAGCGGCCCCCACGCCGACCACGTCATCGGCATCGAACCCCGAGAGGCCATCGCCGAGGGCGACGCCCAGCCCTTCGCTTGCACCGGCGGCCGGGTGCGCAGCGCCGCAGAGACCAAGGGCCAGGGTTTCAACCTGACCAGCGACTCTCCCGGCGAGTGCTGCGAGCCGGGCGGCGACTGCTGCTGAGTCTCTCGTGTCGTTGACCCACACCGAAGATCGATTCGCCGCGCTGCTGCAACGTCACCAGCTGCCTGTCCTTCGTCGGCGGGCGGTGACCACGTTGCAGCTGAACCTGGGGCGGCTGTGCAATCAGTCGTGCCGGCACTGCCACGTCGACGCTGGCCCCCTGCGCACCGAGCTCATGGATGACCGGGTCATCGAGCGAGTGTTGCAACTGCTGCAGGCCAGCCCAGGGGTGACCACGGTCGACATCACCGGCGGCGCTCCCGAGCTGAACCCCCGCTTTCGTCGCCTGGTGACCGGCGTGCGGCAGCTCGGGCGCGACGTGATGGTGCGCTGCAACCTCACCGTGATCCACGAGTCGGGCCAAGACGATCTGCCCGGGTTCTACGCGGAGAACCAGGCCAAGATCGTGGCCTCCCTGCCTTGCTACACCGAAGACAACGTGGACACCCAACGGGGCGGCGGAGTGTTCGAACTCTCGATCGCGGCCCTGCGTCAGCTGAACGCAGTGGGCTACGGGGCGGCCCAAGGTGGGGCCAATGCCGAAGCTCTGCGCCTTGATCTGGTCTACAACCCCCTCGGCCCCAGCTTGCCCCCGGCACAGCAAGCCCTGCAGGCCGACTACCGCCAGCGGCTCGGCGCCGATCACGGCATCGTCTTCGATCAGCTCTACACCCTGGCGAACATGCCCATCCATCGCTTCGCCGACGACCTGCAGCGGCAGGGCGCCCTCGACAGCTACCACGCCCTGCTGGAAGACAGCTTCAACCCCGCGGCCGTCGACGGCGTCATGTGCCGCGAGTTGGTCAGCGTCGACTGGAACGGCCGCTTCGCCGACTGCGACTTTCACCAGATGCTGAACCTGCCCCTGGCCACGGCGCACAGCACAATCTTCGAGGTCGAATCGTTCGCCGACCTCGACGACGGCCCGATCACCACCGCCAGCCACTGCCTGGGCTGCACCGCCGGGCAGGGCAGCTCCTGCGGGGGCGCGCTCACCGACAGCTCTTCGTGAGCGAGGCCATGGACGGGCAGAGCAGCCACGAGGGTCTGCTGCACCGCGCCGAGGGCGACAGCCACGGCCAAGACTGCCGCACGACAGCCGCCCGGCGAGCGCGCATCATCGTGCTGGCCAAGCCGCCCCACCGTGGGCGGGCCAAGTCGCGGCTCGCTGCCGACATCGGCGAAGCTTCCGCCGCCCGCATGGCCCGGGCCATGCTCATCGATGTGTGGAGCGCCACGGCGAGCTTCGCCGCGTCCCCTGGCGGCGAGCGGTCCATCGAAGATCAGGCGGCCCATTGCTGCGACGATCACGAGCTGTCGGCCATCGACTTGGCGCTGGCCACCACCGCAGACGCTGACGCCTATCCCATGCTCTGCCCCACGCCGACCCTGGTCCATCAGGGAGAGGGCGACCTGGGCGCGCGCATGGCCCGCTTGCTCGGGGACGGGCTGAACGAGGCAGACGCGGTCGTGCTGCTGGGCACGGACAGCCCGGGCTTGCCTGGCCAACACCTCGCCGCGGCGCTGGCTGCCCTCGACACAGCGGACGTGGTGCTGGGCCCGTGCGAAAACGGCGGGTTCTGGTGCCTGGGCCTGAGCAGAGCCGCCCGTGCGCACTGCCCCGTCGCCGCCGACAACAGCTGGCTCGACGGCATCGACTGGACCGCGCAAGACACCCGCCCCGCCGTGGAGGCCCGGGCTCACGATCTGGGTCTGACACTCGCTCACGCCCCGAGCTGGTTCGACGTGGACCACGGCTGCGACCTGCCCCGGCTCAGCAACGCGCTCGATCAGACGCCGGGCGATACGCCGCAGCTCGCCCCCCGCGTCCGTGCGGAGCTCGCTCGCGACGCCCCCACCGCAGAGCAGCCGTTGGTGTCGCTGATCGTCTCCACGCTCGACGAGGGCCTGAAGCTCGACGCCTGCTGCGCAGCCCTCATCGCCCAGCCCGGACCGGTGGAGATCATCGTGGCCGACGGCGGGAGCAGCGATGGCAGCAGCGAACGGGTGGCCGAACTTGCCGAGGTCACCGTGGTGCGCACCGCGCCCGGGAGAGGCCTGCAGCTCGCGGCGGGCGCCGCCCTGGCCACCGGCGAGATCCTGGCCTTTGTCCATGCGGACACAGAGCTGCCGAGCGACGCCACCGCGCTCATGCGCTCCACGCTCAAGGACGGTGGCCCCCGGCACGAGACCGAGGCGGGGGCCTTCGTGACGCGCACCGTCCCCGACCCGGACATGCCTGACCGCGCGGGCCCCCTGCTGCACTTCGCCGACCTGCGCAGCCGCTGGACCCGCCACCCCTACGGCGATCAGGTCATGTTCATGACCGCCGAAGCCTACGCAGCCACCGGCGGCTTTCGCCCCCTGCCGATCATGGAAGACTACGACCTCTCGGTGCGCTTGGCGCGCCGGGCGCCCCTGGCGCGCATCACGACGCCCGTGCGAGTCAACGGTCGGCGGATGCAGCTGCGCCCCTTGCGCACAGCGCTGATGATGAAGGTGATCCCGCCTCTGTACCGTCTCGGCGTGTCAGCGGA
>CAZIAK010000072.1:0-16745 GCA_964537035.1 uncultured Phycisphaerales bacterium | reverse complement strand
CTCACAGCGCACCTCCATTCACCACATCCTCTGTGGCGGGTGTGGGTTGTCCGAAGGCCAGCAGCAACGACGGCACCAGGACCATGTTCAGCGCCGTCGCAGAGAGCAGTCCGAAGACGATGACCATGGCCATGGGGCTCAAGATCTCGTTGCCCGGTTGCTCGCCGCGCAGGGCCAGGGGCACCAGGGCCAGGCCCGTGGCCAGGGCGGTCATCAAGATGGGCGCCAATCGCTCACGCGCGCCGCGGCGCACCGCCTCGCCGAAGTCGTTCACGCCCTCGAAGCGCTGCAGGTGCCTGATGTGGGACACGAGCATGATGCCGTTGCGGGCCGCCACGCCGAACACGGTGATGAAGCCGATGATCGATGCCACCGACAACGTGCCATGGGTGATGGCCAGGCCCAGCACGCCCCCGATGAGCGCCAAGGGCAGGTTGACCATGATCAGGGCCGTGTCGCGCAACGAGCGGAACACTGCGAAGAGCAGACCCGCGATGCAGAGCACGATGGCCGCGCTCAGCAAACCGAGACGCTGGCTGGTGGCCGCAGCGCTCTCGAACTGCCCGCCGTACTCGATCCAGTAGCCCGTGGGCAGGGGTAGGTCCGCCTCGATGGCCGCCGAGATGTCGGCCACCACGCTGACCACATCGCGGCCGGCCACATTGCACATGACCACGATCTTCCGCTGCACGTTCTCGCGGCTGATGAAGTTGGGTGCGCGCTCTTCGCTCACTGCCGCCAGGGCGCGCAAGGGGATCCGTGCGCCGCTCGGTGTGTCCACCAGCAGCTCGGCCACGGCTTCGGTGCTGGCGTCCTCGCCCTGGCCCACACGCACCAGCAGCTCGAAGGCGTTCACTCCCTCCAGCACGTGGCCGGCCACGATGCCGTGGGTGACCAGCTCGAGGGACCGGGCCACGTCGCCCACCCGCAAGCCGTGCCGAGCCAGCTCTGGGCGATCGAACTCCACCCGCAAGGTCGGCACGAGGGCCTGCTGCTCAGCGGAAAGGTCGACCACCCCGGGCACGGTCTCCATGAGCTTCTCTGCTACCCCAGCCAGTCGCCGCAGCTCATCCAGGTCGCCGCCGAAGATCTTCACCGCCACGCTGGCGCGCGTGCCCGAGAGCATGTGATCGATGCGATGGCTGATGGGCTGACCGAACGTGGTCTGCACCCCGGCGATGCGGGAAAGGTCGCCGCGCATGGCCTCCAGCAGCTCGGCCTTGCTGCGCAGGGGCTCACCTCGCCGCGCCGGCGCGCTCATGTCGAGGGTCAGGTCGATCTCGCTGGCCTCCACCCCTTGCACGTGCTCGTCCTCTTCAGCCCGGCCAGTGCGCCGCCCGATGGCGATCACCTCCGGATGCTCCATGAGCGCCTCCTCCACAAGGTGCGCCAGTCGGTCGCTCTCTTGCAGCGCGGTGCCTGGGGTGGTCACCACGCCCACCACCAGCGCACCCTCGTTGAACTCGGGCAGAAAACTCCGCCCCAGGCCGAAGATGCTGACCATGCTCAGGGCGAACATGGCCGAAGCTCCAACAGCCAAGATCCACGGATGCTTCAGGGCGCTCGTGAGCACGGGCTCGTAGCAACGCTTGAGCCAACGCACGACCAGGGGCTCAACGTCTGATCTCATGGTCTTGCTGCGGGTGAGCATGAGTACGCTCATCACCGGGGTGAGCGTCAACGCGGTGAGCAATGACGCGGCCAGGGACACCGAGAACGCCAGGCCCAGAGGCTGCAGCAAGCGACCCTCTACGCCGCTGAGCACGAACAGGGGCAGGAACACCAGCAACACGATGAGCGTGGCCAGCACGATGGACGGGCGCACCTCCACGCTGGCCTCGTAGACCACCGCCGTGGCTCGACGTCGCTGACCTTCGGGCAGGGCCACGTTCTCCCGCAGCCTGCGGATGATGTTCTCCACGTCGATGATCGCGTCATCCACAAGAGCGCCGATGGCGATGGCCATGCCGCCCAAGGTCATGGTGTTGATGCCGCCGCCAAGCGCTCGCAACACCAGCACGGCGACGAGCAACGACAGGGGCAACACCGCCAGGGTGATCAGACTGGCCCGCATGCTGCCCAGAAACACGATGACCACCAAGACCACCATCAGCGCACCTTCAGCCAAGGCGCTGCTGGTGTTGCTGATCGAGTTCTCGATGAACGTGGACTGACGAAAGAGATCCTTGTTGATGGACATGCCCGGAGAGAGACCCTGCTGGATCTCGCTCAACACCCCGTCGAGTCGCTCGGTCAGCTCCAGGGTGTTGGCACCCGGCTGCTTCTGGATGGCGATGATCACGCCAGGCTCGATCAGCGGGTTGCCGTCTTCGTCTCGCCGTGACGCCGCCGCGGTGCCACGCTTGAAGGCGGCGCCCACCTGCACCAACCCAAGATCGGCGACGGTCACCGGCACACCGCCTGCAACGGCTACGACGGTCGACGCGATGTCTTCCTCGTCCCGAATGCGGCCGACGCCCTCGACAATCCGTTCTTCGGTTCCCGCCACCAGGACACCGCCGGCAACGTTCTCGTTCGTGGCGCGCAGGGCCTCCAGGACCTCTGCGGCCGCCAAGTCGTAGGCTGCCAGACGCTGCTGAGACAACACCACCTGGTACTGCTTGGTGTCACCGCCAATGGGCGTCACCAGCGACACGCCGGGCTCGGCGAGCAGGCGCCGACTGACGATTGTCGTGGCCGTCGTGCGCAGGTCCAGGGCTGAGTGGCGATCAGAGGTGAGCGACACGAACAGGACCTCGCCCATGATCGAAGAGATCGGCGCCATCACCGGCGGCTCCGCCTGCTCGGGCAGGCTCGAAGCCACCGCCCCCAGGCGCTCGGTCACGGTCTGACGGGCACGATAGATGTCCGTACCCCACTCGAACTCGATCCAGACCACGGTGATGCCCAGGGCCGTGGCCGAACGCACCCGGCGCACATCCGCCGCGCCGTTCATGGCCGTCTCGATGGGAAACGTGACCTGGGTCTCCATCTCAAGGGGAGACAGTCCGTGGCCCTCGACGAGCACGGTCACCGTGGGCGCGGTGAGATCAGGGAAGACGTCGATGGGCATGTCGCGGGTGACCAGCAGACCCAGCACCGTGAGCAACAGGGACACCCCCAGGACCGTCATGCGGTTCTGCAGCGACCAGCGAATGAGCAGGTTGATCATCTCGGTCGCCCCTTAGTGCGCGTGGCCGTGACCGAAGCTCGCCGGCGACAGGGCCGCCAGGCGAATGGTCGCCGCACTGCGAGTCGCGACCTGCTCACCCACCGCGAGGCCCCCGAGCACCTCCACGAAGTCGCCATCCCGCAGACCCAAGGTCAGGTCGCGACGCTGAAACAGCTCGCCGTGCACCATGACGTAGGCCGTGGGCAGGCCCTGATCCATGACCACCGCTTGCAGGGGGATGACCACCGGGGCGTCGATCACGTCGACCCCGATCTCCAGGTCAGCCAACATGCCCGGGCGCACAGCCACCGCCGACGGGGGCAGGGCGTAGCGCACCGAGACAGTGCGGGAAGGCAGCTCGACCTCGGCGCCGAAGACAGCGGCGCCCGCCGCGGGCAGACCCACCGCGATGCGCAACTCTGGCAGAGCAGGCAGGCTCACCTCGGCTGCGGGGGAGCCGCTCAGCTGTGCGAGATCGAACTCCGAGACCCGGCCCACCACCCACAGTTGCGCCGGGTCGACGATGCGCAACAGCTCGGCGCTGGCGTCCACGGACTCGCCCACCACCCAGCTGCCGTCCACCACCACGCCATCGATGGGCGCGGGCAGGGAGAAACGCAGGGCGCCCGGCGCGATGCCAGCGCTCGAAGCCAACCGTCGAGACCTGGCCTCGGCCAGCGCCGCCCGTCCACGGAGCGCCTGACTCTCTGCGCTCTCTGCCAGGGCCACGTCTCGCTCGGCCTGGGCCAGGGCCTGCCGCGTGGCCAGCCCCTTCGCGACCAGCTGGGCGATCCGCTCCCGCTCGACCTCTGCGAAGCCCAGCTGGGTGGACGCCTCGGCGAGCTGCCGTTCGACCGCCAGGGACTGCAGCTCCAGCTCCAGCTCCAGTGCGCTCAGCTGAGCCGCCACGTCAGCGCTCAACGGCGGCTCCACCACGGCCAACACCTGACCCTGCTCGACCACGTCACCCGTGCGCACCAGCGAACCACCCATGGGCGCAAGCAAGCGTCCCGACACCGGCGACGACAGCACCGCCGAGGCACCTTCAGCCAGGACGATCTGCGCAGGGACCACCAGCCGCTGCGTCAGCTGCCGGGCGCCCGCCGGGGCCAACAAGGTGCCGACCTTCCACTGCTGCTCCATCAAGAAGGGCACTTGCCCCGGTAACTCGTCGCTTGCTGCGGCGTCCGCGGCTGCTGCGGCATCGCGGCGAGCCTCGTGCACCGTCACCAGACCCAGGTCGAGGGTCTCTGAAGCCTGCTCACTGGTGAGAGTGATGGTGGCCGCCAGGTCGCCCGTTTGCTCGAAGCTCCCTTCGGGAATGAACAGCCCGTCGCGCTTGGGGCCGTCAGCCACCAGGGTCTTGGCGCCGATCTGCAACTCGACCCTGCCTGCGCGCACCGGCTCGCCAGTCTCCAGTACGGAGAAGTGAGCCAGGAACCTGGCGGACTCACCGCAAATCAGGTGGGGGTTCTCCATGAACAGCAGCACGCGCTGGCCAAAGAGCGTGGTGATCGCAGGTTCGATCTCGGCCTCGGCTTCAGGCCCCGCTTCAGCATCGGCCACACCGACGTCCTGGGACGCAACGACCGGGCTGCAGCCAAGGAGCAGAGACAACAAGATGAAAACGGAGCCAACACACAACGGAACAACACTGAAGATCTTCAAGGAAACAGCCCTACGGACGAACGTCGATGGACCGCGCCAAGCCATGGCACGGGATGGTCAGAACCCACACCGGCGCGCACGCCGGCCACTGACAGCTCGCCCTAGATCAACAGCCCGCCACTGAGACAGAGCACCCGTAGCGCTCCGGTGCAGCGCCCATGGCGCACGGCACGCACGGCTTGGCCAGCGCGTTCAGGGAGAGCTGGCCCCAGCAGGGCCGCTAGATCGAAATCGCCCATCAACACAGGGGGCAACTCTTGGCCCATCCCAGGCAGCTGGTCGATCGAGCGACCCTGCAACTCTGGGCGGAATGTAGGGGACACGGCCAGCTCGACGATGCTCCCGTGAGGCACATGCCCCGGTACATCTTCGAAGTGAGCGACCACGCCGCCTGCAGCTTCACGGTGCTCGTGGCCCGCAGGCTCTTGCCCCACAGGCCCCGGCACAGCAGCGCTTTCACCTTCATGACTGACCCGCTCATGAGCAGCGTGCTCACTCACGCTGTGCTCAGCCACGCCATGCTCCCCCTCGTGCCAAACCTGCAGCAAGGCAGCATCGCCCCGAGACACAGAAGCCGGCAACACATGCTCATGCAGCCCCTCAGACCCATGGGCATGCAACAAGGCCAACCCCGAAGCAAAGGCAGGCCCCAACAAGATCGAAGGCACCAAAACCCCCAGCACCAACCCCCGCCACAAGACAGAAAGGCCAACGCGAGCATTGAGGTGAGCACATCTCATCACCCCCCCATTCCAACATCCCCCCAAAACCCGAGCAACCCCACCCCCGTGCGCAGCGATATACGAGGAGCGAGCCGCCAGGCGAGCCCGCAGTCGATCGCAGCGCACGGGGGTGCTCGCCCGCGACGCCAACAATCCCAGCCCCCAAGAGGCGGCGCCTACTCGTGCCTCAACGCCTCGATAGGGTCCATGGCCGCCGCGCGCCGAGCCGGATAGAGCCCGAAGACCACGCCCGTCAGACAGGAGATGCCCAGCGACAGGAGTACCGAGAACGGCGTCACGATCGCGTTCCATTCGGTGAAGCTGCGCACCAGGTAGACGCCGAACAGCCCCAGGCACACGCCCAGCAGCCCGCCCACGACCGAGAGCGTCACGGTCTCCACCAAGAACTGTGCGGTGATGTCGGCCCCGGTGGCTCCCAGGGCGCGGCGAATGCCGATCTCTTGAGTGCGCTCGGTGATCGACGCCAACATGATGTTGAGGATGCCGATGCCACCCACCAGCAGCGAGATGCCGGCGATGATGGGCAGCACGATGTTGAAGACCTTCTGTGTGCGCTGGCGAGACTCCAGCAGCTCCAGGGGCACGATCACCTCGTAATCGCGCTTGTCGTGAAAGCTGCCCAAGATGGTCTTGATGCTGCGGGCGGCCGTGACCACGTGGGCCTCGTCGTCGATGGAGCAGACGATCTGATGGAGCTCGACCTTGCTCTTCTCGTAGCTGCCCGCTCGCTGCTTGGTCTCGGTGAGGCCGAAGCGATCGACCACCGTGCGGTAGGGCACGTAGACCTCGAGTGAACGATCGTCGATGCCCAGGCTGACCTTGTTGGGGCTCTGAAACTCGTTGTCGGGGAGCACGCCCACGACCCGGTAGTACTCCTTGCCGATCTTCAGGTCGAGCAGAAGCGGGTCGCCGATGTAGCGGGCCTCTTGCAGCAGGCGCTCGCGAACGACCGCGACCCGTTGGCGTCTGTCGCCGTCGAGCTCGCTCAGCGCCCGCCCCATGAAGGGCTTGAGGTTCAGCTTCTCGAAGTAGTCGGCGGTCACGCCTCGCACCTTGGCCTCGATGCGCCGGCTCTTGAACCAGATCCATTTCTCGACGTCGTGCACAGGCAAGACCAGGTCGACCATGGGCAACGTCTCCGAGATCTGCTGTGAATCGCGCAGGGTCAGGCCGTACTCGAGGGTGAAGCCGCCCTCTTCGTCTTGCACGTCCGCTTCGTCCGGCGGCTTCTTGGCGTTGATGATGATGTTGGTGATGCCCAGCTGGCTGATCTGGTCGAGGATCGCCCGCCGGGCCCCCTCTCCGGTGGACATCATGGACATCACCGAGGCTACGCCGAAGATGATGCCCAACGCCGTCAAGAACGAGCGCAGGCTATGACGGCTCAGGTTGCGCAGGGCCTCCGTGATCAGCTCAAAGAGGAACGTCATCAGAGGTGGGTGCCGGCCAGGTGGCTGCGCACCAGCGCTGCATCGACAGAACCCTCGGCCAGGTCCGACTCGATCAGGCCGTCACGCAGCAGCACACGCCGGGGAGCGGCCGCGGCGATCTCGGGGTCGTGGGTGATCACGACCACGGTGCGCCCGGCGGTGTGCAGATCATGAAACAGCTCCATGATCTCGGCGGAGGTCTTGCTGTCGAGGTTGCCCGTGGGCTCGTCCGCCAGGATCAGCGCCGGGTCGTTGCTCAACGCCCGGGCCACCGCCACCCGCTGCCGCTCGCCACCGGAAAGCTGAGCAGGGACGTGATCGAGCCGGTGACTCAAGCCCACGCGATCGAGCACCTCGCGACAACGCTCGCGCCGAGCCGCACGGGACATGCGCGCATAGAACAGGGGCAGCTCGACGTTCTCGTGAACGGTCAGGTGCGAGATCAGGTGAAACGACTGAAAGACGAAGCCGATGCGGATGTTGCGAATGCGGGACAGCTCGCGATCGCTGAACTTCGCCACGTCTTCGCCGCTCAGCAAGTAGGCGCCAGAGGTCGGCCGGTCGAGGCAGCCCAGCAGGTTGAGCAGGGTCGACTTGCCCGAGCCCGAAGGCCCGATGATGGCCACGTACTCCCCTTCGACGATGGAGAGATCGATGCCCTTCAAGACCCGCAGCGACGCGTCCCCCAGGCCATAGATCTTCTCGATGGCTCGCAGCTCGAGGACGGGATCGGCGTTCGACAAGGTCAGGCTCTCTCGGTCGCGGGGGTGTTGGCGGGGGTCTGACTACTCGGGCGCGGGCGCGGTCACGCTCTCTTTGCTGTCAGCGTCGCCTTCATCGCCGACGCCGTCGCCGACGCCATCGGCCTCCTGGTCATCGCTGTTCCCCGTGGGCAGGTTGGGGTTGTAGAGCAACACCTGCTGGCCCTCTTCCAGACCACTCAAGATCTCGATGTAGGCGTCGTTGCTCAGCCCCGGCTCGATCTGAACAGACTCTGGCGCGCCGTCCTGCCCCACGATCCAGGTCCAGTGCTTGCCCTCTTGCAAGAAGACGCACTGCAGGGGGATGAACAGCACATCTTCTTTTTCTTCGATGAAGATCTCGGCCTTGGCGCTCACGCCGGGCTTGAGCTCAACGTCCAGACCCTCGCTGTCGATGGTGACCTCGACGTCGAACTTCTTCACCTCGGGATCGTTGTCCCACTGGTTGTCACCGGAGGCGATGGTGGCGATGCGCGTCACCTTGCCCGAGAGCACCAGGCCCGGGTAGCTGTCCATGCTCACCGAGACCCGCTGCTCCTCGTCGAGCTTGCTGATGTCGGCCTCGTGCACCCGCAGCTTGACCTGCATGACCCGCAGGTCGGGCAGGGTGACCACGGTCGTGTTGCCCCAGATCTCGCCGCCCACCCGGATCTGATCCCGCCGCCAGGGCTGCCTGGGGTCGCCGTAGATGACGATGCCCGGGATCGGCGCCACCAAGGTCATCTTGCCGATCTGCTCGGCCAGCTCATCCCGCTGCTTCTCGAGCTTCTCCAGACGCTTCTGGTACTGGTCGACCGCCACCTCTTTCTGGCTCAGCGCCGACTTGGCCCGCTTGCCCGCGCTGGAGACCTTGCGCTCCGCCTCGGCGAAGGCCGCCGTGCGCTCACGCAGGGTCATGGGCAGGGTGAACTCGTTGAAGATCTCCAGGTCGCGCTTGGCCGCTTCAAGCCGCACCACCGAGCGCCGATAGGCCAGGTCATCCTCTTCGTAGTCGAAGCGATTGATGAAGTCCCGCTCGAAGAGCTTCTTGCTGTCCGACAGCTTCTTCTCGGCCTTGGTGTTGTTGGTCTTCGCCTCCGAGATGGCGATCTCCAGATCTCGCAGCTCTTTCGGAGCGTCGCCCTCCCTGTACCGCTCGAGCTGCTTCTCGGCCTTCTCGTAGGCCACGTCGGCGTTCTCGATATCCGACTCGTTCTGCAGCTCCTGGATCTCCTTGTCGGTCACCGCCGTGTCGAGGTTTGCCTGAGCCTGGACGATGTCCAGCTCGCGCTGTTCGAGCTGCTCTTCCTGGTCGGTGGGGTCGAGCTTGCAGAGCACCTCGCCCTCTTCGACCAGGGTGCCCTCTTCGATGAGCCAGGTGATCTTCGCGTCGCCGCGTACGTCGGCGTCGACCTTCGAAGATTCCTTGGCCACCAGTGAACCGTTCTCGATCAAGGTGACCTTGAGCGGACCTCTTCGCGCGGCGACCAGACCCTCCTGGGGCACGGACGCCTGCACCGCCTGATCGTTGAGCATGTCGGGGACGTACTCTTTCGCGACCAACCCCGCACAGCCCAGGCCGAAGATCAGTATGAGCAGTTTCATAGGCGCCAGCTTCCGTCGTTGTCGATGAACAGCAGGCCCAGGTCGCGGTACAGCCTGAGCCTGCCGATGTAGTGACTGACCTGCACCTGAATCAGGCCATTGCGCGCGTTGATCAGCGATTGCCGCGCGTCGAGCAGGTCGCGGTTGTCCGCCTCGCCCGCCTCGTATCGAATCTGGGTGACCACCACCGCCCGGTCATCCTGGGTGATCTGCAGGCCCGCCAGTTCGATCTGCTTCTCCAGTCGATCGAGCTCCCGCAGGGCCGCACGGACGTCTCGTTCCGTGTTCTCGAGCAGCAGCTCGAAGCTTCGCAGCGACCGGTCATAGGTGATCATGGTCGAGCGGTAGGCGTTGCGTTCGGGCAGGCGCTGAAGAGGCACCTCGACGCTCAAGGACGCGTTGGTGTTCCAGTCGGTGGGGCCCAGGCGACCCAGCTCGCGGCTCGTGTCGCCCAGGCCGTAGCCCAACGAGAGATCGACGTCGGGCAGCAGGCGGTTCTTGGCGATGACCAGCTGCCGGCGGCTGTCCTCGACCTGCTCTCGGGAGGTCAGCAGGTCGAGCCGGTTGTGCAGGGCGACCTCGACCGCCGAGTCAGCGTCAAGGCGAATGGGCTCGAAGGGTGGATCTTCGATACCGATGGTGATCTCGCTGGCTTCGGGCAGCCCCAGGCGAATGCGAAAAGCGTCGAGGGAGAACTTCAGGTCGGTACGCCCCACGAGCAGCTGGGTCTCGGCGTCGACCTCGCGCCGACGGGCGAGAAACACCGCCTCGTCCTGGGCCCGGTCGACGCTGCGCAAGGCCTCGGACTTCTCTCGATCGAAGACCGCCTGCTCGTAGTTGCTCTCGTCGTTGGCCAGCTGGGTCTTGCGCCGGATCAGATCGAAGTACTGGGCGATGATCGCGATGGCGTGATCCTGGCGGAACAACTCGAAGTCTCGAGTGGCGTAGAGAATGTTCCGTTCGGCCTGGGTCAGCGACTCGAAAGCCACCGCCTGGCCCGCCCCCCGAGCCAGGGGCTGGGTCAAGCTGAAGTCGGCGCCCGTGGTCCAGCTGCGGGACGCCCCCGGCCCGCCAGTCCAGCCAGTGCTCAGGTCGGCAGAGGCGCTCACCGTGCCGCCGCTGCGCAACAACTGGCTGACCCTGAAGTCTGCGCCAGCGAACGATGAGCCCGGGCCGAGCTCTGAATCGGCCCAGCCCGTGTCGACGCTGGCATCAAGCTGTGGCCCGAAGCCGAAGCGGGTGCCCGTCAGACTCAAGCCCGACAAGTACAGGCTCTCTTCGGCGGTGATGTACTCCCGAGCGGTGGAGAACGCGGCCGCCAGGGCAGAGTCGAGGGTGATGTGCAGGGGAGCAGGCGCGGTCTCAGGCGGCTGCCCCACGGGGTCGGCGAGTTCACCCTGGCCCTGATCGGCGGCTTCAGGCGACAGAGGCAGGGGCTGCTGGATCCATTCCGCCCGCTCATCGAGGGCGGTGCGGTCAGCCTTGGCCAGCACCTCGGCCACCTCGCTGTCCGCCTCGCCGACCCAGCCGCTCGACGCGCAACCCACTGCCAAGCCGGCCAGCAAGCCGAGACGTGCCCCAACGTCCCAGGACGGTCGACGGCGGCGCGGCATGGCGATGAAGGGATCAGTCATGGGTTCCAGTCTAGTGGCGACGCTCATGCCCAAGTGTCACCAGAGTGTTGCCTCACCTGATCAGCGTCGACAGGGACCCGGCGCACCGCACAGAAGGACGCACACCGACCCGCCCATGACAACTCGACCCGCCCGATCTTGCACAACACCTGAACGACCTCTTCTCGAACTGGGATGACATCAGAGAAAGCACGCGCCGGCCCAGCAGTCACCACATAGAGGCATGCGGATCTGCCCGAATCGACTGAAGCTCGGCCTCCCCAAGCGCTTCGTCGCTCCAGCTACGTTGGCTTGGACGGCGGCGCTGAATCGAACTCGGTGACGAAACCGTGGCGCTATGGCCCTGAGGGTCCAGACGTGCCCGCAGCCGATCGTGGTGAGCAGTCCGGGCAAGCCCGGAGTGAGCCACGTGCTCCTGGGACGCCGGGCTCTCCTGTCTCGCCCCGACCGTGCATCTCGCGTTCGATCATGGCAGGTTTCCTGGCATGTTCATCATTCGCGACGCCACGCCGAACGACTGGACGGCCATCTGCCGGGTTCATGATCGCGCCCGGCCGGACGAGCTGCGGGGCTCTTTCGACGCACGTGCCTTCATCCCCCTGGCCGAAGACCCGGAGAGCGAAGAGCTCGCCTCGTGCGACGTGTTCGTTGCTGAGCTCGAAGGCGAGGTGGTGGGCTTCGCTGGCATCGATGACCCCTACTTCGCCTGGCTCTACGTCGACCCCGCCTGCTACCGGCGGGGCATCGGCCGCGCCCTGCTCGAGCACAGCCTCGCCCGCCTCAGCGACGACGCCTGGACCATCGCCTGCGGCAACAACCACCCCGCCATCGCCCTCTATCTGCGCGCAGGCTTTGTCATCGAGAGCCGATCCATCGGCACCAATGCGGGTTACGACGGGCCCTCGGCGAGGCTGGCGCTCCATCCAGAGCGGCGAGGTTGGACGCAGCCCAAGAAGAGCGCAGCGGCTGACATGGCAGGGGATTTGCCCTCGCTCCCCCAGCTGCCAGGGACCGCTGCGCAGGAGATCTGCACGGCCCGCCTTGAGCAGACACCCATGCTGCGCGCCCACGCTGCGGCGCTGTTCCCCGTGCTCGATGACGAGGCCCTGCACGAGTTCACGGGCGGCGCCCCGCCAGCTTCGGTGGAGACACTCGCCGCGCTGTATGCCAGGCGCGAGACTCGCCGATCCCCCGACGGCAAGCAGCTCTGGCTCAACTGGCTGCTGCGACGGCGTGACGACGGGCGTGCCTTGGGCTTCACCCAGGCGACGGTCCACCCAGGCCGCGCCTATGTGGCCTGGGTCGTGGGCACCTCGAACCAGGGACAGGGCTACGCCACCGAGGCGGCCGCCGCCCTGGTGCGCTGGCTCACCCAGACCCTGGGCGTGCCCGAGGTCCGCGCCTGTGTGCACCCGGAGCACGGCGCCAGCCAGCGTGTGGCCCAACACGCCGGGCTGCACCGAACCCCCGCCATCGAAGACGGAGAGGAGGTGTGGGTGCACCGTCCCCCCAAGGAGCGGAAGATGGACTATCCTCCTTAGATGGACTCGCTCGGACACCGGGCCGCGCCATCCCCCCAGCTCGCCCGGATTCGACACCTTGAACGCTCTCACGATCACGCTCAGCGGCCTGGCGGGGCTCTCGCTGCTGGCCGGTGCCACCAGCGCCGGTGAGGACATGTTCGGGCCGTCCATCCTGCTCAGCGACTCCATCGACGGTGCCATCTCGATTCACGCCGCCGATCTTGACGCCGACGGCGACCTCGACATTCTCACCGCCTCGTGGCACGACGACCTGATCCGTTGGTTCGAGAACACCGACGGCAAGGGCGCCTTCGGCCCCGAGCAGATCATCTCCAACCTCACCGACCGCGCCTACTCGGTGGACACCGCCGACTTCGACGGCGACGGCGACCTCGATGTGCTCTCGGCCTCCTTCGCCGACAACAAGATCGCCTGGTACGAGAACACCGACGGCCTGGCGACCTTCGGCCCGCAGCAGATCATCAACGGGACGGCCATCGGCGCCTGGTCCGCACAGGCTGGCGACCTCGACGGAGACGGCGACCCGGACGTGGCCTCCGTGTCCGACACGATCGACACCGTGTTCTGGTACGAGAACACCGACGGGCTGGGCAGCTTTGGCCCGCCGACCATCCTCTCGACCACGTCAGACGGAGCGGTGAACATCTCCATCGCAGATCTCGACGGCGACCTGGACAACGACTTGCTCGTGGCCTCGAGCCTGGACGACACCGTCGCCTGGTTCGAGAACACCGATGGCCTGGGGACATTCAGCGCGTCCCAGCCCATCATCACCACCGCCGATGGTGTGCGCTCTGCCCACGCCGCCGACCTCGACGGTGACGGTGACCTGGACGTGCTCTCTGCCTCGGGCACAGACGACACGGTCAGCTGGCACGAGAACACGGACGGCCTGGCCACCTTCGGTCCGCGGCAGATCATCACGAGCCTGGCCGACGGCGCGCGCACCGTCTGGACCGGCGACCTCGACAACGATGGCGACCTGGACGTGCTCGCGGCCTCCATCGAAGACGACACGGTCGCCTGGTTCGAGAACCTCGACGGTCTGGGGAGCTTCGGGCCCGAACAGGTCATGACCTCCACAGCCGACGGCGCCTTCTCCGTGCGAACCTACGACTTCGACGGGGACGGCGACCTTGAGGTCATCGCCGGAGCCGTGCTGGGCGACGAGGTGTTCTGGTTCGAGAACTCGACCGCCAACTGGACTGTCTTGGGCGGGGGAACGCCCGGCCAGGCGGGGCTGCCCTCGCTCACCGGCTGCGGCCCGCTCTCCCCCAACAGCGCCGCCAGCATCGACCTGGTCAACGCGCCCCCCAGCGCCGCTGTCTTGCTCTGGATCTCGCTCACGTCGAGCCCGATCATGGCCCTGGGCGGCACACTGCACGCCTTCCCCTTCGCCAGCCAGCTCTTCTTCGCGGCAGACGCCGACGGCAACTTCAGCGCCCCCACCACCTGGCCCCCCGGGCTGCCCTCCGGCACCCAGGCCTGGTTTCAGTTCTTGCTGGCAGACCCCTCCACGCCGCAGGGCATCGGCCTCTCGAACGGGCTGCTGGCCACCACGCCCTAGCCGTTTGCCGGGCCACGGCTGCACACCGTGAAGGCACCGCGAAGGCGCCTCGATCGCGCCAGCAGTTCGACACCCCGGCGGCCAGGGGTTGCTCAGCCGATTCCGGTCAGCCGCTCGCTGACTTGCCAGAGCCGAGCCGCGAGCCCTTCGTCATGGCTTGCGGCTGACGACTCAGCTTGGCGACGGTTCACGAAGTAGGCGCCCGAGATCTGCTCGACGTCTGGCGAAGTCGCCAGGTGCACGCTCGTGCCGCAAGCCTCGTCGGCCGTGCACACCTCTGAGCTGCGGCCCTTGAGCGCAGCCAGCTTGCGGCCCATCGCTCGCTTCATGCGCATCCCCAACGACGGCTGGCTAGTCGAGGGAGCGCGACCGCTGCCCAGATAGTTGTTCAGGTTCGTGGACACCACACCGGGATGTAGACAGTTGGCAGTCACACCGGTGCCGTCCAGGCGGCGGGCCAGCTCGTAGGTGAAGAGCACGTTGGCCAGCTTCGACTGGTTGTAGGCCCGGGCTCCCGTGTAGTCCCGCTCGCCCTGCAGGTCGTCGAAGTCGATCGTCCCCCGCTCATGCACCCGCGAGGCCACGGTGACCACCCTCCCCGGGCCGTCGTTCACGAGGCGCTCCTGCAGCAGGTTCGTGAGCAAGAAGGGCGCCAGGTGATTGACCGCGAACTGAAACTCGAGGCCGTCCGCCGTGACCATGCGCTCGGGAGAGGCCACTCCCGCGTTGTTGAGCAGCACGGCGAGGCGACCCGGTCGCGCGAGCAGCTGTGCGGCCAGTTCGCGCACCGAAGACTGGGAAGACAAGTCGGCCAGCAAGGACTCGACCCGGGGGTTGCCCGACGCTGCGCGCAGTTCGGCCACGGCCGTCTCTGCCCGCTGCGGGTCGCGACTCACGAGCACCACGTCCAGGCCCAGACGGGCGAGACCCAGCGCGGAGGCCTTGCCTATCCCCTGGCTCGCTCCCGTGACGATGGCCGTGCTGCCTTCAATGCTCACCACAGACCTCCGCTTGTTTCATTCGTGCACACAGGACTCGTGCAAGTCTACCCGCCGCGGAATCGAGATCGCTCGCATCTGTTACCCTTCAGGTCACGTGTGAATCGACAGCAGCAGACTGCCAGAAGCGAAGCCGGGCCCATCATGAACGATACCGAGACGTACTCCCTGAGCGCCGAGCAGGTCCGCCAGTTCGACAAGGATGGCTTCGTCGGGCCGTTCACCATGTGCTCGCCAGAGGAGATGGCGGTCATCCGTGAGCGCGTCGAGAACGAGGTGCTCACGGCCACGGAGACGATCTCGCCAGACGTCCGCAAGGACCGCTACCTCGACTCGCGCCTGGTCTACGATCTGTGTACGCACCCGGCGATCCGCGAGCGCATGGTCAGCCTCTACGGACCAGACCTGCTGCTCTTCGCCAGCTCGCTGTTCGTCAAAGAGCCCAACTACCCCGAGTTTCCCTGGCACTGCGATGGCCCCTACTGGCCCATGCAGCCCAAGGTCGGTGTGACCGCCTGGCTGGCCATCGACGAGGCCACCATGGACAACGGCTGCGTCTCGCTCATCCCCGGCTCGCACGTCGAGGAGTTGCGTCACACACCCTTCGGCTACGACCGCATGAGCGACGTCAGGCGGCGCATGGGCAAGACCGTGATTCAGGGCCGCAAGGCCGACGTCTCCCGGCTCGACCCCAGCTCGGCCGTGCACATGGTCGTCAAGCCCGGCCAGTTCTTCCTCTTCGCCCACAACACCGTGCACTGCGCCCGCCCCAACCGCACCACCGGCCGACGCACGGGCCTCGCCACCCGGGTCACCGTGCCCCAGGTACGCATCCGCAGTGACGAGATCTACCAGGGGCACAAGTCGATCCTGATCGAGGGCGAAGATCGCTTCGGCTGGAACGAGCTGACCTCGCCGCCGGAGTGATGGCGACCGGGTCGGGTCCATCGGGAGCGCGCGCGTTCGCGCCGTGCTGCTGCTCTTCGTGGTCGGCAAGCTCGATGTGTGGCGGTACGACGGGAGCGCCCTTGATTCAAGACGTCCCCCCGCCTCGCCGATGCATGCGAGACCATGAGATCCCCACAGCCGCTCCCCACGTGTTGCCAGTCGACCAGCCCGGGCCCCCCAGGCGCCCAGCGCACGACGGGCGGCTTCACGCTGGTCGAGTTGCTGATCGTCGTGGTGATCCTGGGCATCCTGGCCGCAGTGGTCATCCCCAGCTTTGGCGACGTCCGCAGCGACGCCAAGCTCTCGGCGGCCCACACAGAGTTCGGCGTCTTCCAGACGGCCTTGCGCAGCTACTACGCTCTGAACGAGGCCTGGCCAAACGACGAGAACGAGGGTGTCTGGCCCGCTGACCTGGACGGCTTCATCTCGCAACAGATGTTCGAGCGGCCGCCCGTGCTGGGAGACCACTGGGACTGGAATCCCGACTGGGGCCCGGCCGACCTGCAGCCCAACATCGCCGTGCACGCGAACAGCCCCGACATCGGTCTCTGGCAGCTGCTAGACAACCGAACCGACGACGGCGACCTGAACACGGGGCTGCTGCGCAGGTACGGCGACCACCTCTGCTACGGGGTCTCGCCCTAGTCCGACCTATTCACGGACTCCTGCTGCGAACGCGTTTGCGCCTTCGTGGAC
>CAZIAK010000071.1:12738-16968 GCA_964537035.1 uncultured Phycisphaerales bacterium | reverse complement strand
GCTAGCAGCGTGTGCGTACCGTGCCGCGCGCCGAGCACACCTCGATGGAGCCACCGAGGCGTGGTCGGTGCGCGGAACCGTACACAAAGCCTGCTAGGGCGCGTACTCGTTGACCAGGTCCATGAAGCCTGCGTTCAGGCCTTGGACGCCGGCGAGGATCTTGCTCTCCACGCCCGGCCAGTCGAGATGGAGCGTGCAGTCTGACGACGACGTGGCCGCGCTGTAGAGCCCGGCGATTCCCGAGGCGACGCCCGAGTCGGACGACTCACTGTCCCGCACGATCTCACCCAGTTCGCTGCCCAGGGACGCGCTGCCCAGGGCCGCTCCGCCCATGAGGCTCTTGCCGTCAAAGACGTTGTAGGACACGGACACGGTGAGGTTCTGGTTCGCTGACACTTCGGCCGTGCCACCGCCCAGGTAGTTCATGCTGTTGCCGCTGGACTCCATGTCGAGGAAGTTCACATGGAAGACCGGGTAGATGACCACGGCCTCGTTGCTCTTCGACACCCACTGCAGGGCCTTGTGGTTGTTCTGGTCGAAGATGGGGCCCACCTGATGGCCGAAGAGAGCCTGGCCGTTGGTCCACCACAGCGGCTGACCGGTGGCGGGGACCACCACCGCGCCCTTGTTCGCGCCCAGGCTCGCCGTCTGGATATAGAAACCGTTATCGTCGGTCTCGACGAAGTCCAGGCCGCTGTATCCGGGCACGGCACGCATGGCCTCGGCGCTGATCACTTCGCGGCCCGTGCTCTGGAGCTGGGCGATGAAGTCGGCGTACGCCGCGTCGACCACGGCTCTCATCTCCTGGGCGTCCAGTTGCACCCGCAGTTGCATGGAAGCCCTGGCTCCACTGGACTGCCCGCCACCGAGAGTCGAACCTCCAGCCACCCGAGCGCTGGCCGAGTCTTCGGTTTGCATGACCATGAAGAAGCCTGGCACCACGACCCGCTCGGCGAGCTCAAGCACATCGTCCACGTCCGTCCGCCAGGGCAGCTCGACCTCTTGCTTGCTCGCCGCAGGTGCAGCCATGGCAGCGGGCGTGGCGGCGATGGTGGTAGGGTAGCTGGCGTGCTGATCTGGGGGGGTGAGGCTGATGACGCAGCCAGGGAGGCAGATCAGGGCGAGGGCAGCGAGCCCGCGGGGCAGAATCGACATGACAGGCTCCAGGGCCCTGCGAGGACCAGGGGAAGGGCAGAGAGGAGGCCTCGTGCTCAGGCCCCGGAACCACTCACTTCGGCATGGCGAGCGGCTCGGGTGAAGGGACAATGACCGTCACTTGCCTCAAAACGGCTGCCCTTGGCCGTGGCCGGAGGGCCTGGGGAGATCGAAAGAAGACACGCAACTCGTCCCTGCCCGGTTCCGATGGGTGGGAGCAGTGAGCGCGCCTTGGAGGATCGCTTCTCGCTGACAGGACAGGAGCCCCTACACGTTGCGTTCGTATTGCCCTCCCCGCCCTGGGGCCGCCAGGTCCCACGGCTTCACGTTGCTTGAGTTGCTCTTGGCAGCCACCTTGTCTGCTGTGCTCATGACGGCGGCCTCGGCTGGGCTGTCCATGTTCAGCACGGCCACGTCGATCGCCCGGGCCGAGACAGACACTCGCCTGGACGAGACCGCGACCCACATTCTGGGGGCGGTGCGAGATGCCTGGTGGGTGGACGTGCCAGCGGCAAACCAGTTGGTGGTGTCCGACCCCTTCGGTGCCCTGACGAGCTTCGAGTTCGACGACGGTGCGCTCTCGGTGACCCGTCCCTCCGGCGCCACGGGAGTCTTGTTGGACGACGTGGCCCAGGTGACGTTTGCAGCGCAGAGCCAGCAACGGCTTCGTGACGATGGGCCGCTGACAGTCTCCGGATCGTGGTTCACGGCGGGGGAGCCCGCAGGCACGCCAGTCGAGCTGAGCCTGGAGGCGGGGGACGGCCTGGCCCTCGGTTTCTCCATGGCCCATGGAGCACCGGACAGCGTGGACACCGTCGCCGGAGTCGCCGAACAACGGCTCTCGGCCAGCATGGACCAGCTCACCCTGGCCGTCTCGTTTCTCGATGGCGACCAGCACATCTTCTGCCACCTTCACGCCAGCCCGCCGCACAACCCGACCCACCCAGGCTACCTGGGCGGCAAACTGTTCGTCGACCTGTATGAAGCCCGGGCTCCCGATGACGCCTTGCCCTACGGCCCCAGCCTGGGGCGCGTAGAAGTCCCCGCAGCGGAGCTGCCGCCCACGCCGTTCCTCTGGTGGGACACGATCAAGAACAAGGAGGCCAACCACGTCCCCAACGGCACGGCCTGGGGTTGGTGGGGGCTGCACCCCGAGATCGAGCTGGTGCTCACGCCCACCACGTCGTTCACCACCATCGATCTCTCGGGTTTCGGCCAGATCGTCGAGCCGGGCCGAGCCTATGCCCTCGTGCTCACGGTCGAAGGCTGGGACTCCATCAACGTCCGGGTCATCCCCACGCTGTCGGCAGACTTCTCTGGGGTCGCGGTGGCGAGCGGCGGGGGCAGCTTTGTGCCCGCGCCCTTGGCCGTGGGCAGGAGCCTGGCGGGCGCTCAGTTGTGCACCCAGACGAAGGAGCAGCAAGTGGCCCGCACCGTGGCGGCCACCATCGTCATGGACGACGGCCGCCAGCTGAAGAGTTCGGCTGCCGTCTTTGGCCAGGTGACCGTGCCTGAACCTTGGTATGGGGTCGTGCCTGGCGAGACGCCCGGTGCCTGGCTCGCTGACCCTTCCCTGGATCTGCCATGAAGCGAAGCCAGCCCCGACACTCGCAGAGCGGACTCGCCCTGGCCGAGGTGCTCTTCGCCGCCGGGGTGCTTGGCCTGGTGGTGGTCAGCGCCGCGTGGAGCATGACCGTGTCTGCGCGCAGCCTCACAGGATTGGCGGAGGACTCGCTGCTGCCCCGCATGCTCGCCCGCGAGATTCACGAGCTGGCCCAGACCCTGCCCAGGGTGCCGAGTGGCACCACAGGTGCCTCGAATGGCGCCGATGTGGTGGCCCTCGATTCGCTCATCGGCGCCGTGTTCTCGCCGCCCCTGCTCTCGGACCTGAGCACGGACACGAGCCTGGTGGGCTGGAGCCAACAGGTCTCGCTGGATGTTGTCGACCTGTCCGCACCCTCGACGCCCACGGCGGATGACCCCGCCGCTGGCCTGCCCGTGGATGGCACGTTGCTCTACCGCCTCAACGTCAGCGTGTGGTCCACCGAGGGCGAACAAGACAGCTTCTCCTGGTGGTTGACGCCATGAGGGCCATGAGAGCCATGAGGCCAGGTCAAGGCAGAGCAGGGCGGCTCGGGGATCGGCTCCCAATCTCCCAGACGCACCGCGCACACGTCCGTGCGCAGGGTCTGTCCCAGCCTTCGGACAGCCAAGCTGGCTTCGCTGCCTTTGCAGTGATGCTGTTGGCCGCGCTGCTCTCCAGCCTGGCTTTCGGTTACGCCCAACATGTCACCGTGTCTCGCCACGCTGCCCTGGCGAGCTGGGGCACTCTCGCCGCGCAGGAGAGCTGCCAGTCGGCCCTCGACTACGGTCGCCACGCCATGCTCAACGGCGTGCCTGTGCTGGCCAGCCCGGACAGCGGCCTGACGGCTGTGGCCGTGTCTTCGCTGGGGTCCGATCGTAGCGCCGTCCTGGCGCGCACCATGCTCCCAGAGGGGACGGGCCTTACTCGGTTGCTAGAAGTCCAGCTGCTCCCCGTGCCCACGCAGACACCCACAGAACCCGATGACCTGCCACGGCTGTCGCCCCCGACCGTGACGGCTTTGATGGGCGACCCCGCGGTGACCAAGACCTGGATCACGGGCGACACGCTGCTCGCCGACACGGACCTGAGCGGCCTGGTGATCGTCAGAGACGGCGCCCGTCTGCGGGTGGACAACGTGGTGCTGGCCGGGTCGATCGTGTCCGAGCGCGTGTTGGGCACGGCGCCCTTCGGCCCGTTCGGCATGGGCACGGCGCCCGAGCTGGTCCTCGAAGGCAGCCTGCGCATCGAGCCCGGTGCGTTCCTGCCAGGCCTGGCCGTGCTCATGCCGGACGGCGTGGTGTCCACCGCTGCAGGGGACGGCCGGGTGCAGCTCGCCGGAGACGTGCTGGCGCACGGGCTGCAGCTGGGTTTCGACGGCGTGATCCACGGCCATCTGCTCTCGGTGAGTGACCCTGTGCTCGCGCCCGGTCTCGATCTGCCCGGTGCGGCCCGCGCGCCCCTGCCCTGGACACCGAACCTGGTGCCGCCAG
>CAZIAK010000071.1:7930-12638 GCA_964537035.1 uncultured Phycisphaerales bacterium | reverse complement strand
GCCTCCGTGGGGTCGTCGGCTGCCCCTGAGGGCAGCGCACAGGCGCTCACTCTGGCCGAACTCACCCTGGGGGACGCCCTCGACACGGCGCGGGCAAGAGCCATCGCCGAGCGTGTGCCTCACGGCGTGAGTTTCGACCCCGCCGGCGAGCGCCTGGCTGTGGTGGCCCGCGATGGCATGCCGGTGGAACATCCCCTGAGCCACGGGCCCTACGTGGTCGACTTCTCCAGCCCGGGACATCCCGCCGGGCTCGACCTGCTGCTGGTTGACCTCGGCAGCACTGGCGCTGCGGCGGTGTTCGATGGGCAAGGCTTGCCCATGAGTGGTGGCTCGGTGGTCCTCTCCCACGGTGGCCAGACCCGCACGCTGGTACTGGATGCGGCCACAGGCTACTGGTCGTCCTCGCCCTGAGTGACTGAGCGGCAGCGCTCGTTCGGCGAGAGCTTCAGCGTCCGCGCTGGGTGTACTTCCAGTTGCGGGGCTTGCCCTCGGCGAGCCACTCAAGGGTCGTGGCCAGGCGCTTCGCTCTCGTCTCGGGGCGCTTGGCTGAATCCAGCCACTCCACGTAGTCCCTACGGGAGCTGAACGGGAAGCCGTCAAAGGTCTTCTTGGCGGCGGCGTGCTTCTGCATGGCCAGCTTGATGGTCAGGTCGACGGGCACGGTGACCCTGCGCACGGTCGTCTTCTGCGCAGGCTTGCGTTTCGTTGTCTTGGCCGCTTCCGCCACGGTGGCATCGAGCTTGGCTGCCTGCTTCACCAGGCGTATGAGCGTCCGCTCCGGCGGCAGCTCCGCCAGCGCCGTGATCTTGAGCCAGCGCGGGTCCGACCCGGTCTGCTCGCTGAACACGCTGGCCGGGATGTCCATCTCCTGGCCTCGCCAGAAGCCCCACTTCGCGTGCTTCTTGAAGGCCGCCAAGCCGAACACCATGCCCTTGAGTTCGAAGCTGGGGCAGCCCCACTTGATGGTCTCCTTGATCTCCGGGCAGGCCTTGTGCACCACGGCGCGCAGGTGGCTGAGGATGGGCTGGGCAAAGTCCGCCGACCGCGCGATGTATGCGTCGACTCGGGGGTCGTGATGGGGGGCTGCCACTGTTCGTCCTCCTGAGAGGGGCCAGGCGAAAGCCCCGACGCGCTGGGGCCATCTGCCTGGCAGCCGAGTGTACCCGCAACTCCTGCTCAGCTCATCGCCGATGAGCCCAAACCTGTGCGCCCGGTCAGCGCAATACGGTTCTTGCGCATCATTTGTCCGTGGAGCGGCAGAATGGGCCACCTCTCGTGGGATGGCTATACTCCCCCCTCCTTCCTGTAGGGGAGCGTCATGGACAACAGCTGTCCGCTCCGCCACGCCTTGACCTCATCGCCTCAGAATCAGCCATGACACGCCGATCTGTCCAGACCCTCGGTTGTTTCTCCACAGGTAGTGGCCGTGCCGTTGCGAGCTGGGGAGTGATGCGCTGCGCCGTGGTGCTGCTGGCCCTGTCGGCGTCTCTCGCCTGTGGCCCGGAGGGGCCGGGCGATGACCCCGCTGCAGACGCCGAGGTGTCCACCCAAGCCGCGCCCGCTCGGCCCAACATCGTCCTCTACCTGATCGACACCCTGCGCCAGAACCACCTCGGCGTCTACGGCTACGAGCGTGCGACCAGCCCGCAGCTCGAGGCCTTCGCGGCTGACGCGATCACCTTCACCAACGCCACGGCCACCAGCTCATGGACCAAGGCCACCACGGCGTCGTTGCTCACAGGCCTCTATCCCAGTCGGCACGGCGCGTCGTCACGGAACAGCCGGGTGTCCCCAGACTCTCGGCTGCTGAGCGAGTACCTCCAACCCTTGGGCTACTACCAGGCCGGAGTCGTGACCAATCCGTTCGCCGTGGGCCACTGGGGATTCGATCGGGCCTACGACGAGTTCCATGATCTGGGCGCAGATCTGAAAGGGCCGAGCGACTGGCAGGCGATCGACGCAAAGAAGGTTCATGAGAAGGGCTTCGAGATCCTCGACGCCCGACCGACCGACCAGCCATTCCTGTTGTACCTGCACACCATTGACGTGCACGGCCCCAACATGCCTCATGCTCCCTTCACCAGACTGTTCACGGACAAGCCAGGCCCTCCCGGGACGCCGGGTCGCTTGAATGCCCAGACGCCGCAAAGAAGGGTGAAGGAAACCATCGATCTCTACGACGGCGAGATCGCCTACGCAGATGAGCAGTTCGGCGCCTTCATCGCCGGGCTGAAAGAGCGGGGGCTCTATGAAAACACGGTGATCTGGTTCGTCAGCGATCACGGCGAGGAGTTCATGGACCACGGCCGGGGCGGTCACGGTACCCAGCTCTTCGACGAGGTGGTCAAGGTCCCGCTGATGCTCAAGCTGCCTGGGGGCCTGCACGCTGGTACCCGAGTGGACGGGCCGGTGAGCCAGGTCGATCTGGTCACCACGCAGCTGAGCATTCTCGGCGAGCAGCAGCCAGAGGCGCTCACCGGTGTCGACCTGCGCACCCTGGTGGACGCGCCCTGGGAACGGCGCCCCTTGTTCATGGACCTGAACCTGATCTCGGGGCCGCAGCAGATCCTGCACATCTCCAGCGGCCTCGTTCTTGGTCGCTACAAGTACTTCGAAGAGGTGTTGCCCGAGCCGGCGAAATACCTGTTCGACATGCAGGCCGACCCTGGTGAGCTGAACAATCTCTATGACACAGAGCACGCGACGGCCGAGAGCATGGCGACCCTGTTGCAGGCCCATAGGGCCAGCGAGCTCTCAGGGCTGGTGCTCACCGCCGTGGGTGACAAGAACCCGGTCGCCTCTGTACTCGAAGCCCAGCTCTCCACAGAGGGTCACTTCGTAGGGGTCGACGGCATCGATCTCGAGGAGGGCGATCTCGCGACCATCACCTCGGGGGGCTCGGCGGTGGACGTGCGGCTCACCCTCGCGGCCTACAAGACCAACATCGGCTTCAAGACCTGGCAGCAAGACTTTGACACCGTGGCGCTGCGCCTCGACCCGCCCGACGCCCAGATCACGATCAGCTCTCTGACTCTCGACGGCGAGCCCGCCGGTCCTGCCTTGATGGGGCTGGCGCGAGCGGAGCAGACGCCGCCCCTGACCTTCTCGGCTGGCTCGCCCGAGCTGGCGGTGCCAGAGCTGAGCGCCATGTTCACCGAGGCCGAGCGCAATCCCCTGGCGCGAGCCAACGAGCTGAGTGTTCCCACCGGTTTGTACGTGGCCAATCTGCCGGACGTGACCGCAGACCTGGCCGACATCCCCGACGAGATGATGGACCGGCTGCGCGCCCTGGGCTACGTGAAGTAGCAGCCTACCGGCCAAGTCGTCGGCGGTCACCGTTGCCCATGGTCTCGAGGGCGACCTCTTGGATGCCCAGCTGGCGCAGCACGTCGAGCACGGCCACGACCTGGCCGTGGGGCACGGCGCGATCAGCGGCGACGAAGCATCGCTCGATGGGCCCCTCGGCGAGCCGTTCTCCCAACAACGACGAGAGCCCAGGAAGATCGACAGGCTGGCCGTCCAGAAAGAGCGAGCCCTCGCTGGTCATGGTGACGGAGAGGTAGTCGTCGACCGAGAGCACACCGCTGGATGCGCCGGGCAGGACCACGGGGACGCCGCGATGCACGACCATCTGCAGCGTGTCGCAGACGAAGGCCACCAGCACCAGGAAGATCACGTCCATCAGGGGCAGCAGGACCATGCGCGGCGTGCGCTTCGGGGCCAGGACGGTGTCGAGCTTCATGGTCTGCCTCGCCCCAGCAGCGCCTCGAGCACGGTGCCGTGATGTTGCATCTCTTGCATGGCCCTGTCGGCCCGGGCGCCCAGGGCGTGGTGGGCGAACAGGGCAGCCAGGGCGATGACCAACCCGGAGGCAGTGGTGACCAGGGCCCGACCCACGCCACCGGTGATGGCCCGAGTGTCTGCCAGGCCCTGACTCTCCATGACCTCGAAGGCGTCGATGATGCCCAGCACCGTCCCCAGGATGCCGAGCAGCGGCGCCGCCGTGACGATGATGTCGAGCACACCCAACAGCGACATGACCCGCCGGCGTTGTCCGAGAGCGGCCAGGGTCAGTCGTTCGTCGAGGGGGATGCCGTCGTGGTCAGGCTCCAGACCTGAAGCGAGCACCCGGGCGGAGGCGCTGCGGCTCGAGCTGGCCAGCTCGAGCGCGTCGTCCGGAACGTCATCACGCAACAGCTGAAGCACCCGTTCGGGATCGTGGCCCGTGTCTCCCCCCTGGCCTCGCCAGAACAGCAGACGATCGATGACCACCCAGACCACCGTGAGCGAACAGGCCAGCAGCGGGTACATGACCCAACCGCCCCGTTGCAGCAGGGAGAGCAGGACATCGGTCTCCATGGTCAGTCCTCCAGTTGGAAGCGCACCGATTGCGTGGTGTGCGAGGTGACGCTCAGCCCGTCTTGAAGAGCAGGCGCGTAGGTCCAGTCGATCACCGCCGCGAGGGCGGCGCGGTCGAGCACGCCGTGCCCGCTAGACGTCAACAGTTTCACGGAGCCCACCTTGCCAGAGACCAGGACTTCCACATCGAGCAGCACGACGCCTTCCCAACCTCGGCGTATGGCCAGGGGCGGGTAGGGGGGAGGCGCGTTGGCGCTGTCCCCCAGCTCCTGCGCCGGTTGGTCGAGGGGTGCGTCGCCCAGCGGATCGCCGTCGGCGTCGGGCAGCGGCTCGGGCACCGGCTCGGGCA
>CAZIAK010000071.1:0-7830 GCA_964537035.1 uncultured Phycisphaerales bacterium | reverse complement strand
CGGCTCGGGCACCGGCTCGGCCACCGGCTCGGCCACCGGCTCGGCCACCGGCTCCGCCTCCCGTGCGACGAACTGCAGGGTGACGGGGCCAGGCGCGCGGACCGTGTCGGGTGCGGTCTCTCTCGCGGGGAGCACCAGCAGGGCTCCGTGAAGTCCCACGCTGAGGGCAGCTGCGATGAGCCCTCTTCGGAGGGCTTCGCCGGAGAGCGCGGTGCCGGTGGTCATCTCATCCTCTACTCGCGGCTCTTCTAGAAGCGCATGTCGACGGCCATCTGGAAGTTGATGCCAGAGGCGTCGACGCGGCTGTGGGCGGTGCGGTATTTCTTGTCGAAGACGTTCTCCAGGGCCAGGCTCACCGTGGTCTGGGGTGACAGATCGAAGCCGCCCCGCAGATCGAAAACGCTGTAGCCGGGCAGGCCGCCGTCACTGCGCAGGGGGCCGCTGGTGGGGTCTTGCGGGTCCTGCCGATAGGTGGGGTCGCTGGCCTGGCGCGATGTGGGCACCTTGGTGAAGTGGCGCACGAAGTCTGCGCTCAGCTCCCACCAGCCGTTGCGTTCCTCGTCGACGTCGTCCCAGCGCAGGGAGAGCAACATGCGCGGTGGATGGGTGTGACGGAGCGGCTCTTCATTGGTGCGGTCCTTGCCTGTGTTCCACATGAAGCCCCAACCCACGCTCCACTCGGGGCCGCAGCTCCCAGGGGCCAGGCTGGCCAGCTGCACGGAGGTCTCGGCCTCGATGCCCATGACGTAGGCCTTGCCGTTGCCCTTGGTCACGAACACCGCGTCGTCCGCTTCGATGCCATCCCCTTCGATGTCGAAGAAGGGCGCGCCAAGGTAGGTGCCGGGGACGATGTTCTGGAAGTTCTTGAAGCGCGTGTAGTACACGGCCACGGCGCCTTCGCTCTCTTCGTTGCGCCACTTCGTCCCCACCTCGAAGTTGTCGGCGGTCACCGGGTCGAGCAGGTCGTTGGGTGCCACCACGCCGAAGCCGAGCTGCTTGAGACCGAAGTTCGGCGCGAACTGGCGGAAGCCTCGGGAGTAGTCGGCGAACAGCAGGCGCTCTTCGCTCAGCTCCACTGAGAGGCCCAGGCCACCGGTGAACGCGCCTCGCCGGTCGGTGAACTTGTCCACGGCGGGGAAGGGGATCTGCGGGTTGTTGGCGTAGGCCGCGTCGGGCCTGGAGTCGAAGCGGAAGTGGTCGTAGCGCAGGCCCCCGGTCACGCTCCAGCGGTCGTCCAGGCGCAGGGTGTCGTAGGCGAACACGCCGCCGTTGTCCCAGGTCGAGTCGGGGGAGGCCTTGAAGACGTTGCCGCTGGGCTGGGTGATGGTGAACTGTTCGTCGTCCGGGCTCTCGCCTTCGTCGCGATGGAGCCCGACGCCGTAGATGAGCGTGTGCTCCGACGAGGTGGCGTGAGTGAACTGCAGGTCTGCCGACGTGGTCTGCCAGCGGGCAACGCCCTCATTGCCGCTGGTAAAGAACCTTCGTTCGTCCTTCTTGTCCTGGTGGTAGAGTTTGAACTGGGCTTCGCTCCAGTAGCTGGTGGGCTCGTAGGTCGTGCTGGTGAAGGCGAAGGCGGTGCGGTCGTTGCTGTTGTCTTGGGTGGGACGATAGAAGCGATGGAGGTGATCGCGCTTCACATCCTGCACGGTGAAGGTCATCTCCGTGGAGTCCGCGGAGAGCCAGTCGAAGCGGGCGTCCACGTTGCGATCGCGACCGCTGGTGGGGCGCTGACGGCCGACGTCTCCTCCCGCGCGCAGATCGCCCACGTCTCGATAGGAGGCTCCCACCAGGTACTTGAACTCACCCGTGGCGCCGTAGGTCTCGGTGCGCACGCGGATGTCCTGCGCTGCGGTACCGGCGGTGACCTTGAGCCGAGCGCCCGCTTCGTGGGGCCCCGATGTGTAGTCGATGGGGGACGAGCGGGTGATGAAGTTGATCACGCCGCCCAGGGCGTTGCTGCCGTAGAGCACGGATGCCGGGCCGCGCAGCACTTCGATGCGCTCGATGGTGTCGGCGTCGACCTTGCCGTACATGTCGTCTCCGGCGAAGCCGCCTTCTCCCCAGAACGACGACAGGCTGTTGCCGTCGATCAAGGCCAGGATGTTGCCTCCCGAGAGCCCCCGGATGACCGGATCGCTGGTGGTGGTGGTGCGCTTCTCGACCCACACGCCGATGGTGTCGTCGAGACTGTCGAGCACGGAGAAGCTCGCTCGCTGCGCCAACCGCAGGGCGTCGACGGTGGTCAGCGACCGGGGGACATGGAGGGCGTCTTCTTCGATGCGGCGAGCCGTGACCAGCACCTCGTCAGCCCCGTGAACCGGGGCGTCGTGCTGGGGCGCGCCCTGGTCCTCCACCGCTGGTGGGTCGGAGGCCGGCGGGGCGGGATCCTGCTGCCCGGCGAGTGGGGATGCGAGCGAAAACAGCGCGAGGAGGATGGCTGTGTAGCGGAGGGGGACGTTCATGTGCAGGCGGCCCTTGGACATGGCTTGGGACACTCTTCTGGGAGCTACCACGGCTCACGGAGAGTCCAACGGGCCACGGTCGCGATCCTGACGGAGATAATCTGACCTGGCAATCAGCAAAAGGACCCAGGTGTGGGCGAAGGGGCGCTGGGTGCCCGATCCTGAGCTGATATCCTTCCGGCGATGGAGCCTCAGGATCGACCCCAGACGACCGATGGGCAGGGTTTCTTGACCGTTCGCGGGGCCCGCGAGCACAACCTGCGAGGCGTGGACGTGCGCCTGCCCTTGGGCCACTGGATCGCGGTGGTGGGGCCCTCGGGCTCGGGCAAGACCTCGCTCGTCTTCGACACCGTCGTGCGCGAGGGGCAGCGGCGCTTCCTGGGCTCGCTCTCCGCCCGGGCCCGGCACTTCTACGGCAAGCTGGGCTGGGCAGACGTGGACGAGGTCTGCGGCCTGCCCGCCGCCATCGCCGTGGGTCAGCACACGGCCACCGACAGCGTGCGCTCCACGGTGGGCACGCTCAGCGGCGGGCTGGACATCTTGCGCCTGCTCTACGCGCGCCAGGCGATCGACCCGGGCGGCGTGGCGTTGCAGCGCAGTCACTTCAGCTTCAACACGCCCCAGGGAGCATGCGAGGCCTGCCAGGGCGTGGGCATCGCCGATCGGGTGGACCCCGAGCTGCTGGTGGCCGACCCCACACAGACGATTCGCGGCGGCGCGCTCCGCCCTACCTTGAAGAACGGTTACACGGTCTACAGCCAGGTGACGGTCGATGTGCTGGACCACATCTGCAAGGCGCACGGCTTCAACGTCGACACGCCGTGGCAAGAGCTGAGCGATGCACAGCAGCGCGTGATCTTCTTCGGCACCAAAGCGCTCAAGGTGCCGTTCGGAAAGCACAGCATCGAGTCGCGCATGCGCTGGGAGGGCATCACCGCCCGGCCGCGAGAAGAGGGCTACTACCCCGGGCTGATCCCTGTCATCGAGGAGACGCTCAAGCGCAACCGCAACCCCAATATCTTGCGCTTCGTGCGCTCCGTGCCCTGCCCGACGTGCGCTGGCTCCCGGCTTGCGCGCCCGGGCCGTGAGGCGCGCCTCGGTGACTGGACCCTGCCCGGACTGCTCGCCCAGCCGTCCGGGGCGCTGCGCCAGGCCCTGAACGCGCTGCCGGATTCTGCAGTGCTCAAAGCCCTGCGACCCGGTCTGGAACAACGTCTGCTGCGCATGGAGCAGCTGGGCCTCGGCCACCTCAGCCTCGACCGTACCAGCCCGTCCCTCTCGGGCGGTGAGGCCCAGCGTTTGCGACTGGCCGCACAACTCACCGCCGGTCTAGGTCGTCAGCTCATCGCCCTGGACGAACCCACCTTGGGGCTGCATCCCAGCGGGCAGGAGGGCATGGCCGCCGTGCTCGATGAGCTGCGCGCCCTGGGCAACACGCTGCTGGTGGTCGAGCACGATCCGGACATGGTCAGGCGCGCCGATCACTTGCTGCGCCTGGGCCCGGGTGCGGGGTCGCAGGGTGGCCAGGTGATCGAGAACCTCCCCATGGCCGGTGCAGGGTCAGGCGGTGGACCGACCAGCCCACTCGGTGAGCCGCCTTCGCGCAAGCTGAACCCCCGCCAGGGGCGCCGTGAGCTGGCTCTGCGCGGTGCCACCTTGCACAACCTGCGCGAGGCCGATCTCGTCCTGGGTCTGGGGACGTTTCACGTGCTCATGGGGCCCTCCGGGGCGGGCAAGAGTTCGCTGCTCTTCGGCACGCTGCTGCCTGCGCTGCTAGGCGCTCCTGGCGGCCACTTTCGCACGTTGGAAGGAGCGCCTCCGGGGGGCGTGCACGCTGTGGATGCCCGGCCCATCGGCCGCACTCCCCGCAGCACGCCGGCCACCTGGTCGGGTCTCTTTGACCTGGTGCGCAAGCGGTTCGCCGCAGAACCGCGAGCGAAGGAGCTGGGCTTCGGTCCGGGGCGCTTCTCCTACAACAACAAGGAGGGCCGTTGTCCCGCGTGCGCCGGGTTGGGCTCCCGGCGAGTGGGCCTGCATCTGCTCGAAGACCTTGAGCTCCAGTGCAGCGCCTGCGGCGGTGGACGCTACGGGCCCGAGACCTTGGCGGTGCTGCACCGTGGCGTTCACATCGCGGACGTCCTGGCCATGACCGTGGACGAGGCGCTCGAGTTCTTCCGCGACGACCCGCCCTTGCGACAGATGTGCCAGGCCATGAGCGACCTGGGGCTGGGCTACCTCTGCCTGGGCCATGCGTCCCACAAGCTCAGTCGCGGCGAGGGGCAGCGGGTGAAGCTGGCGACGTTGCTGGGCAGCTCCAGCGCCGAGCCGTCGTTCGTGTTGCTCGACGAGCCCGACCGGGGGCTGCATCCCAGCGATGTGCAGCGACTGCTGGTGGCGATTGATGCGCTCATCGAGGGCGGGCACACGGTGGTGGCCATCTCCCATCATCGGCACGTTTGGGCCGCGGCGGATGGTGTGACCGAGGTGTGGGACGGCAGGGCGCAGCCAGCAGAGACACTCGATCTGGCGCCGCTCTCATCGAACCGATCCTCCCGTCCACCGGCGAGCTTGCCTGGCGAGATCAGCCTGCGCGGTGTGACCACGAACAACCTGGCCGGGATCGACGTGTCCATTCCCCACCAGCAGCTCACGGTGATTGCCGGTGTGTCGGGTTGTGGCAAGAGTTCGCTGGCCTACGGGACCCTGGCCGCGGAGGCCTGGCGCCGCACCTCGGAGAGTCTTCCGTTTCAGGTGCGGCGCTTCATGCGGCGCATGCCCCGGCCCGAGCTCATGGCTGCGCAGGGCCTCTCACCCACGTTGAGTCTGCGCCCAGGCCAGGCTCGCGCGGGTGCTCGTTCGACCGTGGCCACCCAGAGTGAGATCGGACCGCTGCTGCGTCTGCTCTGGTCCCGGGCCGGCACCTTGGACGGTGCGCCTTGCGGTTTCAGCGCCGCGCACTTCAGCACGGACCAGTCACTCGGTGCCTGTCCGGACTGCTCAGGCCAGGGCGTGGTGGCGCGCTGTGATCCCGCACTGCTGGTGACCGCACCCGAACTCTCGCTCGCGCTGGGCGCCCTGGCGGGCACGCGTCCGGGCAAGTTCTTCTCCGAAGCCGGCGGGCAGTACCTGGCCACTTTGCAAGCCGCCGTGGGCCCTCACGTCGATCTGAATCAGCCCTGGAGCGCGTTGCCAGCGGAGGTGCAGCGGGTGGCCCTGAACGGCGCGGGCGAGCAGCTCTTCTCCGTGCGCTGGGAGTTCCGCCGCGGGCAACGATCAGGCGAGCACACCTTCGAAGGACCCTGGGAAGGTTTCCTGCATCTCGTCGAGCGGGAGGCGCGACGTCGAGCAGGGAGCAAGGCCGCCCAGGAGTGGCGAGCGCCTCTGGTCGACGTGCCCTGCGCCTCATGCGCTGGCTGTGGTCTGCGGGACGAGCTGGCGCGGGTGGTGGTGGGCGACCCCGCGGGCAGCCTGTCCCTCCATGAGCTGCTGTCCCTGCCCCTGCCCGAGGTGCTCCCCAGCTTGCACCGAGCTCGTGACCAGGGCTCGGCGGGCTCCGTCATCGACGCCCTGCTGCCAGAGCTCGCCGCCCGCCTCGACGACCTGATCGCCCTGGGGCTGGGGCACCTGAGCCTGGGTCGCAAGAGCCGCACCCTCTCTGACGGCGAGCTGCAGCGCACCCGCCTGGCCAGCGTGATCCGCGCGGGACTGACCGGTGTGACCCTGGTGCTCGACGAACCGGGAACGGGCCTGCACGCCAGGGACGTGGCGGCCCTGCTCGATCGACTGCGCCAACTCGTAGACGACGGCAATACGGTGGTGGTGGTCTCCCACCGCCCCGAGGTGTTGCGCGGGGCCGACCACCTGGTCGAGCTGGGGCCCGGGCCCGGAGCCCTTGGCGGCCAGGTCGTGGAGGTGGGCCCGCCCGCGCTGGTGTTGGCGGGGAAGGGTCCCACGGCGCTGGCCTTGCGCGAGGCTGCGGCGCTGGGCGAGGGCGGCCGTCCCTCGGCCGACAGTGTCCAGCGGCTGTTGATCAGCGGGGCCCGGGCCCACAACCTCCGTGACATCGACGTGGAGCTGCCCTGCTCGGGTTTCGTCTGCGTGACCGGCGTGTCCGGCAGCGGCAAGAGCAGTCTGATCTTCGATGTCCTGGAGGCTTCGGCTCGGGCGGGGGGGCCGGTGCAGTGCACGGCGATGGGGCGGTTCGAGGGTGGCGAGCGTCAGAGCGACTGGCCCCTGTCGATCTTCCGCGATGTGCAAAGCTCTCGTCGACCGAGCGCTGCCCACACCGTGCTCAGTGCCATGGGCCTGATGGCGCCCATGCAGACCCTGTTCCACGGCCAGGGCGGCGGGCTCAAGAAGGCGGCGTTCTCGTTCCTGAGTCCCTCCGGTCGTTGCGAAGCCTGCAAGGGCAGCGGTCGCGAGACGGTGGCCATGGACTTCCAGGCGGACCTGGCCCTGCCCTGCCCGAGCTGCGGCGGGGGACGCTACCGCCGCGAGGTGCTGGCCGTGCACTGGCGAGAGCTGAACGTGGTGGGCTTCCTGGATCAGCCGTTGGCACGGCTGCAGCGCCTGTCGCCCGAGGGCAAGCTGAGCGCAGGCTTGGCAGCGCTGGTGGATGTAGGGCTCGGCTACCTGAGCCTGGGCCGCAGATTCAGCGAGCTGTCCGCGGGCGAACGTCAGCGGGTCTCCCTGGCGGCAGGTCTGGCGGGTGCGCTGTCACCCACGCTCTACCTGCTCGACGAGCCGGCCACCGGTCTGCACGAGTCAGATCTGGTGCGGCTCGTGCAGGTCTTCCGCCGGCTCACCGCACGGGGCGATCTGATCGTGGCCGCAGAGCACCGCAGCTCGTTGATCGCCGCCGCAGACTGCGAGATCGAGTTGGGGCCGGGGAGCGGCGCGGCGGGTGGTCGCCTGGTGGGCAGCTCGCCGGGCAGCCTGAGAGAGCGCTGAGAGCAGGGTCTGGCCCCGCTCCCAGCGCACTGAGCGCTCAGGCCGAGAGCGGTGGCGGCAGCTCTTCGCCTGCGGGCACGAGTCGCAACGAGATGCTGTTCACGCAGTGGCGGGTGTTCTTGTCCGTGAGCCCCTCGCCGTTGAAGACGTGGCCCAGGTGTCCGTCACAGCTCTTGCAGACGATCTCGGTGCGCCGACCGTCCGCGTCGACGTTGCGCTGCACCGCGCCCGCGATCTCGTCGTCGAAGCTGGGCCACCCGCAGCCGCTGTGAAACTTGTCCGTGGAGCGGTACAGGGCTGCGTTGCACTGCCTGCAGATGTACGTCCCGGTGGTCTCGGTGTCGGTGAACTCGCCCACGTTGGGTGGCTCGGTGCCCTTGTCCCGAATGACCCGTGACTCTTCGGGGGTGAGCGCGTG
>CAZIAK010000070.1:0-17567 GCA_964537035.1 uncultured Phycisphaerales bacterium | reverse complement strand
GAGCAAGCCGAGCAACTCGGCCTGATCACCGCTCGTCAGGTGGAGTGAGCAGCCCTTCGATCCACGCTTCGAGCACCTCAACCACCGGCCCGCCGAGCCCGTTCTCGGGGATGATGATGTGGGCGTGGTGCTTGCTCGACTCCACGAAGCGCTCGTGCATGGGGCGCACGGTGGCTTCGTACTGACGCAGCACGTCGTCCTGGGTGCGACCCCGCTCTTCGGTATCTCGGCGCATGCGGCGAGACAGGCGCACCTCGGCGTCGATGTCCACGAAGACCCGCAGGTCGACCTGCTCTCGCAGGGCCTCGTCCACCAGCAGGAGGATGCCTTCGACGATGATCACCCGCCGGGGCTCGACGCGCTCGGTGCTGTCGCTGCGGCTATGGGTGGCGAAATCGTAGACGGGGACATCGACGCCGTCACCGTTGCGCAGTGAGTTGAGCTGCTGCACCAGCAGCGACGTCTCCAACGCATCGGGATGGTCGAAATTGTAGTCCGCGGGGTCGGCGCCGTTCAGATCGCGGTAGTAGCTGTCGTGGGCCAACGACACCACGCGATCGTCACCCACACGGTCCATCAGCTGGCGGGCCAGAGTGGTCTTGCCCGATCCGCTGCCCCCGGCGATGCCGAGAATGAACACGGGGGGAGTCGTCGCTGTCATGCCGCTGGTCACATCTCAGGCCGGGGAACGCTCTGCCGCAGGCCGGCAGGCGGCGCATGGTAGCGCGCCGGCCCCGTCCAGCCGACAGGGTGGCTGGCCGGTGTTCAGAAAAGGGCGGGGTCAGCGGGCCGCGGCGGCGTTCATGACGGCGTTGCGACCGCTGTCCTTGTACTGGGCCGGGTCGGACATTCCCGTGGTGTGACACTGCCCCACGAAATGGGGCATCACGTTCATGCCGCTGAGCAGGGCCAGGTCGAGCTCGGTGACGCCGTCTTCCGGGTTGTCGAGCACCAGGTTGGTCACGAAGTCGCACCAGAAGCCGGAGAACGATGTGGTGTAGGCGGTAACCTCGGCCCGGGCCCAGCTGGGGATGCCCGCCGCCCACAGGGCCGCGCCCGACTCGGACAGATCGGTGTTCGAGCCGCAGCCCACACCGAACACCTGCCCGATGCCACCGAGGGACCCGGCCAGGGGTGTGCCCAGGTACGGCGAACCCAGCGACTGGATGCGCAGCCCGCCCACGGCGAAGTCGAGTCCGCTGGTGTAGTAGGTGAGCAGGTGCAACGACGCCGGACCACCCTGGCTGTGGGCCACCACGCCGAACGAATCCAGGGGGGCTCCCAGAGCCGCGATGAGCTGGGCAAACTCGTCGTGACTGCGGTTCGCGTTCAGATCCTCGAAGATCAGCTTCTGGCCGGTGAAGTCAGCGGGCGGCCAGACCGGCGAGGAGCAGTAGCCGTGGACCAGCAGCAGCGCTCGCTCAGGTGGATTCAGCGGGCCCATGGGACCACCCGCTCCCACCACGGCGCTGGTGTCGCGGGGGCGTCGTCCGAGGCCAGGTTCAGCCGAGCCGCCGGGCACCGCGGCCACCAGGGACAAGCCCGAGACGCCCGTGAACATGGCCGACGTGATGTTGGCGGGGGCGAGCTGCAGGGCCGCGTCCGGCAGCTGCGCCGCGAACACGGGCGTGTCGGCGAGCAGGTCGAGGACGGCGTGGGTGTTCACGTCCTGCACGCGCAGGTTGCGCAGGAGCAGCTGCTGGCCCGCACCGGCCCGAGCCAGCCAGGCGCCGTGCAGTGAGAGGCTCAACGTGCCGTCGGCCTTCGGGGTGGCCATGGTGCTCATCCAGCCTACCGGGGCCACTGGGGCGACCGGTGCCTCGGCTGCCACGGCTGCCGCGGGCGCAGAAGCCCGGGTCCCCGGACGATGGCCGCGAGGGGCCACCGCCTGCGCCCCATCAGCAGTCCATACCTCCGCCGAGACGTGCACGGGCTTGGCTGGGCCCACCAGCGTCGCGCCCAAGTCGAAGGCCAGACGGTCATCTCCCTCGACGCGGCAGCTCACCGCGCCGGTGAGTTGCAGCACGGGGTCGGCGATGGCCAGCAAGTGCTCGGTGGTGCGCAAGAAGGGCAGGCCGTCCTGCCCCACACCTCGTCCCACGATGGAGACGTGCACCTCGCCGGCCGGCAGGGGAGGCAAGACCATGCCGAACACGCCGTCGTCCGCCCCGCCGTCTCCGTGCTTCCCGTCGTCGGCGAGGGGCCAGGAGACGGGCGAACCGAACACCGACACCGTGGCTTCAGCAGCGAGCAGCTGTCCCCCGGGACTGAAGACCACCAGCCCCACAGAGCGATCGCTGGTCAGGCGCCATGACGTGGTGTGGCTCACCAGACGAGCCGGGCCGGTGCCGCCGAGCAGCAGCAGACCATCGGCCGCGCCGGGACGATGCCCGATGGTGATCGTCCACGAGCCCATGCGGTCGGTGGCCAGATCCCAGCGGGTGGCCCACGGGCCGGGGAGCACACCCAGGGGCCCGGTGGTGCTCGACGCTCGACGTTCGTCCAGCCAAGACGCCAGCGTACGGGGCGGCTGACCAGGCTCTGCCAGGGTGATCCGCCACTGCTGCGCCTCGGGGGACAAGGGCACCAGGGACAGCTCGCCGAAGCCTTCCGCGGGCACCGCGACAGACCACCGTCCCCCGTCGTCGAAGCGCACGGGCAGCAAGGCCGACTGCGAGCTGTGGGCCACCTGGGACGGGTCGGGCAGGCGCACCACGCCGCTGACGATGTCGGCGGGCCCCGCGTTCACCATCTTGGGCTGCAACGGCACAAGGGGAGCCGCCGGAGCCTGAGCCAGCCCAGCGCTGGAGGCACCTGCGAGGGCCAGGGCGACAGTGCACGCCAGGGCGGCGAGTTCGGCGAATCGATGCATGGGCGACGTCACGGTCCGGGCCCTCTCGGGGGATTGCTGACGATGACCCAGCCAACGAATGTACCTCGCTCGCTGCGCTTGGGGGCGACTCAACCGGCGTTCGCGGGGATCGCCTGGGTAGCACCCAGGCCGCGCCACAAGAGCCGGCATCCCAACCACGGCAGCAGCAGCTGCAGCAGCGCCGGCATGGGCTGGAGCCAGGAGGCCAATCCGCCCATCCAGGCCACCAGGATCAGCGCACCTGAGAGCACCAGATAGCCCCGCAGCCACGCTGTGCTCGCCGAGCGTCCCAGGAGGAACGCCGCAAGGAGATGGGTCGGCAGGGCCCAGAGCACGTTGCCGTTCTGGGCCGTGACGTGATGCAGAGTGCCGAACCACAGGCCGAGCAGGACCACCCCAGCCAGTCCGCAGAGAAAGAGCAGGGCCCCATCGATGAGGGACGAGAGGCGCTGACCCGAGAGCGCGCGACGCCTGGCACTGAACAGACCGACCACAGCGAGCAGCCCGCCCACCAGCGAGAAAGGCCACCGCGCTCGGGGCGTCACGGGAGCGCGCCCCGAGTCGTACAGGGTCTCTGTCTCGCTGACCAACGCCCGGCCGTCGATCACGCCCCGGTCGACCGCGTCCAAGAACAGAGCCGGCAAGAACCAACCCTGCTCGAACGTGGCCAGCTGATCCACCTCGCCGCCCAGAGCGGTCTCGATGCCCAGGGAGAACCACGGGTGCGGCCCCAGGTGCGTGCCCAGCAGCTCGCGAAAGGTCAGCTCGGGATCTGGCCCGGAAGGCAACACCAGGCCATCGCCCAAGACGGCGCGCAGCATGTCGACCAGCCGGGTCGAGCAGTTGTCGTACAGGAAGTCGTAGCGGTAAGTGCAGTTCTCGGGCAGGGCGTTGGTCATCAAGGCCGAATACAGCGCCTGCCGCTGGTGCTCGTCGAGATCGAGGGACTGCTCGATCACCGTGCGCTCTTCGGCCTCTGCACCGGCGACCAGGAACCTGAAGGGCAGGACCGCCAGGAGATAGTCGAGCTCGCCGTAAACGAAGCGCCCGATGAAGGCTTCGTCGAAGGTGAACTCGCCGTAGTTGAACGTGGCGTCGAAGTTGTAGACCGGGTCGACGATGCGCAGGGCGCCGTGGCCGAAGAGGCTCCAGGGCTGGTCGCCAGGCATGACCGTGACCAGCGAGACCGTGGCCGACGACGACAAGGTCTGGGGCAGGGCCGGGCCCCGGCTCTGGGCTGCGCTGGCTGACGCCGCCCCCCACCAGAGGCAGCAGCCCACGAGCAAGATCGGCAGCAGCAAAGGACGAGTGTTCACCATGGCCGCATTGTGCCGCACCGAGGCAAGGGGTCGCGCTGCCGAATCAGCGAAGACTCCGTGGCGAGTTGCCTGAGCACGAGTGGCTCAGGCGCCGACAGTCTTGGGGAGCGCGCTACTCAGTCGCGGATCAGCAGCCAGCGCAGCAGCCGCTCGGTGCGCGGGCCGTAGGGCGGACGAATCCACCCCGCCAGATTGAGCTTGGACTGGTGGAACTCCGAGCGCATGACGCTGAAGGTCTCGAAGCCCGCCCGGCCGTGGTAGCGGCCCATGCCGCTCTCGCCCGTGCCGCCGAAGGGCAGCCCCTCGACGCCCTTTTGCAGCAGGGTCTCGTTGAAGACCAGGGCGCCTGAGGTGGTGCCCTGGCGCACCTGGTCCTGGCAGGCGCGATCGTGGCTGAACAGGTACACCACCAGGGGGCGTGGCCGCTGCCCCACGAAGGCCATGGCCTGTGCCACGTCGGGGCAGGTCACCAGGGGCAGCACCGGGCCGAAGATCTCTTCGTGCAACAGCCCGCAATCTGCTGGCGCGTTGAGCACGAGGCAAGGGGCCAGCTTGCCCGCGGCTGCGCAGTCGTCGTCCGGCGCGGCCAGCGAGATCACCTCTGCACCGCCCTCCCGCGCTTCGTCGACGAGCTGACGCAGGCGATTCAGGTGACGGTCGCCGTGCACGGCCGTGTAGTCAGGATTGTCGGCGTAGCTCCCGTACATCTGCTGAGCGGCGGCGCGGAAGGCAGCGACGAACGCATCGGTGCGGCCCGCTGGCAGCAGGACGTAGTCGGGAGCGATGCAGGTCTGGCCCGCGCTGAGCAGCTTGCCCGCCGCGATGCGCTGAGCGGCCACGGCGACGTCATGGTCGTCAGCGAGGATCACCGGCGACTTGCCGCCCAGCTCGAGGGTCACCGGCACCAGGTTCTCTGCCGCTGCCGCCAGGACGGCCCGCCCCACTGCTGTCGAGCCAGAGAACAAGAGGTGCCCGAAGGGCAGGCGGGAGAACTCACGGCCCACGCGCTCGTCGCCCTGCACGACGGTCACTCGTTCAGAACCCAGCGCCGCCGTGAGCAATCGCTCGAGTTCATGGGCTACCGCGGGGCAGTGCTCGGAGGGCTTGACCATGACCCGGTTGCCCGCGGCGATGGCGGCGATCACCGGCGAGAGCATGAGCAGCACCGGGTAGTTCCAGGGGCCGACGATGCCCACCACACCCGCGGGCGTGGCCGTGACCCGGGCGGCGGCGGGCAAGAAGGCTCGGCCTGTCCAGATCCGGCGCGGGGACATCCATCGGCCCAGGTGGCGCAGGGCATGGCGAGCGGCCTGAGCCGTGGGGAAGATCTCGGCCAGCAGGGTCTCGTGGCGGGAGCGCCCGCCGAAGTCGACGTCGACGGCTGCGCACAGGGCCTCACGGCGGTCGAGCAACTCGGCCAGCAGCCGTTGCAACAGGCGCGCGCGATCACGACGCGTGGGCGGACCCTCGGCGCACTGAGCCGCACGCAAGGTCGAGAGCTGAGCAGACAGGTCGGACATGATTCGGCAACGAATGGACACAGGACGAGAGCGAAACCCCGTCGCTCTGGCGTCGACCCGAGCGTAGCAGGCCGGGTCGGCGAGTGGACGTGCCTCGTGGCGAGTTATCCTGACGCCGTTCCCCAGCACTCGAGAGTCGCTCATGTCTCTATTGCCTCTTGTCCTCCTGCTCGCCTGCTCGACCTTGTTGTCTCCCCAGCAGAGCGACACCGAGCCCGCCGATGAGACTGCGGCGCCGCCCAGCGCTGCCGAGCAAGGTCCCCGGCCGACTCTTGCTGAGATCTTCAGCCCGCCAGACCTGCTGGGCCTGCGCCCGTCCCAGGCGTCCCTGTCCGCCGACGGTCAGTGGGCGCTCTACCGCTGGACTGCAGAGCACACCGACGAACCCGAGCGGGACTGGTGGCTGGCCAACACCGCCACGGGAGAGCGGCGGGTGCTCTTCACTCACGAGGACGACGTGTCCCTGCAATGGGCCGCCGAGGGCGCGCTGTTGCTGGTGAGCCAGGACGGCTGGATCGACACCCTCGACGTGAGCGACGACAGCAGGCGTCGGCCCTTGTTCGAGGCACCGGGTGGCGCGTCCCTGCGGCCCATCGTTGGACAGCGGCTGTTGATCTCCGCCTACGCCGATCGCGCCCTGTGGCTCGTGCACTTGCAGACCGGTGCGCGGCGCAAGCTCAGCGAGGGCTGGGAGCGCAGCACCAGCCGCTACGAGTGGGAGCGGGACTCGGGCACGGTGGCGTTCTTTGCACGCGCCATCGAGAGCGGCGACGACAGCTCGTCCGCCGAGCACAACCGCGCCCCCGGCCACACCGAGGGCGACGACAGCTCTGACGCCCACAGCGTCAGCAGCCACGAGAGTGCAGACACCTCGGCCCCATCGAACGACCCGCGACTGGTGCTCGTGTCCGTCAGCGACGACCCGAACCGGCTGGACGATCTGGTGGTCGAGGTTTCGTCCGAGCCGTCCAGCGACCTCTCACCCGACCGGCGCTGGGTGTCCCTGACCACCATCGACTACAGCTCCGAGCACGAGCTGATCATGGCTGACTATCTCACCGAGCAGGTGACGGCTGTGCCCGTGCGCGGCTCGCTCGCGGGAGACCCGGCCTCCGAGGTCGGCCTGTCGATTCATGATGTGACTCGCGGCGAGACGTTCGAGGTCGCCCTCGATCAAGCGGACCGCTACTCCCTGCGACGCACGGCCTGGTCACCCGACAGCTCGTTGCTGCTGGTGGATCGCATCAGCGAAGACTCCCACGTGCGCCAGGTGCTCATCGTCGACCCCGCGACTCGCCGCAGTCGCGTGGTCTTCGCCGACCGTGACGAGGCCTGGATCGGCGCGCCCACCGTGTGGTCCGGTTGGTCAGAGGACAGCCGCACGGTGCTGCTCACAAGCGAACGGAGCGGCTTCAATCACCTCTACCGGGTGGACGCCAGCAACGGCGACATCACCGCGCTCACCAGCGGCGACTGGGAGATTCAGCGGGTCACGACCCTCGACGACGACGAGCGCCTGCTGCTCAGCTCGCTGGCCGTGGGCGACCCCGCGTCCATGGAGCTGCAGCTCATCGATGTGCGCAACGGGGACAGCAACCGACTCGTGGGAGAACTGGCCTGGGCCAGCCGCCCCATGGTCAGCGCCGACGGCGGCACGGTCCTCTACCGCTACGCCACCCTGGGTCGGCCGTGGGATCTGCACGCCCTCGCCGTGGGCAACGACCTCGCCGCGGACAGCGCTCCGGTGCAGCTCTCGGACACCGTGCCCGACGCCCTCACCGACCTCGCCCTGCCCGCACCCGAGCTGATCACCTACACCAATCCCGACGATGGCGCGGTGGTCCACGCCTACCTCTACAAGCCCGTGCCCTTCGACCCCGACCAGACCTACCCGGCGGTGATGTTCATTCACGGCGCGGGGCAGCTGCAGCAGGTGCGCAACTCCATGTCGGCCTACGAGGTCAACATGCTGTTTCACCATCGCCTGGCACGGCAGGGCTTCGTGGTCATCGACCCGGACTACCGCCACAGCAACGGCTACGGTCGCGACTTCCGGGCAGCCATTCATGGCCACATGGGCGGCAAGGACGTGGACGACGCCCTCGCCGGCATCGACTACCTCGACACCCTGGGCTACGTGGACACGGACAACGTGGGCATCTACGGCGGCTCCTACGGCGGCTTCATGGTCTTGATGGCCCTGTTCACCCACCCGGACGCCTTCGCCGCCGGCGCGGCCCTGCGCTCGGTGACCGACTGGCGCACCTACAATCACTGGTACACCAACCCGCGCCTGGGCCTCCCCGACGACGACCCGGAGGCCTACGAGCGCAGCAGCCCCATCGATCACGTCGAGGGTCTGCAGAACCCGCTGCTGTTGCTGCACGGACTCAAGGACAACAACGTCTTCGCCCAGGACTCCATTCGCCTGATGGAGAAGATGATCGAGCTGGGCAAGGACTTCGACGTGATGCTCTACCCCAGCCAGGGCCACGGATTCACCGACCCCGCGTCATGGATCGACGAGTACAAACGCATCGAGCGACTGTTTCTGCGGGAGCTGCGGGACTGAGCGGCTACAGCGAGTCCAGCACCCCCTGAATGCGCCCCGTCTGCGTCTCGTCGGCCATGGCCAACGCCCGTTCGTAGCTCGCCCGGGCCTCTTCTATCCGGCCCTGCGCTGCGTAGGCCTCGCCCAGGCTGTCGTGCACATTCCATGAGTCGGGATGCTCGGCCACGTTGCGCTCGAACAGGTCGATGGCCTGCTCGACGCGGCCCTGGGTGAAGAACTGGTAGCCCATGGCGTTGACCTCGACCTCGGTGGCCAGCTCGAGCGCCTGCTCGCGCATGAGTTCGACCTCGTCGTGACGACCGAGGGCTTCGAGCAGACCGGCCTTGGTCCAGCGCTTGGTGAAGGTGGCGCCGGTGCGGAACGAGCGCTCGCACCAACCCAGGGCCTCTTCGTGATTCACGTCGTTGGCCAGACACCAAGCTGCAGCCGCAGCGAAGCTCTCCGGGTCGAAGCCGGCGAGGCCCCGCAGGTAGCTGTCGCGGATCGCCGCCAAGGTCTGAGCCGTGAGGTCGACGGTGATGGGCACGGGCACGGCCAGCTCGGCCCAGCGCATGGTCAAGGTCGCGCTGTTCTTGTCGAGAGCGCCGAACTCGTAGGCCATCCACTCGGTGAAGGGAGCCTTGTGGGACGGGACGTCCACCCGCAGCGCGTCTTCGGAGCGGTCGTAGAAGTAGCTGCCCCAGGACGACGCGTTGTGGGAGAAGATGATCGTCCAGTTGTCGACGCCGGGGATCATGTGCAGGCCGTAGGTGCCCGCAGCCAGGTGTTCTCCCGCCACAGAGACATCACCGGCGAAGCGCACGGTCGTGTTCTCGTTGGCGCCGGCCCGCCAGATCTGCCCGAAGGGGATCAAGCCGCCGAAGATCGAACGGCCCTTCACGGCCGGGCGGTGGTAGCTCACCTCGACTTCGGTGAGACCGATGCCTTGAACCACCCGAGCCGGTGGGCTGACCCGCGGGCTGGGCAGAGACTGCTGCGCTCCCGCTTGAGGCGCCAACACTCCAGAGAGCAGCAGCGCAGAAGAGGTCAGGACGGACAGCCATCGGGCGGGTAAGAGTGGTGACATGAGAGGTATCCTCAGAGCGAACAGGCCGGCGCTTGTTGCGGTTCGCAGAGCGTAGCAGGACTGTCGAGCTCACCGATCTGGCGCCCTCGTGGCCCTGCTGTTGTCGTTCTGTGACCGCTAGCCAGGGCAGATGCCATCACCACCAGCGCATCTGTCGTACAGTGCCAGCCCACTAAGAGAGCCCGAGTGCAGCGCAACGCCACAACCCCCGACGACGTCGGTCACGACCACGCCAAGCACAGCGTGGGCGGCCGCAGCGGGCACCTGGCCCGACGCGTGTTTCACGTCAGCATGGTCACCATCCCCCTGGCCTGGTACTGGTACGTGGGTCTGATCGAAGAGGCCACGGGCCAACCCCGCGCGCTGCTGCTCGGCGCGCTCATGGCCCTCGTGGTGGTGAGCGAGCTGGTGCGTATCTCGAAGGGCATCACCGTCTTCGGACAACGGGCCTACGAAGCGCGGCAGCTCTCGGCCATGGCCTGGGGATCGCTCTCGGTAGGAGCCACCCTGCACTTCGCCCCGGCGATGGGCACCATGGGCGCAGCCCTGGGCCTGCCGATCATCTGGAGCCTCGCGCTGGTCGACCCGCTGCTCGGCGAGCTGCGCCGAGCGGGCAAGAGCGACGGGCTGGTCTTTGCCATCGGCGTCTCGGTCACCGCAGCCATCTGGATCGGCAGCGGCCTCTGGCTCGGCGCACCGCTGTGGTTGGCCGCGGTCATGGCCCCGCTCACCGTCGCCGCCGAGTGGCCCCGCCTGCGCTGGATCGACGACAACGCGACCATGACGCTGGTGCCACTCGCTGCCGCCATGGCCCTGGCCCCGCTGTTGGGGTGAGCGTGTCTTGAGGCTGGAGGAGTGGGGGCGTCCAGGCCGTCCAAGCTCCACCGAAGCTTTTGACCTCGATCTCGTGGTCGCCGACGTCAGCCAGTGAGCCAACCCTTGCACCCTGCCGGGTCAGCTGCCCAACAACTCCCGCAGCTCAGCGGCGCGCTCGCGGGTCATGAACGCCCCGTCGATCGCAGCCGCAGTCAACGCTCGCTGCACCTGCGCGCCGTAACCCCACTGCTGCGCCGCCAGGGCGTACTCGCCACTCAGCGTGCAGCCGCACACTGCCGGGTCGTCGGTGTTCAACGTCACCGCCAGGCCCTCGTTGCGAAAGCGCTCGAAGGGGTGCACGTCGAGGCTGGCCACCGCACCGGTCTGCACGTTGCTGGTCAGGCAGCACTCCAGCACGATGCCCTCGCCGGCGACCCGGCGGCGCAGCTCGTCGTCGTCGATGAGGGCCACGCCGTGGCCGATGCGTGTGGCGCCCAGCACATCGAGGGCTTCGCGGACCGACTCGGGACCTGCGGCTTCGCCGGCATGAATGGTCACGCCCAGGCCCGCGTCCCGCGCCCGAGCAATCGGCGCGGCGAACGGGGCGCCGGGAAGATCTTCGGGGCCCGCCAGATCGACGGCGACCACACCGCGGTCAGCGTTGCTGATGGCCAGGTCGACCAGCGCTTCGTTCACCTCCAGCGACAACGGGCGGTAGCAGCAGACGATGGCCCCCCAGGTCACCCCGCTGGCTCGACCGCCGGCTTCCAGCCCGGTCATCACGTGCTCCATCACAGCGGCCGCTGACTGCTTGTCGCTGGCTTGCAACGCCGGGCAGAAGCGCACTTCGAGGTGGGCCACACCCTCAGCGGCCGCGTCTTCGAGCAGCTCGTGGGCCACCCGCTCCATGGCCCCGGGGACGGAGAGCACCGGATAGAACGTCTCGAACGTCAGCAAGAACTCCCGCAACGACGTGCAGTTGGGCGACACCTGCACGTGAGGCAGCAGGTCCTCCACGTTGTCCGCGGGCAGCGCGATGCCAGCGCTCGCCGCCAGATCGAGCAGGGTCTGGGGACGCGCCGCACCATCGAGATGGCAGTGCAAGTCGACGAGGGGCCTGCGTTGATCTTCGCCCGACATGGTGGCTCCTGGCCTCAGGGATTCTTGGTCAGCTTCGCTGCGGCCGGCGCGCTCGCGCCCGGCTCAGTCTTGCCAGCCTCGGTCGCGCCCGACTCTGTCTGCCCCGGCCCGCTCGCTCCTGGCCCGCATGCACCCGGATCCGTCGAGGCCGACTCACTCGCACCCGACTCTGTCGCCGGAGTCAGACCCTCTTCTTCTTCGGCCAGGTCATCACGGCGCACGGTCTTCACCGAACCTGCCGTGAGGTACGTGTTGCCGGCCAGGTTCCTGATCAGGTCGACCCGCACTTCGTCGGCCTCGGCCCGGGTCAGCTCGTCATCGCTCACCAGGCGATCGAGGGCGGCGTCGTACCGTCCCATCAACCACTGCTCGTCGAAGCCCACGTAGGTCAGCACCTCGCCCACCGCTTCGCCTTGCACGCTGTCGCTGATGCGCACTTGACCGTCGCCGTCCACTTCGACGTGCACCGTGTCCGTATCACCGAAGAGGTTGTGCAGATCGCCCAGGGTCTCTTGATACGCGCCCACCAAGAAGATGCCCAGGACGTAGCGCTCGCCCTCCCGCAGCTCATGCACTTCGAGCACGCGCTTCACGTCGCGGCGATCGGGAAAGCGGTCGAGCTTGCCGTCGCTGTCGCAGGTCATGTCGGCCAGCACGGCGCGCACCGACGGGCGCTCGCCCAGGCGCTGCACCGGCATCACCGGAAACACCTGGCGAATGGCCCAGTGATCGGGGACCGACTGAAACACGGAGAAGTTGCAGAAATACGTGTCGGCCATGCGATCGGGCAGGCCGTCCAGGTCTTCGGGCACATCGTCGAGGGAGTCGACCAGCTGGACCACCCGGTCGAGGGTGGCGAAGAACAGGTCTTCGCACAGGGCACGAGTAGGCAGGTCGACCAAGCCCATGCCGAATCGAGACAGGGTCTCTTCGCGCAGGTTCAACGCGTCGTGATAGACCTCGCCCGCGTTCTTGCGGGACAGGCGCGACAGGTTGTGGCGCAGCTCCTCGACCAGCTCCGGTTCGTCGTCGGTGGCGGCGGCCACTTCGCCGTCCCGGGTGAGCCGCGCCGTACCGGTCACCTCGACCAGCATGACCGAGTGGTGAGCCACCAGCGCGCGCCCCGATTCACTGACGATGTCCGGCGCGTCGACCCCCGCCTTGTCGCAGGCGTCGTGAATGGCCCAGACCACATCGCGCGCGTACTCCTCTTCGGAGTAGTTCATGGACGAGGCAAAGTTCGTGCGGCTGCCGTCGTAGTCCACCGCCAGACCGCCGCCCACATCGAACAGATCGAGGGGACAGCCCATGCGGCGCAGCTCGACGTACAGGCGCGAGGCCTCGCGCAGGGCGGCCTTCCAGGGACGGATGGCCGTGATCTGGCTGCCAATGTGAAAGTGCATCAGCCGCAGCAGCGAGAGCAGGTTGACCTCGCGCAGCCACTCCACGCAGTCGACGAGTTGCGACGACGACAGCCCGAACTTGGCCCGGTCACCGGCGGACGACTCCCAGCGGCCAGCGCCCCGAGCGGCCAGCCGTGAACGCAGCCCCAAGAACGGCGCGGCGTCACGGCCTTCGCGCTCGACCACACGGTCGATGGTCTCGATCTCACTGGGCTTCTCGATGACCACCACCACCTCGTGGCCCAGGCGCACCGCCAGACAGGCCAGCTCGATGTAGGTCTCGTCCTTGTAGCCGTTGCAGAGGATGCGGCTCGGGCGATCGAGCAGGGCCACCACCGCCATGAGCTCTGGCTTGCTGCCCACCTCAAGGCCCAGACCCAGCTCGCGGCCAGCGCGGAGCAGCCCTTCGACCACCTGGCGCTCCTGGTTGACCTTGATCGGATAGGCGGGCCGGTAGCCCCCCGGGTACCCGTACTCGGCGATGGCGGAGGCGAAGGCCTCGCTCAGAGTTTCGAGCCGATGGCCCAGAATGCCGTCGAAGCGCACCAGCAGGGGCAGGGACATGCCGTGCTGGGTGGCCACGTCGGCGATCACGTCGAGCCGGGCCCCTGTCCCCGTGCCATCGGGTCGGACCACCAGCCCCCCGTCGTCATCGATGGCGAAGTACGGGCTGCCCCAGCCGGGCAGGCTGTAGAGGTCGGCGCTGCGCTCGGCGGACCAAACGCTGGGATCAGAACCCATGGCCCACGCCTCCCGAGCCCAAGGTCAAGGTCAAGGCGCTCAACCGCGGAGCCAGAGCAGACGGGAGCATGTTCGCAAGACACCCACAGGAGGGGAGAATGGAGCGGGTGATCGGAATTGAACCGACGACAATCACGTTGGCAACGTGATGCTCTACCACTGAGCTACACCCGCTTCGATGGTGGTGGCGTCTCCTGCCACGCGCCATACGTCGAACAAGGCACCATGAAATACGGTTGCGAGGCCCCCACGTCAAGAGGGCAGGCCCTATTCCGTGCCCTGGACCCACAAACCGTCCGCCGGATAGCCTGCCCCCCATGCTCGATCAGCTCGCCTGCCTCTTCGCTCCCCGCCTGCCTGACCTCACCGACGGGCCCGCTCCCCTGCTGCCCCTGCCTACGCAGGAGCCCGAGCTGGTCGACCGGGCCCAGGCCGTGTTTTCCGCCCTCGATCAGCTGGCCTTCAACGGCGCCGACCGGGAGACGAACCCCTACAAACTGCTCCTCGGACTGGGCTGCCGGGACCCCATCACACGAGAGGCCGACCAGCTGCCAGGCCGGGCGGGGCGAGCCCCCCACTACGAGCGGCTGGGGGCCTACGCCACGGTGGGCATCCCCATTCGTGATGGCTTCACACTGCGCGGGCACCACAGCATGGGGCCGCCGGGGGCGCCCATCGTCATCGTCGTCCACGGCATCTTCGACTCGCACGTGAGCCCCTACGTGGTCGAGCTCGCCGAGGTGCTGCGGCGCTGGGGCTTTCACGTGTTCGCCCTCGATCTGCGAGACCACGGCCTGGCCCGGGGCGAGCCCCCGCCGCCGTCCTTGGGCATCGAAGAGGGACGTGACCTGCTCGCCGCCGCCAAGGCCCTGGGTCGGGGCGAGGGCGTGTCCGTGGGGCTACTGGGATTGAGCTACGGGGGACACTGCGTGGTCCGGGCTGCCCACGAAGCCAGCCGCACCGATCAGGCCCACCTGCTCCGGGGCGGGGTCATGGCGGTGGGCGCGCCCCTCGACGTGGCCCGGGGCGCCGCTGCCTTCGACGACGGCTCCCTGCTCCCCCAGCCCCAAGGCCTGGTGGATCGGGCCATGTTCTGGGGCGTCATGCGCACGGTGAAGCAACACCTGGTGCAGCGCCTGGCAGAGCAAGGCAAGACCGCCGGCGCTGACAGGGTCTACGGGCAGTACATCCGCGAGGTGATCCTGCCCGCCTACCCCGAGCTGCCTCAGGACCCGGACCGCTTCCTGGCTCAGGCCACCTGCGCCACCCCAGAGGTCATGGCCGAGCTGGCCGTGCCCACGGCGCTGATCCACCCGGTGGACGACCCCCTGGTGCCCGTGCAGCACATGCGCAGCGCCCTGGCCGCCGCCGCAGGCAATCCCCTGGTGCACGGCGTCGAGCTGCCCCTGGGCGGCCACGTGGGCCTCTCCGCGGTCGACCCCGCCTCAACCCTCGAACTGCTGGCCGCATTCTTCGGGCGCCTGCGAGACGGCTGACGCGCGGCCCCGAGCCCAGCCCCGAGCCCAGCCCCGAGCCCAGCCCCGAGCCCAGCCCCGAGCCCGAGCCCGAGCCCAGCCCTGAGCGCGGCCTTGGCGACCTCGGCGCGCGGCCCTCCCCGCCCACACTCCCTACTCAGCCAGGGCCGGGTGGCCCGGTACCTCGGCGGTGAAGTCGAGCTGGCGGCTGCCCCGGCCGATGTAGCGCGCGCCGGCGATGGCCTGGGTCACGAACTGCTTGCCCATCTCCACGGCGTCTTCGAGGGGCACCTTCTGGGCCAGCAGGGCGGTGATCGCCGACGAGAGGGCGCAGCCCGTGCCGTGGACGCTGCGACGGCGAGGCACCCGAGGCAACGAATACATGACCACGTCTTCTTTGGTGCCCAGGATGTCGACGGCTTCGTCGCCGGAGAGATGGCCACCCTTGACCAGCACGGCCTGGGGACCGGTCTTGAGCAGGGCCCTGATCACGTCCTGGGTATCGCGGCGCACGGCCGACACGGTCAGCCCCGAGAGCTCGGCAGCCTCGGTCACGTTCGGGGTGATCAACGTGGCCAGAGGCACCAGATGCCGCAGGAACAGGGCCACGTCCTTGCGGGGCAGCACCCGGGCGCCGCTGCTGGCCTGCAGCACGGGGTCGATGATGATCGGCACCCTCTTGCGCACCAGAGGCGTGAGAGCCCGGGCCACCGCCCGTACGATCTCGCCAGACGGCAGCATGCCCACCTTGACCGCCGCGGGACGGAAGTCCATGAGCAGGGCGTCGAGCTGGCGTTTCACCAGCTTGGCGTCCACCGCCTCGATGGACTTCACCCCCGTGGGCGCCTGCACCGTGAGCGCCGTGGGCACGGAGGCCCCGGAGAGACCGAAGCGCAGGAACACCTTGAGGTCGGCCTGAAAGCCCGCGCCCCCAGAGGGGTCAGAGCCGGCGATGGTCAGGGGTACGGCGGGTCTGTTCGAGCTCATGCGAATCCTGCGGTCTTGAGGCTGTCCACGGCCAGCTTGAGCAGGCCTACGTCGGGCAGCGGATCGGTGTCCAGGGTCACTTCGAGGGTCCGCCCGGTCAACTCTGCCAGGAGGGCGAGGTCGAGCTCGCCGGTTCCGGGGGGCAGCCCGCCCTGTCCGGCGAGCACGTCGTCGAGTGAGACCCCCACGATGTAGCGACCCAGGCGATCGAGCCAGTCCACGTCCCGCTCCTCTCGGCGCAGCAGGACGGACGGCCGGTGCCAGTAGCCCAGGCGCTGGCCGGCGAGGTCGTCGAGCAGCAGGCCGAGATTCTGAACCCGGGACAGCTCGCCGCTCTCGGGGGTGGTCACCGCCAGATTCAGGCCCGAGGCCTGGCGGGAGAGGCCGAAGAGCTCGGGGGCTGCCTCCTCCAGGGACCACTCTGAGGGCAGGCTGAGCACGACGGCGGTGCAGCCCGACTGCTGAGCTGCGGCGATTCCGCGGCGTCTCGCCTCCCAACTCACGCTCACGGCCACTGCCGGCAGGCCCTTGAGTTCAGACGGCACAGCACCGTCATGGGCCACCAACAGGGCCTTATCCAGCCCTGTAGTGGCCAGTGCGCTCCTCACGGAGGCGCCGTCGAGGGCCCTGTCTGCGAGGCATCCGGTGGCCAAGATCATGTTGGGTCGCCAAACAGAAAGAGGGGGGACAGGGTATGAAGGCTCGTCCCGATTCCAGAGATGTCGTTGAACGGAGAATACCGATGAAGACCCTGCTCGTCCCGCAGGTTGCCCTGGCCGCCTTGGCCCTTGTCCCCTCGCTTGCCGCTCAAGAGGCCGGAAGTCCTACCGGTCTGGTCGAGTTCACCAAGCCTGCCACCGCGCCTCGCGTGCGCACCACCGCGGCCGAAGAGCCCCCCAAGCTGGGGGTCATGGTCAGCGAGACCGACGACGGAGTGCTCATCTCTGACGTCTTCGACGGCTCCCTCGCCAGCAGGGCGGGCGTGACCGACGGGGACATCCTGTTCAAGATCGGCGACAGCCGGGTCAACGAGGTGGCGGACATCCCCGCCGCTCTGGCAGCCACGGCCAAGGCCAAGGCCGTCGCCATCACGGTGATCCGCCCCGGTGAGGGCCTGGTCACCCTGAAGGCCAGGCAAGCCGCCCCCGCTCCTGAGGCACATGGCGAGTTCTTCTTCACCCCCGATGCCGACGGCGGCTTCCTGGGCGTAGAACTCGGAGAGGGCAGCTCTGACGGCGTCACCATCGACGGCGTCATCGACAACACCGCCGCCTGGTTCGCCGGTCTCGAGGACGGCGACGTGCTGATCTCGGTCAACGGCGACGCTGTGATGACCGCAGAGGACGTCTCAGCAGCCATCGGCTCCAAGTCAGCTGGCGCCAAGGTCAAGCTGGTCTACTCCCGCAACGGCGAAAAGCAGACGACGAAGGTCAAGCTGGGCACGCGCACGCCCGCCATCCAGAACCCCATGGGCAACATGTTCTTCTCCGGCCCCGACGGCGAGGACGGTCCCCACGGCCTGTTCTTCGGCGAGGGCGGCATGGGCGGCGACTTCGTCTTCGACCACGAGGCCTTCTCCGGCGACGGCAACACCTTCGTCATCGATGGCGACTTCGACTGGACCGAGCTCACCGAAGAGATGGGCGAATGGACAGA
>CAZIAK010000069.1:0-17616 GCA_964537035.1 uncultured Phycisphaerales bacterium | reverse complement strand
CGTGTACGCGGGCAAGCTGCGCTACCTCACCTTCGCGACCGACCCGGCCAACGGCGACTTCCTGGTGCACAACACCTCTCGGAGCAGCGGCGGCAACGTCCTGGGACGGTGGACTCGCGAGGTCTCCGATGACGAGAGCGTGCAGGTCCAGGCCTACGTGGACCGCACCGAGCGGGAGAACCTCTTCTACGAGGAAGACCGCAACACCTACGACATCGAGCTGACCCATCGTCTGCAGCCCGACGACACCCACGACGTGGTCTGGGGCGGCGGCTACAGACAGAGCAAGGCCAACACCAGCAACACCTACCAGCTGTCGATCACGCCACGGCACCGCAAGCTCTTCATCGGCAACGTCTTCGTCCAGGACGAGATCTCGATCATCCCCGACACCCTCTCGTTGACCCTGGGCACCAAGCTGGAGAAGAACGCCTACACCGGCTGGGAGCACCTGCCCTCGGGGCGCGTGGCCTACACGCCCGACGCACAGAACACCTATTGGGGTGCGGTCTCCCGAGCAGTGAGGACGCCCACCCCCATCGAGCGTGACGGCCTGATCCCGGCCCTGGGCCTGCCCGGCTTCGGCTTCACTCCAGGGACCGACCTGGTCTTCACCTTCGTGCCCTCGGCTGATTTTCAGGCCGAGTCATTGATCGCCTACGAGGCTGGCTACCGCTTCAGGGACGAAGACGGCTTCCAGGCCGACGTGGCCGTTTACTACCACGACTACGATCACCTGGCCACGCTCGAAGACGGCCCCATCTTCCAGGCAGACGCCAACACCTGGCAGTGGTCCCTGGTGGACGACAACAAGATGCACGGCTTCACCCGGGGCGTCGAGTTCTCCGCCGACTGGCAGCCTGACGACGACTGGGATCTGCACGGCTCCTGGACCTACATGGAAGTGGGCTTCGAGGCGGACAGCGACACCACTGACCCGTTCGCCGAGAGCACAGAAGACAACGAGCCTCGAAACATCTTCCATCTGCGCAGCCACCACGTGGTGGACGACCAGTGGGAGCTGGACTGGCTGCTCTTCTATGTCGATCGCCTGACCAACCAAGGCGTGCCCAGCTTCTGGCGCGGCGATGTGCGCGTGGGCTACCAGCCAAACGAGCAGACCGACCTCAGCTTTGGCGTCCAGAACCTCTTCCATGACGGCGAGCCCGAGTCGAATCTCAGCAACGTCGAACTGAACTACTACCTCAAACTCGTCAGACGGTTCTGACAGCAGCCATCGTGTCCACACCAAGCACCATGAACTCCTCGAGCAGACACAGGCGATCGCGATCGGCCACCTTGGCCACGGCTTTCCTGATGGTCACCTTGGCCACCACGGCGGCCATCCCCTGGTTCGACACGGCCCTTGAGTACAGGGTCAAGGCGGCCTTCCTGTACAACTTCGCCCTCTTCACCAGCTGGCCAGAGGGGACCTTCGAGGAGGACGACTCGCCGATCATCTTCGGGGTCGTAGGCAAAGATCCCTTTGGCACCACTCTCGACAAGGCGATCGAAGGCAAGACCCTCCATGGGCGCCCCCTCGTCATTCGCCGCTACCCGCAGGTGAAGGACCTCAAGGACTGCCACATCCTCTTCGTCAGCAACTCCGAAGAGAAGGGGCTGACAGAGGTCTTCAAGAAGCTGGCCGGCCAACACGTCTTCACCGTCAGTGACATGGCCGGTTTCAGCTCGAGTGGCGGCCTGGCTCGTTTCTACATCGACAACGGGAAGGTCAGCTTCGAGATCAACACGGACACAGCAGCTCGACAGCGACTGTCGATCAGCTCCCAGCTGCTCAAGCTGGCCACCCTGGTCAAAGACAAGGAGAACGATCGGTGAACTCGGTCCGCGATCTGTCCATCCGCACCAAGCTGTTGTCGGTCACGATGATCACGACAGGCATCGCGCTGATCACTGCGACGGCCGTCTTCATCCTCTGGGATCGGCATGAGTACCGCAGCACCATGGTCTCGCGGCTTGAGACCCTGGCAGACGCCGTGGCGACCAACTCCGCCTCGTCTCTTCTGTTCATGGACCTGCCGTCAGCCAAGGACACCCTGGAGGCCCTGCGCTCCGAGCCAACGATCCCCGCCGCCTGCATCTACGATGGGGATGGCGGTCTCTTCGCGGTCTACCGGCGCTCAAACGTTGGCGGTGCGGTGCCGGCCCCCCACGAAGAGATCCAGAACGTCACCTTCGGCGACGACATGCTCTCGGTCTTCCGGCCGATCATCGTCGACAACCAGACGGTCGGTAGCATCTGGGTGCAGTCAGACCTCTCTGCCCTCGACTCCCGTCTGGTCTCGGTCACCCGCACCATGATCATGGTGGGACTGTGCATCAGCGTGCTCGCCCTCGCCGTGGCCTTCTGGCTGCAGCGTCTGATCTCACGCCCGGTCATGAACCTGGCGGCCATCGCCCACAAGGTCATCGACGACGAGGACTACTCTGTCCGAGCTACACCCCTGGGGGGCGACGAACTCGGGCAGCTCGTGGTGGCCTTCAACGAGATGCTGGGTACGATCGAGCAGCGCGACGGCGAACTCGAGGCCTACCAGGACGAACTCGAGAAGAAGATCAGTGACCGCACCTCGGCCCTGACCGAAGTCAACGAGCAGCTGCGCGTCTCCATGGAGGAAGCCCAGGCTGCCGCGGTGGCCAAGTCGCAGTTCCTGGCCAACATGAGCCACGAGATCCGCACGCCCATGAACGGCGTGATGGGCATGACCAACATCCTGCTCGACACCGACCTCGACAGCCAGCAGCGCGAGGTGGCCCAGACCGTCATGGACTGTGCCGAAGGCCTGCTTAGCATCATCAATGACATCCTCGACTTCTCCAAGATCGAGGCGGGCAAGCTTGAACTGGAGCGCGTCGACTTCGACCTGCGCACCGTGCTCGACAGAGCCTCCGACCTGATCTTCCCCCACGCCCACGGCAAGGGCGTCGAGCTGGCCTGCCTGATGGAGCCCGGCGTGCCCGTGGCCGTGCGCGGTGACCCTGGCCGCACGCGCCAGATCATCCTCAACTTCTTGAACAATGCGGTGAAGTTCACCCACGAAGGCGATGTGCTCTTGTCCGCATCACTGACAGAGGAGACGGGCACCCACGTCACCGTGAAGATCAGCGTCTCGGACACGGGTATCGGCATCCCCGCCGAGCGTCTCGACCGCCTGTTCCAGGTGTTCAGTCAGGTCGACGTGAGCAACACCCGGGAGTTCGGCGGCACGGGTCTGGGCCTGGCCATCAGCAAGCAGCTGGCAGAAGCCATGGGCGGCGCCGTGGGCGTGGAGTCCACTCCAGGAGAAGGCTCGACGTTCTGGTTCACTGCGCGATACGAGAAGCAGAGCAGGCAGCCCAACGAAGAGCGCATCATCCCTGCGCACTTCCAGGATCTGCACGTGATCGTTGTGGACGACAACGAGACCAACCGGCGCATCCTCGAGCACAACCTCGAACAGTGGGGCTGCTGGCCCCACCTGGTCTCCAACGGCGAAGAGGCCCTGGTGAAACTGCGTGAGAGCCTGATCACGGACCAGACCATCGGCCTGGCACTCATCGACATGCAGATGCCAGGCATGGACGGCGAAGAGCTGGCCAGCGAGATCCGCTCCGACCAACTCCTGCGCCACTTGCCGGTGATCATGCTCACCTCCATGCACCAGTCCCGAAACGCCCTGCGCTTCGAGGAACTGGGCATCGACGGCTTCCTGGCCAAGCCGGTCAAGCCTTCAAAGCTGTTTGACTGCATCAGCCTGGTGCTCGGGTCCTTCTCGGGCCAGGCCGATCAGCCAGGCGACAGCCGCGAGATCTCGCGCATCGTCACCGAAGAGGCCCTGGATGAGCTGCAACACAAGTCGAGCAAGTGCATCCTGATCGTGGAAGACAACCTGGTGAACCAGAAGGTCGCCGCGGCCCTGCTGCGCCGCGCGGGGTACACCTACGAGCTAGCGAACAACGGGCGCGAGGGCCTGGAGATGGTCATCGCCAGCAACTTCGACGCTGTGCTGATGGACTGCCAGATGCCAGAAATGGACGGCTTCGAAGCCACCCGCCAGATTCGCCGCCACGAAGAGACCACTGCCAAACACATCCCCATCATCGCCATGACCGCCAACGCCATGAAGCAGGACCCTGAGCGCTGCATGCAGTCCGGCATGGATGACTACATCAGCAAGCCGGTCAATCCAGAGCTGCTCTACTCGATCCTGGAGCGACACGTCCCGCGGACGGCAGGAGAGCTGGCCACGTCGATCTCACGCCTCGCCGCCCCACGACAGGGTCGTCCAAGCAGTGAGGGCAAAGGGAGTGGCAGCACGGGTGATCACGACGGTCAGACGGACAACAGCTGACCTTCACTCGCTGGGCTTGTGGCTGCCGTCGTCAAGCACCTCGGCGTCCTTGATGGCAGGCCCTGCGCTCGGCCCCGGGGCCGGTCTGCTGAAGGCGCCGCCCATGACGCCCGGTCCACGGCTGCCCCCTGGTGGTGGCCCCCCCATGCTGGCGGACATGTGCACCTTGACCTTTCCAGAGGCCACGCCCTTCTTCAACGAGCGCCGCAACCAGACCATCAACGGGCGCCGAGTGATGGGCATCAGGCAGAGCAGGCCAGCGATATCGGTCAGAAAGCCTGGGGTCAGCAGGACCAACCCAGCCAGCAGGACCATGAAGCCCTCGAGCATGGTCTCAGAGGGAGCACGCCCCGCCCCCATCTCTGCCTGCAGCCTGGACCAGATCGCCAGCCCTTGAGATCTGGCAAGCGAGGCACCCGCCACACCCGTGACAACGATCACAGCCAACGTCGGCAAGGCACCGATGCGCGTGCCCACCTCGATCAACAACGAGAACTCGAGCAGGGGCAGTCCGATGAAGAGGGCGATCAGCAGCATGGTGCACCCATGTTAGTCCGAAGCACGGTGAGTTGCTCGTGACATCCGTGCAGGCTAGCGAGTCAGTCCCTCGGGGTCATAGGCCAGGCTCACTGCCAGCCTGCGCTCGATGTCCTGCTCGCTCGCGCCCGTGCGGTCGGCGTAGCTGGCCACCTGATCCCTGTCGATCCGCCCGACGGTGAAGTAGTGGCAATCGGGGTGAGTCAGGTAGAGGCCGCTGACACTGGCAGCGGGAGAGATGGCCCAGGACTCGGTCAGGGACATGCCCTGCTCCTCGGCTCCCAGGATCTCGAACAACCCGGTCTTCAGAGCGTGGTCAGGGCAGGCCGGGTAGCCGAACGCCGGGCGGATGCCTCGGAAGCGGCCCAGGCGCAGCTCGTCTCGGGACAGCCCTCCGGCCGGGTCAAGGCCCCACTCCTGACGCAGGCGGGCGTGCAACCACTCGGCACAGGCCTCCGCCAGGCGATCTGCCAGGGCCTTGGTCAGGATCGCGCTGTAGTCATCGTGGTCCTCCTCAAAGGCCCGCACCAGGGGCTCGATGCCGAGCCCGGCGGTCACCGCGAAGCCGCCCACGTGGTCTCGCACACCGCTGGCCTCGGGCGCCACGTAGTCGGCCAGGCACTCATGGGGTCGGCCTTCACTCACCGTTTTCTGGTTGCGCAACATGGGCATGCGCGACAGCTCTCCCTGCCGTTGTTCATCGGCGAAGAGAACGATGTCGTCTCCATCAGAGGCTGCGGGCCAGATGCCGTAGACCGCCCGAGCCGTCAGCAGCCGCTCGTCGACAATGCGTTGCAGCAGGGTCTGGGCGTTGTCGTACAGCTCTCGTGCAGCGGGACCTTGTTGTGGGTCGTCCAGCAGGTCGGGGAAGCGGCCCTTGAGTTCCCAGGCGTGAAAGAAGAACGACCAATCGATGAAATCGACCAGGTCGGCCAGGGGCACATCGTCGAGCACTCGAACGCCGGTAAACGGCGGCGCTGGCGCCAGCTCCGGGGTAAAGGTCAGCTCCCGCTTGTTGGCTCGAGCGTGTTCCAGGGCGACCACCGGTTCAGCGGCACGCTCCGAGTACACGTAGCGCAGCTGCTCCTGGCTCTTGTCGTTGTCCTCCACCAAGGTCTTGCACTTCTGGGTGTCCAGCAGGCTGGAGACCACATTCACCGCACGTGAAGCGTCGAGCACATGAAGAACCGGCCGCTCGAATGCGGGCGCGATCTTCACCGCGGTGTGCTGCCGAGAGGTCGTGGCGCCGCCGATCAGCAGGGGCTGCTCCATGCCCCGCCGCTCCATCTCGGCAGCCACGGAGACCATCTCGTCAAGGGAGGGTGTGATCAGGCCAGACAAGCCGATGACATCGGCGCCCACCTCGACGGCCTTGTCGAGAATGGTGTTCGTGGGCACCATCACGCCCAGGTCGATGATCTCGTAGTCGTTGCAACCCAACACCACACCCACGATGTTCTTGCCGATGTCGTGGACGTCGCCCTTCACCGTGGCCATGACGATGCGCCCGGCCGAACGGGCCGTCTCGGTCTCACCCGAGGCCTCCCGTTCCTCTTCGATGAACGGCGTCAACCAGGCCACGGCCTTCTTCATCACCCGGGCGCTCTTGACAACCTGGGGCAGGAACATCTTCCCCGCCCCGAACAAGTCGCCCACCACGCTCATGCCGTCCATGAGCGGACCCTCGATCACGTGCAGCGGACGCGGCAGCGCGAGGCGAGCCTCTTCGGTATCTTCGTCGATGAAGTCAATGATGCCGTGGACCAGCGCATAGCTCAGACGCTCCTCCACGGCGCCCTCGCGCCAGGAGAGATCGACCACTCGCTTGGTGCCCTTGCCGCGCACCGTCTCTGCGAGGGTGACCAGGCGCTCGGTGGAGTCCGGGCGGCGGTTGAACAGCACGTCTTCAACATGCTCAAGCAGCTCGGCGGGGATGTCCTCGTAGACCACCAGCTGGCCTGCGTTGACGATACCCATGTCCATACCAGCCTTGATCGCGTGATACAGGAAGGCGCTGTGCATGGCCTCGCGCACCACGTTGTTGCCTCTGAAGCTGAAGCTCAGGTTGCTCACACCACCAGAGATGCGCACACCGGGGCAGCTGGCCTTGATCTGCGCCGTGGCCTCGATGAAGGCCTTGCCGTAGTCGTTGTGCTCGGGCAGGCCCGTGGCCACCGCCAGCACGTTTGGGTCGAAGATGATGTCGTACGGATCCACACCAGCCTGTGTGGTCAGCAGCTCGTAGCTCCGCTGACAGATGGCCACCTTGCGCTCCACCGTGTCTGCCTGACCCACTTCGTCGAAGGCCATCACCACCATGGCGGCGCCATAGTCGACGATGCGGCGGGCCCGGCGCAGAAACTCCTCCTCGCCCTCTTTCAGGCTGATGGAGTTCACGATGCCCTTGCCTTGCAGGCACTTCAGGCCCGCCTCGATGATCTCCCACTTGCTGCTGTCGATCATGATCGGCAAGCGGGCGATCTCAGGTTCGCTGGCCACCAGGTTGAGGAACGTCGTCATGGCGCTCACGCCGTCGAGCATGCCCTCGTCCATGTTCACATCGAGGATGTTAGCCCCTCCCCGCACCTGGGTCAGCGCCACCTCGAGGGCCGTGTCGTAGTCGTCAGACAGGACCAGCTTGGCGAAGCGCTTGCTCCCCGTGACGTTGGTGCGCTCGCCGATCATCTGGAAGTTGCTCTCGGGCGTGAGCACCAGCCGCTCCAGCCCCGAGTAGATCGAATGGATCGTGCGTCCGTTGGGCCGCGAGCGAGGCTCTGCGCCCTCGACCGCCGCCGCCACCGCGGCGATGTGTTTGGGCGTGGTGCCGCAACAGCCTCCGAGAACGTTCACCAGACCGGCCTCGGCCCAGTCGCGCAAGAAGCCCGCGGTGGTGTCAGGGGTCTCGTCGTAACCGCCGAAAGCGTTGGGCAAGCCAGCGTTCGGGTAGGCGCTGATAGGCACGGGCGCCACCTTCGCCAGCTCGGCAAGGAAGGGCCGCATTTCTGCCGCGCCCAGGGCGCAGTTGATACCCACGGACAACGGGTCTGCGTGGGACACCGAAGCCCAGAAGGCGTCGACGGTCTGCCCGGACAGCGTGCGCCCGCTGGCATCGGTAATCGTCACCGAAATCATGATCGGCAGGTCGACGCCCAGCTCGCGCATGGTCTCACGGACGGCCACCAGCGCCGCCTTGCTGTTGAGCGTGTCGAAGATCGTCTCGACCAGCAGGATGTCCGAGCCTCCTTCGATCAGGCCCCGAGCCTGCTCAGCGTAGGCCTCCCGCACCTGATCAAAAGTCACCGCCCGATAGCCCGGGTCTTCAACATCGGGAGAGAGCGACAGGGTGCGATTCGTGGGCCCCATGGCACCGGCCACGAAGCGCGGGCGATCGGGGGTGCGCCCAGACCACCGCTCGGCCTCGGCCCGGGCCAGCTGGGCAGCCGCGAAGTTCATCTCGTAGGCCAACGACTCCGTGCCGTAGTCAGCCTGGGCGATCACCGTGGCGCCGAAGGTGTTGGTCTCGACGATGTCGCTGCCAGCTTCGAAGTAGCGACCGTGGATCTCGCGCACCAGGTCAGGGCGGGTGAGCACCAGGATGTCGTTGTTGCCCCCCAGGTCCCGCCCGTGATCTGCCAGTCGGTCCCCGCGGAAGTCTTGCTCACCCAGCTTGTACTCCTGGATCACGCTGCCCATGGCCCCGTCGAGCAGCAGGATGCGCTCCTGCATCAGTTTCTGCAGCAAGTCCCGGCGGTCGGGGGCGATGCGAATCTCGGACGTGCTCATGGACAGGATTCCCGCGAATCAGTGGGGTTGATGGGCGTGCACGGTGAGCACCTGAAAGTGCGGTGCTCGGCGTTCGGTGGAGGTCACCCGGCACAGCTCCACGACCAGGCCTGCGTCGGTGAAGAGCTGGGCCAGCCGCTCGGGCGTGAAGCCCAGCTGCAGGTGGTTGTAGTCTCGGGCCACCGAGTCATGTCCGTGGGCCCGCAAGGTGGTGGCGATCAGACGGCCGCCAGGGCGCAAGACCCGGGCCGCCTCACGGACGACCTGCACCGGATCTCTGGCGTAGGTCAAGGAGTTGACCAGCAAGACCTGATCGAAGCTGTGGTCCCGAAAAGGGAGCGCCTGCATGTCCCCCCGATGAAAGCGCAGGGTCGGCGACCGTCGTCGCCCCGCCGCCGTCACCGTGGGGCTCCAGTCGAGGCAGGTCACCGAACGAGCTCTGGGAGCCAGCAACTCGGCCAAGGCCCCATCGCCGGAGGCCACGTCGAGCACATCGCCCAGCTCGAACAGGCCCAGCAGCGCCCGGGTGGCAGACTCCCACGTGCGTCCGGGAGAGTAGCGGCGCTCCATGCGGCCGGCCACGGAGTCAGCCCAGGTCCGTCCGCTGAGTGACCGGTAGCCGGCCAACCGCAGGCGGTCCTCATCGATCAGCGCGTCTTCAACTGAGCCCGAGAGCAGGGCCCAGAACTCCCGGGCCGGCTGACTCATGCCATCGGCATCCAGAGAGTAGAAGGTAGACGTGCCCACCTTGCGGGGCACCAGCAACCCGGCCTCGCGCAGCTTGCGCAGGTGGGTCGAGACCCGCGACTGGGCCAGCCCGGTGGCTGCGGTCAGTTCGGCCACGGCCAGCTCTTCCCGAGACAACAGGGCCAGCAGGCGTAGACGAGTGTGGTCCGCAAAGAGCTTGGACAGATCGACGCTGGATCGCAGATCGAGCAGGGTGCTTCTCCGCAGGGCCAGACCTCATGGCCCGACGAGAGCCTACCGTATATCTCTTCATGCGGATGCACGCATATATAAATCTGCAAGTGGATCCTGAGCCATGGCCAAATGCGCCGTACACTGCCGCCATGACTGCCGAGCACCCCAACCTGCGCCTGATCCATCACCCCCTCATCGCCCACAAACTCACCCAGGCGCGCCACAGGGACACCCCTACCCCCACGTTTCGGCGCCTCCTCCGGGAGATCTCGGGGCTCATGACGGCCGAGATCTGCCAGGACCTGCCCGTCCACGAGGTCACCGTGCCGACCCCTCTGGAACAGGCCCATGGCCATGCCCTGGCGGTGCCGCTCACCCTGGTCCCCATCATGCGCGCTGGCATGGGCCTCACGGACGGCATCCTCGACCTGGTGCCCGAGGCCCGGGTGGGCCTCATCGGGCTCTACAGGGACGAGCAGACGATTCAGCCCGTGACCTACTACACCAACCTGCCCGGCGACGTGGGCGAGGGCACGGCCCTGATCATCGACCCCATGCTCGCGTCGGGGGGCTCTGCGAACCACGCCATCTCCATCCTCAAGGAGCACGGCTGCGATCGCATTCGGGTGGTGGTGCTCGTCGCCGCACCAGAAGGGCTGGCCGCGCTTCGCGAGATGCACCCTGAGATCACCGTCTTCGCTGCAGCCCTCGACCGGGGCCTGGACGAGAACAGCTACATCCGCCCAGGACTGGGCGACGCGGGGGACCGGCTCTTCGGAACGGCCTGAGACCTCGCGCTGCCCCTCGCTGTGAGCCGTCGCGTTGACCCTGCCCCATTCCTGGCCAAAAGCGAGCCAACGCGACCATGGCAATTCAAGCGGTTGAACAGATCGATCAAGGCCCCATCATCTGCCAGCATTCGCCGGCCCCATCCCGCAACCCGTTGTTCGCTGCAGGGGCAGGCGGGGCCCTGAAGACCGAAGCCCTTGCCGAGCACCCATGAAACCCAGCTCCCACGTCGCGGCGCTCAACCCCGAGCAACGGGTGGCCGTCACCACCACCGAAGGTCCCGTGCTGGTGCTGGCCGGCGCAGGGACAGGCAAGACCCGGGTCATCACCGTGCGCATGGCTCACCTGCTCGACCAGGGCGTGCCGCCTGGCGCTCTCCTGGCCATGACCTTCACCAACAAGGCGGCCCGGGAGATGCGCCAGCGCGTGGCCGGTCTCGTGGGCGCGACGGCCGCGAAGAAGCTCACCGTGGGGACCTTTCACGCGTTCTGCGCCGCCACCCTCCGCGAACACGCCGAAGCCATCGGCCTGCCGAAGAAGTTCAGCATCTGCGACGCCGCTGACCAGGCCTCGGCCATCAAGGGCGTGATGCGCGAGTTGCACGTGGCCGACACGAAGGTCAAGCCAGGCTTCGCCCTCTCACGGATCTCCCTGCACAAGAACAAGCTCGAGAGCCCGGACCGCGCCGAGGCCCTGGCCAGCGATGACAAGGAGGGCCTCATCGCGGCCCTCTACCGCCGCTACGACGAACACCTGCGTCGCAGCCACGCCCTCGACTTCGATGATCTGCTGATCTTCACCCAGAGGCTGCTCGCCGAGGTGAGCGAGGTGCGGGAGGCCTTCCGGGAGCGCTACCGCTACGTGATGGTCGACGAGTACCAGGACACCAATGGCCCCCAGTACGAAGTCGTGCGCCAGATCGCTGCAGGCCGGGAGAACCTCTGCGTGGTGGGCGACGACGACCAGTCCATCTACGGCTGGCGAGGGGCGGACATCAGCAAGATTCTCGGCTTCGAGAAGGACTACCCGGCGGCGACGGTGGTCCGTCTGCAGACGAACTACCGCTCCACCGCGCACATCCTCACCGCGGCCAACAAGGTCATCGCCCACAACACCACGCGACACGAGAAGACCCTGCGCTCGGGGCTCGGCGACGGCGATCACCCGGTGATCCACCGCCTCGAAGACGAGACCGAAGAGGCCGACTGGGTGGCCGCGGACATCGCCTACAAGTTGCACTCGGGCAGCAAGCCCGGCGATGTGGCCATCCTGTTTCGCACCCAGCAGCAGCCCCGCCCTCTGGAGTCGGCCCTGCGCGCTGCCGGCCTGCCCTACACCCTGGTGGGCGGCTTGTCGTACTTCGATCGCAAAGAGGTGCGGGACGTGCTGTCCTACATTCGGCTGGCGGCCAACCCGGCCGACGAGGTCTCTCTGTTGCGCATCATCAACCGCCCGGCCAGAGGCATCGGCAAGGGGTCTGTAGACAAGGTGCTGGCCCTGGCCACCGAAGAGGGCATCTCGGCCCGAGCTGCGTTCGACCTGGCCCTGGAGCGGGGGCTGCTGTCCACGGCGGCCGCCGGTGGTTGGCAGGAGTTGCGCGGCATCTACGAGCGCGTGGGAGACGAAGACCCGGGCAAGGCCCTGGTGCAGCACATCTCCTCGCTCATCGACGCCGTGTCCTACCGCGCGGAGGTCGACCGGGCCTACCCCGACGAGGGCCAGCGGGTCGATCGTTGGGCGGCGGTCATGGGCGTGTTCGACCTCGCAGAGAACTACGTCAGCCGCACGTCGAAGCCCACCCTGACGAAGTTCCTGGAGCGCCTCACACTGGCCTCGAACGACGACCAGACCACCGAGGACAGCGAGGAGCGCACCAGCATCACCATGATGACCCTGCACGCGGCGAAGGGCCTGGAGTTCCCCACCGTGTACCTGGTCGGCGCCGAAGAGAGCCTGCTGCCCCACCAGCGCTCCGTCGACGAAGACACGGTCGACGAGGAGCGGCGCCTGATGTACGTGGGCATCACCCGGGCCATGCACAGGCTGGTGATCACCTACACCGCCTCACGCAGCAAGTTCGGAGCCAAGGCCGAGTCCATGCCTTCGCGCTTCCTGTTCGAGATGACAGGGCAAGAACCACCTGAAGGCTGGCAGCCCTGCCTGGGTAGCGAGGCGAGAGCCGCGATGCGCAATCGAAGCGGCAGATCGGGCAGCCGCAAGAAGGCGGCCAAGAGAACGGCCAAGAAGGCCGAGAAGAAGCCGGGGGGGCGCAAGTCCGGGGACGCGTCCACGTAGCGGGCTGTGCGTTCACCTCGCCCTCATGATTTCTTGCCGTATGATCGACGAGATCCACAGGCCAGCACTTCTCCCATGGCCCTCTCCCCGTGAGCCCTCTCGCCGTGACCTACCGCACCGCTCTGATCTCGCCTCTGTGCCTGGCCGTCGTCGCCGCTGCCTTCTGCGCCTGCGCCCAGCGACCCGTGCCCACACATCACGTCCCCCCCGTTGACCCCACCCGGGTCGTGCTAGGCGACCAGAGCTACAAACTGGAGCGCAAGTCCTTCGTGCGCGAACGGCACTGGGCCGAACCCGGCGTGGACACCAAGGCCATCGAGCGCCGCAATGGTCACGATCAGATCGCCAAACGCAACGCCCTCGCCGCGCTGTGGGCAGGCGCCGGATCCCGCTGGACGGAGCGCGGCAGCGACAACCAGGCGGGGCGCATGCACGTGGCCGTGCCCGGCCCCGCAGGCAACACGCTCTACGCGGGGTCTTCCCTGGGTGGCATCTGGCAGGGCGGCCTTGGCGGCACGAACTGGACGCCCCTGGGAGACAACCTGGCCGGGGGCGCACACTGGTTGGCGGTGGTGGCCGGGGCGACGCCGACCGACCCCGACATCATCGTGGCGGCGACAGACGGCGGCGAGATCCACCGCAGCCTCGATGGCGGCCAGACCTGGACCATTCCTGCTGGCCTGCCCGCCACCGTCGGCGTCCGTCGCGTGCTGGTGCCCGCCGATGGCAGCGACACGATCTTCATCGTGGCCCAATGGTGGAACGGTTCCTCGCTCAAGAACACCGTCTACCGCTCCACCGACAAGGGCGCCTCGTTCATCAAGGCCGTGGGCATGAACACCTACAAGGGCGATCTCTGGACAGCCCGGGATGGTGCTGGCCCCCTGTACATGCTCAAGCAGGATGAGCTGCAGATCAGTCAGGACGGCGGGGACACGTGGTCTGTGCTGAGCAACCTGCCAGGCAACGCCAGCAGCGGCGAACTGGTGGGCAGCGAAGCGGGAGCGCCCCGACTCTGGATCATCCTCGACGAGGGCGGAGACAACCTCTACCGCTCTGACGACGGCGGCTTGAACTGGACCTTCGTCAACGCCGTGAGCGACTACTGGGGCACGCTCAACGCGTCGATCATCGACCCCGACCTCTTCGCCTGGGGTGGTGTCGAGGTCCACGTGACCCACGACGGTGGCGCGAGCTTCGATGTGGTCAACAACTGGTACGACTACTACGGCAACGAAGCCAACAAGCTTCACGCCGACATCCCGGGTCTTGACGTGGTGCCTGCTGGCCCCGGCGCTGAGACCTGGTACGTCTCGACAGATGGCGGGCTGTTTCAATCCACCGACGGCCTGACCACGGTCGAGAACCTCTCGCTGTTGGGACTGCGAGTGAGCCAGTACTACTCGACCCACACGTCCACGGCCAACCCGGAGCGGGTCCTCGCCGGAGCTCAAGATCAAGGCTACCAGCGAGCGGACGCTGCGCCCATCGGCACCACCGCCCTCTCGTTCGACCAGCTGATCAGCGGCGACTACGGCCACATCGTCTCTGGCGACGGCAGCCACGGCTGGGTCTACTCGTGCTACCCCGGGTTCATCCTGGTGCAGAAGGGCGCCAGCTCACCTCAACTGTTCCAGGTCAACTTCCCGGCGGGCGCGAGCTATGGCTGGTTGCCCACGGTGACCGCCGACCCCTGGAACACCGAGAAGTGGTTCTTCTGCGCCGACAAGCTCTATCGCTACGCCAAACAGCTATTCAACAGCTGGACCTACACCGAATGGTCTACGCAGAACTTTGCCCAGAGCAGCGGCGAATATCTCACCGCCCTCGAGTTTTCGCCCGCCAACGTCAACCGCGCCTACGCAGCCACCAACAAGGGCAAGCTCTGGTGGTCGGATGACCACGGCCGCAACTGGACACAGTCCACCTCGACTGGACCCTCAGCCCACTACTTCTACGGCACGGCCATGGTCTGCGATGGCGTGGATCAAGACACCGTTTGGGTCGGCGGTTCCGGCTACAGCGGCCCGGCGGTCTACCGCTCCACGGACGGCGGCGTCACTTTCTCTCCCTGGGGACAAGGGTTGCCTTCGACCCTCGTCTACAGCCTGGCCCAGGCCCCCGATGGCAGCGGCGACCTCTACTGCGGCACAGAGACTGCGGCCTGGAGCAGAGGCACGGCAGACGCCACCTGGACAGACATCACCCAGAACGACGCGCCGGTGACCATCTACTGGAGCGCCGAGGCTGTGCCGTCAGCGAACGTGATCCGCTTCGGCACCTATGGCCGGGGCATCTGGGACTACGACGTGACCGACGGCTGCACCTGGACGCCCTACGGCCTCAACCTGGGCGGAGCCAACGTGCTCACCCTCGACACCCGCTCCAGCACGGTGAACGGCGCCGCCATGACGTTCGATGGCGGCGGCGCCACGCCGTCAGCCTCAGGCTTCCTGATCGTCTCCACGGCCACGCTGCAACAGCCCTTCAAGCTGGGGACGCTGCTGGTGGACCCCACCGGCTGGTTGTTGCTGCCCGTGGCGGCCGACGCCCAAGGCGCCCTGCAGATCCCAGTGACGGTCCCTACGGCTGCCGGCTTCGACGGCCTACCCGTAGCCATGCAACTGGCCCTTTCAGACCAGGGACAAGCCGCGGGGTGGGCCTTCAGCAACGGACTCTCCGGAGTGCTCTGCGACTGAGTGGTTGGGGTCAGTTGTTCTCGGTGAGGCTCCCTGCCACCCAGTTGTTGGCAGAACTCGCCGTCCGGGTCAGGCCGCCGCTCACACTCGTGTAGCTGCCGCTGGCGAGGTTGAAACTGCCGCCGCTCACCGAGCCCGACAGCCCGGAGACGGTGTTCTGTGTGCCTCCGCTGATCGACCCATTGTTGGCTGCGATCGCCACGGTGTTCTGATAGCCGCCGCTCACCGCTGAACTCTGGGCATTGGCCACGTTGCCAAAGCCACCGCTCACCGACGACAGGGCCGCAGAGGCCGCGTTGGATGCACCGCCACTCACCGTCGCACCCGTTGCTGAAGCCATGTTGTTCACGCCGCTGGTCACGGAGGTGTAGGTGGCCGAGGCGACGTTGCCGCTGCCTCCATTGACCGTCGAGATGAACCCGCTCGAGGTACCGTTGCGACCGCCACTGATCGACGACTTGTTGCCGCTGGCGACGTTGAGAGTGCCGCCGCTGACCGAGCTGTAGTTGCCACTCGCCGTGTTGCCGGAGCCGCCACTGACCGAGCCGAGGATCGCACTGGCCGTGTTGCTGAAGCCCGCGCTGACCGAGGTGTACGAGCTGGAGGCCACGTTGCCATAGCCACCGCTCACAGCCGCAGAGGTGCCACTGGCCATGCTGGCCTGCCCGCCGCTGACAGAGGCGAAGGTGCCCCCCGCCACGTTGGCAGTACCACCACTCACGGTGGCTGTGACGCCGGACGCCTCATTCGATCGTCCACCGTTCACGGACGAGGCCACGCCCGAAGCCTTGTTGCTCTGCCCGCCGGACACGGAGGCGTTCTGGCCGATGGCCGTGTTGAACGTGCCGCCGCTCACCGAGGTGAAAGCTCCCTTGACCGTGTTCGATTTGCCGCCGCTGATGGCGCCAAATCGGGCCTTGGCGTTGTTCTTCTCGCCACCGCTCACCGCCGCGAAGACGCCAGAGATGCTGTTGCCGCGACCAGCGACCAAGCCGCCGAAGCTGGGGTGACTGTTGCCCTGTCCCAGGATGACGTTGTGTGAGCCCGTGCGATCGTCAGCCAGGGGGTTGCCCAGCTCGTTGTAGCCCACGATCAGGTTGCCCACGCCGTTCACGTTGGTGTTGGCCGGGTTGACCGTCTGAGGGTTGTTGGTGTTGCCGTTGGTGGCGCCCAGGCCATTCACGACCTGCACGTTGACGCCGCTGAAGCGAACGGTCTTGTTGACCAGATTGCCCGCACCGTCATCGAGCATGACGATGCTCATGGCGTCCAGGATCTCCTGTTCTTCAGCGGTCAGCGCCGGGGCGCCGGGTGGCGGGTTGCCGCCACCTCCCAGAGAGCCTGGCCCGGAGGCGCCGATCACCGACCCACCCAGGCCTGCTTGGCGAGGCTGGAAGGCAGCGACAGTCCCAGCTGTACCCCCAGGGGCAGCAGGCTGAGGCTGGCGTGGCCCAACGGACACCCGGGGTTGCCCGACGTCATCGAGCCCGAGCACCAGCTCTTCGCCGGGATCGAGCGCCAACAACTCTGCGGCCCCTGCCACCAACTGTTCAAGCGCCTCCAGGTCACCATGGTGGGCGGCGCCAGTTGGCGCCGTCGCAGGTGTCACAGAGGCCCGCTCGAAACCGTTGGCCGTGGCCCAGAAGAGCACGTCCCCATCGGCGTTGTGCAGCAGCACCTCATCGGCACCGAAGAGATCGGCTCCAATCCGTTCGGCGGACAATCCGTGCCCCCCATCGGCCAGCCCCAGAGCGGCGGTCGCCTCGCTGAAGAGCCCGCCCCCGTCGCCTCGAAGCGCGATGTTCTCGTGCGGAGAGACGAGGTAGAGATCGACCAGACCATCACCGTCCAAGTCGCTGACCAGGACATCGGACAGCGCGACGAACGGGAGCACCTGCTGGGTGGGCTCGAAAGAGCCGGTGCCGAGGTTGATCGAGACCGAGAGGCTCTCTGCGTGGCTGGTCAAGAGATCGACCAGGCCATCACCGTTCAGATCGACGAGGCGCACGGTCGAGGGCGCGGGGCCATCGCCGGCGACGGGGCTCGCGTCCACATGGCCAGCCATGACCGAAGCCAGGCCGAGCAGGGCACAGCCAGCGATGAGCCGACCGCGGGGCGCCAAGAAGGTCGCCTCATCTGAAGGCAAGCTCGTGTACGCACAGACACGAACCCTACGAACCCATGATCTGAACACGGAGAATCCTCCTGATGCCAACGCTCGAACAGGAGCCTGCCCGCGA
>CAZIAK010000068.1:6540-17945 GCA_964537035.1 uncultured Phycisphaerales bacterium | reverse complement strand
CCACGAAGGCGCAACCACGCTCTCGCGACGAACTCCGCGAATAGGTCGGACTAGGTCGGCACCGCGACGCGCTGCGCGTCAGCCGTCGACCCGGCGGGCATCCAAGAACAGGCAGTGCCCCGTGCTGTCGCTGGCGACTTGCACCGTGCCCTCGTTCGAGTTGATCCGCGCGCCCATGTCGATCATCTCGTCGTGGTTGCGGTAGATCAGGTGCCAGGACAGGCCGTACTCCATGATCCAGGTGCTGTCGGGGACGCGACAGAGGTTGCCGATGAGCAGGCGCCCGCCCGGGCTGAGCATCTTGAACAGACGACGGGCGGTCTTCTGGGCCAGGGGCTGCTCGAGGTAGTCGAACAGTCCCATGGAGTAGATCAGGTCGATGTCGGACAGGACCTCGTTGACCAGCTGACGCTCTGAGCCCCGCTTCGGCGCCAGGATCTGGTTCAGCGAGAAGTGCAGGCAACGGAACGAGATCATGTTCGTGTCGTCACGGTACTCGGCCGCCCGGTTGAGCTCGGTGACGCAGGACTGCAGGGCGTCTTCGTCCTGATCGAGCAGGATGATCTCGATGGGATGCTCGAAGCGCTCGGTCTCGGCGATGAGCCTGCGCAGCTCGACCGCAGGCCCGCAGGCCAGTGACAGAATGCGCACCGGGCGGTCGAGGGCCACGGTCTCGCGCGCGGCGGTGAGGGCCACGTCGGCCCGCTCGCGGATGGCCTGACCGAGGGACGAGTTCTGGATGTAGTACTGCAAGAAGCGCTGAAAGAGGCTCTCGCCGGAGAGCTCTTGGCTCTGGCCCAGCTCCATCATGCGGTAGTCGCCGGCGTAACCCTGGGGCTTGGTGTAGGCCCGGTTCATGAACTCGCAGGCGGTGAACTCAAGGGTCAGCAGGCGTTGGGCGAAGAGCAGGCCCAGGCCGGTCTGGCGCTCGTCGAAGTCGACGCTGACCTCGTCGAGCTCTTCGGTGAGTCGCTTCATGGCGGGCCAGATCTTCTCGTGCAGGATCGAGCACAGGCGCCAGGAGTTCTTGGGCTCTCTCCACCGTTGGTGGGCGTCATTGGCCTCTTGAGCTTCGAGGGTCCGGCGCACTTCGATCATCATGTAGAAGAGAGCTGACACGTTGGCCCGCCACGCTGCGGGCAGGAAGCGGTCGAAATCGTCTTCGCGGATGAGCGAGTGGCTCAGGTGGCATTCGACGAGTTCGTCCCGAAAGCGCACCTCGTCGAGGTCGATGCCCGGTCCCAGCAGGCGCACGCCGAAGCGGGACTGGCGCGCCTCGGGGGAGTAGACCACGGTGGCGTCCCCGGTCCAGACCACGTGCCCCCGGTGCTCGAGCTGCAGGTCCTGAAGAGCTGTCCCCGGCTCCAGGTCCATGGAGGTGTCAGCGATCAGGCCCATCCCCGAGGCCGAGATATCCACCACGGTGAGGCCGGTCAGGGCCCGGCCGCGGATCCAGAAGCTGGCCCGTGACTCGAAGTGCATGCCCTTGATGGCGAAACGCTCCGGGCGAAAGCGGTGTGCTGCGGAGCTGCCCTCGAGATCAGCGTGGAAGGCGCCGTTTCTGCCGCCGTACCGCGACGGGTCGATCTCGTCGGCGGGCACCCGGCTCTGCACAGACTGGCGGTGAAGCCGCAGAATCTGTGCGGGCTTGCGGCGGGCTCTGGTCTGGGAGTCAGACTCCCAATCAGGGCTGAGCTGGGGTTGGTTGGGCATGGCGACGACCTCGGGACTGCTTGGGGGACACAACAGGTGGCGCCAGGGGACGTAGCACCGTAGGGAAAGCGGCCTGAAGTCAGGTCTCGGGACAAAAGGGAGCCAAAAATGTCTCAAGTTGGGTATGTGCATATCTTGATGAGTGCATAAGCCATTCCATGCAAGTCGGTTAGGGGCGCGTCCCTGGTTTTTTGCCGACATACAGTCTTGCAGCGAATTCGGTCGATAGAGGAGCGGAACCTCTATTCCGGCAAGCCTCCGAGGACGGCCGTCCCCGCCATGTCGCTGCTCCAGACCCTTCGCTCCGTTCGAGAGCTGACCCACCCCACCGCCCACCAGGAGGACGGCGGCCTGGGGGATATCGTGGCTGGCTGCTCGAAGGTGTTCCTGATCGTCGGCCTCCCGGCCATGCTGCTCTGGGTCTGGGTCGGCTACTGGCCGTGTGTGTGGGCCATCGGCTGCGCGGAGGTGATCAACCTGGGGGTCCTGCTGGCCGTGCGCCGGGGCGTTTCCCTGCGGCTGTGTGCGCTGGCCCAGCTGAGCATTCTCTACGGCGTGTTGGTGCTGACCATCGTGCCGGGTGGGGGCATCGATACACCGCTCCTGAGCTGGTTCCTGGCCCTGCCCCTGCTGGGTTGCCTTGTCCTGGGCTTTGGCTCGGCCATGCTCATGGGGCTGGTGTCGTCCTTGACCATGGCGGCGCTGTGGGTTTGGGAGGCCCAGGTTGGGGAGATCCCATCTGTCGTACCCGAGCCACTGCAGCACACCTTTCATCTGCTGATGATGATCAGCGCTCTGGGCGCCATGGTCTTGCTCGCCGGTCACTGGCTGGCTTGCACACGGCGCGAGCACGCCCAACGTCTGGCGGCAGAGACGGGCATGCAGACCACCCTGGAGCAGATGCAAGACGCCCTCTTCGTCTTGGAACCCGTGTTCTCCCCAGGCGCCGAGACATCGTTCGATACGGTGCTCACCAACCCGGCAGCCGAGGCGTTGATCGCCGCGTTGCCCGAGTCACACAAGCACATCCCGCAGTGGTTCGAGTCGCTCGCCGAGGAGGACCGGCTACCGGCACTGGCGCTCACACGGGACACCAGTCGCGAGGTGCAGCTGGTGCAGCCGCTGACCCAGCGCCACTACGACGTCACCGTGGCCCACTGGAACCAGCGTCTGGTTCTGACCCTGCACGACGCCACGCACAGGGCGGAGACCGAGCAGCGCCTCACGGAGGCCAAGCGCCAGGCTCAGGAGGCGAACCGTTCGAAGAGCGAGTTCCTGGCCAACATGAGCCACGAGATCCGTACGCCCATGAACGGCATCATCGGCATGGCCGAGCTGGCCATGGGCACGGACCTGGACACCGAGCAGCATGAGTTCGTCTCCACGATCCAGTCTTGCGCCGACTCGATGTTGGCCCTGCTCAACGACATCCTCGATCTGTCGCGCATCGAAGCGGGCCGTCTCGAGCTGGAGACCGTGGAGTTCGAGCTGGCCACGGTGCTGCGCGCGGTAGAAGACGGCGTGCGGTCCCGTGCCACCCTCAAGCAGATCGCCTTCGTCACCAGGGTGGCCGACGGGGTGCCTGCGAAGCTCAGGGGCGACCCCCTGCGCCTGCGCCAGATCTTGCTGAACCTGGTAGGCAACGGGATCAAGTTCACTGACCACGGCGAGGTCGCTCTCGAAGTGACTGTCGTCGAAGGCAGTGAGGGCGAGGCGACGCTGCTGTTCGAAGTGCGGGACACGGGCTGCGGCATCCCCGCTCAGGTGTTGCCCCGCTTGTTCGAGAAGTTCACCCAGGCGGACGCGTCCACCTCGAGGCACCACGGTGGCAGCGGTCTGGGTCTGGCCATCACCCAGGAGCTCTGCGAGTTGATGGGCGGCCGCATCGGCGTGCAGAGTGTCGAAGGGGAAGGCTCGAACTTCTGGGTCGAGATCGGCTTCCTGGTGGGCCAGGACAGCGACGACCTACGAGGCGATCTGGCGGCTCTTGAGGGCCGCCGTGTGCTCGTGGTCAGTGACCTGGAATCGAGCCGGCGTCTGATCAGAAACCACCTCCGTCGCATGGGCTGTCGCAGCGAGATGGCCAGCGATGGTGGCGAGGCGCTGAAGTGGTTGCAGCAGGGCGTCCAGGATCAGGACCCGTTTGTATTCGTCGCCGTCGACGAGCTGCTGCCCTCTCGCCGGGATCACTCGTTGGCTCATGAGCTGAATGACCTGGTCATGTTCGATGACCTGCGCATGATCCTGGTCACGTCGGCGAAGCAGCGACCAGCCCTTTCGACTCTCAAGGCCGGTGGGTTCGCTGGCGCCGTCTCGAAGCCAGTGGCTTTCAAGTCCCTGAGGGACGAGCTGTTGAGCTTGCTCCCCGGCACAGCGTCCAGGGGCGAAGGCGCCGGGGCGACCCAGGAGTCTGAGGCCTTCAGCGACGGGGCGGTTTCGGGCACGATCCTGCTTGTGGAAGACAACGCGGTGAATCGACGCATTGCGAGTCACCTGTTGACCGGCGTCGGGTTGGACGTCGACACGGCGGAGAACGGGCTGCAGAGCGTGGAGCTGGCATCCCTGAAGAGCTACGACCTGATCCTGATGGACTGCCAGATGCCGGGCCTCGATGGCTACGGTGCCTGCGCAGCCATTCGCGAGCTGGACGGCCCCATCGCGGCCGTGCCCATCGTGGCCCTGACCGCCAACGCCATGGTCAGCGACAGGCAGAAGTGCCTGGCAGCCGGCATGGACGACTACATCGCCAAGCCACTCGACAAGAAGGTCTTCTTCGAGACCGTGGCGCGCTGGCTGAAGGAGAGTCGGCTGCGGACCAGCTCGTCGGTGAGTGCTGCGGACCTGCCGGGCAAGGCCTGAGCGAGTCAGACGGGCAGGGCCTGGGACACCATCAGCTTGAAGCTGACGTCTGAGTGGACCCTCGCACGGACCGGGGCGGGCGTGCTCGCGCCGTTGCCGTACCATGGCCACGAATGGGAGTCTCCCTTCTCTTTCTCCTGAGGGCGTGCGTTGTGAAAGCGACACTGATCTGCACGGTCATGCTGTTGGGCGTGGTGGGCTGCCGTCTCGCTCCCGGGGTGGCGCTGAGCACTCGCCTGGGCACCGAGGCCAGCCAGGCTCCCGCTGCCGAGAAGGCGGCGCCCATCGATGGCTTGGGTCAGGCGCGGTCCGCCGGAGTCCCTCTCCGCACGGCTCGGGCCGCAGGGCTTCGCCATGAACTCGCCGGCGACTTCGCCCGAGCGGGAGCGGCCTACCTGGGGTCTCTCGATGACGACGGGTCGTTGCTGGCAGACTTGCGGCGGCTGTCCGCAGCGCGGGTGCGTGTGGCCGCGGACGGCAGCGGCGACTTTCACACCTTGGCCCAGGCCCTGGCTGCCGCCGAGCCCTTCACCACCATCGTGTTGGCGCCTGGTCACCATGCCGCTGCGCTAGAGATCGGTCAGGCGGTGTCGATCGTTGCCGAAGGTGCGGAGCGCGGTGTGGTCGAACCGAACCAGGTCTGGTTGCGAGGGGAGGGCCCGCTGCTCACGAGCCGTGGGCCGTGGCTACGGCTCATGGGCGTGGGGCTGTCGTCCACCGGCCCCGGGCCAGCACTGCAGCTCAGCGGGGGCCACGGGGACCTGACCGACGTCACCTTCGAGGGCGGGGGTCTGGGTGTGAGCGGTGCCGCCGTGTTCTTGAGCGACTCCCGTTTGAGAATCGCAGGCGGCGCAGCCGTTGCCCTGACCGAAGGCGCCCGGGCGACGATAAAGCGCACGCGCTTCTCTCCCGGGTCAACCCTGACCGGCGGCAGCTTGCCAGGAACGCTCCCTGGAGCTGGCCTGGTCGTGGGCGACGGTTGCCAGGTGGTCGCTCACGGCCTGCGCCTGCAGGGCCTGGATCCTGCGGTGTCCGTGGGGTCCGACGCGTTGCTCACACTGACGGCGTCAGACCTCTACGACAGCCACGGCCCAGGAGTCGATGTCTCAGCTGCTGGTGAGGCTCGGCTCAGCGACGTGTTGGTGCGGGACGGAGACGACGTGGGCGTGCTGTTTCGCGTGGGCTCTCGAGGGCTGGTAGAGCGCTGCCGCCTGCGAGGCAACCGGGCCGGGCAGCTGCGCTGGGAAGACGGCGCAAACGTCGAGCAGCGGGACAACGTGGTGAGGCATGACTGAACCCCGATCGACGTGACTCGCCAGCGCTGAGGAGGCCCCCGGAGTGTGTGGAATGCGTAGTGGACTGCTGCTGGGCGCTCTGTGCGTGGCCGCCTTGCTGGGCTTCGCATGGCTCTGGCTCGATGAGGGCGCCGCGGTCATGGAGCCGTCCACCCTGCAACAGCCTTTGCGCGAGATCAGCGGATCTCCCGCACCTGATCTCCTGGCTGTGGCGGACGAGCGCGGGGCACCCTCGGCGACGCGTCTCATGCCCACGAAGCTTCAAGCCCAGCGGGAGCCGCCCCGTGTGGACGAGCGTGGCCTGAGTCGCTGGCAGGTGCTCGGCCGACTCGTCGACCACGATGGGAATGCGCTGGCTGACGCGCTGATTGTGTTTGTCCCCAGCGCCTCTGGTCGTCGAGCTCTGGGGATGGCTGGCCCGGGCACCAGCTCCGCCGGCGACGGGAGCACGCCCCTGCCGTGGAGCCGCTTCACTGCCGTGCGCTCCCGAGCTGACGGGAGCTTCGAGATCGTGAGCCGCGACCTGGCTCCGGTGTCGAGAGATGAATGGGTCAGCTGGTCTGACGGGAAGCCCCTCTACGTCGGGCGGCCCATGCTCATGGTCGAACACCCCACTTGCCGCACGGAGTTGATCGCCGTGATCGAAGAGAGATCTTCGCTGGTCACCCTGGGTGAGCTGCGCCTGGAGCGAGGTCAGAGTTGGACCGGCCGCGTGGTCGACGGCGACGGCCAGGGTGTTCCGGGTGTTCTTGTGCGGCCCTTGGTTTTTGCGCAGCAGCACGGGCTGGGCACGTTCGAGGCAGGCCGTGTGGCCCTGCGTGAACGTCTGGAAACTCGCACGGATGACGAGGGCAAGTTCACCCTCACAGCCATGGGAGTCGGCACCACCGAAGTGGAGTTCAGCGCCGACGGGTGGGTCCACTCGAACCTGCTGGTGAAGTCAGCGCAGCCGGGCGATCGAGAGCTGGGTGACATCCTGCTCGTCCCCGGGGGTGTGCTGACGGGCACGGTGGTGGACGGAACAGGGCAGCCGCGAGCTGGCCTCAGTGTGGTCGCCCGTCCCAGAGAGGAAGGTGTCGAGTACGCGCAGGACCATGACACGGTGTTGGTCGAATGGCGCGAGCAGGACGATGGCGATCACCGAGTCGAGACAGACGACAACGGGGTGTTTCTCTTCGACAGCCTGGCGCCCGTCGAGCTCGATCTCCTTGCAGGAGGGCCGGGCCTGGAGCCTGCAGTGTTGCGGGGTACGACCACCGATGGTGATGCACCGACGCTGGTGGTCAGAGGCGAAGCACGCCTGCTGCTCTCCGTCGTGGATGCAGTGACCGGTGAGCCCGTCCCGAAGGCTCGTGCCCGGGCGCGCCGGCTGATCGTTGCACCGGGTGAGCAGCCGGGCGGTCCCATTCTGTTGGAGCCCCGGCTCAAGGTGCTCACCGGCCACGCCGCAGCAGGACTTGCTGGCCGAGAGGGGTCGGGCGAGGGGTTCGTGTTGGTGCGCATGGCAGGTTGGGCTGGCACCGAGCTGACGGTCTCGGCGCCGGGCTATGCAGACCATCACATGACCGCGCCAGGAGTGAGCGCCTCCGAGCAGAGCCAGTTGTCGGTTGCCTTGTGGCCAGTGGCGACCCTGGCCGGGCAGGTCGTGGATGAACGGGGTCGCCCGCTGGAGGGGGCCACGGTCAAGGCGGTGCGCGAGCTTGTTGAAGTGCACAAGCGTCGGCAGCTGAAGGCGCGCAGCGACAGCGCGGGCCGCTTCCTGATCGACGACCTGACGAGCGGCACGTGGAGGCTGACAGCCTCTCTCATCGGGCAGACGCCCTTCGATCCCCTGACGATCGAGTTGGCTCACGCAGAGGACCTCGATCTGGGCACGTTGGTCATGCCTGAAGGGGGTGTTCTTGCAGGGGTCGTCCTGGATTCCATGGGCGAGCCGATCGCTGGCGTGGGTGTTCTGGCTCGTCGGGAGATCCCTCCTGGCCCCGAGGACCCGCGCATGAACGCGCTGACCGACGAGCGGGGCCGCTTCAACCTGGTGGATGTGTTCCCCGGGAGCTACCGGCTCAGCACGGTCGAGCAGATTCAGGGCAAGGCCACGGTGAGCAGGGGGGAGCGGACCGAGGTGACGCTGCAAGCCCGGCACCTGCCCCGGGTGTTCGGTCGGGTCATGCGCGAGGGTGTGGCCGTGGAGGGCGCCGAGGTCAGGCCCCGTGTTTCCTTCGACGATGCGACCACCGTGCAGACGGATGTTCACGGCGAGTTCGAGCTGACCTTGCCTGTCGGACCCAGCGTGTTGGTCGCCTGGGACGGAGACTCTTCGTCCGGGCCCATCGCGGTGGATCTGGTCTTCGAGCAGGAGTTCTTGCTCGACATGGAGATCATCCCGGGACGACCCAGGGTCGTGATTTCAGGTGACGTGACTTACGCGAGCAAACCGGGCGACGCGTTCAACGGCAGTGTGGTGGCCGTCGATGGTGAAGGCAAAGAGACCCGTGTGTTCTTGGGCCGGGAGCAAGAGGCGCATTTTGCGTTCGAGGACTTGCCGCTGGGGCTGTATCGGGTTGAGCTCAGGACGTTCGTCAACTCAGCGGACGGGCGGGGAACGCAGGTCGTTCTGGCCAGCGCCTCGGTCATGGTCGACGGGAGGCGAGAGCACTCTGTCGACTTCAAGGACGTGCAGCTCTAGCAGCCCACCGTGAGACGGCTGCTAGGCCGCATGCCACACCAGATACGCCCGCGGGGGCGTGGCCAGGGCTGCCATCAACGAAAGCGACCGCGGCCCGAGGAACCATCTCCCGGGCCACGGCCGTCGCGCAAGTCGCGCCGCTCAGATGCTGGGTGTGCCGCCCTTGCCCACGGGGATGTCCAGCGGTGGAGCCAGGTGCCGCACTTCGCTGCGCACCGCTTCTTCGATGGGCGTCGCGGGGCGCATGGAGACGAACGCCTTCAGCAGGCCGAGCACCAGGGGCACCACGCCGAGCACGATGAAGATCGTGTCGGGCAGGATGCGCACCCAGAGCAACGTGTTCACCGTGTCGCCCTGGTAGAACTCAAGACTGCGGCCTGACCAGAAGCCGAACTCGGCGATGTGCTGCAGTTGAATGATGCCGATGGGGGTGAGGGTCAGCAGCACCATGCCCAGCAGGCCCACGTTGAGTCCCCAGAAGCTGAGCCTGAACAGCTTGTCGGGCCAGGCGTCTTCTTTGACCACGTTGCGCACGGAATAGAGCGCCAGGGCGATGGCCAGCATGCCGAACACACCCATGAGCGCGGCGTGGCCGTGGTTCGCCGTCAAGAAGCTGCCGTGCTCGTAGTAGCTGACCATGGGCAGGTTGATCAGGAAGCCCAGCACACCGGCGCCGAACATGTTCCAGAAGGCCACGGCGATCAAGAAGCTGAACACGTGCTTGTAGGGGAAGTGCTTGCCGCCGTCCTTGATGATCTGCCATTGCTCGACAGCTTCGATGGCCAGCAAGGTCAGGGGGATCACCTCGAGTCCGCTGAACACGCTGCCCACTGAGATCCAGAAGTCGTTGGAGCCGATCCAGTAGTAGTGGTGACCGGTGCCCACCAGACCGCTGCCCAGCAAGATGATCAGCTGGAACTTCAGCGCCCGCGAGGCGGAGCGCCGTGTGACCAGGCCCATGTTCACGAAGAGCAGGCCGATGACCACCACGGCGAAGACCTCGAACATGCCTTCGACCCAGAGATGGATGACCCACCAGCGCCAGTAATCAGACATGGTCAGGTGCGTGCCCGGGGTGATCAGGAACGAGGCCAAGAACATGAGCGGGATGGCGGCGGCGGCCACGAGGAAGAGCTTGGCCAGGCTCGCTCGATCTGAGTCTGCTTTCAGCGCGCCCACGCTGGCCCGGCCCACGATGAACAGCCAGAGCACGAAGCCCACGGCCAGCAGGCCCTTCCAGAGCACGCCGAGCTCGATGATCTCCCAGCCACTGTGACCGAGCAGCCACCACCACTCGCCGAGCATGCCCGCTACGCCGAGCCATTCACCCGCGAGAGAACCCACGGCCACCAGCACGACGGCGCCGAAGAGGATGTCCACCAGCAGGCCCTGGCCTTTGGGTTCTTTGCCGCCAACCAGGGGAGCGATGTAGAGACCGAGGCCGAGCCATGAGGTGGCGATCCAGAAGACCGCCAGCTGCAAGTGCCAGGTCTTGGCCACGGTGAAGGGCAGGATCTTCGAGAGGTCGATGCCGTAGAAGTGCGTCCCCTCGACGTAGCTGTGGGCCAGGTATCCGCCGAGCATGGCTTGGACAAGGAACAGCACGCCGGCGATGACAAAGTACTTGATCGTCTTGCGCTGGCTGGGATAGACGGGCATCCAGGAGAGCTCTTGTTTCGGGAAGTCTCCCTCTTCGTAGGCGTCCTCCATCCAGTACTTGCCCTTGAAGTAGAACAGGATGATCAGGGGCAGCAGCAGCAGGAGCACGGCCACGGACACGCCGCTCCAGAGGATGGCGCCCTTGCTGACCGTGTTGCCCGCCTCGGGATCGTAGGGCCAGTTGTTGGTGTAGGTGGTGTCGTCGTTGGGTCGTTCGGCGCCCGCGAGCCACGAGGTCCAGTAGAAGAAGGCGGCGACCTGATGAATCTGGTCACCCTCGGCGACCCAGGTGCGGGGGCCGGGCAGGTGGCTCTCGTCGATGACGCCCGCGGGGAGGGCCCGGTCGGGCTCGCCTTCGGTGAAGCGTACCCGCAGCTCGCTCTCGATGACGGCGAAGGCTGCGGCGTCGGCGGCGCCGAGGGTCAGGGTGTCGGTGCTGTCCACGTAGCGGTTGCGCTTGATGGTGCGCAGCACGGCGGCAGCCACCGAGTCTTGGTCAGCGACGTCCAGGTCAGCGTAGGCCTTGCCGCGCAGGTCGATGGCCAAGTGGTCGCGCATGAGCTCGACTCGGCGGTGGAGCACCTCGGCGGTGAAGTCGGGGCCGAAGTAGGTGCCGTGTCCGAGTACCGAGCCCCAGTCCATGAGGCCGTACTTCTGGTAGACCGCCTGGCCGCCCATGATCTGGTCGTGGCCGAACAGCTCCGTGCCGTCTTCGGTCACGACCTGCCCGGGCACGGGCGCCTGGCTCTGGTAGATCGAGTAGCCACCGAGCAGCAGGATCGAGAAGCCGATCACCACGGTGAAGATGAGGACCTTGGTAATGGTCAGGTTCTTGGTAAGGCTCACGGGTTGAGCTCCGGTTCGACGGCACAGAGTGAGTGGTGAATGAGCTCAGGAGCATGCTCCCGGCGCTCTGTGCCTGCCTTGACCGATGTCAATGCCCGCGGGGAGAGGCAGCGCTACAGGTCGCTGTCTTGGTGAGGGTCCGGTCGTCCCTGCTTCTCACCAGGGGGGCCGTTTCGCTCAGACAGGGTCGGCCAAGAGCCTCCACACTCGCTGCAGACCCCCCTGGTGAGAAGCAGGGTAGACCTCGCTGGTGGAGGGACAGGCGACCGTGGCCTTTCGGGGGTTCGTTCTCCGGCGCTTGAGCTCACTCTCGCGCCTGGGTCTGTGGAGGGGCTGGCTGCCGGGAG
>CAZIAK010000068.1:0-6440 GCA_964537035.1 uncultured Phycisphaerales bacterium | reverse complement strand
GCCGCTGCCATCATTGATCAGCAACTGCACACCCTGAGGAGGCATGACGGTGGTTCCGTTGATGCCCAGCACGATGTCCAGATCCAGGTCGTCGTCCACATCCGCGAGGGTGATCTCGAACAAGTTCAGGCCCGTGATCAGCGAGGTTTGGGGCCCAAAGCTGCCGTCGCCATTGTTGAGCAGCACGCTGATGTCCGGTGACTGCCGAATCACCAGGTCGACCGCGCCATCGCCGTTCAGGTCGGCCAGCTCGACCTCACGCACGAAGGCCAGTCCGGCCACTCCGCCGGCAAGCGTGAATCCGCCGTTGCCGTCATTGCCATAGAGGCGCATGGGGCCAGCACCCAAGAACTGGCCCACCACGAGATCGAGGTCGCCGTCGCCATCCAGGTCTCCGGCGGCCACATCGGTGGGGCTGCCCGCTGCGTAGGTGACGGGCGGGCCGAACACGGTGCGCCCAGCTTGGGCGAGGAGCAGCGGCGAGGTGACACACAGCAGTGCGGCGATGAGCGAAGTTCTGAACATGAGAGCCTCCAGGCGACGTGTGCAGGGGCAGACGTGAAGCTCCTGTCGTCGTGAGGGCTTCAGCTTCCCCTGCCACTCGTCGCCCATCGTACTTCGCCTGGACTGCACCGACGTTGTCACCGGGCATGGCTCGTCAGGACAACAGCGACAGCCGAGCCATGGCGATCTTGGGGCGCCCGCCAGAGCCGCGAACCGTCGGGTTAGGCTGCCACACCTCGCCAAGACGGTGAGCCGCCGAGGGCTGCCTCCAGTCGCCGGCTGCCTCACCAACCCAGACAGTGGAGAATGTCCCATGAGCTACGCAATCCTGTCCGTTCTCTTGCTCATGGGTGCCATGGAGGGCGAGTCCGCTGTGGGCCCCGCCCCCGTGGCTCCTGCTGGGGAGGCTGCCATTGCCTTGCCAATGGCTTGTGCGCCCACCACGCTCGCAAGTCGGTCATCAGCTCGAATGGCCAGCTGGTTCGAACCTGTGGGCACAGCGGTACGCGCAGCCACTGATGACGACGATGACGGCGAGAAGGCAGACGACGGTCGCTGGCCTCAGTGGAGCCTTGACCTGGGCTTCTCGGAAACCGGGCTGTCCCTGGGCAACTCTCCAAGGTGGCACGGACTGCGCATCAATGTCCGCGACGATCACATCGAGAACATCCGGGGCGTGAACATCACGCTCTGGTCACCGATGAACAACCAGGACGGAAGGGTGAGCGGCCTGTCCCTGGGCCTGTTGGCGCCAAGCGCCGGCGAACTGAGCGGCGTGGCAGCCGGGCTCTTCGCTGTGGTCAGCCACCGGTCGATGACCGGCGTTCAGCTGGCAGGCATCGCCACCGTCTCGGAGGGTGACGTGACCGGTCTCAGCGCCGCAGGGGTTGCCAACGTGGCAGAGGGCCAGCGCAACGGCATCGCTCTCGCGGGCGTGGCGAACTTCGCCGAAGTGGGCGCCAAAGGTCTCTCGCTTGCTGGCGTTGCCAACGTCGCCGCCGGGGAGGTCAAGGGTCTCTCGTTTGCGGGCGTCGCCAACGTCTCCGAGGGTGAGTTCGGTGGCATCGCTGTGTCTGGCGTGAGCACCGTTGCAGGGGGAGACCTGAGGGGCATTGGTCTCTCTGGCGTCGCCGTACTCGCCGAAGGAGAGATGACAGGCATCGATCTCGGCGGGGTCGCGGTGGTCAGCGAAGGGCCCATGACCGGCGTGCAGGCGAGCCTCGTCGCCGTGGTGTCCAACGGCGAGAGCGCAGGCGTGCGGCTCTCGGGAGTCGCGGTCATCAACGAAGGTGCCTCGACGGGTGTGCAGGTGGGCGGCGTGGCGGTGGTCGCAGATGAGGGATTGGCCGGCCTCAACGCCGCAGGCCTGGCCACGGTCTCCGAAGGCGACGTGAAGGGATTGAATCTCGGCGGCCTCGCTGTGGTCTCCGACGGCGAGCTGATGGGCCTGAGCCTGGGTGGCCTGTTGGCCGTGTCGAGCACGGGGAGTTCAGGTGTGACTCTGGCTGGCCTGGGCGTGGTCTCCGGCGGACCCATCGAGGGCATCACGGTCGGCGGCCTGGGCGTGGAGAGCGGCAGCCAGGAGTTCATCCCCTTCGTCGACTTTTTCGAGAGCCCCAACAGCGGCTCGATCAACGGCATCAGCCTTTCGGCCTATCGCAACAGGGCCCAGGAGATCTCTGGTGTCTCCCTGACCGGCGTGATGAACCGGGCCCAGAACATGACCGGCTTGGCGGTGGGCGCGATCAACGCCTTCTCAGGCTCCCAGACCGGGTTGTCTCTGGGCCTGTTCAACTGTGCAGACGCGCTGCACGGTGTGCAGATCGGTCTGCTCAACCACGCGCCGAACAATCCGCCGTGGGCTCGTTGGTTGCCCCTGGTCAACGCCCACTTCGGCGATGATGAGCCCCTCGTCCTGGCCGAGCCGGTGTTGGTTGGCGAGAGCTGAAGGTCCGTCGTACAGATCAGCGGGAAGCGGGGTGTCGTGCAGACTCCCAGGCCACCAGGGGCGTGCCGAGAGTGGCTGACGAGCCAGCGCTGCTCGTCGAGAGCGCTGACTCGTCAGGGTTCGGCGTCGCGAGGTCAGACGTCCTCGAGCTCCATGATCTCTTCGATGACCTCTCCAGGCTCGCTCTGCTCGGCGGGCACCTCTTCAAGGACGATCTCGACGCGCACTGGCAGCTGGCGCTGGATGTGCAGGCGGGGCTGAACCTCGAGCAGAACATTGGCTTCGGGGTGCACAAACTCGTTGCGGCGGAGCCGGTACTCACCCACATCGATGTGGGCCTTTCCGTGGCTGCGCTGCGTGCCGTCGAGGTCATCCTCCGCCTCGACGATCACCTCGTGGTGCTGCACCCGGGGCAGGCGCTCAAGCGTCAGGTGTTGCTCGTCGGGAAGCACATGCACTGTTTCGAGCTTCCTGTACTGGCGCGTGGGGAGTCTGTCCTCGACCTCAAGCTCGATGACCTCGAAATCGTTGGCCCGTTCTTCAAGGATGATGTACTCGCCCACCTCATGCTCTGAGCTCTCATGCAATCGAGAGTGGGCGCGGGGTTCGTCTTCAATCCACACCTCTTCGATCACCTCATTGAGATCCTCCTCGAGGAGCTCAAGCTCCGTGTGCTCCAAAGAGCCGAGCCTGCGTTTGACATCGATCACCGTGTGCGGCGTGGTGGCTTCATCGACCTCTTCAACGGTCCAGTGATCGTGGACTCGGCCGGGTAGGACGGCATGGTGCTCGTGCACCTTGTCACTCAAGACGTGGTCGATGCAGCGGACCTTCATGGGGCCGTCGCCGTCGCGAGCCAACAGCAAGGTGCAGTTGGCGTCGTGTCCGTCGGTGTTGATCACGGTCAGGCCGTCGCGAATGGTGACGGCCTCTACGAGGCAGGCGTCGTCGCAGAGCGCGGCGACCGCACCGGATGCGGCCACGGTGCTGAGCATGAGCATGCCCAGGGTGCTGCTCACCAGCAGGCCGGCCGAGCGTCGAGGGGTCTGGTCGACGAGTCGTGTGATGCGTTTCAAGAGTGATCCTCCTTGGGATGAGACGGGTAGGGCCGAGAGCAGGGGGGCAGGTTTGCGCAGGGCATCGAGGGTGGAGAGGGCGCGGGCGAAGGTGAGCGGATCACCGCAGGCGTCGACGGCCAGGTCGTCGCAGCAGTACTCCCGCTCGTCCCGCAGCCTGGCGCCGATCCACCACACTGCCGGGTGAAAGAAGAGCGTGGACTCGAGCAGCAGCTGCAACAGGTTGACCAGGTAGTCGTGCCGCCGGACGTGAGCCAGCTCGTGGGCCAGCACGGCTCGCAGCTGCTCAGGGGGCAGGGTGCCCAGGGCGCCGAGGGGGATCAGCACCACGGGCGAGAGCCAGCCGATCACCGCTGGCACAGAGGCCACCGTGCTGCTCATGACCTTGATGGGGTGGGGCAGGTCCAGACGTCGGCGGAGACCCTCGACCATCTCGATCAGCCAGGCGGGAGCGGCCTGCGCACCCCGCCGAGAGAGGTCACGGGCGCGGAGCAGCTGGGCCAGGGCCCTGAGCTGAAACCACCCGGCGCCGAGGGCCCAGGCCAGACAGACCAGGGGCATCCAGGGGGCCATGGCTGGGCGTGAGGCGAGGGCGTCGCCGAGCAAGAAGGGTGAGGGGGCCCTCGCGGCGGCGAGCTCCTGGGACGACGAGACGGTGATGTAGGTCACCATCGGCAGCAGCGCCAGGGCGGCGAGTCCGGCGAGGCAGATGCCATGCCTGACCTGCGCTTCGGTGCGAGCGGTGAGGCGCAGCAAGACCGCAACGAGCCCGGCCACCAACGCGCCCTGCCAGAGGAAGTGCACCAGGGTCCAGGCCAGGGGGTGGGCGAGGGAGTGGGCCTGAGAGAACGGAACGGTCTGGGCCGTCAGGGCGCTGGCCCATTCACTGAGCCAGGTCACTCGTCTTCTCCCAGGTCACCCGGACGCTGGCTCTCGAGGCGGTCGAGCAGCTGTCGGATGGCCTGCGCCTCGTCAGCCGTGGTGGGCTGGCTCGAGAGCGCCTGCAGCACGAGGCTGCCCGCTGACCCTGAGAACGCCCGATCGAGCAGATGCCTCAACAGCTGGTCCTGCGTCTGATCTTGAGGGCGAGTGGGGGTGTAGATCTGTGGGCGGCGGGTGGAGTCCCGGGAGAGCAGGCCCTTCTCGACCATGATCTGCATGTGCTTCAGGGTGGTGGTCTGGCCGCTGCCCGGCCCGTCGCCCAGCTGCGGCGCGAGGGCCTCGTGAACCTGGCGCACGGTGCTTGGCCCCAGCTCCCAGAGCGTGGCCAGGATGCGCAGCTCGGCATCCGTGGGCCGACGAGTGTCGTGGTTGTTCATGGCGCTCCTCGAACCGTGGGACAGGACGTGTCTCTGTATACGCACCTCGGTGGCTGGTGTACGAAGTTTTTCGTCAATATGACGAGAAACTTCGTCAAATGGCGAATTCGAAGCGCAATGGCTGGTTTTCTCGCCACGCTTTGGTGGCCCTGTGCCGACAACGTCCGCCCCGTCAGCTCCGGTCAGCCAGCTTCGTCGTCCTCGAGCTGCTCGAGAATCTCGCTCAACGAGCCAGGGTCGTCCTCGATGCGGTAGACCTCCTCGGGCGCTGGAGGTCCCTGGTCCACCCCTTCGTTCAGCTCGTCTACGGTGGGAGTGGCGGGGTCGTCGATCGTCTGCAAGGTGGGGTCGTCTGGGCACACCTGTTTGCCGGGCTCACCGTCGCCGTGCTCTGCCAGCGACACCCCGCTGCCCGCCGTGTCTCGGGCGCTTGGACCACGCCCGTCGTCGTCGTCGCCAAGCTGCCCATGGGTCTGCACCCCTTGGTCAGAGATGGCAGACCCGACCGTCGGCGTCGACCAGCGCTCTCGTTGCCCGAGCCAACCCCGGTATCGCTCGAGGGTCCATTGCCCATCTCGTGCACCGGTCTGCATGGTCGTGGGCAGCTTGAAGAAGTCGCCCTGGCGGATGTTCGCTCGCGCGGCGGACGAGCTGCGCAAGATGGCGCACTCGGGCACGCGCAGCCCGATGTCCTCGCGCCACAGCAGCCGTTGGCAGATCACGGCCACGAGACTGTCGGCGAGCTGGGCGCAGACGCTCGGCTGCTGTTCGGCAGGGAAGGCCGACACGATGCGTTGCAGGGCTTCCCAGGGCGTGGCCGAGTGCACGGTGGCCAAGACCAGGTGCCCGGTCTCGCAGGCGTCCAGGGTGAGTCGCATGGTCTGGGCCTCGCGCATCTCGCCGATCATCAGCACGTCCGGGTCTTCGCGCAGGCTGTCCAGCAGGCCCTGGGCAAACGTCGGCGTGTCCCGGCCGACTTCTCGCTGGCGAATGAACGCCCGCACCGGCTTCAGGTCGTACTCGATGGGTTGCTCGATGGTGACCACATGGGCCGTGCGCCGCAGGTTCAGCTCCTGGATCAACGCTGCCTGTGTAGAGGTCTTGCCGCAGCCGGTGGGCCCGCTGATCAAGATCAAGCCGTGGGGATGATTGACCAGATCCTTCAACTCGGGGTGCAGGTTCAGGCTGTCGATGGTGACCTGTTGGTCTGCCAACAGGCGGACGGCCAGGCCCATGCCGCGGGAGGTCCGCAGCACGTTGACGCGGCAGCGCCGTCCGGCGAGGGTGCAGGCCAGATCCGCAGAACCCCGCTGCAGGCAGGCCGCCCACTCTTGTTCGTCGAGCAGTTGTCGGGCCAAGCCGTGGGTGTGCTGAGGCGTGAGCGGCTGACCCACCACGGACAGCTGGCCCCGCACGCGCAGGGCCAGGGGCAACCCAGCTTCGATGTGCAGGTCGGAGGCGCCCCGCCGGTTCGCGAGGTGGACGTAGGCGGCGAGATCCACGGGAACGTTTTCTTTCGAACGTGAGGTGATGGTCAGCAGGGGCAGCGCGGTGTGCGCCGTGGGTGTCACGGTGTCTTCGGTGAGTGGCTAG
>CAZIAK010000067.1:0-18022 GCA_964537035.1 uncultured Phycisphaerales bacterium | reverse complement strand
CAGCGCTGATGATGAAGGTGATCCCGCCTCTGTACCGTCTCGGCGTGTCAGCGGATTGGTTGGCGCGGTGGTATCGGGGGCAGCTATGAGTTCGTCGTGCCTCCCACCCCGCTGGTCAGCCAAGTCGGCCTTCAAGAACTCGCTACTGCTCGCCAGCAGCCGTGTAGTTATGATTCCAAGAAAAGGTGGCTCCCAGACCAAGAACCGTCGCCGCATCATCCTGGTAGGAGAGTTCAAAAAGCCCATCACCATCGGCATCGCTCAACACATGGGTTTGATGTAGAATTGATGGAGGCAGTCCGAAACTTGCGCTCGCATAGCCTCCCCATTTCGGAACATCAAAGACGAAGACGTATACGACGCCCGCATCCGTAACACCGAGCTTAAGCCCCAGCGCTTGCGGGAGCAGTCCGATGCTCAGATCCGTTCGAAGAACGGGCATTGGCTGCTGGGCGTCGGTGGCCAGAGAATAGAAGTTCTTCGTATAGCCAGGCAACGCACTGTCATCCGCGATTAGTAACAATTCCCGGGTCATCGGGTGAAACACCGCGTCGTAGACTGGCCCCATCGCTGGCCCTCTGTAGATTTCATCTTTAGTGATCGGTGGTGGCGACAGAGTCACATGAGGGACTCCGAAAGGCCCCACTGTCTGCCCAATCGCAGCGAAGCCCATAGTCCATTGCTCAACGACAACTTCCCCAGTCCTGTCATACCAGCCAACAACGAAGAGAGTCGACCCGATCCCTCCCTCAGCCGCTACCGCCAAAGGTCGGTATGCTGTAGCAATCGTACTCAGTTGGAGAGCTCTCAGGGAAAAATCCACGATACCGTTTACCAAGTAGGCACCTTCCCACAGGATCTCAACATTCTTTTCGTTCACATTGTCGATTCCGACAGAATACCTGATAAATTTCGTTGGCGAAGTCGAAAGTAAACCCCGGGACACCATATCGGCCGAAGGGAGGATATCAACAGTTCTAAGGTGATGACCCGGCAAGCTCTGACCCATCAAAGACGGCTCAACAGCCATCAACCAAAAAACTGCAGATCGAAGCACTACGGTTGCAAATCTATTCATCGTCTTGCATTTCCTGTGACAAGAGAGGGGAATATCAAGGATCTTCGCACTCATCCAACTCCCCGTCATTGTTCATATCAAGTGAGGGGTCTTCATCAATCTCTTGCGAATCACTCAGGCCGTTATCATCACAATCGTCCAGCTCCGCACAACTGATCACCTCCATTTCCACGATATCACAGCAGCACTTCTGCCCAGCATAGTCGCCCAAGGTCTTGGACTCTCCAGTCGCAGGATCAAAGAACATCGGAGCCATGCATTTCCCTGCCGCGGGGTTATTGACGCTTCCATCACCCACAACCAAGCTGCAGTCTGAGCTTTTCTGGTCAGCCTTCATATTCAACGACTTCGCCTGGCTCATGTAATCCTGTCGCATCGTTTGATCAGTCGAAGTGCATGCTATTTCACAAACCACCTTAGCCGCTTCGTAATCCGCGAATGCCTCAGCACAGGGATTCATTAGCACCTTAATGCCAGTAGGAGACCCAGGGTCTGCGACGATTTTATTCACATTAAAATGACAGTCCCGAGTAGCCTTGCAGGTCGTTTCCGCAGAGCCGCTCAGGTTCTCGCAAAACAGGGTCCAGTCATTGTAGTGCTTTACATGCATTGCTTCATGGACAAGAGTCGCCACCAACCCGGACAGGTTGTCAGGGTCAAAGAGCCCCAAGAAGTTCACATTCGCGCAGATCGTGACCGGGTTGGCTGAGAGCTTTGTGACCATTTCGTATCCATCGGGGCCAGAGACAGGCGCCTCCTGGAAGAGAATCGTCGCTCCTGCGAAGGTCCCGGACGCACTACCCACGGGTGGATACACTGCGGTGGGCAACGCCATATCATATTGAGCAACAGCCGCATCAATGAGCACCACCCAGTCGTATTCGGGACCGTCCTGACCTCCCTGCCGAGCAACAACGTTACCAGCAAACACTAACAGCACGAGCAAATAACGATACATATCCCAGTCCCCAGGATTGGATTGACGAGTAGCAGACCATTCTAAGCAAGCGCATGCTTGCTGCTGCCGCAGCTCCGGTGGCGGGTCAACACCCTGAGTCGCAAGTCAGGACGCAGGCTTCACCGAGTACACGAGGCCTCAGCCGAAGTATCGACAAGCCAGCACACGCGACACTTAGCTTGCAGCATATGAGTGCTGTGCCCACCATCCTTCTCCTTCATTCTCCGTTTGGATTTCTCAGGAAGTCCATCACCCAGCTTGAAGTAACCGAAAGCTAGCAGGGGAGGGGGGGGGGTATGTCAATCGCTACTCCAAGAAAGGTCACAGAACCTCTCTGCATCCTCATGATGATCCACGTTGGAAGTGCGACCATCGCATGAGTTTCTTACTTCCGCCCCGCCAGCACCTGCTTGCGCGCCTCGTAGCGGTCGACCAGCGCTTGCACCTCGTCCGGGCGGCGCTGGCGGGCGCGTACGCGGGAGAGCAGCCAGAGGCCCTTGAGGTGCCGGGGCTTCACGTCCAGCACGGCCTGCAACGCGTCTGCGGCCTTGTCCCAATCGCCCACCGACGACTCGATGTCGGCGAGGAGCAGCAGGGCGTCGAAGTTCTCGGGGTCTGAGGCGAGCAGCTGTGTGATCTGCTCACGGGCGCCCTTCGCATCGCCTGCTTTCCAGCGCGAGCGGGCCAGGCCCACCCGTGCCAGGCTGTGACTTGGCGACCACCTCAAGGCCTCTTCGAAGAGGGCCACCGCCTCGGTCTCGCGGTGAATGCCCAGATAGGTGAAACCCAGGGCGTGGAGCAGGTCGGCGCGGGCGGCCCCCTTCGTCACCTCGAGCCCATCGAGGGCCACGCTCTCGGCCAGCTCGGATCGCTGCCAGCGGGCCAACGCGCGCACGTACAGGGCGCGAGCGTCCACACGATCGGGAGCCAGCTCGACGGCACGGCGCAGCAGGGGGATGGCCCGCTCCAGCAGATCTTCGACGGCCATGAGTTCGGCGCCATGCCCCACGGCGATGTCGACCTCGAGATCAGCCGCCAGGCCTTCGTGGAGCGACGCCTGCAGCGCCTGCAGCAGGCGGCTCGCCCCGCTGTAGTCGCCCCGCGCGGTGGCGATGCGTACGGCGAGCACGGACAGGTCGAGCTGCTTGGGTTTGGTCTGACGCACCCGGGCGAGCAGCTGCTCCGCTGCGTCCAGGTCGCCTCGACGAAAGGTCAGGCGCGCCATGGCCACTGCCAAGGGGATGGCCTGGCCACCCTCGCGGGGCACCAGGACCTTGGCCAGCTCGTCCGCCTCGTCGAAGCGGCCGAGATCGAGCAGGCACTGCATGCGCTCGCCGTGCACCCGCTCGTCCCGCAAGGTCCTGTAGGAGACCTTGATCATGCTCTTGAGCATGGAGGCTGCCTCGCCGTCCCGTCGGGCCAGGCGCATGACCTTGGCCAACGCTCCAGGGTCACCGGGCAGAGCCACACTCTGAGCCCAGGCCGTCGACCACGTCGATCCCAGCAATCCGAACGCCAGGGCCCACACGAGCGGCCCCTTCATCGCTGGCGAGCCTGCCCTCTGGACAAGGTCACTCTCTGATCGAGGGCGACCTCTGCGTGGCTCTCGACGGTGCCGTCGGGCCAGGTCACCTGCACGGTCACGGGCGCGCCGTCGGCCACCCCGAAGTGCACACGCCGATCTTCGGTGCAGAGGAACGAGCTGCCGCGTACCACGGCGCGCCGCTGGCTCACCACGTCGTCGCCAGCGCCGCTCTCGATGGTCACCGTCGCACCCACCGCATCGAGAACCGGCAGCAGCTCTACGGACAACCAATGCCCTGCCCGTGTGCTCTCGTTGATGACGAACACCGGCGCGCTGTCCAACGTGCTGCTGACCAGGTCGATGTCACCGTCGCCATCGAGGTCGCCAGCAGCCAGGCCGCGGCTGGCCAACGCCTCGCCCAGCTGCACCTCGGGCCCGGGCTCGAAGCGCCCGCTCTTGACCTGCAGGGACAGACGGTCTTGCTGACCAAAGGCCACCTGGCTGATCTCGCAACCAGCGACCTGGGGATAGATGTGGCCGTTGCTCACGAAGAGATCCAGATCGCCGTCGAGTTCGACGTCGAAGAGGGTGGCGCCCCAGCCCAGGTCGAAGTAGGACGGGCGGCCGATGCCGCCCGAGCCGCTCTCGTCGAAGAAGAGCGCGCCCATGCCGGGCATGGAGGCGTTGAGGAACAACGCATTGTGCTCCCGGCTGAAGTTGGTCATGACCATGTCCGGCAGCAGGTCGCCGTCCACGTCGCCGAGGGCCACACCCATGCCCGCCTGCTCCTTGCCCATGGCAGAGAGGGCCAGGCCCGCGCGCATGCCCTGCTCGGCAAAGCGTGGACGACCATCGTCACCGGGGCCCTTGTTGACGAAGAAGGTGTTGGGCACGGAGTCGTTGGCCACGAACAGGTCGAGGTCCACGTCTCCGTCGAGGTCGGCGAAGACCACCTGAAAGGCGTAGCCCGGAGCCACGTCACCCAGGCCGCAGTCGTCCGTCACATCTTCGAAGTGTCCGCTGCCGTCGTTGATGAAGAAGCGATCTGCCTGGGGCGTCAGCCCTGCCGGCCCGCAAGGAACCTCACAACCGAGCCAGCGACAAGGTGTGCCCGTGAGCATGACGTGCTCCAGGTCGTGGGCCAGATAGTTGGTCACGTAGACGTCGAGGTCGCCGTCGATGTCGGCGTCGCCGAACGCTGCCGCCATGGACCAGTCGTCTGGGGATCCCGCCAGTCCTTGTGCGTGAGAAGCCTGGGCGAAGCCCCCGCTGCCGTCGCTGAGCAGCAGCTGGTTCTGGCCGAGCTGCGTGATCAGCAGGTCTTCGTCGCCGTCGCCATCGACGTCAGCCGCGGCGATGCCGAAACCGAAGCCGTCGGCGAGTTCGCCAGCGCTCTCGCCGGCGTCAACGAAGTGTCCCCGACCGTCATTGAGGTAAAGAGCATCGCCGGACGCCTCACCCGTGCGCACGTGGCCTCGCCGGTCGACCTCGCCACCTTGCACCAAGTAGAGGTCGAGATCGCCGTCTGCATCCACATCGACCAGGCCCAGGCCCGCACCGACGCACTCGATCATGAAGCGCTTGTCTGCGCCCACGGCTCCCGAGCGGTGGACGAAGGCGACGCCCCGGTCTGCGGCGGGCACGGCGCGCAAGGCCACACCCGACAGGCCCTGGGCCTCAGCTGTGGTGTCGCTGCGCACAAAAGTCTGAGGCCGATCGACCTGTGCCAGATCGGCCACCTGCAAGGCCTGGCACCAACCCGTCAGCAACCCGACCAGCAAAGGCGCCAGAAGGCCTGGCAAGAGGCCGAATCGGCAGCCATGCGCGGAGTTTGGCTGTGGACAGACTGCTGTAAACACAGTGGTGAATCCTGCGTGCCCGGCTTCGTCGCGACAGGGCCCCCCTTGGGCCTCTCGAGGTCACGGAAAAGTCATCGAGGAGTGTATCACGGGCCAGCGAGGGCGTTTAGAGCCGCCACCGCCTCGGCCCGCCAACCTTCGGCGAGCGAGCCAAAACCTGGGGACAGGGCGGGGCGCGCCCTGGCATCATCCCCCCCATGCCGACCCTGACCGTCTTCCCTCACGACCCACTCGACCACTACCAGCTGCTGGATTGCGGCCACGGGGAGAAGCTCGAACGGGTCTGCGGCCTGGTGCTGCGGCGCCCTGATCCCCAGGCCATGTGGCGACCGCTGCTCGGCCCCGAGCTGTGGGATCAGGCCGACCTCGTCTTCGAGAGAGAGAGCGACCGGGGCGGACGGTGGCGCACCAAGGGCCAGGCCGCCCCGGAGGATTGGGCCTTCTCTCACCGTGGAGCGAAGCTGGCCCTGCGCCCCACGCCGTTCAAGCACATCGGCCTGTTTCCAGAACAGGCGGCCAACTGGCTCTGGACCGCGGAGCAGATCGAGAAGCTGTCTCAGAACGAGCAGCGGCCTCGCCTGCTGAACCTCTTCGCCTACACCGGCGCGGCCACGGTCTTCGCCAGCCAGGCCGGAGCCTTCGTGACCCACGTGGACGCCAGCAAGCCGAGCCTGCGCTGGGCCCGGGAGAACGCCAAGCTGTCGGGCCTGCCCGGCGATGCGGTGCGCTGGATCCAGGACGACGCCCTGTCGTTCGTGCGGCGGGAGATCCGCAGGGGCAAGCACTACGAGGGCATCCTGCTCGATCCCCCGCCCTATGGCCGGGGCCCGGATGGCGAGAAGTGGGTCTTCGAGGAGCAGATCGTGGAGCTGCTGGAGGCCTGTGGCGAGCTGCTCTCCAATGAGGCCGCGTTTCTGGTGCTGTCCTGCTACGCGGTGGGCACCTCGCCCCTGGCCTTCCTGAACATGCTGGGAGATCTGGGCCCTGGCGTGGTCACCGCTGGCGAGCTGGCCCTGCCGCAAGAGGACAGCGATCGGCTGCTCCCGGCGGGACTGTGCGGACGTTGGGTGCGGAGCTGAGGTCGCCCGGCGCATGGGTTGTTTCGAACTCTGGAACGCCGCACACCTCCTGAACACAGGCCCGAACCACAGGACACCAAGCTGCCCCTCGGCGAACCCCCGCTGCGATCGGTAGACTCGGCCCGTAATGCCGTCTCACCAACATCCGCCTTGCACGTCTACCCGAGGAACGACCATGGCACCACTGCCACGGGGCTTGATGGCCCTGGCCCTGCTCTGCTCATTCGCCAGCGCACAGAACGTCGAAGTCGAAGAGTTCACGCTCGACAACGGCATGAAGTTCTTGCTGCTCCCCCGCTACGAAGAACCCAACACGATCTCGGTCGGCTGGGTGGCCAAGGTCGGCTCGGTGAACGAGCGTCCGGGCATCACGGGCATCAGCCACTTCTTCGAGCACATGATGTTCAAGGGCACCACGACGGTGGGCACCCGCGACCCCGTGCTCGACGCCGAGTTCATGGATCGCCAGCAGGCGGTGAAGCGAAAGATCAACGCGCTCTCTTGGGGCGGGCAGTACGACCGCTTCCTGGCGGGCGAGATCGACGACCCCTGGGACCCGGCCAACGACACGCCTGAGCTGATCGCCCTGCGGGCCGAGCTCAAGCAGATCATGGAGGAGCACGGCGAGGTCATCGTCAAGAACGAGTTCGACAGCATCTACTCTGCCGAAGGTGGGCGAGGCATGAACGCCTTCACCACCAACGACCTCACCTTCTATTTCATCGACCTGCCCAGCAACAAGATCGAGCTGTGGGCCTGGATGGAATCTGACCGTCTGGCCGACTCGGTCTTCCGCGAGTTCTACAGCGAGCGCGATGTGGTCCACGAAGAGCGGCGCATGCGCCTCGAGTCGTCCCCCACAGGTGTGCTTGACGAGCAGTTCGACGCGATGTTCTGGCAGAGTTCTCCCTACAGCTGGTCAGTGATCGGCTGGCCCACGGACCTGAACAGCTACACCCGCGAAGACTTCGACGCCTACTTCAACATCCACTACCGGCCCAACAACCTGGTGGGTGTGGTGGTCGGTGACTTCGAGCTTGAGCAGGCGAAAGAGCTGGTGACGCGGTACTTCGGGCGCATCCCCCGGGGCGAGACCCCGCCGCCGCCCATGGTCACTCTTGAGATGCCCCAGACCGGCTCCAAGCGGCTAGACGGCGAGTGCGAGTGTCAGAACCAAGTCGAAGTGCGCTACCACTCGGTGCCCTTCATGCACCACGACAGCTACGCCCTTGAGGTGCTGGTCGAAGTGCTCAACAGCCGCACGGGCCGGCTCTACAAGGGCCTTGTCGATGGGCTCGAGATCGCCGCGGGCGCCCGGGCTTCGCAGGACACGCGCAAGTACGGCGGGTCGTTCTCGTTCAGCGCGCGCACCAAGGGTGAGGCCACTCCGGCCGACCTCGAAGCGGCCTGGTACGACATCGTGAGCACCATGCAGACCGAGCCCGTGGGCGACGAAGAGCTGCAGAAGGTCAAGAACCGCGTCGCTGCGGACAGCTACCGTCAGCTGCAGAGCAACAACTTCCTGCGCCTGCAGTTGGGCTTCTTCGAGGCCAGCCGTAGCTGGAAGTTCATCAACGAGGGTCCGAAGGCCATGGCTGCGGTGACCGCCGAGGACATCATGCGTGTGGCCAACGAGTACCTGGTGCCGAACAACAGCTGCGTGGCGACCTACACTCGCTTCGAAGGCTCTGAGCCCGAGGACGAGCTACTGGCCTCCCTCGAGCCCGAGATGCAGGCGCAAGCGCAGGGCATGCTCGCTGGCATCGATGAGCAGTTGAGTGCCCTCGGCGATGCGGAGGCCAAGATGGCCATGATCAACGGCATCGTCCCCCAGATCGAAGGTCAGTTGGCCATGGTGCCGCCCGAGATCAAGCCCATGCTCGAGTACATCGTGCAAGAGCTGAACTCGCGACTCGCCGATCTCGGCACCGACTCCGAAGACTGAACCCAGGTCCACGACGAGAAAGAACAAGAACGATGAAGACGATCACCAAGACACTCGCCGCCCTGGCCCTGCTGGCCGTGACGACCAGCGCGCAGATCCCCGGCCACCCGGACGAGCTCCATTACCCTGCTCTCGATTTCAACCCGCCAGCGGGCGCCGAGTATCGGCACCAGCTGGCCAACGGCGTGCCCGTGTACGTGGTGCCCAGCCACGAATTCCCCCTGGTAGACATCAGCTTCACCTTCAAGGGTGGTGCCTACCTTGAGTCTCCTGACCAGACCGGCATCGCCGGCACCCTCGGTTCGCAGATGCGGCTGGGCGGCACCACCACCATGGACCCTGACGCCCTCGACGAGCGCCTGGCCTTCCTGGCGGCGAACGTGTCGGCCTTCGTGGGCTCCGAGACCTCAGGGGCCAGCCTCGATTGCCTCAAGGCCAACTTCGACGAGTCGTTCGGCCTGTTCATGGACATGGTCCTGAACCCGGGCTTCGACGAGGACAAGCTGCGCCTCCACAAAGATCAGGTGCTCGAGTCGTTCAAGCAGCGCAACGACAACCCCATGGGCGTGGCCATGCCCACCATTCGGCGTCTGGCCTACGGCGAGGATCACTACTCGACTCGGGAGCCCACCCAGGCCTCCATCGAGAGCATCACCCCCGAGACCATGCGCGAGCTGCACGGCAAGATCTTCCATCCCGGCAACCTGATCGTGGCCGTCACGGGCGATGTGGAGCCAGATGAGATTCTCGAGTTGCTCACCCAGGCCTTCGCGGGCTGGGAAGCCGGCCCCCGCAACCCCGAGCCGCCCCTGCCCATGCACAACATCAAGCCGGGCATGTTCCACGCCGACACGACCCAGGCCGACATGCCCCAGGGCACCACGCTGATCATGGGTCACGGCATTCAGCGGGACGACCCGGACGCCATCCCCCTGCGCATCATGAATGACATCCTGGGCGGCGGCGGCTTCACCAGCCGGGTCACCAACCGGGTGCGCAGCGACGAGGGGCTGGCCTACACCGCCATGACCCAGATGCAGGCCTCGACCTACTACCCCGGTCTGTTCTTCGGCTTCTTCCAGTCGAAGAACCGCACCGTGGCCCTGGCCGCCAAGCTCATCTTCGAGGAGATCGAGCGCATCAAGAGTGAGCCGGTGACGCAAGAAGAGCTCGACGTGGCCAAGAACGCGCTCATCGAGGGTTTCCCCCAGCGCTTCGCCAGCAAGAGCGCCATGCTCGGCGTGTTCGTCAACGACGAGCTCACAGGCCGTGATCCCAACCACTGGCGCACCTGGCGCGACCGGGTGGCGGCCGTCGATGCAGCGGCCGTGCAGCGCGTGGCCAACGAGCACCTGGATGCGGACGGCATGGCCCTCGTGGTCGTGGGCAACTGGGACGAGATCGAAGGCGGCGACCTGGAAGGTCGGGCGTCCATGGGTGAGTTCTACGATGGCACCGTCGAGCACCTGCCCATGCTCGACCCCATGACCCGCGAGCCCATGGATGAGAGCGGGCCGACAGGGCCCTGATGGGCGACCTGTTCAGCCAGGCGTCGTAGCAACGGCGCGTCGTAGCCTCGGCTGCGGCAAGTTCAACGACCGGCGTGAAGCGAGCGAGCTTCACGCCGGTCGTTGGCGTTTGGGCGTGGGAACAGCAGAGAACCGTCGGCCTCCGACCTGCTGCCTCAGGGCGTGTCCGGGGCCATCAAGCGCCGCGCCGGCTACGGGCCGTTTCGGGAGCTGGGCCGCATGGGCGCCGCCCACCACGACAGCCAGCCCGAGCTCTGAGAAAGCGCTCCCCAAGAGCAAAATAACCATGTCAATAGTTGACTAGTCTCGTTTTTAGTCCGATAGTCCTCTCCATGACACCTTCAAAGCAACCACCCGGGCCCTCTGTTCAAGAGGCCATCCGCCAGACCAAGCCCTTCAGCTCCCCCGGCGCGGAAGCCGTGGTGGCCATGCTCATGACCACCGAGCGGCTGCGCTGGCCCCTCCAAGACCTGATGAGCGGCCGGGGTGACCTGACGCTGCAGCAGTACAACGTGCTGCGCATCCTCCGCGGCGCCGGAAAGAAAGGGCTGCCGACCCTTGAGGTCGCGGCGCGCATGATCGAGCGCACCCCGGGCATCACTCGCATGATCGACCGGCTCGAGCGCAAGAGCCTGGTCACCCGCGAGCGGGCAGCGGACGATCGGCGCCAGGTGCGCTGCCTGATCACGGCAGCCGGCCGCAAGCTGCTGGCCTCCCTCGACAAGCCCGTGCTTGAGCTCGACGAGGAGCTGTTCAGCGCGCTCACGAAGGCCGAGACCAAAGAGCTGATCCGGCTGCTCAACAGGGTCCGCAACAGCCTCGGCTGAGCCTCTCTCCTTCCGCATCACCAGCTTCACGGATATTTACATGACCAGTCATTTGATAACTCATCATTCATTTCGACATGAGACTGCAAACGGGGTCCCGTCCATGACCAGCGCTGGCGAACGCTCCCCCTACAGGCTGGCGACGAGGAGGGCGCCATGATCCTCGCGCTCGTGGCCATCGGCGTCGGTGCCGTGATCACGACCCAAGCGGGCTTGAACGCGTCCCTGGGCAAGGTCCTCAACTTCTCCCGCACTGCTCACTCCCTCGACGCGCTCTCCCCCGCACTCCCGACCCACTGACCCACTCACTCCTCACTCATTCTCAAGCAAGCTCCCCCATGAACGTCCTCGATCTCATGCGCCAACGGCGCTCCGTCAGACACTTCGACCCGACCCATCAGCTCAGCGAGAACGAGCTGCGCACACTGATCACAGCGGGCGCCCTCGCGCCCTCGTCATACAACATGCAGAACCGGCACTTCGTCGCCGTGGTCGACCCGGAGGTCAAGGCCCGACTGGCCGAGGCGGCGTATGGGCAGGCGCAGGTGCGTGACGCCTCCGCCGTCTTCGTGCTCACCGGCAGCCGCAACGCCTACAAGAACACCGACCGCTATCTCCGCGACGCTCCGGCGGCGGTGCGCGAGATCTTTGAAGCGGCTATCCCTCAGGCCTACGAGGCAAACGACGCCCTGGCCCGAGACGAAGACTGCCGCTCCGTAGGCCTGGCCGGAATGAACATCATGCTCATGGCCACCGAGCTGGGCTACGAGTCCGGCCCGCTCATCGGCTTCGACCCGCGGCGGGCGAGCGAGGTCCTTGCGCTCCCTGATGACCACGCCCCACTCCTCTTGGTGGTCATTGGCAAGGGCACCCAGCCCCCTGGCGATCGCCTGGGCCTGCTCGACTTCGAAGAGCTCGCTTCGGTGGACCGCTTCGGCCAGCACCCCATCACGGGAGCGTTGTCGTCCTGAACGACGAGGGACCCACGTGATCGCCCCTGACGCATGGGCGCAAACGAATGTCGTCGACCCCGTGCATGAGACGGCGTGCGGTCGGGGTCGACTCGGCAAGGCAGTCTCGCCTCGCACCCGCCCGCTGGAGGTGTGACCTCCCTGCCCCCGTTGTCAGCCCTTGGCTGTAGAATCCGTCCCGATCCGGTCCGGATCGCCGCGAGTCTCTCCAAGGCCATCATCAGGCGCACACCCTTCACCGAGCAAGACGGCGGCCTGACCGCACAGACCTTGCTCCCCCATGACTACCGCACCTTGACTCTCCCCATCGTCTCTGTCTCGGCATCTCCCACCACGCCCCCGTGCTGGCCCGGACGCTCAGACTCAGCACCCTTCACCATGCCCCTGTGCTCGATCCACCGCTCCGCGCGAACGCTTCTCGCAGGCTTGCTCGTGCTGGCCAGTGTCAGCTGTGGTGGTGGAGGCGGCGGGGGCGGCGGCCTCGCCGATGCCGGTGGCCCAGACGCGGCCCCGCTCTTCTTCGACTTCCAGGATGCCCTCGGCCCCATCGAGCCCGGCTTCACAGCCGTCACACCTGCGGACCTCTACGACGCAGGGCAGGGCTACGGTTTCACCACACCGCCCGAAGACGCCGTGGACGGCACGGGCTTCACCTGGACGTTGTTCGGCGACGCCATCACCGTGGCCCAGGCCATCCCCCCCTCGGTGCTCTCCAGCGCGACCATCGACTGCGTCACTTCAAGCGCCGGGCCCATGGTCTTCCGCGCCGATGTGGAACCGGGCAACTGGGACGTCACGCTATGGCTCGGAGATGTGACCACGCCACGCCACCAGGTGAGGGTCACGGCCAACGGCGTCGTCGCCGATGTGGATCGCCTGGAGATCAACACTCGCCGAGGCAGCTTCGACAAGGCCCTGTTCGGCAGCGCGGTCCCGATCACGCTGCGCGTCAACGCCAGCAAGGGCTTCATCGAGCTCACCGTCGCGACGAGCCCCACGGGCGCCCAGCCCATCACCTGGACCTTTCTACAAGACGAAGACCCCAAGAACCCGCCCACGCTCAAGACCGAGACCCTGGTGCAGGCCTTCAGCGCTGCCCCACTGCAGGCCCTCGTGCTCACCCCCGCAGCCCATCCACCGCTCATCGGACAGAACGGCGTGCTGCTCCTGGGCGACGCGCCCAGCGACCCGGACCTGACCACGGCCATCGCCAAGTTCAATGCCGGTGATCTGCCAGGGGCGCAGGCCGCGTTCTCTGCGCTCACCGACGACGGGCTGCGGGCAGCCAAGGCCGCCGGCCTCTTCTGGGTCGCCGGACACCCGGCCACGTCGGGCACCGAGGTCGCTCTGCTGGATCAGGCGGGACAACTGCTGAGCGATGTGCTGGCCGACGACCCCGAGAACTGGGCAGCCCTGCTCCTGGCCTTGCAGGTGAGCCTGGCCCGGGACGCCGAAGGCCAACGACTGCTCTACGGCTACGAGGCGTCTGACTCGGGCGCGGTGCAGAACATGGGCCGCTCTTGCGCGTTGGCCGAGACCTTCTTCGACACCGACTTGGCCTACAGCCAGAAGAGCAAGATCCTCTGGCTGCGCAATCGTGGAGGGCTCGACCCCCAGCGGGTCACCATCAGCTGGGAACGGGCCCAATGGCAGGCGCAGCAGCTCGCTCCCCAGTGGGCAGCGGTCAACCCCCACGTCCGTCTCTACGCCACCGATCAGTGGGACAACGACGGCGCCCCCTGGCTCGCCGTCGACTGGGGCGCCCTGGCAGGTTCGGGCCCCACCTGGGCCCGCGACCTGGTGCGCAGCCTCAACTCCTGGCTCGACATCTTCGAGTGGTGGGGCATTCATCGCCAGTCGATCGAGGGAGACATCGGCGGAGGCTGGACCGACGACGTGGAGATCCTGCCAGCCTTCGGCGTCATGGCCATGGCCCTGCCCGGCGCCTCCGACATCTCCGCCTCGGCGTTGGTGCGGTTCTCCGACGGCATCTGGTCCTCGGGGGTCATCGATCAGCAAGCTGCGTACCAGGCGGCCTACGCCGACGTGGAGCACACCGCCGAGGCCACGGGCAACCTGCTGCACGTTGTCCCCCTGGTGCGCTTCGGCGACGCCTCGTCGATTGAGCGCATGCTGCTGAGCGTGAACACGTTTGACAGCCTGTTCTTGCAGCCCGATCTGGGCGGGCACCGGCACTTCAAGGGCAACCACATGAGCGCCACCCAGATCGCCATCAACCCGGCCCATCAACTCGACATCCCCCTGTGCGGGCGGGTCACGGCGCCGTTCCCGTTCTTGCTCTGGTTCTCGGACAACCCCGGGGTCGAGGCGCCCCTGCGCGCCTGGATCGACGCCTGGATCAGCGACTCGGCATCGACGGCCGGTGGCAAGCCCGCCGGTGTGTTCCCCCACGGTGTGTGGGCCCCCACCGACACCTTGGGCTCGCCCAGCGGATCGTGGTGGGCGCAAGACGTCCCCAGTGGCCAGTTCTTCCCCTTCCCGAAGAACCACGAGTATCTCTACAACCTCGCCGGCACGTTCTGGCTGCGCACCGGCGACGACAGCTACCGGGCGCCCTTCGATGCCCTGTCGTCCCTCGCAGCGGCCTGGATCAATGCGGGCGAGCCAGCGCCGGGCAGCGCCCCTATCAATGGCGCCGAGGACACCTGGGCCGGGGCCCTGCTCGCCCCCGCCATGGACGGCCCTGCGGTCAACTTGGCCATCAACTCTGGCCTGTCCGATTGGGACGCCTACCTGGCAGTGTTTGGTAGCGAGTTCGCCAAGTTCCGCCTGAACCCCACAGCGGTGACAGGCTTCCCCGGACTGGCCAACGCCGCCGACAGCCTGTTCACGCGCTGGCCCTACAAGACGACCGAAGGGGTGATGACCGATCGCATTCTCGAATCCGGCTGGGAGAGGGCGGTGTCGTACTACATCGGCGCCGACCCTCTCTCGCTGCTGCAGGGCATGCCGGTGCACGCGGTGACCTGGTCCGGCGCGTCACGCCTCTTCGCTGCCGCGGTTGCGAAGAACACGCCCACGGATCTCGAGGCCACGGTCTATCTCTTCGAGGACAGCCCGCGGTCCGTGACGATGAACTGCTGGCAGCTGCAGCTGGGTGCCCGCTATCAGCTCTCGGCAGGTCCTACCACGGGCCTGGGCCAACCCGCCTCCACCATCAACCAGGTGGTGACCTTTGACTACGACCAGCTGGGGGACGGACCTACCTTTCAGCTGCCAGGACGCACCGAGACCGCGCTGAGCATCACCCAGATCATGGCCGCCCCCGCACCCACCGGAGCCCGACCTGACCTCGGACTGTCCCAGGCCGACGTGACCTTCGACCCGGGGACCAACCAGCTCTCCGTCACCGTGCACAACCTGGGTTCGGTGGCCACACCTGGCGTGCCTCTGCAGGTGATCGCTGGCACGGACCCCGGCGGCCCGGTGCTGGCCACGACCACCGTGCCCCCTCTGGCCGCGCCCATCGACCTGGCTCCCAAGCGGGTGACCATGACCGTGCCCCACGACGGCACATCCCCCGTGACCGTGGTGGTGGATCCCAACCAAGTCCTGACTCAGATCACTGACGCCAACGACACCGTCACTGTCTGGATCGCCGGGGACGGCCCCGACGGTGCGCCGCCCATGCTGATCAGCGCCAGCCCCGACCCCGCTACCTCATCGAGCCTGGTGACGTTGTCTGGCAAACAGCTGCTCGCCACCAGCGTCGTCATTCTCGACCAGGACCCATCTGCGCCCCTGCCCATCACCTTCGTGGATGACAGCCAGATCGTCGTGCAGCTCCCGGCCGGGCTCCCAGCGGGAATACACTTGTTGTCGGTGCAGAACATCGACGGTCAGATCAGCAACCCCTTGCCCCTCACGATCAGCGGTTGAGCAGCGGGCGCTGGCCACTCAGCGCTGGCCACTTTCCGAGCCACGTAGACCTTCGAGGAAGCCGCGCAGCTCACGACTCTCGGCGGCAAGCTCAGCGCCCAGAGCCTGCAGCCGCGCCTGCGCAAAATCAGCCAGGCGTTCGGCCTCGAAGGTCAGGTAGTGGATCGCCGTGGGACCATCGAGAGTCTTCAACTCGGCGGCTTGCGGCACATGGCCACGACTGCTGTCCGCTTGATGACGGGCCGCTGCGATGGCCCGCGGGCTCGCCCACTGACCATCGCCGTCCACGTCGGCGAAGACCGGGTTGGTCACCGCCAGGGTGTAGTCGTTGTGCATGGGCCAGAAGGGCTCGTCGATGCCCGCGCCTCGCACCGCCGCCACAACGTAGGCGTCGTGGGCTGGCAGGTCGATGCTCAGGGGCAGCAACTCGTCGTGCACGCCGTCCATGGGGTTGACCGCCTGACGCAAGACCTCGACGCCGTTGACGTAGAGATGGACCGTCTGCAACCGCACCCAGGTCGGCGCAGCGAGGTGCAAGACCAGGTCGAGTGCGCCCGACGTGGCATCGACGACATCGCCCATGCCTCCTCCGCCCTGCACGTTCAGGTCGGCGAAGATGCCCAGGCTCACCGAGCACCGTCCGGCGACGATGTTGCGGCAGACGTCGGCCACGTCGATGTGGCCTGGGTCGCTGCTGTCGCCCAGGACGTACGTGCGTCCCTGGCCCACCGGGTCACCCACGGTGTGGGAGTCTGAGCTGCCCACGGCGACCACGCCCTCACCCCGCCCCACCAGGCTGAACCAGTCGCGCAGCAACACGTCGGGGTCGGGCTCGGCGGTGGTCGAGTTGACCAGCTCCATGGCGTCGAAGTTGAAGACGGCGCCAGTCTCCCGCGCTCCGGTGAACTGGTCGAGACCGGTGACACCGTAGGGCCCCCGCTGATGATCGGGCCAGCGAGGGTGGTTCAAGATCACCACCTCGGCGCCGTGATCGCGCATCTCGGCCACCTGTGCGACCCAATCGCCCAAGCCGTGATCGGGGATCTCGTCGTCGGCGTCCAGGGGGAAGGCGTTGAAGTGGCCGATGCCCGTGGTGACCTCGTTGCCCACCACCGACGTGTACCAGTCGCCCAGCCCTTCGGACCTCTGGATGGGGCCGTAGTCGGTGTTCACGTTGTGGTCCGTGGCGATGGCCAGTTCGACGCCTTCGCCCGCCAAGGTCACCACCCGTTCTTCCATGGACGAGTCACCGTGGCCGCTGTAGGTCAACGTGTGCAGGTGCGTGTCCACCGCCACCACGTGGTCGAGCTTCAGCTCGTGGAGCAACTCCAGGGCGAGCGTCGCGCCGGTCTCTCCCACGGTGATCCGGCCCCGAGCCACGCTCCACTCCGTGCCCCGAGAAGCCCACACGTCGTAGTCACCCCGGGGCAACTCGAAACGGGCGTCTCCATCTGCTGTGTAGACGAGGCCGGGGCGCAGGGCCGCGCCGTGGGCCTCGCCGTAATGCAGCCTGGGCGCCTCCCCCGCCACAGTTCGCAGGGTGATCCGCGCTGGCAGGGGCAGACCGCTCTCTGCGTCGGTCACCGTGATGGTCACCGCTGCCAGGTCCAACAGCTCCCGCAACGACTGGCTGTGCAAACGCACATCGCCAAAGGTGATGTCGTCCGTTGTGGTGCTGGGCACCAGGCGCAGGACGTTCTCGCCGTCCACCAGCATCTCGGCGGGCACGGGATAGAGCACCTCGCGACGATCTTCGTGAGCCGTCAGCGTGGCCAGCACATCGCCGTTGAGGGTCAGGGTCCAGGGGTCATTGACGTTGCGCTGCCAGACGGCCAACACCCGCTCGCCATCATGGCCAGCGGATGCAAACGACCACTCCAGCCCCCCGGCAGACGGCGCGACCGGAGCCTCGCTCCACTCAGGCGTCTCGTCGTCGCCCAGGTGATGGATCGTGGGGTCGATGACGAGCGTGTCGTCATCCAGAAGATGCGCGGTCCACGGCGCGGCGAGCGCCACCAACGCCAGACAGGCAGCACGGCAACAGATGGGAGCGTTCATGCCTGGGATGATACCCAGCACCCCGGCCCGCCTCACATGCGCTGGGTCGGGGCTGGGAGTCGGGGCCGGACCCGAGACCGAAACACCGGGGCCAGCTGACCCGACAGAACTCGATCTGGCTCCCCGCCGCCCCGGCGGAGCTGGCGGCCCAGCCCCGGGTCAGCCAGCGGAAGAGTGTGGTAGCGGAGGAGGGATTCGAACCCCCGACACGCGGATTATGATTCCGCTGCTCTAACCAACTGAGCTACTCCGCCACGAATGAGCGGGGGGAGGATAGCGAAGCCCCAGGGCGG
>CAZIAK010000066.1:0-18075 GCA_964537035.1 uncultured Phycisphaerales bacterium | reverse complement strand
GTCGCCCCCCACGCGGGGGCGCGGATTGAAACCGGTGGCCTGTTGAGGGCGAAGTCGTCATCACCTCGTCGCCCCCCACGCGGGGGCGCGGATTGAAACTCCATGGGCGGCGCGACATGGCGCTACACAACGCGTCGCCCCCCACGCGGGGGCGCGGATTGAAACCTTGCTAGTGTCGCTGGTATCGAGCGCGACACCAGTCGCCCCCCACGCGGGGGCGCGGATTGAAACAGATGACAGAGCAGACGTTAGGTCAGCCAGCGGAGTCGCCCCCCACGCGGGGGCGCGGATTGAAACTGTACCAAGCAAAGTGCCCCAGCCATGTGCTGACGTCGCCCCCCACGCGGGGGCGCGGATTGAAACCCGCCATGCACTCACCTCAGCTCCAGCGGCGCAGTCGCCCCCCACGCGGGGGCGCGGATTGAAACATCATTCAAGGCGTCCAGGGCGAGATCTACCCATGTCGCCCCCCACGCGGGGGCGCGGATTGAAACCTGTGCGGCTGGAGCAGACGGGGCATGGTGAGGGTCGCCCCCCACGCGGGGGCGCGGATTGAAACACTGCCGCAGTCATCCGATGGGTGACTGGCGTGAGTCGCCCCCCACGCGGGGGCGCGGATTGAAACATGGTCATCCGGTGAATCTCCCGTACGACGTACTCGTCGCCCCCCACGCGGGGGCGCGGATTGAAACGTGAACGATCAAGGTCGAAGCTGGTACCGCACCTGTCGCCCCCCACGCGGGGGCGCGGATTGAAACTCTCTTTCTTCTCGGCACCACCCCTGCCTCGCAAGTCGCCCCCCACGCGGGGGCGCGGATTGAAACTTCGAGGACCTCACCCCCACGTCGCGCCTGGCGCGTCGACCCCCACGCGGGGCGCGGATCGAAACTCGCTCGGGGTGGGTCAGCTTTGGCTGATCAAGTGGATCAGTCTTTGATGGACATCTTCAACTGAGGTGGTGACCGCCCAGCTGGGCCCGCAGAGCTACACCCCCTCCCTTTTCCCAAGCCCATGCAAGAAAGCCACGACGCTCTTTCGCCAACGAGCCGTGCCGTGAGACAGCAGGTCCACGTGGCCCAGGCCGTCCAACAACTCGACCGCACAGCCCGGTAGCACATCGGCCAACTGCTGCAGTTCTGCGGGGGTGGCGTGGCGGTCCTCGGCGCCGCTGGCCAGCAACACGGTCTCTGGCGACAGACCCGCTGCGGCCAGCCGGGTCAGCGCGGCTCGGGGTGACAGCTCCAGGCCGGTGAGTCCGCTGCGCCACGCGGCCAGGGCCATCATGCTGCCTGACCAGAACCCGGCCCAGCTGCCCAGGGTCATCTCGACCCGCTGCCTGAAGGCCGTGTCCATGTCGACGTAGAGGCTCTCGAGCAGCAGGCCAGCGAAGGTGTCCGGGGGCAGCACGCCGTCTTGCGGGTCGATGGCGAAGACCAGGGCCGCCGCGCCTTGGGATGTGCCCCAGCCCACCAGGGGCACGTCGCCCCAACGACGGCGGGCCTCGTCCACCGCAGCGGCCACGTCGTGTCGCTCGAACCAGCCGAAGCTCGTGCGCACACCGTCGCTCTCGCCGTGGGCCCGATGGTCGATGGACAGCCCGGCCAGTCCCGCCTTTGCCAGCAAGGCCAAGCGTGCCGGTGAGCGACAACCGTCCTTGCCGTGAAACACGAGCACGGCAGCCGTCACGGGGCCGGCCGGCTCGACAACCCAAGCCGCCAGACTCAGGCCATCGCTGGTGACCAGCTGCAATGCCTCGAACGGCACACCCAGATCAGCGGGCGTGCTGCCGGGGACACGCCGATCGGGGAGGCTCAAGCGCCCTGCGATCCAGAACACCACGCCCATCATGATCAGCACCGCCAACCAGCGCATGGCTGGCGCGGACCAGCTCAAGCGCCGGTGGTCGTCGCGCACGACGGTCAACGGATCTCGTAGCTCACGAAGGTCAGGCCCGGAGTCTCGCCCTCTCGCTCGGCCACCACAGCGTAGTGCGATTCGATCCATGCGCGATCGTATGGGAAGAGCACGTCGCCCTCGGCCAGCTCGACCGACGGCACCCAGGTGACCTCCAGCCGCTCGGGCGGCGCCGCGGTCCCGGTTGCTCCTGTGCTCGAGCGAGTCGTCCCGTCACCCTGCACCTCGAGCACGCCAGTCAGCCCCGCGCCAGGTACCCCGTCGTCGAGAGCCCTCTCGTCAGGCGCCCCGCCATCAAGGGCTGCCAGCACGTCCCGATACAACACCGCGCCCCCCGCGAACCAGCTGACGTCTGCAGAGCGTGCAGCGAACGCGGTGGCTGCGGACAGACTGCCGAACCAGTGCACGCCCTCGCGGAGCGAACCGTCAGGCCCGGCACCAGCTGCCTGGCTCGCCGAGACCACGATGTTCGTCCGCCGCGGCAAGGGCCGACCGATCGACTCGTAGCAGCGGCGCCCCATGATCAGCGCGTGGCCGAGAGTGCTGCGCTTGAAGTGCTTCAGGTCTTCGGAGTAGTGCCAGGGCAGATCACCGTCCCGGCCGATGAGCCGTTCGGGCGTCATGGCCACGATCAGACCGGTGCGAAAGTGCGCGGCCTCGCCGCCACTCGTCGTACCGCTCTCGCTCACACCGCCACCGCGAAGCGGATCGCCGGCTGGTGCACGTAGCCTTCGAGGCGGAAGTCTTCGAAGGTCAGCTCTTCGAAGGGCACGTCAGCGATGTGCAGCTTGGGCAAGGCCGTGGGCTCTCGCAGCAGCTGCTTCTTCATGCCCTCGATGTGGCAGTACTCGCTCATGGACCCGTCGGCCTTGGCGCAGTAGATGTGCGCGTCGACGATGGTGTGTGAGAAGCAGCCCAGCCCGAGCCCCACCTCTTGAGCCAGCATCTGGGTCAAGGTCGCGTAGGCCGCCAGATTGAAGGGGATGCCCAGAGCCACGTCGCCCGAACGCTGGGTGAGGTGGCAGTTGAGCTTGCCGCCCTGCACATGAAACGCGTAGGTGTAGTGGCAGGGGGGCAACTTGCTGCCCCAGGCGTTGCCCGGCTCCCAGGCGGTGACCACCATGCGCCGGCTGTTCGGATCGTTGCGCAGACAGTTCAGCACGTTGCCGATCTGGTCGATCTCTTTCACCCGCCATTGACCCCGCTCATCGCGGCTGGCGCTGGGGAAGTGGCGCCAGTAGTGACCGTAGGCCGTGTCGAGGTTGCCGTCGTCGTCCGCCCAGGCATCCCAGATCTTGGTGTGCTCGCGCAGATTGCGGATGTGGTCGTCGCCGGACAGGTACCAGAGCAGCTCGCGCAAGACCGAAGACCAGAGCATCTTCTTGGTGGTCAGCAGGGGGAAACCCTGGGCCAGGTCGACCTGGTAATGGGCCGAGAAGCACGACAGGGTGTCCACGCCCGTGCGGCTGGACTTGCGCTCACCGTGCTCCAGCACGTGGCGGACGAGATCGAGGTAGGCTTTCACGTCGGCGATTCTACAGGCGGCCGGGCCCGGGTCCACGTCCGGGGCGCAACCATCCTGCAGGGCAGGCTGCTATCGTGTGCGCCCAGACCTCAGCGCCCTGGGCCACGCCACACTCGCCCCCACCACCCCGCCAGATCGAGCACCTCTCGTGACCGCCCGCCCAGTACCCCTCGCGGCCCTCGCCTTGATCTGCCTGCTCGGTTGCGGGCCCAGCGACGATGTGAGCACCACGGGGGCCAGCCCAGTGCCGACGCCAGGCGCCCCGGCGTCAGCTGCGTCCGGCTCCCCCGCCCCCACGGCTTCCGGCCCAGAAACGGCGGCGCAAGGGATCAGCGCGGGCGCCTCGTACGCACCAGCAACGAAACCCGACGGCAGCACACCGCCCGCAGCGCCGTCGGAGACCCTGACCGTCGAAGGCCTGCTGAACGGGGGCTTCGAATGGATCTGCGATGGCACAACCGATCCGCCGAAGTACGGGGCCTACTGGAAGGGCGCCTTCGTCTACAAGCCCGGCGATCCCGGCGACCTGATCGTCAGCGACGGCGAGCCCGGCGAGCGCCCCGCCGCCGAGGGGCAGCGCTTCTTGCGGCTTACCGCAGCCAATGAGCCCGTGCTGCAGAAGATCGTGGCCGACCCTCGCTGGACCGAGCAGGCCACGGTGTCGCTGAGCTTTCGCAGCCGAGGCGGAGCCAGCCTCGACGTGACCCTCGAAGACGGCCCGGGCCTGCGCACCACCGTGACCCTCCCCGCCCCCGAAGGTCCCGGCTGGCAGTCCCACGAGCTGGCCCTGGGTGAGCTGTTCACCGCTGAGCATGGCCGCCGCCCCACGCCCCGGCTGAACCTGTGGCTCAGCTGCCACGCGAGCGACGGCGAGGTCGGGCTCCCAGTCGGGGGAGAGATCGCGGTCGACGTGGACGACGTGAGCGCCACCATCGTCATGCCGTCAGTGTCCGCCCAGACCCTGGCCCGGGAGATCAAGGCACAGGCGCACAAGGTGCTCGGGCGCTGGTTCCTCTCCGCCGAGGACGGGGGCCTGGGCCTGGTCGACCCGGTCACGGGCTACAGCCTGTTCAGGGCCTTCGACGTGGAGACCGGCGAGAACAGGGTGGCCACGACCCAGGCGGGCTATCACTCCATCCATACCGTGCTGCTGACCTGGCTGGAGATTTCTCGCGACGCGGGCTGGGACGACGAGATCGCCGCCTGGACGCCGGCCCTCGAACGCATCGTGGCCACCTTGGTCGAGCGTCACTTCCACCCGGACACGGGCCTGCCCCAGCTGGTCGATCTCTCCAGCGGCAAACCAGCCCTCGACGCGGTGGTCACCGTAGGCGCCTACGTCGAGTTCTTGACCAGGGCCCAGGGGCTGCTCAACGACCAGGCCTTGGCCGCTGCGACCCGCGCCCGCATCCGCACCACCGCCGACGCGCTGCTGCGCCTGGCCCTGAAGCACGATCTGCCCGACACGGTCTTCAACGACGCCAAGCTCAACCGCAACACCGGCGTGTTCGAGGGCACCTACCCCAACTGGTTCGGGCACATGCCCAACCGCATCACGCCCCAGGGTGTGATCGACGTGCCGCGACAGTTCAACACCGCCTGGGCGATCATCAAGAAGCGCACCTTCTGGTACCACCTGTTCAAGTCGCCCGCTGCGGTCATGTGGGCCCACGGTCTTCAGCCGCGGGTGCAAGATCTGAACGGCGTCAACCGGGCCATGTCCCGGTACCACCGCGACTGGGACGCCAGCCGTTACGACCTGGAGAACGACACCGACGATCACTACGGCTACCTGATGGAGGACCTGCTCGAGGTGTCCCGCTTCGGCGGTGACGCCGTGCCCCGAGCGCTCGAGCTGATCACCATCGCCACCGATCATCGACTCGACCGCTCTGCGACAGACCTGGGGGAAACCCTATGGATACAGGCCATTCGCCTGGGCACGGCCTGCGCCGGTGACTCGCCCCGAGCCTTCAAGGGCCTGCACGATCTCTATCAGTTGCCTGCAGACTCCGGCGCCCCCGGCGCGGCGCTGCCCCTCTACCGGGACGTCCTGCAAGAGCTCGCCGCCAACGACTACAAGGGCCGTCAGCTCACCAACAGCCAGTTCACCGAGAGCTTCTTCCGCCACTGGGAGATGGTCTGCATCTGCTACAAGGGCACCTACCAGGGCGACTGCCGCGACCGTCCCCTCGATCAGTGGGACGGCGACGTGGGCGACATCTTCGGCGGCCCGCCCATGCAAGGCATCGAAGCCCAGGTGTGGGCCTACAGCGTGGGCACGGACGCCGAGCGAGAACTCATCTTGGCACGACTGGGGACGCTGCGCCACGTCACCGAGAGCACCCTCGCCCGTGAGTACGGCTACCTCTTCGGCATGCCCAAACACATCGCCGAGCAATACCAGCTACCCGAGAAATACATCACCGGACTGAGCCGCCGCAGCACCATCGGCCTGGGCTACTTGCTGAGCTGGTTGCACCTGCTGCCCTTGCTGCTCGACGAGGGCTAGACAGCGACACAACGGGCTGATTGCAGACGAGCGCGAGGTGGTGGCACGTCGCCGCCAGGAGCGTGCAGCCAGAGACCGCCGTCACTGCGACGAGGCGAGGGCCAACAGGCGGCAGCTGGCCACCTGACTGCGGCCAAAGGCCTGGGTGACACCCCACATCTCGGGGGACAGTTTGACCTCCACAGGCAATCTGGCGTCCACTCCCGCTGGCCTGCGGAACACCGCTCGACCCTGGCCCGCCGCTGGCACGGTGAGCTCTCCCACCACGGCGCCATCGAGGGATACGGCCACCTGCAGCGGGTAGAGCTGGGAGAGGCCCGCGAGGGGAGCCAGAGCCACCCCCACCGTCTCTCCTGGCGCCAGCACGGCGGCGAAAGCTGATGACAACGAACCGTCCGGGTTGAGGCCGCCGTAAATCTGGTGCAGGCCACGGCCCTGTCCCAGATCAATGGCCGCTTGCAGCGCGCCCCGCGCAGCCGTCGCCGACTGGGCTGCCCGTTCTCGCACCTGGGCTGGCTCGAGTTCTCTGGCGTGATGATGCTCCGTGCCAGAGGGTATGGGCGGCAAGGGTCGGGCAGCGCCCTCGTCGATCCAGCCCCTCTGCAACAGGTCCTCGGCGACCCAACGGGCCATGAACGACAGGCCCGCGGCGTTGGGATGGGGATCGCCCACCAGGCGATAAGCGTGTGGGATGGACGTGTACAGCGCCACCGACGGCACGTCGATCGCTGCATCGAGAAGGCGCGCGCGCAGGGTCCAGCCGTAGTCGTTCTCTTCGGGATAGGCCAGCAGCAACCGAGCGTCGACCCGCTTGAGAATGCTGCTGAGCAAGGCGATCGACCCTGCCGCGTCATCATACCGGCGCTGGCTCTCGGCGCTCAGGTCGGCGTTCAACGCGTGGGGACCGGCGGCATCGTCACCGAGGTCGAGGGTCACGCCGCGCGCCTGCGCAGCCGCCACCGAGTGATCGATGTAGGCCAGCAGGGGCTCGTCGTGGACCGACAGCCAAGGGTCGGGCTCGGCGGGGTCGGGGAGCAGCGCCCGGTGGCCGCCCTCGGTGACGCCGAACGTGTCGGTCAGGTCGTTGGCCACGGGCAGGAACACGACGATGTCAGGGTCGAGCGAGCCCAGGTGATCGATCAAGAAGTGTGCGGAGTTGCGGTGATTCCAGCCGGGGACAGCAACGGTGGTGGCGACGATGGGCAGGACGTCCGGGCCCCGCACCTGGGCCAGGAGCAACTCCAGCTGATGGGCCAGGGTCTCGTCATCGTTCACGCCCTGACCGAAGGCCACCGAGTCGCCCAGGATGACGATGTGCTGAGCCACCTCTGCAGGCAGAGGCGCGGGTCGACCACGGACACCATTCGGTGCGATGGACGCCGTGGCGTTCAACGTGAGTTGATCCTCCCCCGCTCGCAGCATGACACCCACCAGCGGGTCGGCGTGACCGCGCAACCTCCCGGCCCCAGCAAGGGCTGCGCTCTGCCGTTCGGCATCCGTGCCCAGTCTCACCGACCGGCCTGCGGGCGACGCCTGGGGCCGGGGACGGAACAACGAGCGGCCCGAGGACAACGACACTCCCCCCTCGATCAAGAGCAAGGCGAGCACCAGCACCGACAGGAACAAGCCCACGCGCGAGGCCAGGAAACGACCCGGGTGGGGTGCACCTGGGCCGGGCAGTGGGCGATCGGCGGGGTTCATGGCTGCCTCCGAGGGGCGCATCGGGCCCCAGCCCACACTGCCCTCCTTTCGCCACAGTGGGGATTGGAGGCCGAAAACGGGGCCTCGCAACGGTTTCGGCTATCGAGCCCGGGGCCGCAAGGAGAAAGCCCCCACGGCTCAATATCAATGTGATATCACTTTGATACCAACCGAGTCCTCAGGAGCCCGACCATGACTGCCCGCACAGCGTCTACCGAACGTACCTACAACGCCTCCTCTGGCTGGCCCGTCCTGTTGGGCCTGCCTGCCCTCTGGACCGCCGTGATCTTCTACATAGTGAACATCGTCTCAGGCCTGGTCGGCAACGAAGGACCGCCCTGGCACTTCTTCGTCATCGTGGGCCTGACCCTCATCGGCAGCTTCATCAGCTTCTTCGGGTTCTTCATCGTCAACCCGAACATGTCCCGAGTGCTCGTGTTCTTCGGCCGCTACAAAGGCACGGTGCGCGACGAGGGCTTCTACTGGGTCAACCCGTTCATGACCAAGTCGGCTCTCTCGCTCAAGGCGCACAACCTGTCGAGCGAGACCATCAAGGTCAACGACCTGGTGGGCAACCCCATCGAGATCGGCGCGGTGGTGGTCTGGCAAGTGCACGACACGGCCCAGGCCAGCTTCGACGTCGAAGACTACTTTCAGTACGTCGACGTGCAGATCGAGACGGCCATTCGTCATCTGGCCAAGAGCCACCCCTACGACGATCAGGTCTCCGACGTGGACACGCCCTCGCTGCGGGGCGACACGGGCGAGATGGCTGGTGAGTTGCAGAGCGAGCTGCAAGACCGTTTGTCTCGCGCGGGCATCGCTGTGATCGAAGCGCGCATCAGTCACCTGGCCTACGCACCCGAGATCGCCAGCGCCATGCTGCAGCGGCAACAGGCCAGCGCCATCATCGCCGCCCGAAAGAAGATCGTCGAAGGTGCGGTGGACATGGTCGACGACGCGCTCGGTCAGCTGAGTGAGCGCGACGTGGTCGAGCTCGACGGCGAACGGCGGGCCACCCTCGTGGGCAATCTGCTGGTGGTCCTGTGCGGCAACAACACGCCCCAACCCGTGATCAACACGGGCGGCCTGTACAACTGATGACGACCAGGGCGCGGCATCCCCGGCGGTGCCGCGCCCGACACTGCGCCCGTCGAGCGAGCTGATGGCAAAGGACGAGAAGCCCACGCAGAAGCGCAAGAAGAGCTCCGGGAAACCGGCTCGCAAGCCCTTCCTGCTGCGCTTGTCACCCGACCTCATGGACGAGCTGCGAGGGTGGGCAAACCACGACCTGCGCAGCCTCAACGGGCACATCGAGTTCTTGCTGCGCGAGGCAGTGAAGCGCCGCAAGGGTGGTGCCAACCCCGACAAGGAGGAGCCGTCATGATCCACCCAGCGCTCATCTCCAAACTCGCCGAGCATGTTCCTGTGAACAGCGGCGACAAACCCGACCGCGAGAAGCCTCAGAGCAAGAAGCCAAAGAAACCTGTCCCCGCGCTGGTGGAGCTGGCCCACGAACTGGGCGGCACAGCGAACGGACACACGGTGAGCTGGAAGCAGGACGGTGAGGACGTCACGTTCACCTGGTCCTCCGACAACAGCCAGAGCTTCGAGTGCCGCGTCCTCGGCGGGCCGCCCGCCACCATCACCTTCACCAAGCGCATCGGGCTCGATCGACGACTCGCCGCCGTGGTGGCCCGGACCAGGCTGTCCAGCGATGACTCCCGCTTCGACCACGACGTGCGCGTCGTCACCCGCGACCTGGCCGCCGCTCGCATGTTGATGTTGCGGCCCGCGCACCGTCGAACAGTGCGCGCACCTCTCGACCGAGGCCTGTGCCGCGTGGTTGTCGACCCCAAAGGCGTGAGCGCCAAGGGTGCTCGTAAACACATGGGTGGGAAGGAGCCGACCGCCGCTCTGCTGCTGCCCCTGGTGGCCGAGCTGATCGCCCTCAAAGCGGCAGCCTTCTCCAACGGTCACTTCACCAGGCCGCCCAGGCGCGACCTGCCCTCCATGCTCAGCCTCGTCGCCGTGATCACGACGGCGGTGGTCGGTGTGGCCTGCCTGGCCATCGCCCAGATCAACTGGCCCCTGATCAACGGCGGCGAGATGGTCCCCGCCACCCTCTTGATCGCGGCCCTGGCCATCCCCCTGGCCTGGGGTGTCACCACCCGTCTGTTCGGCGGACACAGCGCTCCCGAGCGGCTCGTCTTCGGCTTCTGCCTGTCCTGGCTCGTAGCCCTCCCCGTGGCCAGCATGGGCCTGGGCATGTTTCTCAACGCCGCCCTCGACCCCAGCGAAGCCACCGTGCGGCTCGAGACCATCACCCACAAGTACCAGTGGCATGACGACAAGAACAACCTGCACTCACGAGCCGTGATCGCCCCCGAATGGAACAACCGAAAGGACACCCGCTTCGGCATCTCCAACCGGATCTTCGGCGATCTGGTGGTAGGCGAGAGCCGCCTGGGTATCCCCACCCACCCCGGAGCCTTCGGCTGGCAATGGAACGAGCCCGTCACCATCCACCTCTCCCCCGCAGAGCCGGACGACTAGTCTGACCTCTTCACGGAGTGCGTCACGGTTTCTGACCAGGGGGCTGCGCGCGCGTCTTGAGGCGAGGCCGATCTGTTCGAGTGAAACGGCCCCCCTGGTCAGAACCAGGGCCGCCGGAGAATCGAAGGAAGACCGACTCGTTGCGCAGAAGCCCTGCCAGACAGGCCCGCCGTAGGACAGGGAGACGGTGCCGCCCGCTGATCGCTACCATGGCGCCATCATGCCGCCGCCCGCAGAGACGTTTCCCGACGATTGGCGCTGGCACCACGCCCACGCTGCCCGATCGCTGAGCGACATCGAGGCCCTGTTTCCCGGGCGTTTCGAGCTGGGCGCCCTCGATCACGAGGCCATCGGCGAGGCGTCCCGGCTCTACGCCATGCGGGCCACGCCCTACTACCTCGATCTGGCCCGGTCAGCCTCGACCGCTGACCCCATCTGGGCCCTGGCCGTGCCCGCCCCCGCCGAGCGCACGCGCCAGCCCGAAGAACGGGACGACCCCATCGGCGACGAGCTGCCGGGGCTGCGAGTTGTCGAGGGCATCACGCGCCGCTACCGCGACCGGGTCCTGTTGCATCCCACGCCTGTGTGCTCGGTGCACTGCCGGCACTGCTTTCGCAAACGCCTGGTGGGCAAGGCCGCCTACGCCCTGGACAACTCTGCCCTCGACACCGCCGTGCGCTGGATCGAGGGACAACCTGAGCTGCACGAGGTCATCCTCACAGGCGGCGACCCGCTGACCCTGTCGGACGAGAAGTTGCTGGCGCTGCTGCACCGCCTCGACGTCATGGAGCACATCACCTCGCTGCGGCTGCACACGCGCATGCCCGTGGTGAACCCCTACCGCCTCAGCGAAGACCTGGCTCGCGGGCTGTCCCAGCTGCAGACACCCGTGATGGTGATGACCCACTTCAATCACGCCCGGGAGGTCACGGCCCTGGCTCGCCGCGGGGTGCAGCGCCTGCGAGCCGCCAATGTCGACGTGCTCAACCAATCGGTGCTGCTGGCAGGCATCAATGATGACGAGCACAGCCAGCGAGCCCTGATCGAGAGCCTGCTGGCCGCTCGCGTTCGGCCCTACGCCCTCCATCAGGCCGATCTGGTCCCTGGCACCTCTCACCTGCGCACCAGCCTGGCCACGGGCCAGAGACTGCTCCGCGCCTTGCGGGGGACGGTGCCCGGCCACGCCCTGCCCCGCTATCTGCTCGACCTCCCCGGCGGCCACGGCAAGGTCCCGGTCGAGCAGCCCTGGTTCCGCACCGACGGCGACGGAGTGCTCTGGGTCGACGGCCCCGACGGCACCCGTCACAGGGCCCTGGACCTGCTCCCGGAACAGCACCTCGGCAAAATTAGCGATGAGCTGATCTTTTAGTCGCTTTATAGCCTTGGCTCTGACGCCCGAGCAGTCTTGTTACATCCTCGGGTGACCCGTAGACTCCCCGCGCAAGGTGGGCACAAGCCGAGCCGAGAGGTCGCTCTTCGATCGTGAGAAGGGCGTCCCATTGTGGTGCGACAGCTGATCGCACCACCCGCTGCAATGCGAGGAGACCATGAGCCGATCATCCTTCCTGCTGGCCTCGTCAGCGCTGCTTTGGATGGGACTCTGCACGTCTGTGCAGGCCACCCCCGTCCAAGACGACGAGGCCTCTGGCCACGACTCAAGCCCCGCCGAACTCGTCGGGCCCCATGACAGGGCGCCAGGCCAGCTCGACGACCTGTTCATCACCGAGGACACCTGGATCCGCACCTGGGGCGAAGATTGGTTCGCAGCCCAGGCCGCGGCCGGTGAGACCCGCTTCACCGAGAGCGACGAGGCCGGCGAATACACCGTCGATGGTGTGGGCGAGGGCGACTTCGAGTCCGGCTGGGTCGACAGTGAGGGCGAGTACGAGTTCCGCTACGACGAAGAAGAAGACGAATTCGCCTACTGGAAGCTGCTCTCCGCCGACCTGCTCAGCCGCGGCCGCCAGGACTTCGTTCAGTACTGCTCCAGCTGTCACGGCTTCGACGGCAACGGCTACGGGCGCTCGGCCCAGTTCCTGCGCCCGCCTCCGCGCAACTTCGAGCAGAGCACCTTCAAGTTCACCAAGGTCATCGGCGAGTACCTGCCCAGCGACAGGGCCCTGGCGGCCCTGGTCAAGCGCGGCCTCGACGGCACGCCCATGCTGCCCTGGGACGTCTCCGACACCCAGCTTGACGAGATCCTGCAGTACATCAAGTCGCTCTCTCCCGAGGGTGAAGGCTGGCGCGACGTGTACTCAGAGATCGCCGAAGTGGTCGACATCGGCGTCGACCCCTACGCCAACGACAGCGCCGCGGGCATCGCCGAGGGTGGCAAGATCTACCACCGCATCGGCTGCTACAACTGCCACCCGGGGTACGTCACCCCCGCCGACATGAACACCATGCTTGGCAAGGATGCAGGCACGGCCTACCGCAGCGACCTGACCTACCCCAAATCCACGACCTCTTCTGTCTTCGAGGTCATGGGCCACAAGGTGAAGATCCTGCCGCCTGACTTCACCTTCAACACCATGCGCTCTGGCGCCGACGTCGAAGAGGTCGCACTGACCATCGCCGCAGGCATCGGTGGCGCGGGCATGCCCCAATGGAAGGGCGGCATCAGCGACGAGGAGATCTGGGCCATCGGCCACTACATCCGCGACCTCGTCGATCGTTACAAGGACCAGCCCGCAGCGCGCGCCGCCTTCATGGCGCACCTGCGTTCTGGCAACTGACCGGAGCCCCCCTGACCGTGAATCGTCTGCATACGATGATCTCGACTCGCGCCCGCCGCTGGCTGGCCTTGCCGATCACGACGGCGCTGCTCAGCGTCACCGCCGCGGCTCAAGAAGCCCAAGAGGTGGTCAAGCGCTGGGGCCTCAAGCCCCCCGCATCCAGCTATGGCCACCGCTTCGATGAGCTGTTCAGCCTGATCACCCTGCTGATCGGCGTGAGCTTCCTGATCGTGCTGGTCATGCTGCTGGTGCCCGTCTTCCGCGATCGGGCCAAGCCCGGCAAGAAGGCAAACTTCGACCACGGCAGCAGCCTGCACGACAAGCGCTTCACCGCGGTGGTCTCCATCATTGTCTTCATCGTGCTGGACGCCTCGGTGCTCTACGTGGCCATGGGCGATCTGCGCGAAGGCTACTGGGCCATCCCCAAAGACCCTGCAGCCGAGGCCAAGCCCTACAAGGTCGAGATCCTGGCCCAGCAGTGGGCCTGGAACTTCCGCGCCTCGGGCCCTGATGGTGAGTTCGATACCGCCGATGACATCCTCTCGCTCAACGAGCTGACCCTGCCCAAGGGCCGGCCGGTCGTGTTCAACATGACCAGCAAGGACGTCATCCACTCGCTGTACGTGCCCGACATGCGCTTCAAGCGTGATGCCAACCCGGGCGCCATCAACGAGGGCTGGTTCGAGCCGATCATCGCCGGCGATTTCGCCATCCTGTGCGCCGAGCTGTGCGGCTTCGCCCACTACCAGATGCACGGCATGATTCACGTCCTCGAGCAGGACGACTTCACCGTCTGGGAGCAAGACGCTGCGGCGCTCGCCCTGGCGGTCTACGACGAAGACGACACCGAGGCCCACTGGGCCTGGGCTTGGCAGGAGTAAGAACAAGTCATGAGCGGCGATCACATTCATCCCGAGCCGACGACGTTCCTAAGCAAGCACGTCTTCTCGGGCGACCACAAGGTCATTGCGAAGCAGTTCCTCTGGTTCGGTCTCATCTGGCTGGGCATCGGCGGCATGATGGCCATGATGATCCGCTGGCAGCTGGCCAACCCGGGTCACGCCTTCCCGATCCTGGGACAGATCCTGTTTCCGCGCACCGATGGCGTGCTCGATCCAGCGACCTACAACATGCTGTTCACCATGCACGGGACGATCATGATCTTCCTGGGCCTGACCCCGATCCTGATCGGCGCGTTCGGCAACTGGTGCATCCCGCTGATGATCGGCGCCCGGGACATGATCTTCCCGCTGCTGAACACGCTCTCCTTCTGGACCTTGTTCGTCGGCGGCTGCGTGGGCTTCTACTCGCTGCTGGTGCCCCTCGGCGCCAGCGAGGCGGGCTGGACCGGCTACCCGACCCTGTCCACCACCGTGGGCACACAGGGCACGGGCGAGACCTACTGGGCCGTGGCCGTGTTCCTCATCGGCGCCAGCTCGATCATGGGCGGTATCAACTACCTGGCCACGATCATCCGCCTGCGGGCGCCGGGCATGAAGTGGTCCGACCTGCCCCTGACCATCTGGGGCCTGCTGTTCACCTCTGCCCTGAACGTCCTGTTCATCCCGGTCATCGGCTCGGCCATGCTGCTGCTGATCATGGACCGGGTCTTCGGGACCCAGTTCTACACGCCGGCCACGGTCATGGCCGGTGGCGGCGGCGGTGACCCGATCCTGTATCAGCACCTCTTCTGGATCTTCGGTCACCCGGAGGTCTACATCCTCATTCTGCCGGCCTGGGGTTACTGCTGTGACATGCTCTCGTTCTTCTCCCGCAAGCCGGCCTTCGGCTATCGGGTGAGCGTGGCAGCCATGGGCGCAGTGACGATCATGTCGGCCCTGGTGTACGGCCACCACATGTTCACCACCGGCCTGAGCGCCATGCTGGGCGAGAGCTTCATGCTGCTCACCATGATCATCTCGGTGCCCGGTGAGATCCTGTTCTTCAACTGGCTGCACACCATCTGGAAGGGTTCGATCCGGATGACCACGCCCATGCTGTTCTGCCTGGGCCTGATCTTCGTCTTCGGCCTCGGCGGTCTCACCGGCATCTACCTGGCCACGATCTCCACGGACATCTTCCTCCACGACACCTACTTCGTGGTGGGACACTTCCACCTGACCATGGCCGCCTCGGCCCTCTTCGGTGTGTTCGCCGGGATCTACTTCTGGTTCCCCAAGATGTTCGGTCGGATGATGAGCGAGCGGCTGGGCAAGATTCACTTCTTCGGCTCGATCACCTTCATCACCATCGTGTTCTGCACCATGTTCGTGATGGGCTACGCGGGCATGCCCCGGCGGTACTACGACCACACCTCGGCGGCGTACCTGCTCGACCTGCAGCACCTGAACAAGATCGCGACCCACGCGGCCTTCGCGCTGGGCGCCTTCCAGCTGATCTTCGCCTACAACTTCATCAAGAGTCGTTGGTGGGGTGAGAAGGCAGGGGACAACCCCTGGGAGGTGGGCACGCTCGATTGGTCCATGCCCACGCCGGTGCCGCACTACAACTTCAAGGAGATCCCGGTGGTGCACACCGGTCCCCATGAGTTCAGCAACCCCAAGCTGGGCCCGGACCGCGACTGGATCAGCCAGACCGAAGAGATGCCGGCCTGACATGACCGCCCTGGCCACATCACTGCCCCGCGAGGATGCCCGCTCCCGAGTCAACGCGACTCTGGGCATGGTCTTCTTCGTGGGCTCGTGGTCCATGGCCTTCGGCACCCTGTTCTTGTCATTTCTGATCCTGCGCAACCGGGCGGGCACCTGGCCTCCCCCGGGTCTCGACCTGCCCTCGTTCCCCCTGGCCCTGGCCGCCACCGTGGTGCTCATGGCCAGCAGTGTGGCTCTGCACGCCTCGGTCGCCCGAGGCCGCCAGGGCCAGGCTGGCTTCGGGGCTCTCTGGGCCCTGGGCCTGGGGCTCGGCCTGGTCTTCAGCGCATTGCAGACCTGGCTCTGGTACGACCTGCTCAACCGCGGCGCCACCCCCGGCGCCAGCATGTACGAATCGCTGTTCTTCGGCCTGACCTGGATTCACGCGGCCCACGTGGCCTGCGCGTTGCTGTCCCTGGTCTGGATGGCCGTAGGCATCAGCACCGGCCGCTATGGCCAACACCGCATCAGCACCGTCACCAACGCCGCCATCTTCTGGCACTTCATGGACGCGGTCTGGGTGATGATGTTCCTCGGCTTCTTCCTTTTCTAGAGGATCCCTTCGATGACCACGGCAGACGTCGCGGCCGCACACTCGGCCCACGACAACGTCCCCGAGGACGAACACTTCGGCTCAGCCACCGGCGGCAAGGTCGCCATGTGGATGTTCATCGCCCAGGACGGCATGTCCTTCGGCGGTCTCCTGGTGGCCTACGGCATCCTGCGCTTCAGCGCGATCGAGTGGCCCGTGCCCACGGACATCCTGGGCATCAACCTGACCGCCTTCGCCACCTTCCTGCTGATCTGCAGCTCGCTGTCCATGGTGATGGCGGTCGAAGGAGCCAAGAGGCGCGACCAGGGCGCCCTGGTGCGCTGGCTGGGCCTCACCATCCTGGGTGGCATCGGCTTCCTGGGCATCCAGGCCTACGAATACACCCACCTGGTCCACGCGGGCATTGGCTTCGCCGAGAGCAGCTGGGAAGGGCAGTCGATCAACAACCTGTTCGGCTCCACCTTCTACGCGGTCACCGGTTTTCACGGCCTGCACGTGCTCAGCGGCGTGATCTACATGATCTGCATCCTGGCTGGCTCCATGAAGGGCAAGTACACCCAGGGTGGGATCAGCTACAGCGCCGTCGAACTGGTCGGTCTGTTCTGGCACTTCGTCGACCTGGTCTGGATCCTGGTCTTCACCTTCATCTACCTGCTCTGAGATCACCATGTCCGCCCCCGATCACAACAGCCCGGCCCAGCCCGCTGATGACGGACACGAAGAGAGCCATGTCGGCACCTACGTCACCGTCTTCCTGACCCTCGGGCTGCTCACCGTCGTCGAGGTCTTCGTACCCACGGTCTACTCTGCCGAGTGGAACCACACCACCAAGATGCTGCTGCTCTGCGGCCTGGCCCTGAGCAAGGTCGCCCTGGTGGGCATGTTCTTCATGCACCTCAAGTACGAGAAGAAATGGATCAGCTGGATCGCCATGATGCCCGTGTACATGGCCGTCTTCGCGATCCTGCTCATGCTTGAGTCGGTCTACCGCAACGTCGGCGCCTGAGGTCGCAGCCATGGCAAAAGCGCGCATGGCCCACCGCGGCCTGGCAGCCCTGATCGCCGTGGCCGCCCTCTCCCCCGCCGCGGCCGCGTGCCCCTACTGCTCGTTGAGCCAGGGCGCCGACACCCTGGCGTACATCCTGGCCTTCCTGGTCATCCCCTACATCATCGTGGGCGGTACCTGGGTCTGGATGAAGCGTCTGTTCGCCGCCGAGAGCGAAGCCTGAGCCTGCCCGCACCCAGCTGAGAGACCCCGGAGCCTTGATGGCGCGGGGTGACTCGGCGAGCCGCGAGCCCTTGAAGAGAGTCTGAGCAAGTGGCCGAGCCGTCCCCCACTGCGCCTCGCCGGCCCTTGCCACTGGTGGCCAAGCCCTGGTTCTGGCTGCTCTTCGTAGGCACGCTCTTCACCGTTCCGTTCTTCAAGAACATGAACGCCACGCTCCCCGAGCCCCTGCCGGGCATGGACGGAGCGGCCCTCGACTTCACCCTCCCCGGTGAAGATGGCGTTGAGGTCTCCCTCTCTGACCTGGCCGGGCACCTGCTGGTCATCACCGAGCTGCCCCTGGCCAGCGGCACCCAGACCGAGGCGACGTTCGCCGGCATCAGAAGGCTGCGCAAGCGCCTGCGCGGGCTGGGATCCACGGTGGTCTTCGTGGTGCTCTGTCACGGCGGCGACCCGGCCATGCTGACCCAGCTCCTCGATGAGAAGGTCGCCCGCAAGCCAGTGAACGTGTTCCTGCTCGATGAAGGCGGCGCCCGCCGCTCATGGTTGCGCCGTGAGGCCGGCAGCCAGTCCGCTGACTTCTTCCTGCTCGATCGCCACGCCCGTCTTCGGGGACTTTACGAGAACACCGAGGCGGACATCGACACCATGGTCATGCACGCCGGGCAGCTGGCCAACTGGCTCGATTCAGACCCGGCGCTGA
>CAZIAK010000065.1:0-18277 GCA_964537035.1 uncultured Phycisphaerales bacterium | reverse complement strand
GCTGCTAGCTCGGTCGAGCCGCCAGGGCCGTCAGCCGATCGCTGAGTTCGGGCTTGGGCAGTCCTCCCACGAGCCGTTCCACCTCGACGCCGTTGTCGAAGAGGATCAGCGTGGGGATGGACGCCACGCCGAGCCGTTCGGCGATCTCACCGTGGGCGTCGATGTCCAGCTTGGCCACGGCGACCTGTCCGGCGAACTCGTCGGCGAGGGCGTCGATGGCCGGCGCGATGGCTCGACAGGGCGGGCACCAGCTGGCCCAGAAGTCCACCAGGATCGGTCCTGCCCCTGGGGCGGTGAGGGTGTCGAACAGTGGAGCGGTGAGGTGCACCGCGCCGGATGAGGTGCTCATGATCAGTGCCTTCGATGGGTGGGAGTCCGTGGTGGGTTGAGGGCCGCGGGGTCACGCCTCGGCGCCGGGGCCAGACGTTTGGTCCAGCTCTGCGGCGGTGAAGCGCGGGGTGATGTGCTGGGGGCAGTTCCAGTCGAAGGCCTCGACGGTGAAGACGAAGAGCCGTTCGATGCGGGCTCGGTAGTTCGGGTCTTCGACCTGTCGAGCCAGCTCCGGTTCGTCAGCGGGCAGCACCACCCGAGCCCGGGCCATGACTTTCAGTCGTCGCCGCCCCGGGTAGTCCATGAAGAAGAGGGACACGCGGTCGTCGTGGTCCAGGTTGCCCGTGGACACGAGCTGCAGGTTGCCGCGAAAATCCGCGAAGGCGAGGGTGCGCTGGTCGATGACCTTCACGAATCCCTGGGGACCGCCTCGGTGCTGCAGGTAGGGCCAGCCGCTCTCGGAGTTGCTGGCCATGTAGAACGAATCCCGGGCGGCGATGAACTCGGCGACCCCAGCGTCGAGGTGCACATCGTCGATGGCGACGTGCTCCATGCGGCTCGCCGGCCCCCGGACTCCCCCACGTTCTTGTGCGGCGACCACGGTGGGCGTGAAGACGATCTCGGTGTAGCGACGGGACATGGTGTTCTCCGATCGGAGCGCTCCGTCACACAAGACGAAGCCACGGCAGGGTGAGCGAGGGGAGAGCGGGGGCGCACGCGGGCAAGGGCGCGGGCGGCCGCGAGCTGCGGGGAGCGAAGGGCGCCGAGACGCCCCCCGCTCCCGGAGGCGGTCAGTCGTCCGATCCGAGCAGGGCGACCTCGGGCCAGTCGATGTCGATCTGACCGATCTTGCCCAGGGTGTTGGTCAGCGTGTTCAACCCGATGTGAGTGATGATCTCGGCGATCTCGCCATCGCTGAAGCCTGCAGTGCGCAAGGCATCGAGTTCAGCAGTGGTCACGTCGCCCTTGTTGTCGAGGACGGCCATGGTGAAGCCCACCGCAGCGGCGGCCTTTGGGTCGCTGGACCCACCGCGACGAGCGGCCGTGATCTCGCTCTCGTCCAGGCCAGCCTTGCTGGCCAGCTCAGTGTGGGCCGACACGCAGTACTGGCAGCCGTTGGTCTCGGCGGTCACCAGGGCGATGCGCTCACCGATCTGACGATCGAGAGTGCCCTGGTGCAGCTTGCTGTTGAGCGCGAGGAAAGCCTCGAGGGCGGCGGGAGAAGGGGCCAAGGCCCGCAAGAAGTTGGGCACGCCGCCCATCTGCTGCTGCACGCCGTCGAGGACGGCCTTGATCGGGCCGGTGGCGGTGGCGGGGTCAACCAGGGTCAGGCGGGACAGTGTGGCGGTCATCGTTTGGTCTCCGAGAGGTGGTGAGCCGCGGCTTGCGACTCTGGCGGAGACCATTGCGAACACCGTGCCAAACACAGGGATCACGTCGTAAACAACTAGCCCTTCATGACTTAACCAACTACGTGCCAGACCACCAGACGCACGACATCTCGTCACTAGCGATATGACGTCACGCCTGTCGCGAAATGTCGTCGTTCTGAGAAACGCCAGCAGGCCGCAGCGAGAGCGCACCGAAGTGAACAATCCTCGCTGCGACCGCCAGCCCGGGCCGCACACCGTGAACTCGCGAAAGTGCCTTCAGTGCGGACCGGCCGTCGGGGAGCTCTCTCCCGTCAGTTTCAGAGGCCGAGGATCACAGCCAGCGCGTTGCTGAACTCATACACGCCGCCATTGGGAACGACAGATTGGACGAACAGCGTGAGGGGAGCCCCCCCGCCACCGGGCACGGACAGGGACGCCTGACCGCTTCCATCCGTGGACAAGCCTTCGATCACCATCAGGTAGGGGAAGGGCACCAGGAAGCCGCCCTTGATCAAGGTCGGGTTGTTGGTATCGCCAACGAACAAGAACACAGGCGCCGACGGCGCCGCACCGCTCAGCTCGTAGGTTCCCGTCGAGCCTGGCGAGGTGATGTCGCCACACAGACTGGCCACGATGCTGCCCGGCCCGCCGAAGCCCAGATCTTGCTGGCAGCCGTCGGCGATCACACTCACCGACATGTAGTCGTGGAAGTTCTCCTGGCCCGAGCGATCGGAGTAGACCATCACCGTGATCACACCGTCGAGGCCCACGTAGCGACCGAAGTCTGACCTGATGTGACCGATGAGCAGGTCGTCCCGGTTGCCAGCGTAGTTGGCCATGTAGGCGTTCTCGCCCACGTCGCCCGCGCCGTCACTCCAGTTGCCCGCCACGTCATCCCAGACGTAGACCTCCTGCTGTTGGCACACGTCGCCATAGCCTTCCCACAGGATCTCGATGTCGCGGATCGAGCCCACGGGTTCGTTCAAGGTGAAGTCGAAGACGTGGGTCGACTCTCGGGTGCTGGTGGGCTTGTTGGCGATGTAACGGTTGGCGTCTGCATCGCCCGCCGTGGCGTCCGACAGAGCCAGGGCAGCGTAGGCGCCAGGCACCAGAGCGTCGATGGCTGTCGTCACCGGGTAGCGCACGCCGTCGAGCGAGGCCCAGTTGGGGCTGTCGAATCCCCAAGCCCACTTGTCGACTCCCGCACCGGTGCTGAAGTCGTAGGTCGTGCGCGCGTCAGGGCAAATCTCGAAGGCCGTCTCGCTCACAGCCACCACGGCGTTGAGGTCGACGTCGGCGGCGGTCGCCGAGACGACCACATCGGCCTCTGTCTCCGCAGGTACGGTCCAGTCGAAGAAGCCGTCGTTCGGCTCTGCCAGTGCGATCACGTGGGGGAAGGTGGCCCCACCATCTGTCGAGTAGCGCAGGTCGACCGAGGTCACGGCCACGTCGTCCGTCGCCACCCAGGCCAGCTCAGTGGTCTGCCCTGTGGCCAGCAGCTCGCCGCCATCAGGGGCGATCACGTGGGCCGCGGGCACGGCGTTGGTGTAGCGGGGTTTCTGCATGACGATGCAATGAATCGCCCCCGCCGCCGGGATGATCGAGTAGCAGTTGATGGGCACGATCTCCACCCCCACGCCGGCCGAGGCTTGCCAGGCGGCCAGGGCCACCGCGTCGTCGTCGAGGTAGTCAGGGTTGCCCTCGCCATAGGTCGGAATGAAGATGCGATCATTGACCCGATACGCGTTGGTGTAGGTGTAGTGAGTGTTGCCCTGGTTCCAGGCCGGGACCCGGGTGACCGTGAAGCCCAGCGACTGCATGTAGAGCACCGCGTTGTTGGTGATCTCGATGGCGGTGGCGTTCGAGCCTGGCAAGAACTGGGAGATGATCACGTCGTCCTCATCGACCAGGTACATCCACATGTCGATGTGGCCCGTGCCATCTACGCTGCCGGGCAAGCGGGGCATGATGTGCAGCGTGTCGATGCCCTGGTAGGAGTTGTAGAGCTCTTCAAGGTAGGCCGTGCCGAAGCCCGGGTTGTCCTGGTTGATCAACGAGGTGATGAAGCCCTGGCGATCTGGGCCCGGCTGAAAGTTGCCCCCCGAGTAGTACAGGCCCATGGGGTAGGCCGGCATGGTGTAGAAGTCCTCAGCCAAGCGCGTGGGGATGAAGTTGTCCTTGGGACGGCTCGGGTAGTAGTGGCTGTCGGCGATGGTCAACGCGCCCGACTGCCAGACGAAGTGCGGGCCGTAGTCGCGCAGCCAGATCGAGTCGGTGCCCTTGACGGTGAAGACGACCTTGGTCATGTCTGCGCCGGCGACGATGAACTGGCTCGTCGCCGTGGCCTGCTGGGTCGCACCGCCCACCACCACATAGGCGATCTCATCATCGGCGGGGTCGCCGGTGAGCGCCGCCACGCAGTCGACCACCACAGAGGCCCAACTGCTCGAGCTGTATCTGAAGATCACTCCGTCGCAAGGGCTGTACTCGGGCGGCGAGGCGATGAGCCCTGAAGTGGGCGCCATGCCGTACTGCGAGAACTTCACCGCCATGGGTGTGAGCGACTGGTTCGGATCGTCAGCCGGTGTGCCCCCTTCGCGCCAGCGGGGCAGGGGACCGTCGATGTCTTCGTCCCAGGTGGTGATGTCATCCCCTTGCCAGAAGTCCTGGGCTGACGCGGAGGTCGCGAGGACAGACCAGAAGAGCAGGGCGAGACAACTGCAGCACAAAAGGGAACGCAACATGTGCGGATCTCCCGTGAATGAAGGGGCGTGAGCAAGCACCGCTGCGACGCGCCCCGCCATCGCGGCGCGCATCAGCGGATCTGCGAGTCAGGTTACATTGCCCCAGGGGATTTAGCACCCCGCTATTCATATTCTGCGCATATGCACTGCGCGTATGGGGGAGCCACCTACCCCCGTCGGGGCAGCCCCTCGGCGTCCATGCACAGATCTCGCCTTTGCCGTCTGGGGTACTTACGGGCTCATCGAGCCCCCTTCAGGTCGCTCTGGGCCGTTCTCTGCTGTTCTGGGCCGCCAAGGCCCCCATCTGCATCCGAGGGCCGCCCATGGGCCGCCAGGCTCGGGTTCTTGAGCCTCGGGTTATCGCTCGGTGACCAACTGCATGAGCCGCGCCATGGCTGCCACGTCGAAGTCGAGGCCAAAGTTCCACTGCGTCCCCTTGCCCCCCGCCCAGACGATCAGCGAGACGGGCTCGGCACCCTTGAGTCGGTCAAGGGGTGGCAGGTTCAACTCAGGCGATTCGCTCATCAGGCTGAACATGGACACCATCAAGCTGGTGTAGTTCAGATGCATGGCCATCCGCGTGTGGGCGCCGTCAACCCGTTGCAAAGCGAACGCGATCTGCTCGGGAGCCTGGCCGCTGGCAGGTGGCCGGCTGGCAGCGACTCCTGCCGGTTCTTGCCCCCCCATGACCATGGTCACCCGGTCGGCGCTCGCCCGCGTGCTGAAGCGCATCACTCCGTCGCCGCCGTAGACCTTGCGCACCATCTCCTGTGTCGCAGCGTTCGCCCGGGTGTCCGGTAGCCCTAACCGATCAAGCGAAGCGTTCATGTCCACCGATGTCTCGGAAATCGTCCAACCGTCCTCGGTGGTAGAGGTGGCCTGGGTCCCTTGCCCCCCGCCCAGCTGGTAGCCCATGACCATCACCTGGGACATCAACTCGACCATGCCGTTGGGGTCCTCGGCTTCGAACTGGTAAGCGAACTCCATGCCGTACTCGGAAAAGTCCATCTCTCCCACGGACACGAAGCCGCAGCGGGCACCCAAGACCTGCATCGTCGCCAAGTACTCCATGAGGTCGTCTTCGGAAGCTTGGGGCCAGATGCCAGACGTGTCGAGCATCCAATCAGACAAGACCTTGGCGTACGCGCCGGCGTCCATGGCCGTCACGATCTGCATGGGCGCCCCAGCATCGAGCCAACTCACCATCTCGTCCAGCTTGTCGCAGCTCGCGGGCGGGATATCAGCCAGGGCGCTCCCTTCGCGTACTGAGCACAGGCCGTCCAACGTGAAGTGGCCGTCCGCGAAGGTCAGCCCCGCCTCAACGAGAGGCGTGGCCTCGATGGCGTCGAAGACCAGGCCGGTGTAGGCAGAGATCAGAGCCGCCGAGTCCATGCCACCCATGCCCTCCAAACCACTGGGCTGGCTCGCAGCCACCACGGCCATCATGGCCGTCGCTGCTGAGCGCAGCGGACCCAGGAGTTCGGCGAGATGGGCCCGAGCGGCGACGTGGCCCTCAGGCAGCGAATCGGCCAAAGGCGAGGCCGATCCCCCAGGAGCATAGGACGCATCTTGAGAGACGCCGATGTAGTCGCCGTCAATGTAGAGCGCCGACCCAGGCGCGTAGCTGTTCACCGCGGGGATCTCTGTCACCGGCAGAATGAACACGGGATCGGGCCAGCTGAGCCCTTGCATGGGACGCACGGCCACCAGCAAGGGGCGGGAGTGATCCAGCTGAATCGTCTTGGGCCAGCCCCTCAACTGAGACAGGCGGCCACTGGCCCCCTTGATTCTGCTCTGTGCCGCCTGGGCCAGCGCGGCGATGGCCTGATCGAGCGCGGCGAGCGAGGGCGCGCCCACCACTGCCACCGCGTCCCCGGGCATGAGCCGTTGCATGGCCGCCGGATCGCTGGCCTGCACCGCTGGCGCTGCTGCTAAGGGGGTGGCACTGCAGAGGCAGCTCACGGCGACTGCCGTCGCGAGACCGATGATTCGACCGAGACCCATGGTGCGATCCTCCCTCTGCTGACGAGCCGTGCTGACGGGGGACATCCCCGGCCGTCAGGGTAGCAGCTCTCAGGTGCAGCCAGGGACCCACCGGCGATCAGACCGCGAGGGGTCACCACGCCTCGCGCCCCCTCGTCACGCGGTCTCACCCCGTGGGCGGGTGGCCCTCTTCTTTGAGCCAGAGCAGGCGGCGCACGCCCCGGCTGGCCATGCGATCGAAGAAGAACACGCCCAGTCCCAGGACTCCCGCGCTGAAGCCCAGCAACGTGGCCGTCTGGGGCACGATGATCAGGGCGGCCACGAACTGCACCGCGATGCTGGCGTAGAGCAGTCGGGCCACGAAGTGCCGTGAGCGGGTCTTGATGAAGGCGGCTCCCGCCGGTGCGCCGATGACCACGATGGGCACGCAGACCCACCAGTAGTTCCAGGCTTCCACATCGAGGGACAGGGTGCCCGACTGTCCCTTCCACAGCGCGCCCACCAGGGCGTTGATGCCCATGAGCACCACCGATGTGGGCGTGGCCACGCTCTCGCAGATGCGCAGGCGCAGCACCAGCAGGGCGAACGTCGCGATGTCGAGTCCGCTGCCTGTGATCCCGGAGACCACGCCCCCCACCACGCCGGTGACCACCAGCAGCACACCGTGCCGAGGCAAGAAGTTGGTGATGCCGTAGTGCACCTCCCGCTCCCGATAGCGGTTGATCCAGAAGAGCGCGAAGGCGAAGGAGAGCCAGGCGCTGGTGAAGAGCATCTTGGCGAAGGCCGGGGTCATCAGGGGCGCGATGTACTCCAGGCCGAGGATGATGCCCACGGCTCCCCCCAGGCTCGACCAGATCAGGGCCTGGTAAACCACCCGCGTGCGCAGGGCGAAGATGGTGATGGCGGCGGCGATCATGCCCACCGACTGGATCAGCAGGGAGAAGTCCCGCGCGACTCCAGGCTGGATGCCGAAGCCCAGAGTCATGACCGGGAAGGCCACCGCCCCGCCGCCCTCGCTGGTGGCGCCCGCGATGAACGACCCCGCCATCATGGTCAGGGACATGAACCAGTTGTCGCCGAAGAGACTCCAGCGATCGCCGGAGACCATGCCGAAGAGCCAGGCGCTCCACACGCAGAGCACCACCAGCAACGGCGTCCGTCGAAGGAGAGAGCTGGAGGGAGCGGGCATGGATACAGTTTTCGGCGAGCGCGTCGGGGGAGCTGAAGCCAACCACACAGGCGTCGCCGAAGGGAGCGAAATGCTGGGGAGCCATGAAGCTCCCGCCCCCTCGCAGCCCGTCGTCGGCTGGGCTGGCTGGCGCCCCGACACCCTGACGAAGAGTGAGTGGGTCACTCGTCCACACGCACCACCGTCGCCGAGTCACCTAGAAGCTGCGCCGACAGAGCCAGCTCGTCCGCCGCCTGCAGAAACGCGCTGGCGCCCGGCTCGTCATTGAAGTTCAGCAGCCAGACACGGCTTGTGGGGTCGCCGCCCTCGGCAGAGTCTGTCCGCCGATACCGAGCATCCCCCGCCAACCCGGCGGCGATGGACACGGCCCGGCCCCGAGTCGACACATCGCGGGACAACACCACTCGCAACGCGAACTCGCCCGTGGGCTGCTCGGTGTCCCGTTGCCAGCCCGACGGATTGCCTAGCAGAGCCGCCGTGGGAGCCTGCGCTGCCACCCCCGCCAGATAGCGATCGGCATGGTAGATCTGCGCCGATCCTGTGGGCGGGTGGCGGTAGGCGCGATCGACCTGATCCCAGCCACCGGCGTCGCGCAGTGCGCGCACGAAGCGCAGGCCCGCGCCGTAGTGGAAGACCTTGGCGAAGCGCACCTCGTCGAGCTCGCCGGTGGGCGGGATCACGGCGTGGCGTTCGAAGTCGTAGTCCATGATCTCTGAGACGGCCAGCATGGCCTCGCCTTCGATGAGACCGGCCAGGGCCCGGTCGCCGTCTGCATCGGCGGCGGTCAGGTGCACCGCCGAGAGGTCGAAGTGCTGGTCCTGCAAGGCGTGGACCATCTCGTGAAGCATGGTGCCCTTGGCGAACCTGGCGTTGTCGCTCTGCACCACGACAAGGCGATCGGTGTCTGGTTCATACCAGCCGGCGAGCTTCTCTGCGGCCTCAGACTCGGGCACGAACTCGATCACCAGATCGGTCAGGAAGGGCAGGCCGCGCCAGGTCTCGATGGAGGCCATGACCGCGTCTGCCTCGGCCGCGAAGTCAGGAGCCAGACCCTTGCTGCCCACCACACGCTTGCCGCTCGCGGGCAGGTCGGAGAGCACCGCCCCCGCAGCTTGATCGGCAGACGTCTCAGCCTCTGGGGAGGCCGCCGCGCAGCCCCCGAGCATCACCATCAAGACACTGGCACAGACGCGCATGAAGGACTCCCTGGTTCAGCGAGAGAAGTGAAGCCGAGCACCGTACGGTTCGGGGTGCCGGCGGGCCAGCCAGCCCCCTTCTCGTGGGGCTCCATCGGTCGTCACGACACACCAGGAATCAGTGGCGCCGTCGTGCACAGGGCTATAAACTGACACATCGGTACGAATAGAAAAAGTCACCTCGGGGCCTGACCGACCCCAGCCCGGAGCACCAAGGTGGGCAGTCCTTCGCCCTTGTCCCATGAGCTGGTCGCAGCCGCTGGCCCCGTCCTGGCAGTGGTGGGCGCCTACGGGACGGGCAAGACCGAGATCTCGGTCAACCTGGCCTTGGCCCTGGCCGCCAACGGCTGCACAGCGCCCCCTCCGCAGAGGCCAAGCGATGGCGGTCAGACCGGGGCCGCCCAGACCGCCGCTCGGCCTCAAGTGCAGCTGGCCGACCTCGACCTGGTGAACCCGTACTTCCGCAGCCGCGAGGCGCAGCAGCGACTCGAAACCGCTGGCGTCCGGGTCGTCGTGCCCCCTGGCAACCAGGTCTTCGCCGACCTGCCCATCGTGCTGCCCGAGATCGCCGGCCTGCTGCACCCGCCCCCGGGCGCCCTGACCCTGCTCGACGTGGGCGGGGACGACGTGGGCGCCCGAGCGCTGTCAGCCTTTCAGCCGCGCATGAACACGGCCGCCTGCGAACTCTGGATGGTGATCAACAGCAGGCGCCCCTTCTCAGCAGACGTCCCCGAAGTGCTGGCCATGCGCGCAGCCATCGAGTCGTCGTCCCGGCTGGCTGTCACCGGCCTGATCGCCAACAGCCACCTGGTCGACGAGACCACTGTCGACATCGTGCTGGAAGGCTGGGAGCTGTCCCGCGAAGTCTCCAGTATCACAGGTCTGCCCGTGCGCGCCGTGTCGGTCATGGACGTGCTCGCCGACGACCCTGACCTCGCCGCCATCGACGTCCCCGTGCTGCGCCTGAGCCGGCACATGCTGCCGCCCTGGAGCGTAGCCGACAGCTCGCCGGACCCACCGATCGCGAGCCCTCTCGACACAGGCCGCGGGCAGCGACCACCACTCAACGAACAGCCCGACCACACCCTCAGCGGAGATCACCATGGGTAGGATTGCCATCGAGGAGGTGCGCTGCAAGGGTTGCGGGCTCTGCATCGAGGCCTGCCCCAAGAACCTGATCCAGTACTCGACCGAGCTCAACGAGCGCGGCTACCAGTACGTGACCTTCACCGGCAAACCCGAAGACTGCATCGGCTGCACGCTCTGCGCCGTCAGCTGCCCCGACCAGGGCATCGAGGTCTGGAACGACCGCGAGCGCCAGACCTTTGTGAACACCACCGGGCTCACCGAACGCATGACCCACTACTGTCCGGGCTGCACCCACGGGGTCGCTCACCGGCTGGTGGCCGAGGTGCTGCAAGAGCTGCGCCTGCTGGGGCGCACCGTGGGCATCGCGCCCGTGGGCTGCGCCGTCCTGGCCTACGAGTACTTCGCCTTCGACATGTTCGAAGCCGCTCACGGACGAGCACCGGCCGTGGCCACCGGCGCCAAGCGGGCTCGCCCCGACAGCATCGTCTTCACCTACCAAGGGGACGGCGACCTGGCGGCCATCGGCGGCAACGAGATCTTGCACGCGGCCAACCGGGGCGAGAACATCACGGTGATCTTCGTCAACAACGCCATCTACGGCATGACCGGCGGACAGATGGCTCCCACCACCCTGCCCGGCCAGGTGACGTCGACGTCGCCCTTGGGACGGGACACGGCAGACACGGGCTTCCCCATCAGGGTGTCCGAGCTGCTGTCCTCTCTGGAGACGCCGGCCTACGTGGCCCGGGGTTCGTTGCACGACGCCCGCCACGCGCTGAAAGCCAAGAAGATGATCAAGCGCGCCTTCGAGCTGCAGCGGGACGGCACCTGCTTCTCGTTCGTGGAGCTGCTCAGCACCTGTCCCACGAACTGGGGCTGCTCGCCTGCGGAGTCCACGGACTGGCTCACCGAGAACATGATCCCCCGCTACCCGCTGGGCGTGATCAAGGAACCCCCGGCTGAACAGCCCGCGGTGGGGCCAGCGACGAACGGGAGCGTGCCCTCATGAACGGTGCCACCAATGTGCTCATGGCTGGCTTCGGCGGACAAGGCATGCTGCTCGCGGGCAAGCTCCTGGCCCAGGCCGCCATGAACGAAGGGCTGGCGGTGAGCTGGCTGCCCAGCTACGGCCCGGAGATGCGCGGCGGCACGGCCAACGTGATCGTCTGCCTGTCCCCCCATGACATCGGATCGCCCATCGTCGACCACCCCCTGGCCCTGCTGGCCATGAACAGACCGTCCCTCGACAAGTTCGCGCCGCGGGTAGCGCCAGGAGGGCTGATCGTCGTCAACAAGACGCTCATCGAGGTCGACGCCGAGCGGATCGACTGCACGGTGATCGAGGTGCCTTCCCGAGAGCTGGCCAGCGCCGCAGGGACCGACCGAGCGGCGAACATCGTCATGCTCGGCGCCTACGTCGGGGCCACGGGCGTGCTGCCTGAGCCGGCGGTCGAACAGGCCATCGCCTCCGAACTCAAGGGCAAGAAGCAGCAGTGGATCCCTGCCAATCTCGCCGCCTTCGCTGCGGGCTTGGCCCTGGGGCGGGAGGCAGCCGCCACACCGGTGAGCGCAGCGAGCAGCGACAACAACGGGAGCAGTGAGTCATGACCAAGGTGCTCATGAAGGGCAACGAGGCTCTCAGCGAGGCGGCCATTCGCGCGGGCTGCGTGCATTTCTTCGGCTATCCCATCACGCCCCAGACCGAGGTGCCCGAGTACCTGGTCAAGCGTCTCCCTGAAGTGGGCGGCGTGTTCGTGCAGGCCGAGAGCGAGATCGCGTCGATCCACATGGTCTATGGCGCGGCTGGCATGGGCATCAAGTGCCTCACCTCCAGCAGCTCGCCGGGCATCAGCTTGATGGCCGAGGGCATCAGCTACATCGCCGCCTGCGAGCTGCCCTGCGTGATCATCAACATCATGCGGGCGGGCCCGGGGCTCGGCGGCATCCTGCCGGCGCAGAGTGACTACTTCCAGGCCACCAAGGGCCACGGCCACGGCGATTATCAGCTCATCGTGCTGGCGCCCAGCTCGGTGCAGGAAGCGGTGGACCACATGCTGCTGGCCTTCGAGCTGGCCGAGCGCTGGCGCAACCCGGTGATGATCTGCGCCGACGGCATGATCGGCCAGATGATGGAGCCCGTGGAGTTTCCCGTGGCCGGCCGAGGTGAACCCATGGCCGAGAACGACTGGTCTCTGGGTGGCAATGAGGGCCGGGAGCGGCGCATCGTGAACTCGCTGCACCTCTCCCCCGAAGATCTCAACGACCACAACATCGCGCTCAAGGCCAAATACGACAAGATCGCCGAAGAGGAGGTGCGCCACGAGGTCTACGGCGCGGGGGACGACGCAGAGGTGCTGGTGGTGGCTTTCGGCACGGTGGCCCGCATCGTCAAGTCGGTGGTCGATGACCTGGCTGATGAAGGCCTGAAGGTGAAGCTGTTCCGGCCCGTCACCCTGCGGCCCTTCCCCTACGACGCGCTGCGAGGGGCCGCCGAGGCCCTGCCGCCGAGCGGCCGCGTGCTCACCGTGGAGATGAGCATGGGACAGATGGTCGAAGACGTACAGCTGGCCGTTCTGGGTCGACGGCCGGTTGAGTTTCAGGGCTGCGCCGGAGGCATCGTCCCCTCTCCCAAGGAGCTGGCGAGACGCTTGCGTTCGATGGTCATCGGCGCCGCAGCAGAGGAACCCATCGCAGCAAACTCGAGGAGCTGAGCATGGAGAAGCCCGCAGACAACAAGCGTATTCACTGTCGCCGCACGGGGCAGGACTACGAGGTCGACGTGCACGAGCGCTGCCCCTACTGCTGGGGCGCGACCGAATCCGTCGAGAGCGGCGACCACCACAACTTCTGCGACTTCAAGCCCGGAGAGGACCCGATCCACTTTGGATTCCCCGAGGACGGCAACCGCCTCGAGCGGAGCTGAGCTCAACAGTCGGTGTGCTCGCAGGACGTGGCGCTGGTGATGCCCTCTACCGAGCAGGAACCTGTCAGGTTGTAGGTGTACTGGACGGGTTCGTTGCCCCACTTCGCCATGCGATCCACTGTGCAGGTGCGTTGGCACCTCGTGTAGCAGAAGAAGCCCTGGGCACAGTTGCCCTTCAGCGCGGTGACGGTGCTGCAGATCTTGCCCTTGATCTCACCGGAGGCCGTCAACTCGAAGCCGGACCCGAACCAGCTGAACTTCCACTTGGCGCTGATGCCACCCTTGAACTCGGTGCACTTCTCCTTGGAAACCTCGGCCCCGCAGGGCGCGCAAACGACCCCGTCCATGAGCACGTAGTTCGGCGTGCACTTCGGGGCGCCGCAGTTGTAGCCTCCTGAGATGCCAGGTGTGCACGAGTCCGTGTCGCAGCTCGGCGCGCCCGGCTCGCAACTCCCTGCGGTGGTGGCCGGAAAGATGATCGGCCCGGGCAGTCCCGGCGCAGCGCTGGCTGGCGCGGGATCGGGATTGGCCACGAGCACCAGGTTGTCGCCTGGGCGCAGGAAGCCCGAGATCGTGACCCAGAGCGTGTCGTCGTCCACGTCAACAAGAGAGACGGACAGGCCGTTGCCGCCGGGGTGACTGCCTGTGTACACGGTCTGGACCACAGGGCCTGAATCGGCGTAGACATAGCCGTCCCGCTCGATGGCGAAGCCGACAGGGTCGCTCGTCAGGTCGACCTCTTGGGCCACCCGGATGAGCAGGCCATGGAGCCAGTCGTCGGTGTGTCCCCCACCCTTGAACGCCGAGTAGTTTGAGATGACCTCGGAGGTCACGAGTTCGGCCACGCCAGCTTCGAAGAGGTACTGGGGGCTGAGCGACGCCGGATAGGCGAACCACCCTGACTCGCCGTCGTTGTGGGGTAGCACACTGCTGTCAAAGCTCAGACGTCGTGCGGTGGGCTGGTGGTAGTACAGCCGAAGACCGTCGAGAGACTCGCCGGGGGCCATGGGGTGATAGGTGAACTGCTGACCGATGGTCGTGGCGTTGTAGGCGCCGTCCAGCGTCGTGGTCAGCGACTCTTCGAGGCGCACCTCGATGTCATCGTTGAGCACCAGCGAGAGCGAGTCGGTCTCGCCTCGGGCGTCGCCAGTCAAGCCATAGGTCAACCCGGCCTGACTCACCAGCATCAGAGGAAAGGCCACACCGTCGCCGCTGTCGTCCCGCACGCCGAAGCTCACCTCGCCGATCTTGGGCGCGAGCACGGGTGGGGTGGCCAACGTTGCAGGAGACAGGCCCCCTGTTGTCATGGGCGCAACGCTTGGCCCCAACGTCTGTCCCTGAAGTGTGAACGACAAGGCGGCGAGTGCGAGGCAGGCGCTGAACAAGGGACGGAGTCTGAGCCGGAGCATGAAAATCCTCAATTCACGGGGGTGGATAAGCTGTCTTCCGCGCCTGACACCGACCGCCTCGCAATATGGCAAGAACTGATAAGGTCACGGCTCATGCCACTGAGGATGGAGATCGCCATGCCAGCCATGCGTTGCCTTGCCGCTGCCTTGCTCACGTCAGCCTGCTGGATCCACGGCGCCGCAGCGGGCACGGTCTGGACGGTCCCCGGCATGGCCCCGAACCTTCAGCTGGCCGTGAACGTGGCCTCACCAGGTGACGTGATCCTGGTGGCTCCAGGCACCTACACCGAGGTGGTCCAGGTCGACGGCAAGGGGATCGCCATCGTCGCCGACGGCAACCCGGCACTGACCGCGAGCTTGGCCACACTCGAAGTGCGCAACATCCCCGCGGGCCAGACCTTCTTGCTGGACGGTTTCCTTCTCGACCTTCCCGACGTCTTTCTCGGGCCCGACATTCCGTTCGTGGCCGAGGACAACCTCGGCTCCCTGAGACTCCAAGACTGCACTTTTCGCGGAGACCCTGGCTACCAGGGACAGGGCCAACTCGGAGCCTGGCCTGGCACCGTGGCCGCGCAAGTCCGGGACTCAGCCAGCGTGACCTTTCATCACTGCACCTTCGAAGGAGGCGACGGAGCCAGCCTGTTCGACGAGGACATCGACTTTACCGCGACGGACGGCGGGCACGGACTGCAGGTGATCTCGTCCACCGTGGATCTCCATGACAGCTTCGCCAGGGGCGGCGTCGCCGGGAGTTTCTATGACACCGTGGGCTCGACAGGCAGGTCAGGCGGCTCTGCCGTCCATGCCTCGGGCACCAGCGTGGTTCAGGTCCACGGCAGCACACTCATTGGTGGCCACGGTGGCGCCGCCGACTGCGACTTCTTCGGCTGTGGAGATGGCGGTCCCGGGGGCAGCGGAGTGCTGCTGGCCGGGACCTCTCACGGCTCGGTTCGTGACAACACATACCAGCCCGGGACGGGCGGCCCGGCCGGGGGCTTCGGCGCTCTGGACGGCAGCGATGGCCAGGCTGTCCTCGTCAGCACACCCGGCGGAACCCTGGCCGAGTTCAGCGCGACGTACCGAGGGTTTGACGTGCCCTCCCCCGTCCGTGAGGGAGCCGCAGCCGTGCTCACCTTCACAGGCGAACCCGGCGACTCGCTGCTGCTGTTCGGCTCCCTGGCGTCGAACCACATCGCACTGCCTGGCCACCAGGGCAGCTTTCTCGTGGGCTTCCCACTGCTGCTCAGCGGCATCACCCTGGGGAGCATCCCCGCCGCCGGCACGATGCAGCTGCTGGTGCCGATCACAGATCTCGGTGCGGGCATCGAAGCTCTGCCCCTCTCGCTCCAGCCTGCCTTCGTTGACATGAACGGTGCCTGGCTGGGTCCCGTAGAAATGCCCGTGCTGCTGGACGGATCACTCTAGCCTGCCCAAGACAGCGCACAGGCGGCCTTCGCACTTGTTGCAGGCACCGCCCACACGAGCGCTGAGAGCGAGGTGGCGCTACGGCGCGGTGACCACCACCGCGTTGGTCAGGCTGGCGCCCGCATTGGCGGTTGCATCGACCACGCCGTACTGGCACCAGACCTCGGTGCCGGGGACCACGCCCGGGGGCCAGTTGAAGATCAACGTGACCAAGCCGCCCGGGCCAGTGCTGGGCACGGTCTTGGTGGTGACGAGGGGCACCGGGTAGAACAGGGCGCCTTTGAACAACACAGGGTTGCTCCCGTTGGAGAGGAACAACACCGCCAGGGCATCCGGCGCTGCGTCCCGCAGGCTCAGGGTCATGGGCGTGTTCACCGCGAGGCTCCCCTTCGCCATCAGGTAGGGGTGCCCTGAGAACCCAGGTGTGCCTTTGTCGACGGACAGGATCGGGGGCGAGCCTGACGAGGTCTGGGTGTACGTTGTCGTGGCAGACGTGAACACATTGCCCGCGTCGTCGCTGCCCTGCACGAGGTAGGTGATCACCCCATTGAGCTCTCCTGGGATGGTCGCCTGAAACTGCATGCTGCCCTGGGCCACCATGGGCAGACGATTCACCACGCTGCCGTCGAGGGTGTAGAAGAGGTCGACGTCGTAGAAGTTGACGATGTAGTAGCTGGCGTTGTCCCGTAGCTGCACCCTGATGGTCGTGTCGCTGCCATCTGACTTGTCGCCCTGCACGGTCAGCAGGTGAACCGTGGGTGCGTGGGTGTCCGGGATGCCGAGCACGTTCTCCCAGTAGCGGTTGTTCTGGTTGCTGTCGTTGGCCAGCAAGACGTCTGTGTCGCCATCCCCATCCATGTCAGCACAGTCGGCGTCGAGAGTCGTGCCACTGTTACCACTGATCGGAGTCTCCGGGTGGGAATACAGCCCGTTCCCCGTGCGGTGCAGCACCAGCGGCGGCAGGAACCCCTGGGCGATACCATTGGCGTGGATGTAGTTGGTGCCGTTGAAGTTGGCCAGAAAAGCGTCGAGGTCGCCGTCACCATCGAAGTCGAACAGGTCGACCTCATTCTCGTCCACAACCGGATCGCCGCTCAGCCAGTCCTGTTTCACGAAGGTCAGGCCGCCCACGTTCTCCAGGACCCGATCCTCAAAGTTCTCATAGTCCTTGGCGTAGATGTCAAAGTCGCCATCTCCGTCGAGATCGCCAAACTCACACTCGTAGTTGTTCGTCCCAACCATGCCCGCCCCCGTATCGAGCAACGCCTTCTGGGTCACGTCGCCGAACGGATTGGTGGGAAACCCACTGGGCCCCAGGTTGTTGCGGTACACCCGGGCCTGGCTGTCGCGGCTGCTGGCGAAGACATCGAGATCGTAGTCGCTGTCCAGGTCGACCAGGTCGATGTCGATGGCATGGAGCTGGATGTCGGCGGCAGGGTTCGCCCAGGGCCAGAGCTCGTTGAAGCGGCCTGCGCCATCGTTCAAGAAGATGCGGCTGTCTCTTGTGCCGCTGATGTTGGGGCCGTAGCTGCTGTGAAACAAGTCGACGTCGCCGTCCAGGTCCAGGTCGCCGAAGTCGCAGTCGCAGGTGTAGTCACGGAAGGGGCCCTGACCGTTGCCGAAGACCTGGTCGCCCACGGGCACCGCCACCAGATCTCCCCAGAAGGCGTCGGTGTTCTCAACGTAGAATCCCACTGCCCCGAGTTGCTCGCCGCCCAAGTTGAGGTAGGCCCGACTGACCTGGCCACCTTCGCTGGTGGTGCCACGGTTGGCCACGTAGATATCGAGGTCGAAGTCGCCGTCGTAGTCGGCGAACTCGATGTCCCGAGACCTGTCCAGGGCGACACCGGCGAAGCGGGCCGCGGTCTCATCTGTGAAGGTGCCCACCGCTCCACCCTGGCTGCCACCGTTGTTGATGAAGATGACATTGAGCTGATTGCTGCCGTCACCACCGTTGGCCACGATCACGTCGTAGTCGCCATCGTTGTCACAGTCGCCCACATCGATGTTCTCTGAGCGGCCGCCACCAAACTCGATGGCAGCCGTAGGGAAGTTTCGACCGGGCTGCAGATCGTTGAAGATCTGCGCTGAGCTGGAGTTGGCGAGGACGGCGACACACAACAACGGCCCCGCGAGTCGACAAATGGTCATCAGATGTTCTCCCTGGCCGAGGCCCGTGGGGGCTTTGAAGGAGCCCTGACGCCCCTCTCCGTTCTCCGGAGAAACAGTGCTTGCAGGCTGCACTGGCCAAACCCTACCAGGAAGTCCAAGAATCGGGGGATGCGGCCTCTACGCACAGTGCCGCATCTTCCTCACCGCGCTGGCCCCGTATCATGGACGGGCGTCTGTTCTGCGAACCCTCGCGGGCGACTCTCCGGGGTCTCAACCAGAGCCCTCGGTGATTCGCAAGTGGCCCTGTTCGTAGGCGGTCCCAGATCAAAGGAGTACCTTGGGGTTGCAGTTCGGTCACGATTCCCGAGAAATCCACTCGTCGTCTCAACGGGGCAGGCCCCTCTCTACGCCCTCCCGGCTGCAGGCGGCGAACGCAGAGAAGAGAGGTCGCACCATGAGGACAGCCCTCCTTGGCATGGCGCTGGTCACCACCCTGGTCGTTGT
>CAZIAK010000064.1:15721-20682 GCA_964537035.1 uncultured Phycisphaerales bacterium | reverse complement strand
CCCTGCTATCGTGTCCCGCCATGGACCGCGACGAGATCGTACTCAGCTTCTTTGACGCGGTGCCGTTCGAGCTCTACCCGTTTCAAGAAGAGGCCGTGCTGGCCTGGTTCGAGTGCAAGGGTGGGCTGCTCATCTCGGCGCCCACGGGCATGGGCAAGACGCTCATCGCCGAGGCGGCGGTGTTCGAGGCGCTGACATCGGGCACCCGTCTGTACTACACCACGCCGCTCATCGCGCTCACCGACCAGAAGTTCACCGAGCTGCAGGAGCGGGCCGAGGCGTGGGGTTTTCCTCGCACCGAAGTGGGCCTGCTCACCGGCAACCGCAAGGAGAACCCTGACGCCCGGGTGCTGGTGGTGGTGGCGGAGATCCTGCTCAACCATCTGCTCGAAGAGGGGCGCGACTTCAGCGATGTCTCCGGCGTGGTGATGGATGAATTTCACTACTTCAACGACCGCGATCGGGGCGTGGTCTGGGAGCTCTCCCTGGTGCTCATGCCCCCGGGCGTGCGGCTCATGCTGCTCTCGGCCACGGTGGGCAACCCGGTCGACTTCTTGATCTGGATGCGCGATCAGCACAAGCGGGAGCTGCGCCTGGTGCAGACCGCCGAGCGCAAGGTGCCCCTGCAACACCACTGGATCGAGGACAAGCTGCTCACCGATCTGGTCGTCGAGATGGCCACGGGCGAAGAAGGCGTGCCGGCCACTCCCGCGCTCATGTTCTGCTTCAGCAGAGACGGATGCTGGAGCATGGCCGAGCGGCTCAAGGGCCTGCCCCTCGTGGACAAAGAGCGCAAGGACGCCATCGAGGCGGCCATCGCCGAAGACGACTTCTCCCACACCATCGGGAAGAAGCTGCGGCAGATGCTCATTCGCGGCGTCGGTGTGCACCACGCGGGCATCTTGCCTCGCTACAAGGTCATCGTCGAGCGGCTGTTCACCAGGCGGCTGCTGCTCTGCGTGGTCTGCACCGAGACCCTGGCCGCAGGCATCAACCTGCCAGCCCGCTCGGTCATCTTGCACTCCCTGCTCAAGGGCAAGCCCGGTTCGCGCAACCTGCTGCCCGCTTCGGCGGCGCACCAGATGTTCGGGCGCGCGGGGCGTCCGCAGTTCGACGACGAGGGCCACGTGTACGCGGTGGCTCACGAAGACGACGTGAAGATCCACAAGTGGCACGAGAAGTACGACCAGCTCCCGGCGAAGAGCACGAACCCGGGCATCATGAAGGCGCGCAAGCAGCTCGAACGCAAGCGCCCCAAGCGACGCAAGACCGAGCAGTACTGGACCGAGGGACAGTTTCAGAAGCTCATCGACGCTGGGCCGGCCAAGCTCGCCAGCCGCTCGATGATCCCCTACCGCTTCTTGATTCATCTGCTGGGACACAGCTCCGATCTGTCGAAGGTGCGCCACTTTCTGGCCAAGCGCTTCAACAGCGCCGAGCGTCTGGCCAGCTTCGAGAGCCAGCTCGACGGCATGGTGGACAACCTGGCCGCGCTCGGCTACCTGCAGCGCATCGAAGGCGAAGACCGGGTCATGCTCTCGGAGACCGTGCTCGATCTCGAGGGCTTTCGAAGCATCGACCCGCTGTATGGCGCCTGGCTTGCGCGCACCTTGTCCCACGCCGATCTCAACGAGAAGATCCTGGCCCTTGAGTCGGTGCTGCCCACGGCGTTCGTCATCGCCCGGCGCTGCGAGCTGCCCTACGACCACGAGGCCGGGCCCCTGCAGACCGAAGAGCTCGAACCCTTGATGATCGCCATGGGCAAGGTCATCGCCCGACCCGACGGCGCCGAGAAACCCGAAGAGGAAGAGCCCCCCAAGGGCCGCCCCTTCGCTTTCTGGGAGGAGGACGACGAGCGCCCGCTGACCTTCCCGGAGATGCTCCTCGAGGCCTTCAACGCCAAGCTGGTCGAGCCCGAAGAGATCGAAATCCGCACCCAATGGATCGCTGGCGGCCTGGGAGCCGATGGCGACTTCTGGCGCTTCGTCTCATCGAGAGAGCTGGCCAAGAACGAGGCCCTGGTGCTCAGGCACCTGCTGCGGCTGGTTTTGCTGGCCACCGAGTTCAAGGACAAGACCGGGGATCCCGATTACGAGATCATCGCCCAATGGGCCACGACGGCCAGCCGGGCAGCGGACCCCACCTATACCGACCTCTTCCTGACTCGCCAGGCCGAAAGCTCCGGGATGTTCTAGCAGGCTGCCTCCACAGCCTGAGCGAGCCCATCCGTGGCGCTGGCTGCCATGAGACGGGCCAGGGAGACCCGGGATTCTGGTGAAACGCCGCTCAAGACATGCCGTCAGCCCCATGAATCACCCCCAGCGGGGTAGACTGCCTGCCCCTCTGCCTGCCATCCCAGACGAGCACCCATGACACACCCCTACCCCGGCCTTCGACAGCCGGCGCGCCCTGCCGTCCTGGCGAGTCTCTGCGCCGTGTCCGCCCTGTGGGTGCTCAGCTCCGCGGCATGGGCTCAAGATTGTCCGCCGCCAGCGCTACCTCTGACCCACGCTCCCATCGCAGCGTTTGACGACGACGCCATCGCCCTGGCCTCGTTCGACAATTCGCTCGCCATCGAGACAGAGACGGGAGAGGTCCTCACCAAGGCCACGTACACCCAGGTCAACGGTGCGGGCCTGTTCGGGACCAGCGCCCTGCGGGTACTCAAGAACAAGGTCGGCATCTATCCCCTGCCCTCCTTCAACAAGGCTTCCGGAACCATCGAGTTCTGGATCAAGCCCGCCGCCGACACGACATCGAAACAGATCCTCTTCAGTCTGCGCGGCGCCTCCTCCTTGAACGGTGACCGCTTCACCGACCTGATCGTTGGCGAGACACCGACCAACTCGTCCGTCGCCAACCCGGGAACCTCTCACATCTACTTCGGGACGCCGTCCGGGCTCAACGTCAACAAGGCAGCGACCTTTGAGGCCGTGGCACCCCGAGGCCTTGTCGTCGCCGACGTCAACGGCGACGGGAAGAACGACCTGATCGTGGCAGACAACTTCGCGGACAGTCTGTCGAACCCCGTGACCACCACCCCGGGCGAGCTTCACGTCTACTCCCGCAACATCAAGCCCAACCAGACGCTCAACGGGCCGGACGAAGTGGTCGAACTCGACCTGCCCCAGGGCATGGTCGGTGACGATGTGAACATGGACGGCTTCCCCGACCTGACCACGGCGTCGTTCTCCCTGGCCACGGTGGCTCTCTGGGGATACACCAACAATGGCGACGGCAGCTTTTCGCCGTCCTACGGCCCGGTGGGCAACCAGTTCATCACCTCAGCCGAGGGTGTGGCCTGCAGCGACGTGGACAAAGATGGCGTGCTCGACTTTCTCTACGGCAGCTTCAACCTCGCCGACAGCTACATGGTCTATGGCGATCTCGCGGGCTCGACGTACACCCTCCCAGGCTCCGCCGCCGTGGCCCGCTCCGACCAGACCCTGGGCGTGGACATCGGTGACGTCAATGGCGACGGCTGGCCGGATGCTGTCCTGGCTCAACCGCTCTACGACAACGGGCCCGGGATGGTCTCCGGCCGCATCGCCGTCCATCTGAACGATGGCGCTGGCAGCTTCAGCGCAGCCCCCGATGCGACGATCACGACGCCCCGCCCCTTCACGGTGCACGCCAGCAAGGACATCAACAACGATGGGTTCACGGACATCGTGGTGGCCAACTGGCGCAACGGGCCTCTCACCACCGATCACTCCAGCGTCTACCTGGGCCCCATCACTGGCACATTGATTCAGGCTGACGAGCTCGCCTTCGCCGTGGATGACGCGGTGAGCATGGCCATCGGCGACTTCAACACCGACGGCATTGACGACCTCTTCTTTCATTCGTCCACCGCGAACGCCTCGCCGCTGTTCCTGCTCGACGAGTTCGGACAGGGCACGAACGGCGTCAACGCCCAGGGCCAGTTTCTGCCCAATGAGAACCTGCCCACCCAGCCCACCATCAACAACCCGGCGGGCGAAGGCGCGGGCGTCATGGCGGCGAGTGTGGGCGGCACCTCTGCCTATGGCACCACGGTCAACGAGAGCAACAGCTTCCTGATCTACGTGGAGAACGATCAGCTGCACTTCGAAGTGCACGACCGGCTCGACCGGGTGCACAAGGTCGTGGCACCCCTGCCCAGCGCTGGCGACGTCGACTCCTTGAACGGCTTTCACCATGTCCAGGCCGAGTGGTGGCCGTCGGCGGGACAGCTGGAGCTGCGCGTCGGACATCCCGACAAGCCAGAGAACCTGTTCCGTACCCTTGAGCCCAACGGCTGGACCGTCAGCGCTGTAGCGCCCCTGTTTCGCCTGGGCAGCGACTGGAACAACCAGGGCCAAGCCGCGGGTTGGCTGATGGACGATTTTCGCCTGTCCAACGTGCGCCGCAGCGAGCAAGACGCAGACGTGGACGGGTTCGAAGACGGCTGGGACAACTGCCCCACCACGGCCAACCCAGATCAGCTCGATGGCGATGACGACGGGCTGGGCGACGCTTGCGTCACCTGCCAGCCCGACATCGGCTTCGGCGGGCCGGGAGACCTGGCCATCTCGGTCTGTGGGCAGCCGCTGTGCACGGGCTACGCCCCGAACTTCCTGCTCAGCGGTGGCAAGCCCAACGCCGTGGGCCTGCTCTTCGCTGGCCTGTTCAACAACCCCCTGCCCTTCAAGGGCGGTCAGATCGTGCCGACCCCGTGGCTGTTCACGCCCGCCATCCAGGTCGACGCCTCCGGGCGGCTGCAGTTTCCCCTGCCCGGTGGTGCCGGCGGTGCGGGTTCGGTGGACATCTACATGCAGGTGGCCTTGGTCGACGACGACCAGGTCATGAACACGGCCATCTCCAACGCCCTGAAGGTGACCTTCGTCGACTGACGTCGGTGCCTCGGGGCTGCCGTCCCGGCCAACCCGTGGTCAGCTCGCAGCGTCGTCAACTCGCAGCCTGGCCTAGCGGCGTGCCCT
>CAZIAK010000064.1:12782-15621 GCA_964537035.1 uncultured Phycisphaerales bacterium | reverse complement strand
GCTTGCGGCGTGTCCTGCTTGCGGCGCTTCAGCCGCTGGCCTCCAGGGCAGGTCGGTACGCGCGGTGGATCGCCTCGGCGGCTCGCAGCCCGTCCACCGCCGCGGACATGATGCCGCCAGCCCAACCCGCCCCCTCGCCCAGGGGATACAGACCGGGGTGCGACAGCGATTCGTAGCTGCGCTTGTCTCTGTCCATGCGCAAGGGCGCGCTGCTGCGACTCTCGGGTCCCACCAGCATGGCGTCGGCGCCGGCATAACCGGGCAAGCGCTGCTCGAACCGTCGCAAGGCGGTGATCAGGGCAGGCGCTGCACCGGGAGGCAAGACCTCCGCAAGCTGAGCAGAGCGCACAGCCAGGGGATAGGACGTGGGGCCCAGGGTCTCGCTCAGCCGACCCGCGAGAAAGTCGGCCACCCGCTGCCCCGGCGCGCCGAAGTCCCCGCCGCCCAGCTGATAGGCCCGGGCTTCGATGCGCTCCTGAAGGGACAGGCCCGCCCGGGGCGAGTCATCGAAGACGCCTGGCTGCACCGTGACCACCAGGCCACTGTTGGCGAAGTGACCATCTCTGGCCCGGGGGGAGGCGCCGTTGACGCAGAGCAGGCCGGCCCGCTCGGTCGCTGGCAGGATCTCTCCGCCCGGGCACATGCAGAACGAGTGCACGTCGCTCCCCTCACCACTGCTGTCACGACTGACCAGGCTGTATTCGGCCACGGGCAAGGCGGGATGCCCACAGGCCGCGCCGTACTGAGCCTCATCGATGAGCGCCTGGGGATGCTCCACGCGCAGGCCCATCTGGAAGGGCTTGGCGGTCATGGCCACGCCGCGGTCCAGCAACATGGCGTAGGTGTCCCGGGCCGAGTGACCGATGGCCAGCAAGACCACCCCCGCCGCCTCGGGGTCGTCCGCGCAGCGCACACCGGCCACTCGGTCTTCGTCCATCACCAGGTCGTCGACCCGGGTGGAGAAGCGCACCTCCGCGCCGTCGGCCACCAGCCCCCGACGGAACGAACGCACGATGGCCGGCAAGGCGTTGCTGCCCACGTGGGGCTTGGCCTCCCAGAGACAGCTCTCGGGGGCGCCATGATCGACGAGCAGCTGCAGGACCGTGGCGACGCGGTGGTCCTTGATGCGCGTGGTCAGCTTGCCGTCGCTGAAGGTGCCGGCGCCCCCTTCGCCGAAGAGCAGGTTGCCTTCGGGGTCAAAGGCGCCTCCCTGGAGAAAGCCGTGCCAGGTCTTGCCTCGGTTGGTGACGTCCGGGCCGCGCTCCAGCAACAAGGGGCGGTGACCGGTGCGCAGCAGCTGCCAGGTGGCGAACAAGCCCGCAGGACCTGAGCCCACCACCACCGGGCGAGCTGCCATCCGTGGGCGCTCTGGGTCTGGTGGCGGTGGAGCCTCCCGTGGCGGGGTCTCTCTGCGCAGGCCCTTGCCTCGACGGCCTCCCAGCAGGCGAGCCTCGACGTCAGGTGCCAGCTCGACCCTCAGCGAGTAGATGAACAGGGGCTCTCGTCCTGCCCGTGCGTCCAGCGACTTGCGCAGGATCCGAGCCCGCTCGACCCGCACCCCCAGGCGACGGGCCGCCAGGTCGATGACCGAGACACCCGCTCTCTCCAGGGGCACTCGGAGGTCCTGAATCACCAGGGCCAAGGCATCACTCCTGACGCAACAGGACACGGACCGCGTCGGCGGGCAGCTCGTGCCGGGTCACCCGGCCATCGGGCCAGCGCACCTGCAGTCGGCGCACGCCAGCCTGATCGCCCACACCGAAGCGCAGAGTCGTCGTGTGCTGTGAGAGGTAGCCGCTTCCGGCAGTGACCTCGGCGACGTCACGCCGTCCCCCGGGACGCGTCAACTCGACCCGGGCGCCGATGGCTGAGGGGTTGCCCGGCCGTCCCACGAGATCGACGGAGACCATGCGTCCCGTGGGGCTGCGCAGGTTGTAGAAGGCGTGCAGCGGACCGGCGTTCACACCCACGAGCAGGTCGGGCCAGGCGTCGCCGTCGAAGTCGGTCACGGCCAGGCCCTTGCCGTCGCCCGTCACCCGCAACCCGCTGCGCCAAGGAGGCAGAGGGGTGAAGCTGCCGCGACCGTCGCCCAGCAAGACCTGCCCGAGCCCCCCATCGAAGCGGCCTGTCTCGGGCTGAGGCCCGTAGAAGTTCTGGGACATGACGATATCGACGGCGCCGTCGCCGTTCAGGTCTTCGAGGGCCAGCCCGAACCCGGGAGCCAGCTGGGCCACGGGAGCAAAGGCCGTCCAGGTGAAGCGACCGGCGCCGTCGTTGGCGAGCCAGCCCGACTCCAATGTGTTGACCTCAAGCGCCACGGTCTCTTCGAGCAGGAAATCGGGGAACAGGTCGTAGAGGTCAGCCCGGGCGTAGTCGAGGAACGACTCCGCGTCTTCCGCCACGAAGGGGAACGTGCCCACGGTGCAGGTGCGGCAGCGCAAGGGCACGAGTCGATCGCCGTCGTACTCGCCTTCGAGCAGGTGGTTCACGCCGCCGCCATCGCAGTCGCCGTACCAAAGATGGAGGGGATGCTCGGCGCTGGCCCGGTAGCGAGTGTTCAGGCCCAGGTTGGTGACCACCAGATCGACATCGCCATCATTGTCCAGGTCACGGGCGGCCACGGCGTTCCACAGACCTGTGCGCTCGGCGAGCCCAGCCGCGGCGGTGGCTTCGTTCAGCACACCTTTGTTGTTGAGCCAGAGTCGGACAGCTCCCCACTCGCAGGCGACGACCAGGTCGGGCCAGCCGTCGTCGTCGACGTCGGTGAACACCGCGGAGGTCACTAACCCCGCAGAAGCCAGGCCGGGTGCGGTGGCGGCCACGTCTGCGTCGTCGGTGT
>CAZIAK010000064.1:0-12682 GCA_964537035.1 uncultured Phycisphaerales bacterium | reverse complement strand
CCGCCGTCGTTGCGCAGCAGCTGGCTTCGGGGAGTGAGCGGATACTGGCCGGGCACGGAGCGGGCGCCCACGAAGAGGTCGAGGTCGCCGTCCCTGTCGAAGTCGGCGGCGCAGACTGCAGAGCCACTGCTGTGCTGGTCGGGCAAGGCCAAGTCAGCCGACGCGGCGAACGCGCCCGCGCCGTCGTTCAGGTAGAGGCGGTCGCGCAACGACGGCCCGTTGGCTGCGCTCTCGACGCCACCGCTGACCACGTAGAGGTCGACGTCGCTGTCGCCGTCCACGTCGACGAAGAGCAGGCCCATGTCTTCACGGGCGGCGTCGCTCTCGACGGCGGGTTGGGGCCAGGGCTCGAAGCGCCGGTTGTCCACGTTGCGAAAGAACTGCGTCGCCTGTCCCCCGGGACCACCGAGGGCGTAGTCGTTGTCGCCGTCCCCGTCAAAGTCGGCGGCGGCCAGGCCCGGGCCCAGGGACGAGAGGCGCCAGGGCAGCAGGGGCTGGCGGGCGTAATCGTCGAAGGGCTGCTCGATGGACTGAGCCCCCAGCGAGCCTGCAAACATCGGCCGAGGCAGGGCAGCGGCCCGGGGCCCCGGCGCAGGTTCTGCGGGCTCGGTGATGACGAAGCGTTGATCGGCGGCGAGATCGTCGAAGCGCTGCACATGCCCGCCGGGCCACTCGACCACCAGGCGCGTCACCCGCTCTTCGTCGCCCAGGCCAAAGTGTGCGCGCGCGCTGGTGCCAGCCATGAAGCCCCGCACGGTTGTGATCAGTCGGGTCTGTCCGCCGGCGGCGGTGTGCAGCCTCACCACCGCGCCCAGCGCTCGTGAGTTCTGCCGGCTGCCCTTCAGTTCCACAACGACGCGATGGCCTGCAGACGAGCGGTTCTCGTAGACCCCCGCCGGCGCTTCGAAATCGTTGCTGACGATGTCGAGGTCACCGTCTCCATCGAGGTCGTCGAGGGCCGCGCCGAAGCTCACGCCCAGGTGGTCGAGTCCCCAGCTCTCGGCCTGGTTGACGAAGCGCAGGTCGCCCTGGTTGGCGAAGGCCATGTTGCGCTCGGCGAGCTGATCCTGGCCGACCCAGAACTCCTTCACCGCGTCGTTGGGATTGCCCCGGTTGAAGGCCTGCTTGCGCAGGTCGCTGTCGAAGAAGTCGCGGGTCATGCCGTTGCTGACGAAGAGGTCGAGCCAGCCGTCCTCGTCGAGATCGCCGAAGACCGTCGACCAGGTCCAGTCGCTGGCGGCCAGGCCGGCGAGCCAGGCGCCCTCACGAAAGCGTCCACCGCCGCTGTTGAGGTAGAGGGCGTTGCGCATGACCTGGCGGGGCTCAGGTGTCTCCAGAAACCAGCTCACCTCGTCCACTTCGCCCATGGCGGTGTGGCGTTTCTCGTGGCTCGTGCCCGCCATGTCGGAGGCGATGTAGTCGAGCCAGCCGTCGTTGTCGATGTCACCGGCGTCGCTGCCCATGCTGAACCACGGAGTGTGAGGCAGCACGTTCCGGGCGATGTCGACGAAGGTGCCATCGCCGTTGTTGTGCCAGAGGCGGTCGGGGCCGAAGAAGTCGTTGGCCACGTAGAGGTCGGGCCAGCCGTCCGCGTCCGGGTCCCACCAGGTGACGCTCAAGCCGAAGTGATTGCCGTCGATGCCTGCAGCTTCGGAGACGTCGGTGAAGCGGGCGGCGCCGTCGTTGCGATAGAGGTGGTCGTACTGCCCCGCCGCCACCACGGAGACGTGGCCATCCGGGCGAGAGAGCACGTCGTACTGCTCGATCAGCTCGGCGGGAACGTAGGGCTTGCCGTCACGGGTGGTCACCGGCCCCTGGACCTCTTGCGAGGCATTGATGCGGTTGGTGAGCAGGTAGGCGTCCAGGTCGCCGTCCAGGTCCATGTCGCCGTAGGCCGTCACGATGCTGGCGCCAGAGAAGGCCACGCCCGCGCCGACCGCCACGTCTGCGAAGCGCCCGTCGCCGTCGTTGACGAAGAGCCGGTTCGGTGTGTCGTAACCGCACACCGAGAGGTCGAGATCGCCATCCCCGTCGATGTCGACGAAGACGGCGCCGGTCCCCCAGGCGTCATGTTCGAGGCCGGCCTCGGCGGTGGCGTCGCGAAACTTCAGCTCGCCCAGGTTCAGGTAGTAGCGACCGCCGCCCACCGAACGGGTGAGGTAGACCTCGGGGAGGCCATCGCCGGTCACATCGCCCAGGGCCACGCCACCACCCGAGCTGGCGTTGGCCAGGACATTGATGTGGCTGCGGTCAGCGGTGAAACGATGCTCGAAGTCGATGCCCGTGCGCGAGGCGGGCAGGCGCAGGAAGCGCGTGCCGGGGGAGGCGTCTCGGGCGGGCAGGGGGTGGGCGGTGAGCGCAGCGGGCGGGGCGTCGTCATCGCCTTCGGCGGCGAGCTGCCGGGGGGCGGCCACGGCGGGCGGCGAAACCCCGGCTCCGGCCACCAGCAGGGATGTGCAGGCACCCCACAACGGGGGAGCGAGGGCGAGGGCGACAAGAGTTTGCGCTAGCATCCGGGCATTGTAGAGGGGTGCTGGCGAAAGGCCAGCTGACCCAGGAACGTCCCCGGAGCAGCTGGCCCTTGTTGCCCGGCGCCCGGGTGGCTCGGTGCGACCGAAGGCGATCAGCTCACCGCGGCGAGGCCAGCCATGGCCACCTCGTGATCTTCCTCGACCGAGCTGCGGCCCATGGCGGCTTGCGGCCTTGCCCGTGTCTCGCCCGCGCGGGCGATCGAGGGGGCGGATGATAAGCTCGACTCCTCGCCGAGTCCCACACAGGTCCACCCACACGATGCTCTTTCGCCAGGCCACTCTCGCCGGCATCGCCGATGGGTCCATCGACAGGGTGTATCGCCGCTGGGATCGCCCGCGCATCAAGGTCGGCACCAAGCAACGGACAGCGACGGGACTGATCGAGATCACCGAAGTGGCCGTCGTTTCTGCGAGGAGCCTCACCACCAGCGAGGCGCGCAGAGCTGGCTGCGAGACGCGCGGCGAGTTGCTCAAGGCTCTCGGTAACAGTCAGCCTGGACAATCGATCTACCGCATCGGCGTGCGGCCAGGGGGAGTCGACCCACGGATCGCCCTGCGCAACAAGGCTCGCTTGTCGGCGCAGGATGTGGCTGAGCTGCAGCAGCGTTTGCGACGTCTCGACAAGGCCAGCCGCCAGGGGCCATGGACCGAAGACGTGCTGCAGATCATCGCCGAGCGTCCCGCCGTGCGCGCGCCCGAGCTCGCCGCCTCATTCGACATGGAGACCCAGCCATTCAAGCGCAACGTGCGCAAGCTGAAAGAGCTGGGCCTGACCGAGAGTCTGGCCGTGGGCTACAAGCTGTCGCCCCGGGGGCGCGCGTTGGTGAAGCGGCTGGGCTGCGGAGCGGGCTGAGCCCGGACAACGCCCCTGACGCCTGGCAGAACTGCCGCGCGACGGGGCGCCGCTCGGCCCGAGAACAAGACGCCAATGCGACTCGCCCGCAAGAGCGCAGGTGTGGCTGGCAGGCCCAGAAACAGCGGGCTCGTTGCCTGCCTCGCAGACGCCCATGGTCAAGCTGCGCGACCACTCATGGTGCGGTAGACTTCCCCCTCGTCATGGCCGCCGCGCCGACGTCTTCCCGCCGTCGCGGCGGGTTCAGAACGCCTGAGCTCCCCCGGAGAGTCCGTGTCCGTCTCACGATCCATGGCCCAGATCGGCTTCGCCGGCTTGTTAGGTGTGACCTGGTGGCTGGGTCACCATGACCTGCAACCGGCGTCGGTGGCCGGCGACCACGCTCCACCGTTCAAGTTGGTCGACGTGACCGCGGACGCCGGCGTCGAGTTTCGCCACGAACCCTTTGTCGTGGCGCCGTCGCTGCAACACCTCGACGGGCAGATCGCCGCGACCGGCGCGGGAGTGGCCATCGTCGACGTGAACGGCGACGGTCACCCTGATCTGTACGCCACGACCTCACGGGGCGGTCGGCCCAACGGGTTGTTCCTGAACCAAGGCGATGGTCAGTTCCGTGACGTCGCAGAGTCGGCTGGGCTCGCAGACCTCAACGAGAACGGCGTGAGCGCGTCCATGGGCTCGGTCTGGGCGGACGTGGACGGCGACGGGGACCGGGACGCCTTCATCTACGGCTACGGGCGCTCGTTCCTGATGCTGCAGGGCCCCGACCTGCGCTTCTCCGATGCCACCGAGGCCGCAGGCCTGCTCACGCCTCGCCGCAACACCAACGCGGCGGCTTGGCTCGACTTTGACCGGGACGGGCTGCTCGACCTCTACGTCGCCGGCTACTGGCGCGACGACGACGATCTGTGGTCCACGGACAACACGAAGGTCATGCACAACAGCTTCGAGTTCGCCACAGACGGGGGCACCAACGCCCTCTACCGCAACCTGGGAGATGGCCGCTTCGAAGAGGTCACCGAAGCCACCGGCACTGCCAGCTCCCGATGGACCTACGCCGTGGCCGCCGCGGATTTCAACGACGACGGCTTCGTCGATCTCTATCTGGCCAATGACTACGGCCCCGAAGAGCTGCTGCTCAACCGCGGCGGAACGCACTTCGAGAAGGTGCTCGGCGCGGGGCTGGAAGAAGACAGCAAGAGCGGCATGTGCGTGGCCCTGGGCGACGTGGACAACCAGGACCGACTGGCGGTCTTCGTGACCAACATCTCCGAGTCGCGCTTCCTTTTTCAGGGCAACAACCTGCGGCTCAACTTCCTGACCGAGGCGGGGCGCCTGCTCGACGTGGCCGAGGGGCCCGTGGCGGACTGCGGCTGGGCCTGGGGCGCTCAGTTCGCCGACTTCGACAACGATGGCTGGCAAGATCTGTTCGTCGCCAACGGCATGATCTCAGCCGACACCGAGAACAACTACTGGTACGACATGACCAAGATCTCGGGCGCCCTCAGCAGCGTCTTCGTGGACGCCGGCAACTGGCCAGCGCTCGAAGGCCGAAGCCTCTCCGGCTATCAGCGCTCGCGGGTGCTGTACAACCGGGGACAGGCGCGCTTCCAAGAAATCGGAGAAGGCGTGGGCGTGACCGACAGCTACGACGGGCGAGCGGTGGCCGTCGGCGACCTGTTCGGGGACGGGACGCCTGACGTGGTCGTCGCCAATCAGCGTGGGCCGTTGCTGATCTATCGCAGCGAACCTCAGCCCTCACACCACTGGATCGCCCTCGACCTGGTGGGCCAAGGGCCCAACACCGACGCCATCGGCGCTTCGGTGACGGTGGTAGCCGGGGAGTCCAGCCAGCGCCACGTGGTGCTCGCCGGCTCAGGGTTCAGCGCCCAGAGCGATCACCGTCTGCACGTCGGCCTCGGTGAGCAGATCCACGTCGACCAGGTCGTGATCCGCTGGCCGTCGGGTCGTCAGCAGGTGATCGAGGATTTGGCCGCCGACCAGGTGCACCGGCTGGTGGAGCCCGGGCCGTGAGCACGTCGCGAATCAGCGGCCTGTGGACCAAGGCCAGCCCCAAGCACCTGGTGTCCGCCCTGATCACGATCATTCTCGTGCTGGGCGAGTGGAACTTCGGCGTGCTCGGTGGCTACGACCGACTGGCCACCGCGCTGGGCACGGCGATGGCGGCCGAGATCCTGCTCAGCCGTTGGCTGCTGGGGACCTGGCCGCCGAGCCTGCTCTCGGCCTATATCTCCGGCAACAGCATCGCCCTGCTGGTCAAACCCCAGGAGGGTCTGCTCTGGCCCTTCGCCGTGGTCGCGGTGATCTCCATCGCCAGCAAGTACGTCCTGCGCTTTCGCGGCGGCCACCTGTGGAACCCGACCAACTTCGGTATCTCCATGCTGCTGCTGCTGGCCGCGCCGAAGGTGTCGATCTTGTCCCACGAGTGGGGCAACGCCCTGGCAGTGAACGGAGTGATCTGGGCCATCGGCCTGATCGTGGTGCGTCGCGCTCGCCTGTTGCACGTGACGGCAGCCTACGCAGGCTCGTTCGTGGCGCTGGCCTGGGTGCGCAGTCTGGTCCTGGGCAACACCACGTTTCTCACCGAGGTGGGCCCGATCACCGGGCCCATGTACCAGCTGTTCGTCTTCTTCATGATCACGGACCCGCCCACATCCGTGCGCACACTGCGCGGACGCCTCACCGTCGCAGTGGTCATCGCCGTGGTGGAGTGTGCCCTGCGCCTGGGCAACGATCTGCACCACGCCTGGGCCGCGCCCTTTGCCTCGGCGCCGGCGTTCTACGCGCTGTTCGTGGTGGGGCCGGTGGCGTTGCTGCTCACGCGGAAGCCGCGAGTGAGCGAGGCGAGCGCCTGAAGGCCACGTCGCGGGAGTCGGTCTCGCCCCCGGGTCGGACACTTCGCCCACAGCAGAGTGCGGGACGACCGTCAGGCAGTCCCTGACAGACGCCCCATGCGTGGCAGGCCCAGCACCTCGGTCAGGCGCGACACGGTGTGTGTGGCCGTGATGTCCGGCGCGGGCTCCGCGCCCGCCGGATTGAACCAGACCGAGTCCATGGACACCCCGTTCGCGCCGGCGATGTCGCTGCCCAGATTGTCACCGATCATGACCGAGTCGTCAGTGGCGGCGTCGCCCAGCTCGAGGGCGCGGTCGAAGAGTTCCCGCCCGGGCTTGGGCGTCCCCACCGCCTCGCTGGTGAGCAAGAAGGAGACGTGCTCACGGAGCGGAGAGGCCGCCAGGCGGCGATGTTGCACGCTCTCGAAGCCGTTGGTGACCACGCCGAGGGTGAAGGTCTCGGCCAGGGCGCGGCAGACCTCCAGGGCCCCGTCGATGTGAAACGTGTGCCGGGGCAGCTCGTCGAGGTAGGACTCTGCCAGCTCTTCGTCGTCGAGTTGCGCGGACGCCGTGGAGTCAAGAGTCATGCGCCAACGCTCGGTGCGCAGGGCATCCTTCGAGAGAGTGCCCAGTTCGTGCCGTCGCCAGCAGTCCTTGCTGAAGACCTGGTAGCGCTCGTACAGCGCGCCACCCTCGCCGTCGATGCCAAAGCGCTCGACGACGGAGGCGAAGGCCGCGTCCTGGGTGAGGGAGAAGTCGAGCAGGGTGTCGTCGAGGTCGAAGAGGATGAGCTGGTAGGTCATGGGCGGGAGTGTACAGGGCGAGCGAGGCAAGCATGAGGCCCCAGCCTGGCCGCGTGCTATGCGCATTCTTTGGACATCAGTTGCATGGCCTATCCCGCCGACTTCCTCACCGAAGCCCGGGGCATCCCAGGCCGAGAGTGTTTCTCCAGAGAAAGCCGGAGGACTGCCCCCCCGGCACGGTGGACCGCCGGGTCACGGCCACACTCGTGTGGCTCCGCCCTTTCCCGCGATCTTGGCGGGCCATTCCTCTGACCCAGCAGTGTCCAGAAAGTAGCCCCCGTTTGTTGACCGTTCGTCACCCTCCCGACATGATGCCTGCGGTTCTGATGGGTGCGCGTGTCCGGGCGAGCGCGGTGACCAAGAGCAGAGCTGAAGCGGGCAGTAGACTCAGAAGCCACACACAGTCTCCCTCCGAGGGCATGGCCAGCGTGCAGTTCGAAGGTGCACCAGAGAGAGCGAGGGCGTTCGTCGACCCTCAGCTTTGGGAGGCGTTGCAGCCTTTCGATCTGGCCAATGATCTGCACCTGGACCGCATGGCCGAGGGCCTGCTCGACCGCTTCCGCCAGCAAGATGACGGCAAGGCATTCAAGGCCCTACTCGAGCTGACCAGCTGGCGGTTGGAGCAGATCGCCGCCGAGGTCGCCGCAGAAGTGGGCCTGATCATGCCCCCCGCCGACCTGGCCTCGACGTTCGCCAGCCGCCTCTTCATCACCACCAAGCGGCCCACGGCGCCCACCAAGCACTTCCTGGCCGAGGCCGCCCGGCAGATGACCGAAGAGGCCGAAGCATGGGTCAGGGACTATGCACTGACCGATGTCACCGCCGCCGATCGTGCGGACGGAGAGCTGGGCAAGGCGCCGAATACCGTCTCAAGAGGCTACGCACAGATCGTCCGAGCCTGCTTTCATCGACTGGACAAGGAGCTCAGGCAGTTCCTGCGGGCCTTCGACGTCGAGCAATTGTCCGTCAAGGAGATCGCAGCACGCTACAATCTCACGACGGAACAAGCGGCCAAGAAGGTCCACGACGCCAAACACCGCCTCGACGAACTCGTCCAAGCAGCCCAGGAAGGATCGGCATGACACAGCCCGAACCCTCCAGCCACCAGCCAGAAGCCGAGCGCGCCCCGCAAGATGTAGTGCGCCATGTGATCGCCTGCAGCCCGTGCGGTGAGAGCGTCGACGGCCTGACCGCACAGGACGACGTGCTGCGGCATCTGGCCCGGCCGCAGAAGCACCCGGCGCTGGTGGAGCACATGCTCGGGCAGACGGCGCGGGTGGGGAAGCATGAGCTGGAGGCGCTGCTGTATGAGATGGGCTGGGCGAGCCTGAAGTTGCTTCCAGAGGTCAGCCTGCATGTGGACTTCTTGGTCCAGCCTCGGCCGCTCGAGGCAGTGTCTCAGCAGGCCAAGCAGATCTCCTGCCGTGTTTCAGAAGGCCAGGTTCAGCAGGTCCTGGATTCGGCACCGGCGACAACTCCGACCGTTGAGGACGCAGCTACGCTCTCCCTGGCATTTGCAGACACCTTGCTTTCTCTCGATTGCAAGAGGCCTCGGGGGCTACTCCTCCGAGGAAATGCTCTTGTCGAGCTAAGTGCCTTTGAGGCGGCTCAGGTGAGCTTCGATGAGGCGCTGTCTGGGGCCACAGCCCCCCAGATTTCCATGCTCGTCCGTCAGAGCATTACGCGAGCGAATCTAAGAGCAGGCCGCTTCGACACTGCCCTTCAATCGTCCAAGGAGTTCGTCAACCACCACCCTGACAACCCAGATCTCTGGCTCAACTACGCCGCTGCTGCTGCATGGCAGGGGGAGCTGGATCAGTTCCAAGTGGCTTGCCAAGAATTCGCGTCATCTTTGAGTTCGTTGACATCGACACGCAAAGAATACTGGCAGGCACTACTGGCAACAGAGGTTCCCTGGCTCGCGCTGAAGACTGGTTTGGACGCGACGCAAGTTGCCAAACTCCTTGGCGCAGATTCTGTGGGCCCAAGCCATGACTGAGTCCATCACGACAGGGCGCCCCCTCTCCACTCTGCAGCGCCTGGGCATAACGGGACTCCTTCTTGCTACCGCAGTCATCCTGCCAGTTGCGGCAAGAGGCTCAGGGCCAGTCTCAATGGGCGGTGGTGGCGGAAGTGTCGGCCCTATCCCTCCCTACCAAGGCAGCGCTCCCAACCTATTCACGCTCATCCCCATCGACCCGGCGCAACGCTACATCCTCGCCCAGGTCACCATCGCGGACCCCCATCACCGGGCCGTGCTGCGTTCGGCGCACGGTGACCGGGTTGTGCTTCCGGCGCAGCGCACACGTGACGGCTTGTTCGTCTTCGTGGTGGGCAAGGACACGCACTGGCTGCTCTCGGTGACCGGTAGCGATGTGGTCGACCTGCCGATCTCAGCGGGAAGCGACGTTACTATCGTTCTGCCGTAGCGTCCTCGCGGGCATATGGCCCAGCGGCGAGAGGGACGGCGAGCCGCCGCTCCTCCCTCGCCGAATGGGCTTTTCCCATGCCCGTCCTGTGGATCGCTCGCCATGCAGACACTACACCGCCCCCGTGACAATGCATCCCCCACGCAGGCCCTCGGTCAGGCTGGCCTCATTCTGGGGGCCCTGTTCATTGTCGCAGCGATCTCGCCGGTCACCGCTGGGCAGAAACACACACAGGTCAGCGGCAGCGTAGCCGGAGGAGAATCAACCCCGCCACCGCACTTGGCAGCAACAGGCTCCCACACATTGCCAGTCGGAGGCTCTGGTTCCGGTGGGACCCTGCCGCCGCTCTCCGGAGACGGACCTGGGCGCTTGTCGGGCAGCGCCCTTCGCAGGTTGAGCTGGCAGGATTCCGGCCAACTCAACCTCACACCTCCCCTCCGAATCACAGTCGGTCGACACGGAGTCGGTGGCATCCCCCCCTTACTCCAATGCACCGCACCCCTTTTCAACGACAGGGCGAGGCACTTGCAACAGCCCCACGCTCTTCACGCGCCCTTCGCCCCACCCTTGAGCGGTGGCGGTGGCAGTGTTGGCCCGACACCCCCCCTATGCGGTGGCTCTGGAGGGGGCGGCGGCTCACTACCGCCGTACCAAGGCAACGCGCCCAGCCTGTACACCGTGCACCCTGTTCACCCAGCGAACAGCGTCAATGCCCTGCAGCCCGGTCAGTTGCCCCCTCTCAAGGGCATGGGCGGCGGAAGTGGCGGTGTCGGCCCGATACCCGCCTACCAAACCAGTGGCGCCGGGTCCGGTGGCGTCCCCCCACTTGCCACCTCCTCACCAGTTCTGGGCGGCGGAGGAGGGTCCGGTGGAGCCGTCCCCCCGTACCGGATTCGCAATGGTGGAGGGACCATCCCCCCACTCGCTGGCAGCGCGCCCAACCTCTTCACGCTCATCCCCATCGACCCGGCGAACCGCTACATCCTCGCCCAGGTCACCATCGCGGACCCTCATCACCGGGCCGTGCTGCGCTCGCCGCACGGCGACGGGGTTGTGCTTCCGTCGCAGCGCACACGTGACGGCTTGTTCGTCTTCGTGGTGGGCAAAGACACGCACTGGCTGCTCACGGTGACCGGCAGCGATGTGGTCGACCTGCCGATCTCAGCGGGAAGCGACGTAACGATTGCCCTGCCGTAGCGTCGCCGCGAGCGTCTCTCGGTGAACCGCTGCCGATCGCTGTGGGTCAGGTTTCGCTGACCGGACCGTTCAGCGCTGAGAAACACGTCCCAGCCAGGGCCCCGGGGATCGTCGTGCTCAGCTGGTCAATCGACAGCCCAGACGCTCGGATGGCGAAACAAGCCTTCCCTGGCCGCAGATCCCCTACCAAGCGCCATGCAGAATGGCATTCACGTCGCCACATTGAGTCGCAATATGGCAACTACAGGGTGATTCTCCGACGACCCAGGGCGAACTCTCTGCTGGCCCACACAGCATGAATGGCGATCAGCTCCCGGCCCCGCGCTCGGCGTAGGCCGCTTCGCTGGCCAGGCGCGTGTCGTCGACGGGTCCGCCCACGGTGAAGTGGTACAGGCTCTGCCACGCTCTACCGCTCAGGCCGAACAGCCCGTGGACGGGGTCGTCGAAGAAACAACCGATGCCGGTGGCCGCGATGCCCGCCGCCTGCGCCTCGAGGTAGAGGGTCTGGCCGATGGCGCCAGCCTCCCAGAAGAGGTTGCGATAGGCCGAGGGGCCGTGGGCGGACAAGGTGGCCTCGAAGTCGGCCAGCATGCCCAGGCTGAAGGCACCGTCGGCGGCGATGTCCTGGCCACAGCTCACTCCGGCGGACTGCGCTCTCAGATCGCGCTCGGCCAGCAGTCGCAGGGGCAACTCGGGCGGGCATCCCTCGGGCGTCTGCCAGACGAAGTCCTGGTGCATCGCGTCACGCAAGGCGGCCTCTCGCGCGGGCTCGCGCACCAGCACGTAGAGCCCGGGCGCCAGGCCGGCCACGCGGTGCACGAACAGTCCCAGGTGAATGGCCGTGGGCCAGCTCAAGCCGTCCCACGGTACGGCGCAAGTGGTGGGCACGAGGCGCGCCATCATCTCGAAGAAGCCCTGGCTGGTCAGGCCGGTGCGGCCGTCCATGGACACCGCCGAACGACGCTCGCGGATCACGGGCCGGGCGAGCGGCACATCGTCTGCGGTGTCCAATGGCACGGGTGCAATCGGGGGTGGTCGCCGCGTGGCCAACGAGGGAGTCGCCTCGTCGCGGCGGCTGGCCCGGCCCACCTCGTCGATGACATCCCAGGGGACGTGCTCCGCGCTGAGCAGATTGGCGCGGCCCGACCACGCCGCCCGCTGCAGGGCGGCCAGGGCACCCCGTCCCGGCACGTGGGTCGGCTCGCACATCTCGGGCGTGTCAGACGTGTCACCACCCTCGTCTTGTGGAGCCGTGTCGATGACCATCAGCAGATCGGGATGCTCAAGCTCGCCGGCGACGAACTCGGCGGCTCGGTCGAGCCCTAGCAGCCCAGCCAGGCGCTCGTCGGGGACATCGGGCAGCGCCGTCAAGCGCCAGCCGAGCAAGGCCGCCGAGAAGCGCAGCGCGGCCAGGGCGTGGCCCACGTCGTGCTGGCAATAGCGCCAGGCGCGCTCGCCGTACTTCCAGCTCTCGCGCCAAGGGATCGACGACAGCGCCATCAAGAAGCTCGTGGACGGCAAGCCCTCTCGCAACGCCTCCCAGCCACGCGCATCGAGCGTCGCTCGCCGCTCCAGGCCGTGCTCCTTGGGAGCGTAATGGTGCAGCGCCGGCGCTTCGCTCAACCCGGCAATCGTCGGCAAGAACAGATACGCCTCGGTGGGATGCAAGTTGCCGCTGGACGGGTTGACACGCAGCGACCAGCGCGACGTCTCGTGTCTCTTCCAGGCCGACAGGGCGAGGCTGAAGTAGAGCAACTCCGAGACGCTGTCCTGGTCCAGCGGCCGCGAGGCCACGCTGCCAGGATGGAAGAGCTGCTCATAGCTGGGCCCGCCTGCTGCGTCGGGCAGGTTCAACAAGGTGAGCGGCGCGCCCGGGTAGCGCCGGAACGGATCGGGCTGGTTGTCCCAGTCGAGAAACCCCAGCGACCGGGCGTAGCGGCCGTAAGCGTGCTTGGTGCGCTCGTGATAGGCGAGCACGGCCGCCAGGTTCGCGGCGTGATCGGGTGAGGTGCTG
>CAZIAK010000063.1:21057-22199 GCA_964537035.1 uncultured Phycisphaerales bacterium | reverse complement strand
TCCACGAAGGCGCAAACGCGTTCGCAGCAGGAGTCCGTGAATAGGTCGGACTAGCAGCCTTCTCACAGAAATCTGCCAGCAAGCAGAGGCGGCTGCCCAGCACCCCAACAAAGCCCCCCCCCTACGAGCCATGGGCCCCGACAGCGATTCTCGCCAGCAGCGTCGACGCGCGACGACCCTCTCTATAATCGAGGGGGTGCGCGCTTTTCGCACCCAAGGTCTGGAGCGAGTTTTCGAGGCGAAGCCTCGTTGTTTGAGAGCCACGATCTTGGGTGCGAAAAGCGCGCACCCCCGGCGCTACTCGTACAGGAGCGTTGACGCGCCGTCAGCTAGATGGGGCCAAACGTAGCCACCACAGGAGCATGGTCAGACGGCTTCTCCCGTCCCCGCTCCTCGGTGTCGACGTGCACATCCGTGCAAGCGGACAAGGCTGCGTCGCTCATCAAGAAGTGATCGATGCGCAGGCCGTTTCCCCGCTGAAAACCCCGCGTGCGGAAGTCCCACCAGGTGTAGTGGCCGGCCTCTTCGTGAAACTGGCGGAAGGCGTCGTGCAGACCGGGCTTCATCATCTTGGCCAGGGCCTCCCGTTCGGGCACCGAGCAGAGGATCCTGTCTCGCCACTTCTCCGGGTCGTAGAGATCGCGATCGTCGAAGGTGACGTTGAAGTCGCCGGTGACCACGATGGGGTCACTGATCACGAAGTCGTTCTGGATGTAGTGGGCGACCCGATCCATCCAGGCCAACTTGAAGTCGTACTTGGGATCGCCCACTTCTTTGCCGTTGACCACGTACAGGTTGAGCACGCGCACGCCGTCGATGGTCGCAGCGATGACCCGTGACTGCTCGTCCTCGCCGTCGTCGGGCATGCCCTTGACCACGTCTTCGGGTGTGGACTTGGACAGGATGGCCACGCCGTTGTAGGTCTTCTGTCCGTGGGTCTCGATGTGATAGCCCAGCTCTTCGATGGGCTCGGCAGGGAACTGCTCGTCGACGCACTTGATCTCTTGCAAACAGACCACGTCCGGCTTCTCTACCGCCAGCCAATCGACGATGCGGGGCAGGCGGGCTCGAGCGGAGTTCACGTTCCAGGTAGCGATGCGCAAAGTGGGTGTTCCTGTTCGCAGGCGTGACGGGCTCAGTCG
>CAZIAK010000063.1:0-20957 GCA_964537035.1 uncultured Phycisphaerales bacterium | reverse complement strand
AGATGGCCTTGACCCTCTCGCTGGTGGTGTGACTGTCAGCCGTAGATGGCCTTGACCTTGCGGGTGATGTGGCGCCGGAAGGCGTCCGTGCTGAGCGGCTTGCCTGTGACCCGGCGTACGGTCTTGGCCGCGTCAAACACCTGATCGTGGCCATGGATCTGAGTCTTCAGCCAGTCGCGCAGGGGCAGCAGATCGCCTTGTTCGATGCGCCGGTCAAGACCACGAATGCCCTTGCGCGCCGCCTCCATGATCTGGGCGGCGTAGAGGTTGCCAATGGAATAGGTGGGGAAGTAGCCGAACAGTCCGCTGGCCCAGTGAATGTCCTGCAGCACACCCTCGGCGGCATTGGCCGGCTCGACGCCCAGCAGGTCGACCATGGCGCCGTTCCAGCGGTCGGGCAGGTCGCGCACTTCGATGCGGCCCTCGATCAGGTCGCGCTCGATCTCGTAGCGGAGCACGATGTGCAGGTTGTAGGTCAGCTCGTCCGCCTCGACCCTGATCATGGACGGCGTGATGCAGTTCACCGCGCGCCACATCTTCTCGAGGTTGACTCCCTTGAGTTGGGGATGGGCTCGGCGCAGACGGGGCAGCCAGTACTTCCAGAAGGGCCGGCTGCGACCCACGTTGTTCTCCCAAAGCCGTGACTGGCTCTCGTGGATGGCCATGGAGATGGCGCCCCCAATCGGTGTGCCCGCCCGCCGGGGATCAAGGCCCTGTTCGTACAGGCCGTGGCCCGCCTCGTGGATCACACCGAAGAGCCCGCCGCGCATGTCGCTCGGGTCGTAGCGACCGGTCATGCGCACGTCGCCCGGGCCGACCCCACCACAGAACGGGTGGGTCGAGAGATCCATGCGGCCCCGATCGAGATCGATGCCCATGGCCAGCACCACCGAGCGGGCGAAGCCTCTCTGAGCCTCGACGTCGAAGCGACCCACCAGCGGTGAGACGTCGATCTCGACGCCGCTGTTCACCACCCGCTTGAGCAGCTTCTGGGTGAAGGTCTTGAGCTCGTTCAACAGGGGATCGATGTCGGCCATGGTGGCCCCGGGCTCGAAGTCATCGAGCAGGGCGTCGTAGACCTTGCCGCGCTTGCTGCGCACCCTGGCCAGCTCGCGCTTGAGGTCGACCATGCGGGCCAGCTCGTCCGCGAAGAGCGAAAAGTCGCCCTGCTGGCGAGCCGCGCGCCAGCTCTCGACCCCGCTGCTCTCAGCCAGGGCGATCTTGCGGGCCAGGTCTGCGGGAACATTGGCCGCCTTGTCCACGGCCTTGCGAGCCAGGGCCACGGCCCGCCGCTGCCGCGGGGTGAGCTTCGTGCCCTTGCGCGAGAGACGGCGCACCAGTCCCACCATGGCCGGGTCGGTCTTGCGCTCGTGAATCAGGCCATGGAGCGTGGCCATGGTGCGGGACCGGGCCGTCACGCCACCCCGCGGCATCATCACCTCTTGGTCCCAGCCCAGGATGCCCAGGCCGTTCTGGATGTCGGCGATCTCGGCCCAGCGTTGTTCGAGCTCTTGGAAGGCGGTGGCCATGACGATCTCCGTGGATGGGGTGAGCGGGCCATTGTTGTCGCCCGGCGAGCCCTTGCAAGCGTCGAGAGGCAGAGGTCACGCAAGTTCTGCAGCTGTCGCTGGCGCTATGATCGCCGCCCGCGTCCAGGGCAGCTCGATGATCTGCTGATGGGCCCACCCTCTCCCCGATGTGCGACGGCCCACGACCCATGTCCGACCAACCCTCGCTGGTGACCCAGCAACACTTCGACTACATCGCGTCCCACACCCAGGGCGACGACGAGTTTCTCGTTGAGCTCAAGCGGGACGCGCTGGCCCAGGGGCTGCCAGCCATCTGGATCGGCCCGGCTCAGGCGAGCTTCATGGCCATCCAGCTGCGCCTTGCGGGAGCACGCCGAGTGGTCGAAGTGGGCACGCTGGCGGGCTACTCAGCGATCACCATGGCCAGGGCGCTCCCCGCCGACGGCCACCTGGAGACCATCGAACTCGATCCACACCACGCCGACTTCGCCGAGCGCTGGATCGCCCGCTCCGACGTGGCCGAGAAGATCACCGTACATCGCTGCTCAGGTGATGAGGGACTGGCCACGCTGCCCGATGACTCCTTCGATGCCATGTTCCTGGACGCAGACAAGGGTGGCTACGCCAGCTACCTGCAAGCGGGGCTGCGCCTGCTGCATGAGGGAGCCCTGGTCATGGCAGACAACGCCTTCGCCTTTGGGCAGCTGTTCGACGAGACACCCACAGACCGGGAGGCCCCCGCGGTGAAGGCCTTCAATGAGGTCATGGCCAGCTGTGCCGATGTGAGCGGGGTGATCGTGCCCGTGGGGGACGGGCTGTGGGTCGGCGTCAGGGGTCCACGGTGACCGTGGCGATGGTGCTGGCGCCCACGAAGCCGTTGGAGAGTGTCGCGCTCTGAAGTTGCAGCGTGACCGCGGAGAGACTGTTGGGAATGGTCACGTTGAGCACCATGGAGCCCACGCTGTTGAGCAGGCCCAGGTCGACCAGCACGTGGTTCAGCAGGAGCGGATAGCCGTTGTACTGAAACGTGGTGGGTTGTAGTGAGGCCAGGAGCAGCAGCTGATGGCCCGCGTCGCCGGCGAAGGCCAGGGAGAGGTTCGCCCCGGGAGCGACGGTGCCAGGCACAGCCAGCAAGGGCGGGTCTGAGGGCCCGAAGCTCAGGGGCAAGCTCGCGCTCTGCTGTGCGCCCTCGTGGATGACCACATCGAGGGTGCCGAACGCGGCTGGCAGGGGCGGCTCAAAGGTCAGGGTCGAGTCGGAGACCACGTTGAAGGTGGGGGCCGCCACGTTCTCAACGGTCACCGAAGTGGTGCCGATGAAGCCGCTGCCGGTGAGGGTCACGGACTGCTGAGGCAGGACGGGCGCGAGGGACGGCGAGAGACCGTTGAGCGACGGCGGCAGTCCTGAGTCGAGGGCAGAGAGGGCCGCGGGGTAGTCGACCCGGCCGTAGGCGACCCAGGCGCCCACAGGAACGGTGCTGTCCTGCAGTGCGGTGCGTACGGCGGTGGCGCTGGTGGTGGAGCGCTGCTCTCCCAGCTCGCTGTAAAGCAGAGCGGCCATGCCCGCCACGAGTGGCGTGGCCATGGAGGTCCCGCTCATCTTGAGGTATCCGCCGTTGTTGTAGGTCGAGAGGATGCCCTGTCCGGGGGCCGCTACGTCGACCCAGCTGCCATAGTTCGAGAAGCTGCTGCGACCATCGTTGGGCGTGGACGAACCCACCGAGATGACGAAGCTCAACGCCGCCGGATACGACTTGGTGGTGGAGTTGTCGTTGCCAGCAGCGGCCACCAGCACACACCCTGCGTCACGGGCTGACTGCAACGCCGCCTTGATGGGGGCGCTGTTGTACCCGCTGCCCCAAGACATGGAGAGCACGTGGGCGCCATCCGAGACGGCCCGGTCGATGGCGGCGACGAGGCTGGAGCTGGGGAAGCTGCCATTGCCGCAACGATAGGCGGCGAAGCTGCACGAGAAGGCGGCGCCGGCAATGCCAGTGAAGTTGCTCGTCTCGGCGGCCGCGACGCCGGCGCAGTGGGTTCCGTGGCCGTCCAGGTCGTTCGGGTTGGAGTCGTTGGCGTAGGCGTCCCAGCCGTAGGCGTAGTGATCGTTGAGGTCGGCATGGCTGGTCAGCACGCCGGTGTCGATGATGGCCACCACCACATTGGGGTTGCCTGCTGCCATGTCCCAGGCGGCGCTGGCGCCCACCTTCTTGGTGCCCCACTGTTGAGACCACTTCGGGTCGTTGGGCACGGCGGTGCTGGCGTGCAGCACGTCGGGCTCCGCGAAGCTCACCTCGGGTCGCTCGGACCAGGCAGCGAGAGACTCGCCTACGCTGGCACCAGCGGGCAGGCGAATGAGCGAGGTCTCGCCCCACTCCGCCACCCGGGTCCCAGGCAGGCTGGCCGTGAGGCCTTGCTGGACTCCCCGGCTCACGGTGTCCTCGAAGCCCACGAGCAGCTGCCCGCCCACGATCGGCACGTCGTTCCAGTACTCGATCTGAAAGACTGGGTCGGGGTTGTCGGTGGCCGGCGGCTGGCTGCTCTGGGCAGCGAGGGGCAGGGCCAGGACAGACAGGAGCGTCAGCGTGGAGATCGTCTTCATCTGCCTTGAATCGGACGCACGGCGGCCAGTTCTTGAGCTGCCCCTCGAGCGAAGCCGGACATCTCTGAGGTCAGGTTCCCCAGCGGGTTGACCAAGGACTCCAGTAGGGGCTCGGGCACAGCCACCACGGCTCTTCTGACTGCGAAGATGGTTGGCCTGATGGGCCCGGCGGCATGGTGAGCTTGTCGTCGTTCTGTGACGACCCGGGCGGCGCCCCCAGCCCACAGGGTCGTGGTATGCTCACCCGTTGCATCCGGCTCTCAGACACGGATCGCGCTGGAAAGCTGGCCTTTTCAGCGCGTTTTCGTCACCCGACCCTCTCCTCACCGCAACGGAGCTCGCACCGATGAGGTCTGCTCTCTCCTTTACCTTGCTGGCCGTGGGCTTGTTCACCCTGCCAGTGGCAGCACAGTCCACGCCGCTCACGACCGTTCGCGTGGCCAGCGGGTTGGTCAAGCCGCTCTACGCCACGACGCCCGTCGGTGACACCACCCGGCTGTTCGTCGCTGAGCAGAACCAGGCCGACATCCACATCATCGACCTGACCTCGAACACCGTCCTGGCCACGCCTTACCTCGACCTCACCGGCAAGGTGCAGACCTCGGGCAACGAGCGGGGCCTGCTGGGCATGGCCTTCCATCCGAACTACGCCAGCAACGGCTTCGTGTACGTGAACTACACGTCCACTGCGGGGACGACGATCGAGCGCTACACGGTCTCGGCCAACCCCAATATCGCCGACGCTTCCACCGGTCTGGTGATCTTGACCTTCACCCAGCCCCAGTCGAACCACAACGGTGGCATGATCGACTTCGGCCCGGACGGCATGCTCTGGATCGGCACCGGCGACGGCGGCAACTTCAACGACACGGGCTCGGGCCACGCCTCTGGCGGCAACGCCCAATCTGGCACCACACTGCTGGGCAAGATGCTGCGCATCGACGTGGACAACCCGTCCGGTGGCAACAACTACGGCATCCCCGCTGACAACCCCTTCGTGGGTGACCCGCTCGTGGACGACGAGATCTGGGCACTGGGCATGCGCAACCCCTTCCGCCACTCGTTCGACCGGGAGACCGGCGATCTGTGGATCGGGGACGTGGGCCAGAACGCCAAGGAAGAGATCGACTTCGTCAGCGCCGAGAACCTTGCTGCCATCAGCGCTGGCGCTGACGGCCTGAACTTCGGCTGGCGTTGCATGGAGGGCTTGAACTGCTCGGGACTGAGCGGTTGCACCTGCAACGCTCCGGAGCTGACCTTGCCCCTCAAGGAGTACAACAACCCGAGCCAGGGCCGCGCCGTCATCGGTGGCTACGTCTACCGCGGCGACGCCATCCCCGATCTGGCTGGTAGCTACTTCTACGCTGACAACACCAGCAACAAGATCTGGAGCCTGAACGAGTCGGGCGGGGCCCTGGTGCCTCTCAGCACCATCAACCGCACCGCCGAGCTCGAGCCAGGAGGGGGGCTGAGCATTCTCTCCCCGGCTAGCTTTGCCGAGGATGGCAACGGCGAGCTCTACATCTGCGATCTGAACGGTGGCGAGGTCTTCAAGGTGATTCCGGACGGTCCGTTTGTCGGGCTGGGCTCTGGGTTGGCTGGCACGCTGGGCGAGCCGGTGCACTTCGGAACGGGCAACGTGGCCGTGGGCCTGCCCGGTGCGCTACACCTGCGCAACGCCGCACCCAACGCCGTGGCGGGCATCTTCTTGTCGCTCAGCGAAGGCACCGCCTTCTTCAAGGGCGGCATCCTGAAGGCCGTGCCTTTCTTCGGGCTGTTCATCTTGAACACCGACGCCAACGGTGACATCGACATCGCCTGGACCGACACCGGCGGGGCGCCGTCAGGCTCGACCCTGGTGAGCCAGTGGGCTGTCACCGACGCGGGCGCTCCGGTGGGCGTGGCCCTGTCCAACGCTGTCGTGACCACCTGGCCCTGATCTCAGGCTGACACGATGGCACCCAGCGGTTCTTCAAGACGGCTGGTGACCCTGGCGCTGGCCTTCATCGGCATGGTGTCCCTCACGGGATGCGCGTCGATGAGGCCCGCGCCAGTGGTGCATCTGGTCTACTTCCAGCTCCATGATCCAGGGCAGGTCGACGCGCTCCTGGCTGACTGCGATCGCCTGTTGCCGGGCCTCCCGGGGGTGGTCAGTTACGCAGCGGGGGAGCACTTGGCCACGGGGCGGCCAGCCGTGGTTGATGACTTCGACTTGGCGATGTTCATCGGCTTCAGCGATGAGGCGGCCTACCTGAGCTACGTCGACCATCCCCGCCATGTCGAGCTGGTCTCGATCTGGAAGCCACGCATCAGCAAGCTGGTGGTCCGGGACTTCCTCGACCCGTCTCCCTGAGCTCATGAGCGAACGGTGGGGCCGGGCAACGTCGGCCGTGCCTCGTCTGCTCCTTGTTGCCTGCGTTGACTTGGGCATTGGTGTGGGGTAACACCGGTGCCTGCCGGAGAGTACGTGGCTCTCGGGTACTGACAAGCCCATGACATCACTCGGTGGCCCCCGCTTCTGGCGGGACACTTCCCGGGGGAATCCGGTGCGAATCCGGAGCTGGCCCGCAACCGTGAGTCACCGATCTTCTGGTGACGAGTCGGAAAACCCGGGGCCCTGGTTGCCGAGCTTCGGAAGCAAGGTGATGCCTGTTCCTGTAGCTGTAGTCCCTCTGGCCCCCCGGCGGCTTCGACCGCTGCTGCTGGCCTTTCTCTCGGCGCTGTGGCTCTGTGCTTGCGACGCGGGTTCGCCCGCTCGACCACAGGGCGGACGGCCTGCACCCCGACCTGCCCCCGTCCCTGAGTCGTGGACAGGTCGCATCGATCTGCCCGACGGTTCACAGCTGAGCTTGGCCGCGCCGCCTGTGGCCGTGGTGCCCGGCTCGGCCGGGAGCGTGGACATGCTCGCGGCCCTGCTGCCTCCTGAGCGGCTGGCTGGCTTGCCTGAAGGCAGCGAGCGCTACTCGGCACTGCAATCAGCGGACAGCCCGTACCTGCAGCGGCCGAACTTCGCTGCCTTCCGGGCCGAGCAGCTGTTGGCCCTCGCGCCCGATCTGGTCATCGCCCACAGCTGGCAACCGGCGGAGACCATCGCTCGCCTGGCGGACGCCGCCGTCCCTGTGCTGCGCCTCGCCGATGGCAACAGCTGGGCAGAGGTGCGGGAGCAGTTGCTGCTCTTGGGGCAGATCCTGGGTGTGGACAACGTGGCGGCCGCGCTTGTGGCCGACTACGATCGTCGGGTGGAGGCCTTGTTGGCGGCCCACAGGTCTGGCCAGAAACTGACCGCCGTGTGTTACAGCAATGGTGGCGCCGGGGGCTGGGTCGCGGGCAGCCAGACGACCCTCGACGAGGTCCTGCGCTTGGCTGGGCTGACCAATCTTGCCGGGTCCCACGGGCAGGTGGGTCACGGCACCATGACCTTCGAAGAGCTGCTCTCGCTAGACCCGGACGTGCTGGTGGTCGGCGGGGCAGCAGATGCTCAACAGGTCGGAGGCACCGCGGCGTTTCTGCGTGAGAGCGAGGCCTTGTCCGCACTGCAGGCGGTGGCCAACGATCGCATTGTTGTCCTGCCCTCCTGGCTCTACACCACCACCTCTCAGTACGTCGTGGACGCGGCAGAGGAGCTGGCCAAACGGACGGCACCCTGGCTCAGCGAGGCCGGACATTGACGGGCGCGGTTCGCTCCCCGAAGGCCCTGAGCCTGGCCCTGATGGTGGGGCTGCCCTTGCTGTTCGTCCTGTCCTTGCGGGTCGGGGCGAGCGGTCAGCTCGACCTGGGCTCTGCGTTGCAAGGCTGCCTGGCAACACTGGGTTGGGGCGAGCCCCTGGCTGGCGTTCAGCAGACCATCCTCGAACTTCGCCTGTGGCGCACCCTGACCACCGCGGGAGTGGGCGCTGCCCTGGCCCTGTCCGGCGCGCTGGTGCAGGGCCTGTTTCGCAACGGCCTGGCCGCGCCCTCCGTGCTCGGCGTGACCGGTGGTGCCAGCCTGGGTGCCACGGTGGCGATCCTGATCCTGGGTGGTGCAGGGCCAGCCTTGGTGGGCGTGGCCGACACCGGCATGGCCACGGTCATCGTGCCTCTCTTCGGCTTCGTGGGAGCGGTGTTGGCCGTGGCCCTGATCGCCGCCCTGGCCGCTCCCGGGGGACGGATGTCCGTGCCCACCCTGCTGCTCACGGGTATCGCCGTGAACACCTGCATCGCTGGCCTGCTCTCGCTCATCTCATCGCTCATGCTCAGCGACTGGGAGGTCTCCCGGGCCATCTTGTCCTGGACCTTTGGCACCCTCGATGACCGCACGGCCTATCACGCGCTGACCGTGTGGAGCGGCCTGGCCCTGGCTGCCGTGGCCGTGCCTTTTGTGTCCTGGGAACTCGACCTGCTTCAGGGGGGCGAAGACGACGCCGCATCTCTCGGGGTGAACATCCGCCGGGTGCGCGTGCTCTGCATCGCTGCGGCGGCCCTGTCAGCGGCGGCCGCCGTCGCCGTGGCAGGGCAGATCGCCTTCGTGGGTCTGGTCGTGCCGCACCTCGTGCGCCTGCTGGCCGGGCGGGGTCACCGGGCCCTGTTGCCGCTCTCCATGGCGGGGGGCATGGTCTTCTTGCTGACCCTTGAGTTGGCCAACCACTGGTTGCTGGGAGGCTCGGCCCTGCAGCCCGGCGTGGCCATGTCCCTGGTGGGCGGGCCCTTCTTCGTGGGGCTGCTGCTGCTGAACCGGCGGGAGATCGACTCGTGGTGAAGCTGTCCGGAGCAGGGCTCTCATTTCGTTACGCCGACGGGCCTCTCGCGCTCAACGGCGTCGATCTTGAACTCAGCGGCGAAGACGTGGTGGTGGTCTGTGGGCCCAATGGTTCGGGCAAGAGCACCCTCTTGAACGTGCTCGCCGGCTTGCTGACCCCTGACCAGGGCTCGGTCGCGCTCGACGGCCGAGACCTGGCAGCCATTGACCTGGGCGAGCGAGCGCGGCTGGTGGCCAGGGTGCCGCAACAGCTGCGCACACTCCCCGATGTAACCGTGGGCAACTTCGTCATGGCGGGAAGGTACGCGCGCATCGATCGATGGTCTGGTCCACAGGTCAGGGATCACCGCGCGGTCGAGCTGTCCCTGGCCGCGGCGGATGCGGCAGACTGGATCGATCGGCCCATGGGGGCCCTCTCCGGGGGCCAGCGCCAGCGGGTGCTGATCGCCCGGGCCTTGGCCCAAGAGGCGTCGGTGCTGCTCATCGACGAACCCACCAATGCCCTCGACCCTGAGCACCAGCTGAAAGTCTTCGACATGATCGCCGGGCTCGGGCGCAACGGCCGGGCGGCGCTCGTGGTCACCCACGATCTCAATCTGGCCAGCCAGTTCGCCACCTCGATCGTGTTGCTGAATGGTGGTCAGGTCGTCGCTCGCGGGCGCCCCGGCGACGTGCTCCGGCCAGAGATCCTGCAGCCCGTCTACGGCGACCATCTGCACTTCGGCAGCCTGCCGGATGGCCGCCCGTTCGTGCTGCCCTGGCTCTCAGCGGGGGCAGCCGAGGCTGACGAGCGCCTGACCCGCTGACGGTGTGCTGAGCGGTCGTCGTCGCCTTGCCAACGACGAGAACGGTCGTCGAGCATGGCCTGGTGGCGGGGGCCAGCGTTTGAGCCGTCCGCGAGGGGAGAATCACCCGTTGGTGGATTCTTTTTGGACTGTTCTCCGGATCTTCACATTGGACGGATATCCATGTCGGCGCGAAACCCGCGGCGCTTGACAGCGCGACCCGAATGCATGGAGACGGAACAGACGATGGACTCGATCAAGCGTGGGCTGTTGGCATGGCTGTTTCTTTGCACAGTGCTGGGGCTGGCGCAGTCTCAAGAGGCTGCCGGGGGAGGCTCTGGTAGCGACGAGGGAACTGCTGCAGCGAGCGACCTGGCCTTGGCTGATCTGCTGCTATCCAAGGGGCTGATCACGCAAGAGGAGTGGGACAGCATCCAGACGAAGCTCGAGCGGCGTCAACGGGAGTCCGGCGAAGACGCGTTGCGGGCGACGATTCTCCGCCTCACCAAGGAGGGTCAGCTGCCAGAGGGTGAGCCCTCTGTCCAGGTCACATCGAGCTACAAGGGCCTCTCGGTGAGCTCTCCGGATGGCGACTCGGTGTTCAATTTCGGTGGCCGCCTGCAGCTCGATGGGTCTACCTACAGAGAGGGTCGCTCGAAGCTGGGCAACGGCACCGAAGCGCGTCGCGTGCGCCTGCGCATGAGCGGCACGGTTGAGCGGGACTGGGGCTACAAGCTCGAGGTCAACTTCAACCCCAGCGGTGGCTCTGAGATCACCGACAGTTGGATCCAGTACAAGGGCTGGGAGAACACCGCCACGACGGTAGGGCACCAGAAGGTGCCCTTCGGCCAGCAGACCATGACCAGCTCGAACTACCAGGTCTTCCAGGAGCGGGCCTTGCCGGACTCGTTCATCGACCAGGGGGCCATCGGCCGGCGACGCATGGGCGTGACGGCCACGCATTGGGGCGACAACCACCACGCCTCGGCAGGGCTCTTCGGGGAGGGGCTCGACGACGATGGCAAGGGCAACGAAGACTGGGGGGTGGCCGGCCGCTTCGTGGCGACTCCCATCGCTGAGCCTGATCGGCACCTCGCCGTGGGTGGCAGCGTGTATCTCCGTGACCTCTCGCCCAACAGCGGGCTGCGCTTCTCAAGCCGACCTGAGTCCCACATCGCTGGCACCAAGCTGGTCGACACCGGCGTGATCGCTGGCGCCGACGACCTCACCATGGCCAACGCCGAGGTGACGCTGGTCAGCGGTCGGTTTCACGCTCAGGGTGAGGTCTTCGATGTCCGCGTGCATCGCAGAGGCATGAGAACCGCCAACTTCGGCGGGTACTACGGCCAGGTCAGCTGGTTTCTTACGGACGATTCCCGTAGCTACAGCGTCAAGAGCGCGAAGTACGGTCGGATCAAGCCGAAGGAGGAGCAGGGGGCCTGGGAGGTGGCGGCTCGCTACAGCATGATCGACGTGTCCGACCGGGATGTCCGGGGAGGGCGCCAGGAGAACATGACCCTGGGCCTGAACTGGTGGATGAACCCCAGCATGACCATGCGCTTCAACTACGTGTACATTCACGCCTTGGAGACAGCACAGAGTCTGGGCCTCAAGAGCGCCAGCGAACATGCGGGCGCGTTCCAGGTTCGCCTCCAGGTGGTCTTCTAGCCCGGACGTCTCACCACGATCTGCTGCGGGCACGTCGGGACCATCAGGGCTGCGTTGAACACCACCGTCGGTGCTCAGCGGGGTGTCACCCCGCCTCCGCGCCGAAGGCGGCGATTCGCCTTGCCCTGAAGGCCCAGCCGCACCCTCGCGACGATCGTGGTGAGAAGTCCGGGCCAGAGCCGCCAGCCAGATGGGGAGGCCATGGTCGCTCCGTGGTCAGGAGAACAACCGGGTGCGGGCCGCTTCGCAGATGGCGACCACCGCCGGGTGTCGAACGCGGCGCTCTACAGAGATGGCATAGAAGCTCTCCGTGACCTCGTCGATCTCAGCGATCTTCTGCACCTTGTACTGACGGGCGACCTCCTTCTCGATGACCGAAGGCACGGCGAAGAATCCCTCGCCCGCCTGCCCGAAGCTCTTGAGCAGGCCGCTGTCCTCGAACTGGCCAACGATCCTGGGGCGCACATCGACCTTCTCGAACCAGCTGTCCAGATCTCGACGGAGCACGGCATCGTCACTGGGGAGCAACACCGGCGCGCCGTCCAGGGAGCGGGGGAAGTGATCCCGGAGACCATTGGCCAGCTTCGTCTGAGCCATGAAGGAAATACCGCAGGTTCCGAGAAGATGGCTGTAGGCGCGGACCTTGGCCATGGGCGGGATGGGCGTGTCGGAAAGGACCACGTCGAGGCGGTGAACGGCGAGGTCCGCGAGCAGCTCGGTGGGGCTGCGTTCTCGGCAGAAGATCTGAACAGGCTCCTCCAGATGAAGTGCCGGCTCGATCAGTCGGTGGACGATGATCTTTGGGAGGGCCTCCGGTGCGCCGATTCTGATCAGGACGGGGCGGCCGGTGGGCTGGCCCCGCAGAGTCTCGAGGAGCTCCTGGCCCAGGGAGAAGATCTCGCCGGAGTAGCGGAGGGCCACGTGTCCCGCATCGGTGAGGACCATGCGTCGGCCGGTGCGCAGGAACAGGCGCTCACCCATGGCCGCCTCGAGGTGGCGTATCTGGGTGCTGACGGTCTGGGGGGTGAGGTGGAGCCTCTCGCTGGCCCGGGTCAGATGGCCTTCTCGGGCCACGGCTTGGAAGAGTCGGAGGTGGTGATAGTTGAGCGAATCGATGGTGTCTCTCCGTTCGAGATTATCTGACGATAGTTTCACCAAGAGCGAATAGACAGAAGGGTTGTCGGCGGCATAATCCCATCAACACAGAAAGCCCTGGAGCGACTGACCAGATGAGTGACTCAGAACACCCCGCGCAGGCGAAAGGAGCCGCTGGTTTCTTCGGGACCCTGCAGGCCGACGCCCCGGCCTCGCTGGTCGTTTTCCTGGTGGCACTGCCGCTCTGCCTGGGCATCGCCTTGGCCTCTGGAGCACCCCTGATCTCGGGGATCATCGCCGGCGTGATCGGCGGCGTGGTGGTGGGCAGCCTGAGCGGCTCAGCCCTGGGCGTCTCAGGACCCGCCGCCGGGCTCGCTGTCATTGTCCTCACCGCCATTCAAGACCTGGGTACCTTTGAGGCCTTCCTGGTGGCGGTCATCCTGGCCGGGATGCTCCAACTCGCCTTGGGCTTTGCCAAGGCCGGGATCATCGCCTACTACTTCCCCTCATCGGTGATCACGGGGATGCTCTCGGGCATTGGCATCATCATCGTGCTGAAGCAGCTGCCCCATGCTTTCGGCTACGACGCGGACCCGGTGGGAGAGCTGTCGTTCCACCAACCAGATGGAGAGACGACGCTCAGTGAGCTGAATCACCTCTTCAACGGCGTGAGCGGCGGTCCGTTGGTCATCGCCCTGGTCTCACTGGCCATCCTCATCGCCTGGGACAGCCCGTGGTGCAAGAGCCGCAAGATCTTCTCTTTGATTCCGGGTCCGTTGGTCGCGGTCATCGCCGGCGTTTCGCTGAACCTGCTCTTCCGCTCCTCTGAGCAATACGCGCTCACCACCGAGCAGCTGGTCAGCATCCCCGTGGCGGGTGGCATGACTGAGTTGTCTGCTCTGCTGGCCTTTCCTGATTTTTCTGCTCTGGGGAGGGTCGCTGTCTACGAGACAGCGATCGTCATCGCCATCGTCGCCAGCCTGGAGACCTTGCTCTGCGTCGAAGCTGCCGACAAGCTCGACCCGCGAAAGCAGGTGACGCCCACGAACCGCGAGCTGAAAGCCCAAGGCGTCGGCAACGTGGTCTCGGGCCTGCTGGGAGGGCTCCCAATCACCCAGGTCATCGTGCGCAGCTCGGCGAACATCCAGGCTGGCGCGCAGGGTAAGGCGTCCGCCGTTTTTCATGGTGTGTTGCTGGCCATCAGCGTCATCCTCTTGCCCTCGGTCATGAACCTGATCCCTCTTGCCACCTTGGCGGCGATCCTGCTGGTGGTGGGCTACAAGCTGGCCAAGCCCACGGTGTTCAAGAAGATGTTCGATCAGGGGGCAGGGCAGTTCATCCCGTTCATGGTGACCATCGCTGGCATCGTGTTTACCGATCTGTTGATCGGCATCGGGGTCGGCATCCACGCCGCAGTGGTGGTCATCCTCTTTCAGAACTACCGGCTGCCGTTTCAGGTGCAGAACATTCCCCAGGCCAGTGGCGAGAAGGTTCGTATCTCGCTTGCGCAGCAGGTCACGTTCTTGAACAAGGCCAGCGTCTTGAAGACCTTGGATTCTATTCCGCCAGAATCCTTTGTTGAGATCGATGCTAGTGAGTCGGTCTTCATCCATCAGGACATCGTCGAGATCATCAGCAACTACGAGATCGGAGCGAAGGCAAAAGGCATCGATGTGGTGGTGATTGGCCTGGAAGTCCATCACCATGATGTTGATCGGCCCGGGATGGAGGTCGCCGTCAAGTGATCGACTCGCCCCAGCAAGTGAGCGCACCATGAAGACCCAGACTCGCCAGGGCACAGAATCGCTGACGCCGGCCGCTGCCCTCTAGCTGGTCCAGCAGGGCACCAGCCGCTTCTCGTCGAACCGCCCGTACGACGAGGACCTCCCCGAGCTGTTGCACAAGAGCCAAGCGACCCTCCTCTGGCCCGGCGTCCTCACCACGATCGCCTAGTAGGACTTCTGTATCGCTACCCAGGCCAGGTTGCCCACGATGGTCAGGGCTCCGAGGGTGTAGCGCCAAGCTCCTGGGGCGCGTACGCCGTCGAACAACAGGTAGCCGCTGAGCACCATGACCAAGGGGCTGATGGGCGCCCAGTAGCGGTACCAGGGGATGACCTGAAACACGAGCAGCATGGCCAGGAAGCCCGCGGTCGTGAGCAGCAGGACCTGGGGCCCATGATCGCTGGTTGCTCGGCGCCAGCAGAGCAATACAAGAGGCAGGGCCAGCTGGGCCACCATGGCACTGTGGGTCACCCAGGACGAGAGGGTCAGGGTCCTGAACTCAGGACGGTCGGCGGTGCTGCGCAGCTGAGCCAGCGAGCCCCAGAGGTCCAGCCCCTGGTAGGTCCCTGCGAGCAAGGCGCATCCGGCCACGGCGGCGAGCAGGGGAGCGAGCATGGCGGGGCGCTCGGTGCTGCCTCTGCTCGTCAGAGCCTGCCAGCCAGCCATGGCCAGGGGTACGAGCAGCAGCGGCAAGAGAGCGATGCGGGCGAGCAGGCCCAGCACCAGAATCACAGGCAGCGAGACGGCGGCCATGTACCGGCGTGCGTGCGTGGTGGACGCGGCGGTGAGGTCGACCAATGCGCTCACGAAGAGCAAGGTGAAGAAGACTCCAGCGCCATCGGTCTGGGGTCGGACCACGCCCCGCAAGACCACGAAGTGACAGCCGGTCATGGCCACGACCAGGGCGATCTGCCTGGGTGACAAGTCGCTGTGCTGACGCAAGAAGCGGCTGACCAGCGCCAGCGTCCCTGCGCCGAAGAGCAGGCTCAGCAAGGTGTAGCCGTAGAGCAGAGGCAGGCCCAGCCAATGCAAGGCGGCGAGCAGCAAGGGCACCAGGGGCGTGGCGCCGTGCAGGTGCCCGGACACCAGGCTCCAGGTCTCACTCCAGCTCTGCGGGTTGTCCAAGGCCGCCTTCAGCAGTTGGGCCAGGTAGACCTTCCCGTCAGGCCAGTACTCGCCGTAGAAGCGCCAGACCGCGCTCTCCCAGACGAAGACGGACGTGACTGCAGCGAGGCCCAGGGTGACCAGCAACGGCGAGGCGCTGGAGAGACGGTCTGTCTCACCGTCACGATGGCTGCTCGGGCAGCGGCGGATGGCCAGGGCCAGCAGCGCCAGGCCCAGCGCCACGAGCGCCGTGGGAAACCTGGGCCGTTCTGAGAACGAGAGGAAATCGAGGCTCTGTCCGTCCAGCGCCTGCTCGCCCACGCGGAGGTTTGTGGTGCCACCGTCGAGCGACTCGGACATGTGCAGACGGAGCGCCTGGGCAGGGCCCGCGTCCGGGAGCGACAGCTCCAGCCTGTAGAGCTGGCCTGCGGTCACCGTCCAGTCCGGCTCGAACTGCAGGTCTTCTCGCCAGGGATGCCCTGGGGCTGGCACCATGCGTTCGACCTGTCCCACGACCCTGCCGCCAGGGACGTCGCGCAGGGTGAGCACCGCCCGGGTTTCTTGAGCACGGCCGCGCTCTTCGCTGACCATGAACAGGCTCAGCCGTTCGACCGAGTCTCGCGGGGGCACGAAGTCGCAGCGGGCCGCTTGAGTGCCGTGGATGGCTGGGCTGGCCTGGGCTACCGAGACCTCATAGTGTTGCCCCACGCCGTCGAGTCGCCAGGCCACGTGACCCAAACTGGCGGCCACGAACAACGCAGTGAGCAGCAGGGTCGCCCGGGCGGACATGAGGGGCGAGATCAGGGCAGGGGGTGGGGCAGGAGCAGCACCGTGGCCACGTCGTCATCGACGGACGTGATGCCAATCAAGCGGCCGTCGCTGCGAGCCAGAACCGCGGCCCCATGCCAGCGGCGGCCCACGGGGACCTCTTCGTCGATGACCCAGCGTCCGGTCTCGGCGGTGAACCTGCCCGCCGACAGAGAGAGCGGCGTCTCGTTCGGGTCGCCCAACAGCAGGCAGGCTTCGGGGGACGTGGCGACCCTCTGGCGGTTGCGGGGCCAGGGGGGCAGCCCCGTGGGCTCGGCCGTGGCCAAGAGGCCCAGTCCTGGGGCGGGGCTGCTGCTCGGCCCAGAGAGGGGATGGGCCACGTCGCCGAGCTGCAGGGCGGCGCTGCCCTCGTCGGCGTCCGGACCCGGGTCGAGGAGATCTGCGGGGGCCAGCAGTCCACCGCTCAGGCCCAGGACCCAACCCTCTCTGCTCTGGTCGGTGGACCAGAAACGTCCTTGGCTCCAGGTCAGGGTGGCTCGGCCGGGGCGGGGCAGCGGCGTGCCCGGGGGCAAGAGGGTGGTGCCAACGGCCACGGCGGGCCGCCACTCGAGCCAGTCGGACTGGGGCTCGCGGTGCAGGGTGAAGCGATGGCCCGCTGGGACCGGCTCGCCCGTGCCCTCGGGGACGGCCAGGGACACGCCTCCTCTGATCAGGGTTTCCAGCGTGTCGAGATGGACCTTCACGCCTGAGAGGCCCACGTCGAGGGTCAAGCCGCCGGCGTCCCAGAAGCGGGTGTCGTCGCGGATCAGGCCCGCGTAGTCCTGGCGGACCCGGGCCGCCACTTCGACGGTGCGGCCGTCGCTGGCCAGATCGACGGAGAGCACCGAGCCCACCCTGATCCGGCGATAGGTGATCGGGGACCCGGCGACCAGGCTGCCCCGGGTGGGCCCCTCGAGAGTGATGTCCAGGCCCGGTTGCAGGGCATCGCCGAGGGGCGCACGAGTGAGTCCAATGAAGCGGGACTGTGCCGGTCCGTGGCCGGGCAGCACGGCCACGTAGCGGCTGCCGATGAGCGTGTCCAGTCCGGCGATGGCGCCCACGCCGAGCTCGGGGCGCACGATCCAGAAGCGGCTGCCCACGGCGGCCAGGCGTTCTGCGGCGGGTTCGAGCAGGGCCCGCACTTCGACCCCGTCCCGACCGGGCGCCAGGGAGACGGTGTCGACTCGGCCCACCACGATGCCCAGGTGACGCACCGTGTCGCCGGGGCGCAGGCCGTGGCCTTCGTCGAAGAGCAGGGTCACGGGCAGGCCGCGCTCGCCCCAGGCCTGCCAGCTCAGCACGCCAGCCAGCAGGGCCGCCAGGATGGGCACGATCCAGATCAGGCTGAACGAGGGCGCCTTGTCGACCTGCGCTGAGGGGATTTCGCTGGTCACTCTTCGGCCTCCCAGAGGCTGTGGGGATCAAAGCTGGCGCTGGCGGCCAGGTTGAGCAGGACGCAGGTGGTGAAGGCCAGGGCTCCCGGGCCAGCGCTCAGCTCCATCAGCGCGCCGAGCTTGATGGTGGCCACCAGGATGGCCACGAGGAGCACGTCGAGCATGCCCCAGCGGCCGGTCCACTCGACCAGGTGCCAGGTCCAGGCCTTCATCTTGGGGCGCAGGCCATAGCCGCCGCCTGCCAGCAAGAACAGGCCCACCAGCTTGGCCAGGGGCAGCACCACGGAGGCCAGCAGGACCACGGCGCCCACGGCGATCTCACCGTCGGCGATCATGCCCACGCCCCCCGACCAGACCGACGCGGGCTTGCTGACCCCGAACTGCTCGACCACCAGGATGGGCAGGGTGATGGCGGCGGGGTAGAGCAGCAGGGCCGAGAGGGCCAGGGCAGCGGTACGCGTGGAGGACCGTCGCCGGGTGGCCAGGCGGCTGTGGCAGCGCCCACAGCGCAATCGCCGGGCTGCGCTGTCCGGCGGCCTCTGCTGGACGAGGCCACAGCAGGCGCAGGCAATGAGGGCTGCATGGGGAGGGCTCACGCCACGCGAGTCTAACGCCAGCCAGGAGCAAGTCTGCGACGGATTACGGGCCTCTTCCGTGATCTCTGCCCCCTGGCAGCCTGTGGAGGACACATTGCCTGCAAGGCATATTTCTTTTGCCTGTCGCTCACGTTGCCGGTGGCCCAGGACCGAAGTGGCTGACATGCAAGCTATCACATATTTCCACACGGCCCTGATGACGCTGGGCGCCGTCGTGACGATGAACCTCTCCAGCGCAGCCGGTGCCACGCCAGCTGATTCCCTCACACTCGGCGGGCCCGTGGCGACCCAGTCGGTCCAGTTCGTGCCGAACCACGGACAGTGGCCAAGCGCCGTCTCCAGTGCCGCTGACCTGGGCGGCCTCTCGGTCTGGTTCGAGAAGGACGGCTGGGTGCTCGATCTGCAGAGCCCGGCGATTCCGGCTCACGACGAGGCCCCCGCGGTGCCTGCGCGTGGTGCCGCCGTGCGCATGCATTTCCTGGGTGCCGATGCGGCCGAGCTGACCGCAAGCGACGTCGTCCCCGGCGTGCGCAACTATCTGCAGGGCAACGATCGGTCCGCCTGGGTGACCGGCGTGCCGGCCTTCGCCGAGCAGCGCTACGAGAACCTCTATCCCGGCGTCGACGTGGTCACCATGGGACAGGACGGCAACGTGCGCTACGACCTGCACCTCGCCCCCGGCGCGCAGCTCGACCAGCTGGTCGTGCGCTGCGAGGGGGCCGACGCTCTCGAGCTGCTCTACGACGGCTCGTTGGCCATGCACACTGCACTGGGTCCCATCGTTCAGGCTGCTCCCACCACCTGGGTCGTGGCTGCAGATGGGACCTCTGAGTTGATCGATTGCGCCTACGAGCTGCTGGGCGACGACCTCTTCGGCTTCGTGGCGCCCGACTTCGACGGCACCCGTCCCCTGGTGATCGATCCCACCATCACCTGGGCCACCTTCTTGGGTGGCAGCAATGTCGACTACGGTTGGGCCACCGCAGTGGACGACCTGGGCCAGGTCACCGTGGCGGGCTTCGCCTCGCCGAGTCTCTACCCCACGACCACCGGTGCCTACGATGGCTCGGACAACGGCAACCGCGACGGCTTCGTGACCCGCATGAGCGCCGACGGCAGCCAGCTGGTCTTCTCCACCTTGATCGGCGGTACGGGCCTGGATGAAGTGCGGGCCCTGGCCATCGACGCCAACGGTGGTGTGGTGCTGGGCGGCTTGACCAACTCGGCCAACTTCCCGGTGACGCCCAACAACTACGGGCAGTCGTTCTCCGGAGGCACGGGCTTCTTGGGCTCTGACGCCTTCGTGGCCCACCTCGACGCCCAGGGCGGCGCCCTGTTGTCGTCAGCTTTCGTCGGCGGAACAGGCGATGACTACGCCACGGCAGTCGGCGTGGATGACAACGGGCAGATCTTCGCTGCCGGTGTCACGGCTTCGGCGGACTTCCCGGTCACTGCCGGCGCCCTGCAGCCCACCTACTCCGGTGGCTCGGCTGTGGGCGACGCCTTCGCCGTGTGCCTGTCGTCTGACGGCACCGTGGTGGACTACGCGACCTTCCTGGGTGGTAGCCAAGACGACGTGGCCAACGCCCTGCTCGTCGAGTCGAACGGCACCGTGACCGTTGCAGGCTGGACCGGTTCGAGCGACTTCAACGTCACCAACCTCGGCGTGCAGCCCGTCATGAAGGGCACCAGCGACGCCTGGATCGTGACCTTGGACACAGCCACCTCGCAGCTGACCTGGGGCACCATGCTCGGCGGCAGCAGCGACGAGAACGCGGTGGACATCGCCCGTGACGACGACGGCAAGTTGCTCGTCGTGGGCACCACCCGCTCCCCAGACTTCCCCCTGACCCAGCAGGCCACCGACGCCAGCTACGGCGGCGGTTTCTTTCAGGGCGATGGCTTCGTCACCCGCTTCAACGCGGATGGTAATGCCCTCGGCTTCTCGACCTTCCTGGGTGGCAACAGTGACGACGGCGCGACCGCTGTCACCACCACTCCCCAGGGTTTCGTGGCCGTGACCGGCTCGACCACCTCGCAAGACTGGGTGCTCGACGGCGATCCCCTCGACAGCCAGATGGGTGGCGCCCTCGATGCCTTCATCACCGTCATCGACGCCACCGACGGGGTCTTGCTGGCCTCGTCCTACCTGGGCGGCGGTGACAACGACAAGGCCTGGGACGTCGAAGTACTCGCCGACGGGCAAGTGATCGTGGCCGGCTACACCACCTCGTACGATTTCCCCGTGACCGCACAGGCCTTCGACCCGGTCTTCGACGGCGCCCCGGGCTGGATCAGCGACGTGTTTTTGACCAGCCTGGACCTGGGCTTCTCCGTCACCGCCTCGGCGGACTGGCTCGACCTGGGCAACGGTCTGGCCGGCGCCTACGGGCTGCCCGAGCTGACCGCCTTGGGTTCCCTGGCTCCGCAGGTCGGTGGCTCCCTCGATGTCGATGGGGGCAGGCCCTCCGCCCGCGGTCAACTGCTGCTGGGTGGTGTCGCGGGGAACATGCCGCTCAAGGGAGGCATCCTGGTGCCCTTCCCCGTCATGAGCCAGGTGCCATTCCGCCTGGACGCCAGCGGCTACTCGAGCATTCCCTTCTCGAACAGCGGCCTGCTGCCCTCGGGCATGAAGTTCTACGTGCAGGTCTGGATCCAGGACAACACTGGCCCGAACGGGTGGACGGCCACAAACGCTTTGGAGGCCCTCGTGCCGTGACCTGACAGTCAACCATGCGACGCGGGACGGCCCCTCCACCCGCGTCGTGGGGGATCGTGTCTCCACCCGAGCTTGCATCTCTCGCGATCCCCGCGCCCGTCTCGCTCTTGTAGAGCGGGGCGGGCGCCTCTCGTTGATGA
>CAZIAK010000062.1:0-23607 GCA_964537035.1 uncultured Phycisphaerales bacterium | reverse complement strand
GCTAGGACTACCAGGGTATCTAATCCTGTTCGCTCCCCTAGCTTTCGCACCTCAGCGTCAGTTGCAGTCCAGTGACCCGCCTTCGCCTCTGGTGTTCCTCCAGATATCTACGCATTTCACCGCTACACCTGGAGTTCCGGTCACCCCTCCTGCACTCAAGCTTGACAGTTTCGGGGGCAGTTCCGCAGTTAAGCTGCGGGCTTTCACCTCCGACTGATCAAGCCGCCTACGCGCGCTTTATGCCCAGTAAATCCGAATAACGCTCGCCACCTTCGTCTTACCGCGGCTGCTGGCACGAAGTTAGCCGTGACTTCCTCTCAAGCTTTTGTCAGCGCACAGGTAGACCTGTACGTTTCATAACTTGTGACAGGAGTTTACGACCCGAGGGCCTTCATCCTCCACGCGGCGTCGCTCTGTCAGGCTTTCGCCCATTGCAGAAGATTCTCGACTGCAGCCTCCCGTAGGAGTCAGGACAGTGTCTCAGTTCCCATGTGGCCGGCCAACCTCTCAGTCCGGCTACCCGTCATTGCCTTGGTGAGCCGTTACCTCACCAACAAGCTGATAGGACTTAGATCCCTCCTCAAGCGGAATCACCTTTACCGTTCTGGACGCATCCAGAACGGACTATTGGGTATTAGCATCCCTTTCGGGATGTTGTCCCCAACTCGAGGGCAGGTCATCTAAGCATTACTCACCCTTTCGCCACTCTACTCGCCTCCCCGAAGGGATGCTTTCGCGTTCGACTTGCATGCCTAATCCACGCCGCCAGCGTTCATTCTGAGCCAGGATCAAACCCTTCATGATGAGTGATTTGTCCTGCGATGCGTGTCGCGCTGGTTAAAGCGGACGCGCACCATTTGGAATCGAGGGATGCGATCAAGATCGCATCACTCACACACGCTTAAATAAGCTTGCTACCGATTTTTCAAAGATCGTTTGGCTAGCCAAGCCGGCTGAAGCCCCTCAGGGCTCCATTTTACTGGCCGATCGTCACTGCCCTTTCGAGCCGTGCGGTCGCCAGATGAGCTTTTTTCACCCGTTTGGTGAGCCGCGAATACTACCCATCCCCCGATATCGAACAACCCCCAATCCTTCTTTTTTCCCAATCCTTTTGCCCCACCTCAGGACGTAGGTCAAAGACGCGGTATCTGGGAGCGAAAGACGGCGCAAAAGACGCTAGGGAGCCAGGCTGGCTGAGATGTCCAACGGCATTGGCCTGGCCTTTTCAATGGCCCCTGAGCCCGATACGTTGAATCCGCGCCCTCCAAAGCCTCTCGATTGGTGCGGATGGCCCAAATCCTCGCCATATGGCCCTTTTACTGCCCCAATTGGGTGCGGCGCCCCTTCCCCTGGAGCCTCGGCTGGATAACGGGTCAGGAGAGTCCCGCCCCTAGACCCTTCGGCCCGGGGGTTCTGACACCCTCCCAACGGGCTGGCCTCGGGATGCCCGGCGTCACTGATGGTCCCGTCTGCAGCCGCTGCAGGATACGACCACCGACTGCCGCGCTCCCTCCCGCCACCTCGATCCTGGTGGTAGCGATGCGTGGCAAGCGCCCATTTCTCTCCACTGGGCGGCAGCTCCGGCCGGGCGGTGGGCGGACTTCGAACGCCTTGGAGCCCGCACCACAGACCGTGCTCGACCGCTCCGATCAGCACGTTTCAGCGCCAGGTGACAGGTGCGCGAGGCGAGATGCCTTGTTTCCCTGGTCCATTGGACATCCGTGGCACAGGCTTCTAGCTCGCCCCCCACAGCCGCCGTCACAATCCAGGCCAGGCAGACCCAGCCGCTTCGATGATGACCCCGTCAGCTCAGCGGCAGCGGAGTTGCGCCTCGCAGCCGTGCGCATGGCCTTGATGAGTGGGCCGCCGTGTCGCTGGGCGTCTTCCCCGATCGCAGCCAGTGCCCAGAATGTCTGCGGCGCCCCGACGACGGGGTCAGGGGATGGTGACGATCGTGCCGCGGGCCACGATCTCGAAGAGCTGCTCGACTTCGGCATTGCGCATGCGCACGCAGCCCATGGATTCGTCCAGACCGACGGAATCCGGCAACTCGGTGCCGTGGATGCCATAGCCCATCACCCCCGGCTGGTTCTCGAAGCCCATCCAGCGGGTGCCCAGGATGTTCTCCGGCTCGCCATGGGGGATGGCCCGGCCATCCTTGTACCAGGTCGGATTCTCCTGCTTGACCTGGACCACGAACTCGCCAGATGGAGTCCTCTCCTCTCGCCCTAGCCCCACCTCATACGCGAGGACAGGCACGTCACCAAGCCAGGCGACCAGGCCGTGGCCCTCTCGATCGATCTCGATGTGCAGCCCCATCACAGGTACCAGCAGGGTCTGTCCCACTTGAAGAGAGTCGCTGCTCATGCCATTGAGCAAGCGCAACAGGCCCGGCTCGTACCCCCCACCGTCGAGGGTCTTGAGCGTCTTGTTGCAGAGGGTCCAGAGATTGTCCCCTGGCCTGACCTCATAGGACTGGGTCTCGATCGCATCGAGCAGGCCAACCCTGGGGTTCCGATTCAAGACTGTCAGCATCTGGCCGGCCTCTGCGTAATCCGGCCCCGAGACGGCCCCGGTCTGGATGGCGCGAGCAATCAGACCTCGGCGCTCCGCCCCATTCGTGGTCACCCCGGCCAACTCCCAGGCCAGCTTGCCCATGGCTTGGGGAGCCCCCGGCTGCCTCAGCCGCCGGCGCAGCAAGTCTGTGGCCTCAGCGACCTGACCGCTTCTGACCAGAGACCGGGCCTCGGTGAGCACGGCCATGGCGGACGCACGCTCGACGCTCGGCTGGGCCGCCGCCAACTTGGGCTCAGGTGCAGGGGCGACATGGGGCTCGACCTGCGCCGGCTCGACGGAGCGCTCGCTCTGGGGCCGCTCAAGGAGAACCGACGACGCCTGGGCGCCGTCTTCAGGCCAGAGGTCGTCCTGCCAGAGCCAGGTGGCCCCCGCCACGGCCACCACGATCACAATGAACCAGCGCAGCATGACGGCACAGCCCCTTGGCACGGGAGGAAACGAACGTGCTCCCGATCCTAGAGCCTTGATGTGGCCTATCCAAGTGTCGCAGCGCCAGCACGGCGAGTCTCTGCCCTTGAGCCCACCCCACCCGTCGCGATCGACGCCCGATCTGCCGCGCCCCGGGCCCACGCAGAGCCTTCGCCCTGCCTTCAACCAGGCGGCGCGGAGAGTCTCATGAGGGCGAGTGCTGCGCTGCGCACCTTGCGTTCAGCTTGGGGGCAAGAACCGGGTCGATCCCGGGACAGGGACGTCCTCCCGATGCCTGGTTCGAAACCAGGTGGGAGCACGCTGCCCGCAGTGAAAGTCCCGCGCATGGCGGGCATGTCCAACACGGCCAGAAGGCTGCTCCCTCATCGGAGGGAAAGGCTCGGGAGAATGAATGCGCCCCGAAGACCGACACGGCTGACTGATCATAGCCGGCCCATGCCGTCGGTCAACGCAAGCGGGCGCCCAGCTTCTCGACGGCTGCGACGATGCGCTGCCGTGCCTTGCCCAGATCCTTCTCGGTCAGGGTGCGGTCGCGCGCCTGAAAGACGAGATGAAATGCGATGGACCGTTCGTCCTCGGCCAACCCCTTACCTCGGTAGACATCGAAGGCGGTCACCTCTCGCAAGGTCTTGGGACCGGCCCTTCGAATCGCCGCGGACAGATCATCACTGGTCAAGCCATAGCTCGCCACGAACGCGAGGTCGAACAGCGCAGGGGGCTGGCGATGGATGGGCTGATAACGACCACTCAGCCGCTCGCAATCCACCAGCGCATCCACATCAAGCACCAAGAGTGCTGCACCGCCGTCCACCTCCAACCGTTGCAGCACCTCGGGCGCGACCACGCCCAGGCGAGCCACTTCAATGTCTCCTACCACGGCCCGAGCCAAGAGATGCTGGTGGAACCAAGGCTCGCGCTGACGAGCCTCGGCCTGGGAGTACCGAGCCAACCCCGTGCCGAGCGCCTCCAGGCCCACGTCGAGAGCGCCACGCAACAAACGCACCAGGTCGCGGCTGTCGCCTCGGTCTCGCTGGCCCACGAGAGCCACCACTTGCCGGCTCTCAACAACAGCGTTGTCGTCATTCAGCTCAAAGCCACGCCCGACCTCAAAGCACCGAGGCGCGGGCCCCTGACGCAGCCAGGTCTGCAGCAGCCCCAGCAGAGAAGGCGCCACGGCGGGACGGAGCCGAGCCGCGTCCTGCTGCAGGGCGTTCGTGAGCCGGGGACGATCTTCGTCCTCGCCCTGCCCCATGGCGTCAAAGTGCTTGTCTGCCAGTGTCGAGTAGTTGAACACCTCGCTGAAACCCAGGCGCCGAGCGAAGGCGTCTCTGAGACCCTCTTCCACCACCAGCTGGGGATCTCGCTCCCCCAAGATCAGGGGGCCCCGGGGAGCCGGTGTCTCGATGCGGTCGTAGCCCACAAGACGGCCGACCTCTTCGACCAGATCTTCGGCACGGGAGACGTCGCGGGTGGCACGCCAGCTGGGCACGTCCACCGCGAACTCGCCGACGCTCGCACCCTCGCGAACCACGAACCCGATGGACGACAAGGTCGCGGCGATCTCTTCGTCGGAGACGTCGAGACCCAACCGCCTGCGCACCATGTCAGCGGACAAGGACACGGTCAGGGCGGGCGCCCTTGCCTCGCCAGCTTCGGCGTAGCTGAGATCAATCTTGGCCTCGGGGTGCAGCTGGGACAGCCACCATGCGTAACGAGCCAGGGCTTCTTCGACGAGGGCCGGATCGAGACATTTCTCGAATCGCGAGAGCGCGTCTGTGCGCAGGCCCAGCCGACTGGACGTGCGCCGCACCACGGTGGCCTCGAAGCTCGCCGACTCCAGCAGGATGCGCGAAGTCTTCTCGCCCACTTCAGCATGGGCGCTGCCCATCACGCCCGCGATGGCGACGGCCCGCGTCGCATCAGCGATGACCATGTCGTCGGGGCCCAGGGCGCGCTCCTCGTCGTCGAGGGTCACCATCTTCTCGCCCGATGCGGCCCGGCGCACCACGATCTGGTCAGCGCCCAATCGCTCCCGATCGAAGGGATGGGTTGGCTGCCCGATCTCGAGCATCACGTAGTTCGAGAGATCGACCAGCAGGTTGATCGGACGCATGCCGCAGGCCACCAACCGAAAGCGCATCCAGTCGGGCGAGGGAATGGGCCCGGCCTCGACGCACAACCCTGCATACAACGGGCAACCCGCGTCAGGCTCAAGGGTGATGGCCGGAGCAGAGGCCCCGCCATGCAGCCCCTCGTAGACAGGCATGGGCAACAGCTCGCGCCCATAGATGGCCGCGAGCTCACGGGCGAAGCCCCGGTGGCCCCAGAGATCAGGGCGATGGGTCACGCTCTTGTTGTCGATGTCGAAGATCACGTCGAGCAGGCCAGGGACCTCAGCACATGGCGTCCCAGCCACCAAACCCGGGTCGAGCTCGAGGATACCGTCGTGCTCCGGGCCCAGGCCCAGCTCATCCTCGGCGCATATCATGCCTGCGCTGGCCACACCACGAATCTTGGCGTTCTTGAGCTTCACACCATTGGGCAGCAGAGTCTTCACCGGCGCATAGATGATCTTCTGCCCGGCGCGCACATTGGGCGCACCACAGACGACCTGCGCGGGCTCATCGGCTCCCCAGGCCACCGTGCAAAGACTCAGTCGGTCTGCGTCCGGGTGCGGAACACGGGTCAGCACCTCGCCCACCACAACCGTGGCCAGAGCCTTGCGTTGATCGACGAAACCCTCGATCAGCGCCGTGCGCATGGTCAGGTCATGGGCGATGCGCTCGGGCTCGAGACCCGACAGATCGACATGGTCGCCGAGCCAGTTGAGAGACAGGTACATGGGTCAGAACCCTGGGCGAAGCGATTGGGAGATCAGAACTGCTGCAGGAAGCGCGGGTCCCCGCTCATCATCCAGCGCACGTCCTCGATGCCAAAGCGCATCATCGCCAGACGATCGAGTCCCATGCCGAAGGCGAAACCGGAGACCCGCTCGGGGTCAAAACCACCGGCCCGCAAGACCTCTGGGTGGACCATGCCGCAGCCCAGCATCTCGAGCCACTCGTCGCTCTCGGCCGCGCCAACCCTGCGCATGTCCAGCTCGAAGCCAGGCTCGACGAAGGGGAAGTAATGCGGGCGCAGACGCACCTCGACCCGCGAACCGAAGATGCGGCTCAAGACCAGGGCCAACATGCCTTTCAGGTCAGCCACCGAAACACCTTCGTCGACCATCAGGCCCTCGACCTGATGGAAGGTGTGCTCGTGGGTCGCGTCCCGCTGCTCGTTGCGGAACACCCGCCCGGGCGCGATGACGCGCACGGGGGGCACGCCGTTCGCCCGGCGCATGGCACGCAGCTGCACCGGTGAAGTATGGGTGCGCATGACATGGCCGCTGGCCAGCCACATGGTGTCCTGCAGATCCCGAGCCGGGTGATGCCGGGGGATGTTCAGCAGGTCGAAGTTGTACTCCTCGGTCTCGACCTCCGGGCCATCTGCCACGGAGAAGCCCAGGCCCATGAAGATCGCCTCGACCTCCCGCCTGACCAAGGTGATGGGATGGAGGTGCCCCTGCCCCATGGGCATCAGGGCCGGCTCGCTGGCATCGAAGCTCGTCGAACCTGCCTCAGCTGTGAGCCTGGCGGACGTGAACTCGTCGCGCCGCTCGGCCAGGGTCGCCTCGAGTCGCCCCCTGGCTGCGTTCACCGACTGCCCGAACGACGACCGCTGTTCGGGTGGCAGGTCTTTGATCCCGCGCATGAGCGAGAGCAACTCGCCCTTGCGGGCCAGCGCCGTCTTCTCAATCAGCGCCAGGTCGTCTGCGGAGGTCGCCCCGGCGATGGACGCCAGGATCTCCTCTGTCAGCTCTGCGAGCCGGTCCGTCATGACGACGCTCCCAGGAATCTCCCGGGGGGTCGCCCGGGACGGGCTCAAGCCGCAGCGGCGTGCTCTTTGACCTTCGCGACCAGAGCCGAGAAGGCGGCGGGCTCGCGGGCGGCCATCTCCGAGAGGACCTTGCGGTCGAGCTGGATGTTGGCCAGCTTGAGCGCGTGCATGAACGTGCTGTAGCGCATGCCCTCGGCCCGCACCGCGCCATTGATGCGCATGATCCACAGCTTGCGCAGATCGCGGCGTTTCAGCCGGCGGTGGGTGTAGGCATAGGCGCCTGCGCGCAGGAGCGTCTCCTTGGCCACACGGAGCTGTTTGCTCCTGGCGCCGCGGAAGCCCTTGGCCCGCTTCATGATGCGCTTCGTGCGCTTGTGCCGAGCTACTGCTGAATGGACGCGAACCATCTGTCGTCTCCGGTACCTGGGGCGGGCGTTACTTGCCCGGCGCCATCAGGGTTTTCATCGTCTTGGCGATCTTGCCCACACACAGGACACGGCCACGCACGCTACGGCGGCGATCACCGGTCTTGCCAGCCTTGTAGTGGCGTCCGAACGGCTTGCCGCGCTTCACCTTGCCGTTCTTGGTGATCTTCATCCGCTTGGAGACGGACTTCTTGGTCTTGAGCTTGGGCATCGTTTTTCCTTGGCGCTGATCTGCGCCTCTCTCGTCGCGAAAGGTCTCGCGGTCCTTCGTTGTACTGCGAATATTGGTTTCTGGTCGGGCGTCGTTCGGCTTACCGGTGACTCAGTGGAGCCAGGATCATCACCAGTCGGTTGCCTTCCATTTTGGGCTCGCGCTCAACCTTGGCCAGGTCCGACAGGGTCTCTTTGATCCGCACCATGACGGTCATCCCGCGATCTCGGAAGCCGTGCTCACGACCACGGAAGAGCATGTTGACCTGCAACTTGTCCCCATGCTCCAGGAACTCGCGGGCCTTGCGCATCTTCGTCTGCAGGTCGTGCTCGTCGATCTTCGGCCGAACGCGCACTTCTTTGACAACGACTTGGTGCTGCTTCTTTCGAGCGTCGTGCTCCTTCTTCTTGGTCAGGTACTTGTGCTTGCCGTAATCGAGGATCTTGCAAACGGGCGGCCTGGCATCGGGAGCAACCTCGACGAGGTCGAGCTTCTTCTCCTTGGCCATCGCCATTGCGTTTTCTGTATCAACAACCCCGAGCTGGTTGCCCTCCTCGTCGATGAGGCGGACCTGCCGGATACGGATATCGTCATTGATGCGAGTCTTCGCCTGTGCCGTTGCTCATCCTCCGTTTGGTCAGTAACTGTCTTGGACTGGTGCTGCCTATACGTTCTATGAACGAGCAGCGACCTCGTTCTCCAGCCGCTCGAGAAGCTTCTCGAGGGGCATGGGACCGAGATCGCCGTCATCCCGCGAACGAACCGACACCGTCGATTCTTCGATTTCGCGGCCGCCCAGTATCACCACGTACGGGGTTTTTTCAAGGCGTGCTCGTTTGATTTTGGGCCCGATGGGCTCATTGGCAAGATCGGTCCTGACCCGTAGTCCCAGGCCGGTCAGAGACTGGGCGACCTCTTGTGCCCGCTCAGCCTGGGCATCCGAGATCGGGGCCACCACCACCTGGGTGGGCGACAGCCACAGGGGGAAGGCCCCGGCGTAGTGCTCGATGAGCACGCCCATGAGCCGCTCCAGGCTGCCAAAAGGCGCCCTGTGGATCATGATCGGCCGCTTGCGCACCCCATCCCGGTCGGTGTACTGCAGCTCGAAGCGCTCAGGCAGGTTGTAGTCAACCTGAGCCGTTCCCAGCTGCCACTCCCGATCCAGGGAGTCGGTGATGACGAAATCGAGCTTGGGGCCATAGAAGGCGGCTTCGCCCTTCTCGACGGTGAAGGGCAGGCCCATGGTCTCGCAGGCCTTGATGATCCCCTCTTCGGCCTGGGACCAGAGCTCATCCTCGCCCACGAACTTGCCCTCGCCGCCCTCGCCTCGCAGGCCCACCCGGCAGCTGACCTCCAGGCCGAAGAGCTTCAGGGTGTCCCGGACCAGCTCGGTGACGGCACAGAACTCGGTGAAGAGCTGTTCAGGGGTGACGAACAGGTGGGCATCGTCGACGGTGAAGCCCCGCACCCGCTTCAGTCCGCCCAGCTCGCCGCTCTTCTCGTAGCGATAGACCGTGCCGAACTCCGCCAGCCGCAAGGGCAGGTCGCGATAGCTGCGCAGCTCAGACTTGTAGATGTGGATGTGGTGCGGGCAGTTCATGGGCTTCAGGCAGAAGCCGTCCCCGTCGTCACCGGTCTCCATCAGCGGAAACATCGAGTCGCGATAGTTCTGCCAGTGGCCGCTGGTCTCGTAGAGCCCCTTGCGACCGATGTGGGGCGTGGACACGGTCAGGTAGCCCCGCCGCACCTGCTCTACCTTCAGGTAGTCAGTCAGGCATTCGAGGATCATGGTCCCCCGGGGCAACCAGAGAGGCAGGCCCGGGCCGATCTCGTCGGCGAAATGAAACAGCTTCAGGTCCCGGCCCAGCTTGCGGTGATCCCGCTTGACGGCCTCATCGAGGTTGCGCAGATGCTTCTTCAGCCGCTTCTTGTCCGCGAAGCAGGCGGCGTACACCCGCTGCATCATGGGGTTGTGCTCGTCGCCCTGCCAGTAGGCCCCGGCGATGCTCAGCAGCTTGAAGTGCGACGTGGTCAGCTTGCCCGTGGAGGGCACGTGGGGCCCTCGGCACAGATCGACAAAGGCGTCCTGCCCATCAGGACCCTGGTTCCTGTAGAAGCTGATCACCTCACCCTCGGGGAGGCCTCGGATCAGGTCGCACTTGTAGCGATCAGCGCGCCCTTCCCAGACGGCCAGGGCCTGCTCGCGACTCACCTCATCGCGTACGAAGGCCTGATCGGCAGCGATGATCTCGGCCATGCGCGCCTCGATCGCGGCCAGGTCCTCTTCTTTCAGGTGGCGACCGTCATCGAAGTCGAAGTCGTAGTAGAAGCCGCTCTTGATCGTGGGCCCGATGCCGAGCCGGACGTTTGCCCCTCCGAAGAGGTCGCTCACCGCCTGGGCCATCACGTGAGCGGTCGAGTGCCGCAGCATCTCCAGACCTTCATCGCTGGTCCCGGTGACGATCGACACGGTGGAGCCGCCGACCAGGGGGCTCGACAGATCGATGAGCTGGCCTTCGACAGACACCGCCAGGGCCGCCTTGGCCAGGCCAGGCCCGATGTCGGCAGCCAGGTCAGCACCGGTGGCCCCGCCGGGCAGCTCGCGCACCGAACCGTCTGGAAGGGTGATGGACACCGCGTCACTCACGACAGCACCTCCTGGCTCTTCTCGTCGTCCTGGGCCTGGCCAGCGGCCTCCTCTGCCAGCACGGCCACCCCAGCCTCTGCCAGCTGCGCGGCTGGCAACTCTGTGGGTGCACCGGTCAACAAGCATGCCGCCTGAGCCGTCTTGGGGAAGGCGATCACCTCGCGGATGGACTCTTCGCCGGACAAGATCATCACCAGCCGGTCGAGACCCACGGCGAAGCCCGCATGAGGTGGCGCGCCGTAGCTGAAGGCGTCAAGGACGAAGCCGAAGCGAGACTCGATCTCGTCGTCCGGCAGACCAATGGCCTGGAACACCCGGCGCTGCATGGCCGTGTCATGGATCCGCACCGAGCCGGAGCCCAGCTCGCAGCCGTTGAGCACCAGGTCGTAGCTGCGGGCCAAGACCGACGCGGGATCATCAACCAGAGCCTGCTCGGCACCGTCAGCGGGCATGCAGAAGGGATGGTGCGCTGCGGTCAACGCTCCGGTCTCTTCATCCTGATCGAACATGGGAAACTCGATGATCCACAAGAAGTCGAAGCGATTCTTGTCGATCAGGCCCAGGTCCCGGCCCAGGGCCAGACGCACGGCCGACAGGGCCGCGGCTGAGCGGTTGAAGGTGTCGGCGCCGAAGAAGAGGCAGTCCCCCACCTTGGCGCCACAGGCGGCGATCAAGCCGGCGACGTCAGCCTCGGACAAGAACTTGGAGATGCCGCCAGTCACCGTGGTCGGTCCCCCGTCCTCGCTGGCCACGACCTTGGCCCAGGCCAGACCCTTGGCCCCCTGTTCCTTTGCCACGGCCTCGTAGCCCATGATCTGCTTGCGAGAGAGGGCGGCGCCACCCGGCGCGGCCAACACACGCACGCGGCCGCCGCTGGAGAGCGCGCCCTGAAAGACGCCGAAGCCGGTGTCTTTCAGCAGCTCGCTCACGTCGGCCAACTCGATCTCGAAGCGGGTGTCCGGCTTGTCGCTCCCGTAACGCTCCATGGCCTCAGCCCAGGTCATGCGCGGGAGGGGCAGGGCGGGGCCGCTGCCGGGGTGCACCGCCTCGGTGGCCGCTGCGATCACGTCACTGACCAGGGTCATGACCTTGTCTTCGTCAACGAAGGACATCTCCAGGTCGAGCTGGGTGAACTCGGGCTGCCGGTCAGCGCGGAGATCTTCATCGCGGAAGCAGCGCACGATCTGGAAGTACTTGTCCATGCCCGAGACCATGAGCAGCTGTTTGAAGATCTGCGGGCTCTGGGGCAAGGCATAGAAGTGGCCGGGATGCACGCGGCTAGGCACCAGATAGTCCCGGGCCCCTTCGGGAGTGGCCTTGGTCAGGATCGGCGTCTCGATCTCCAAGAAGCCTTGCTGGTCGAGGCGCTTGCGCAAGGCCAGGAACAGCGTGTGGCGCATGGTCATGGCCGCGGCGGGACCCGGTCGGCGCAGGTCAAGGTAGCGATACTGCAGCCGCAGCTCGTCACTGATGCGCTCTGCATCGAGTTCGAAGGGCGTCACTTTCGACGGGCCCAGAACCTCAAGCGACCTCGCCAGGACCTCGATCTCCCCGGTCTCCCGATCGGCGTTGCTCTGCCCATCAGGGCGTGGGCGCACCACACCTTCGACGTGGATGACCGACTCGGTGCGCACTCCCTGGGCCGCAGCCAGCAGCTCAGGGGGCACAGATTCGTCAAAGCTGACCTGGGTCACGCCGTAGCGATCGCGCAGATCCACGAAGACCAGGGAACCCAGATCGCGATGGCTCGCGACCCAGCCGGACAGATGCACGATTTGGCCCACGTCCCCTGCGCGCAGCTCGCCGCAGGTGTGGGTACGGATGCCTTGAATGCTCATGATCCGATCATCCTAGTCGAGGAGTATGGGCTGGTCCCAGCACCAGGCACCGCTCCCTTCGCGATCGGGCGCACGAGAGGCCACCCGCACGTCCCCACGTCCCCCTCGGCGACCCAGCGCCACCCTTGGGTGACGGTCGTGGTGAACAGGAGCAGGGCCCGCCTGAGACCGTCAGCGGCTAGCGGCGGAAATACGCGTGCGCGCACGGAGCAGGGAGGACTCTGCGCGGACACGATCGAGCTCGGGGCGCCCTTTGCTCAGACGCTCCCGGGCACGGCGAGAAGCAGACTCTGCCCGAGCGAGGTCGATCTCGCTCACATCCTCGGCCGTATCCACCAGCACCAGGACGTTGTTGTCGTTGATCTCCAAGAAGCCCTCGCCGGTGACGAAACGCCACTCGGTGCCAGCCTTGTCGACCACCCTGGTCACACCCACTGTCAGCGAGCTCACCAAAGGGGCATGGCGAGGCAGAACGCCCATGGGCCCCTTGGTGCCCGGCACAGAGAGAACCTTTGCCGCGCCACCCGAGAAGATCGAGCCCTCAGGCGTACGCAGCTCAACGGTCAGGCCACTGGACAGCGTCTGGATGTCAGCCACGGGGGTCAGCCCTCTTTCTTCATCTCGGCGGCCTTCTCGAGCACCTGCTCGATGGAGCCCTGCATGTAGAAGGCCTGCTCAGGGATATCGTCGTGATCACCGCGCACGATCTCCTGGAAGGAGCGCACCGTGTCGGCCACCTTGACGTACTGACCCTTGAGGCCGGTGAACTGCTCGGCCACGGCGAAGGGCTGGCTGAGGAAACGCTGCAGACGGCGGGCGCGGTTGACCACGGCCCGGTCTTCTTCAGACAGCTCATCCATGCCCAGAATGGCGATGATGTCCTTCAACTCTGCGTAGCGCTGCAACACCTGCTGCACGTCGCGCGCAGTGTTGTAGTGCTCTTCACCCAACAGGCGGGGGTCGAGCATGCGCGACGTGGAGAGCAGGGGGTCGACGGCCGGGTAGATTCCCAGCTCGGCGATGCTGCGCTCCAGGCGAATGGTGCTGTCAAGGTGGGCAAAGGTGGCCACCGGCGCCGGGTCCGTGTAGTCATCGGCCGGCACGTAGACCGCCTGCATGGAGGTGATCGATCCTCGATCGGTCGAGGTGATGCGCTCCTGCAAGGCACCCATCTCAGAGGCCATGGTGGGCTGATAACCGACGGCGGACGGCATGCGCCCGAGCAGTGCAGACACCTCGGCACCAGCCTGGACGAAGCGGAACACGTTGTCGACGAACAGCAGCACGTCCTTGCCCATCTCGTCGCGCAGGTGCTCGCACATGGTCAAGGCAGACAGGGCCACCCGCAGACGAGCTCCCGGGGGCTCGTTCATCTGGCCGAACACCAGGGTGGTGTTCTTGAGCACGCCTGACTCTTCCATCTCGAGATAGAGGTCATTGCCCTCGCGGGTCCGCTCACCCACGCCAGCGAACGCGCTGTAGCCATCGTGAGCCGTGGCCATGGCGTGGATCAGCTCCTGGATCAACACCGTCTTGCCCACACCGGCCCCACCGAAGAGGCCGATCTTGCCGCCCTTCGCGAAGGGGCAGAGCAGGTCGATGACCTTGATGCCCGTCTCGAACACCTCGGTGACAGGCTTCTGCACCTCGTAGGTCGGGCTGGGCATGTGGATCGGCCGGGTCGGGCAGTCGCCCATGTCACCCTTGCCGTCAATGGGCTTGCCGAGCAGGCTGAACATGCGCCCCAGCGCCTGCTCGCCCACAGGCACGGCAATGGGCTCGCCCGTATCAAGGACGTCCATGCCGCGCTGCAGACCGTCGGTGGTCGACATGGCGATGCAGCGTGCCACGTCGTCACCCAGGTGCTGGGCCACCTCGATCGTCAGGTCGATCTTGCGCTCGGGAATCTCGAGCTTGAGGGCGTTGTAGATATTGGGGAGCTCGTTGGTCGGGAACCTGACGTCCACGACGGGACCGACGATCTCGATGACTGAACCGGTAGCCACGATCTTCTCCTGGGACTGAACTACTTGAGGGCTTCTGCGCCGGACGACACTTCCAGCAACTCGCTGGTAATCGACTCCTGGCGGGCACGGTTAAACTGGCGCCTGAGGGAGGTGATCATGTCATCCGCCGCGTCGGTCGCCTGCTTCATGGCGTTCCGGCGCGCTGTGAATTCTGATGCAAGGGATTCGAGGATCGCCGAGTAGACCTTGATCTCAAGGAACTTGGGCAACAAGTCCTTGAGCAGGGTCTCCTCGTCGGGCTCGATGATGAAATCGGTGCCGCTTGTGTCCGCGTCGTCGCTGAGCAACGAGGCAGGATCGATGGGCAGGATCGACACGGCGACAGGCTGCTGCCGGCCGGCCGATAGATAGGCGGTGTAGACCAGACGCAGCTCGTCGATGTCGCCATCGAGGAACTGCACGACCAGCGCGCGGGCCATGGCCCGGACGGCGTTGTAGTCGAGCTTCTCGACCACCTCGTCGTATTTGTGGTCGACACTCCGGCCCCGCGCGCGCAACAGGGTGTCGCCCTTGTTGCCCAGCACGTGCAGCCGCTGCTCGTTCTCAGCTGAGCCCAGCAGGCTCAAGGTGAAGCGCACGAGGTTTGCGTTGTAGCCGCCGCACATGCCCTTGTCCGAGCTGATGACCACGTTGGCTGTGGTCTCAATCTTGCGGTCTTCGAGGAGCGGCGAGAGGTCGCGGTGCACCGAACCCGCCAGCCGCCCCACCATCTCCTGGATCTTCTCGGAGAAAGGACGGGCCGCGTCAGCGCGCCCCTGCAAGCGCTTGAGCTTCTGGGTCGCAACCATTTCCATGGCACGCGTGATCTGTTGGATGTTCTTGACACCCTTGATCCGCAGCTGGAGTTCTTTGGTTCCCTTGGCCATGGGTCAGGCCTCGCTCGTTGAGGGGTTCTGCATTGTCGTTGGTGGTCGAATCACTACCGCGTCGCCGCGCTGCTTCAGGCCGCGAAGGTCTTCTTGAAGGCAGCGATGGCGTTGTTCAGGCCCTCACGGGTCTCGTCGTCAATCTTGCCGACGGTACGAATGGTATCGAGCAGGTCGGAATGGGCTGCATGCAGCTGAGCCAACATGCCGTCCACGAAGGGCAGCACCTTGTTCACGGGCAGATCATCGAGATAGCCGCCGGTGCCGGCGAACACCGCCATGACCTGGTCGACCACATCCATGGGCGCGTACTGCCCTTGCTTCAACAGCTCGACCAGACGCTCGCCACGGGTGAGCTGCTTTTGGGTCGCCTCGTCGAGATCACTGCCGAACTGCGCAAAGGCCGCCAGCTCGCGGAACTGGGCCAGCTCGATCCGTAGACCACCCGCCGTCTTCTTCATGGCCGGGATCTGCGCCGCGCCACCCACTCGGCTGACCGAGATACCCACGTTGACCGCAGGACGGATACCGGCGTTGAACAGCTCGGACTGCAAGAAGATCTGGCCATCGGTGATCGAGATCACGTTGGTCGGAATGTAGGCCGACACGTCGGCCTCCTGGGTCTCGACGATCGGCAGGGCCGTCAGCGAGCCGCCGCCCGACTGGTACAGGTCGGGGTTGAACTCATGGGCCGTGTCGGACAGTTTGGCCGACCGCTCCAGCAGGCGACTGTGCAGGTTGAACACGTCGCCAGGGAAGGCCTCACGGCCAGGCGGGCGACGGAGCAGCAGGGACACCTGACGCCAGGCCAGGGCGTGCTTGTAGAGATCATCGTAGATGACCAGCACGTGCCGCCCCCGGTTGCGGAAGTACTCACCCATGGAGGTGCCGCTGAACGGAGCCAGGTATTGCATGGAGGCCTGGTCGGAGGCCGGAGCAGAGACCACGATGGTGTAGTCCATCGCGCCGGCGTCCTCGAGCTCTTTGACCTGCGTCTTCACCGTCGACTGCTTCTGGCCCATGGCGACGTACACGCAGATGACCTGCCCGCCGTTCTCGTCCTTGGTGCCCTTCTGGTTGATGATCGCATCGATGCAGATGGCGGTCTTGCCGGTCTGACGGTCACCGATGATCAGCTCACGCTGGCCGCGGCCGATGGGGATCATGGCGTCGATGGCCTTGATGCCCGTCTGCATGGGCTCGGTCACCGGTTGACGCTCAAGCACGCTCGGTGCGGGCGTCTCCACGGGCATGGTCTCGGTGGAGCCAAGGGGTCCCTTGCCATCGATCGGATCACCGAGGGCGTTGACCACTCGGCCTAGCAGGGCATCGCCCACGGGCACGGAGATGACAGCGCCGGTGCCCTTGACCGTGTCCCCTTCCTTGATCTTCTGGTCAGAACCGAGCAGCACGCAACCCACGTTGTCCTGCTCGAGGTTGAGGGCCACACCGCGTACGCCGCCGGGAAACTCCAGCAGCTCGGACATCATGCAATCGTCGAGGCCGTGGATACGGGCCACGCCGTCTCCGACCTGAATGACCGAACCGACACTCTCCACCTTGAGGGCGTCGTCGTAGCCGGCGATCTCCTTCTTCAGGATGGCGGTGACTTCAGAGGGCTGCAGCTTCATCGGCCTGTGTCCTTATGCGTCGCTGGAGAGCGCGATGTGCGCGTCCAGCATCTTGTGTTCAAGCACTTCGAGGCGCCGCTTCAGGCTGCCGTCGATCATGCGGGATCCGATCTGGACGGAGACGCCGCCGAGCAGTGACTCGTCGACGCTTTCTTCCAGGGTGATGTCTTTGCCGCTCAGCTGCTGGAGCTGGGCGATGAGGCGCTGACGTGTGTCGTCATCCAGCGCCGTGGCACTGACCACAGAGGCCACTGCCTGGCCAGACGCAGCCATGGCGATATCAGCCAGAGCTGGCTGAAGTTCGCTCAACAGACCTGCCCGGCCCTTGTTGGCCATGAGCATCACAGTAGCGCGGAGTCGATCGTCGACCCCGTCGCCGAGGAGCTGGGAGAGCACGGCCTTCTTGGTCTCTCGCCCCAGGCGGGGGTTGGCCAGCTGGCGACGCAGCTCGTCACTGGAGGCCAGGTTGGCCGCCAGATCTTCCAGCTGAGCCTCGACCTGTTCGAGCGAGCCTTGCTCAGAGGCCAACCCGTGAAGGGCCAGAGCGTAGCGGTTGACGATGAGGCGTGTGGAGGCCATCTGCTCAGAGTCCGCTCGAGCCCACGCTGCTCAGACCGCTGACGACGTCATTGGCCAGCCGCAGGTGATCTTCGCTCTCGAGCGACCGACCCACGACCTTGCTGGCCACCGCCATGCCCAGGCTCACGGACTCCTTGCGGATGTCCTCGATGGCCTGGCTCCGAGCCTGATCGATCTCGTTCACCGCACGCTCCACACGGGCAGCGGCATCCGCATCGGCCTGGGAGCGCACTTCGCGAGCGATCGCCTCGGCATCGGCCCGACCCTGCTCGCGCAAGGCTGCCATCTCCTGTTCGACGTTCGCCACTTGCGCCTGGTAGCTGGTCAACAACTCGTTGGCGTGTTTGCGGTCGTCTTCAGCCTGCTTGATGGCGTCATCGATGCGCGTCTCTCGCGTTTCGATGGCGGCCAGCATGGGCTTCCAGGTGAACTTGCCCAGCAGCCCGATCAGGACCAGAAAGGTCACTGTCGTGAGAATGAAGGCCGAGGGGTCGAACGCCAGCGGGTTGAAGCCGCCTGCAGCCAGGAAGGTCATCATGGCTCTGTGTGCTCTCTGTCTCTCTGGACCAGCTGGCCACCGCAGAGGGCGACAGCTGAAAGGGTGATCACCAGGCAACAGCGCTGCCTGGGCGCGTCAGAAAGAACGGGGGATTCCCCGCAGGGTGCTCCCGGGTGACGACCGACACGAAGGCCGTCACCCGGGTCCTGTTCCACTGAGCGTGTGGCTCAGATGCCCGCGCCCGCCTTGGCCACGTCGGCCATGGCGCCGAGGTAACCCATGACGCCAAGCGAGAGCAGCAAGCAGACGACGACGCCGAACAGGGTGGCACCCTCGATGAAGACGGCGGTGATCATCATGCCGCCGCGGATGTCGCCGGCAGCTTCGGGCTGACGAGCCATGCCTTCCATCGCAGCGGAGGCCAAACGACCAATGCCCCAACCACCACCGAAAAGCGTCAAGCCAGCACCAATGCCAGCACCCAGACCAACAAGGCCGAGTCCTTCCATCGAGATATCCTCCAGTTTTGCTGTGTAAGGGGAGCGCGGTGAGGCGTCCCTCAAGAATCTGACCCTAGTGCTCGGGGTGTACGGACGCCCCGACGAACAGAATCGAAAGGTAAGTAAAGACATACGCCTGCACGAAGCAGACGAAGAGTTCCAGCGCGTAGATACCCACGGCCATGCCAAGAATGGGCAGGGCCAACAGGTAGCTGGCGAAGAAGTAGGTGAGCCCGAACAGAGCGAGCACGATCAGGTGCCCTGCAGTCATGTTCGCGAACAGACGCACGGTCAAGGCGAAGGGCTTGACCACGATGCCGATCATCTCGACCACGGCGATGATCGGCATGGCGAACCATGGGATGCCGTGGGGGATGAAGTTCTTCAGGTGCGTGATCGGGCCGTACTCTTTCAGGCCCGACATGTGGATCCAGAGCAAGGTCACAGTGGCCAACCCGGCCGTGACGCCCAGGTTCGCGGTGGCCGTGCCACCCAGCGGCCCGATGGAGACCAGGCCCATGAGGTTCAGGCCCAGGATGAAGAAGAACATGGTCAGGAACATCGGCACAAAGCGCTGGCCGCGCTCCTTGCCCATGATCGCGTAGACCATCTCGTCACGGACGAAGAGCACCAAGGGCTCCATCATGCCGTAGAGCAGCCCGCCCCGGGGAGCCTGCCCCGCCAGGGCCAGGGCCTTCTTCTTCATGGGCATGAAGATCACGAACAACAGCACGCAGACGATCCACATGACCGAGTTGATGTTGTAGATCATGAAGCCAAAGCCGCCGCCAAACTCAGCGACATAGTGCTCTGACATCTCAGCGCTGCTGTGGAAGGTCTCGGGGTGCTCGGCGCTGCCCTTGAGCGGGTTTCCGTCGGCGTCGGCCTCGTAAGGCTTGACCATGCCGAAGCCCTTATCGCCGCCGAACCAGACCGCACCCACCGGGTGCGGCACCAGGTGCGCGAACAACTCGCCGAACAGCGTCGCATCGTTGGCGCGATCGACCGGGGCGTGAGCGTCGTGGCCATCGTGGCCAGCGGAACCGTCATCGTGGGCCGCAGGGGCCTCGTGGCTCTCGCCGTCGTCTGCCACCACCGCGGACACCAGCAGGGGCACCGGCACGGCGGGCAGGACTGCAGGAACACCCGACGCCAGGGGCGCCAGGAGGACCAAACCAAGAAGCAGGCAAGCAGACTTCATGCGTGGTTCCGATCCGGTGACTTGCTGAGCAGGAAGGTGAGGTCGAGGGCAGAGAGGACAGCGAAGCCCAGGAAGAAGGCCAGCACGAAGTCGTACAGCGGTGGCTCGTCAACCAGGACGGCAAAGAGCGCCACCCCCACCACGGACGCCGCGAAGCGGGCCATCATCGTGTACATGAACCGGGCCTGGATGCGGCGGTCGTCGCCGGACTCCATCAGCCCTGACATGACCACGAAGCTGGGCACGATCACGAGCAAGGCCAGACCCCATCCACAGGCCACTCCCAGCACGTTGCGAGCGGCGTCGAACGGCGTCAGGGAGATCAGCACTGCAGGAATGACCAAGGTGGCCAGGATCGTGCCCACGGCGAAGGAGCGGTTACGACTCGCCATCAGAGTCGCCCTCCTTGCCAGCCCTGCCCGTCACCCGATCGATCGCTCGCACCGCCGACCACATGCCCGCGCCCAGGCCGAAGAAGGCCCCGACAAGGAGTGCGATGGGAAGGGTATCGAGCCATTGGTCGGCCAGGTATCCGAGATACGTGCACAGGGAGATCGTGATCGCGAGCTGGATGCCCAGCCCTGCACACTGCATCAGGTCGAGGTTGTCACTTTGCCGGGGTGCTGACATTGCGTCCCGATCTTGTGCTGGGCCCTGCGAAAAAGCCTCTGGCGTGTGCCGGAGAAACGCTCTTTTTCGCCCTGGGTACGCACGCCGGAAGATCCTACAAACGCCCCCCTGCGATGCAAGCCCTGGGCCAGGGTTTTCAGAGACAAGAAGCGCTCAGCTGGGGGACGGCTCCGGATCACCGTCCACAGCTGCCGCCCCGGCCTCTCCATCGACACCGCCAGTGCCGTCCAGATCGTCCCCTGAACCCTCTTCACGGCCTCTCTCTGCCGATTCGGGCTGGTTGGATGAAGGCCGCTCAAGACCTGCCGCAGAGGGCCCAGGGCCTGGTGCAGAGCCAGCATCGCCCGGCCCGTCAGGGAGCAGCTCCCCTTCCTGTCGCAGCGAGGACATGAAGAGGCTGGCCAGCAGGCTGGAGCGGAGCCACTGTCGCGTGTCCTGGCTCTCCAGCAGGGAACGCTTCAGCTGGGCCAGCTCGGCCTGCACCGACAAGAGTTCGGCGCTCTGCGCCTCGATCTGCACCCGCCCGGCTGACAGCTGCTGCTCCAGGTCCAGCTCCTTGACGGCGATCTCGGCCAGTCGGGCGGCCCCGTTGGCAAGGCGCAGCTCTCCTTCGTCAGCGGCGGCTCGCTGGGCAGCCATGGCAGCCGAGAGGTCGTCCCGCTCCTGCTCAAGCGCAGCCGCCTCCTGGCGCACTCCGGCCAGCAGTCCTTCCAGCTCGACCTTGCTGTTCAGCGCGGCCTGATACTCCGCTTGTGCCTCTGCTGCCTCCTGGATCTGCCCGTCCCGGTCACTGGCCAGAAGCTGGTATTCGGCCTCTTTCTGGACGAATTCGGCGCTGAGCCGACGTTCCTCCACCCGCAGCAAGCTGAGCTCCCGATTGTAGAAGTCCACATGTTCCTGCTCGACCCGAATGCGCTCCAGGAGCGCGTCGTTGGCCCTCCTCAGCAGGCTCTCGTCCCCCACCCCAGCTGTGATCGGAGGCGCCGTGTGGGTCACTCGGCAGCCGGGGCAGAGCAGCAACCCCAGCAGAGCCATCGCGCCCGCGGCCCGCCTCGGCAAGGGCATCCAGGACCGGACCTGGTCAGGCATGGTGTTCATGAAGAGCTCCCTGGGGCAGCACATCGGCGATCTGCGGGGCCCAGGGTATCAAGCAGGGCCCGCCAGCCGCTGCGCTCTGCGGCACTTCCCCGGCCACCACTCCGCCGTGTACCATGCCCGGTCGACGTCCACGCCCGAAACCCCTCGGTGCGCGGAGCGTCCAACGCCCCTTCTCGAAAGACCCCAAGAGCGACCGATGGAACGCACCCTCATCATCATGAAGCCCGACGCTGTCCAGCGTGGCCTGGTCGGCACCATCCTCAAGCGCTTCGAGGACAAGGGCCTCAAGATCGTGGCCAGCCGATTCCGCCGGCTCGAAGAGAGCCTGCTAGAGAAGCACTACGAGGCCCACCGCGAGCGCCCCTTCTACCCAGGGCTCGTGCGCTTCATGAGTGAGAGCCCGGTGATGGTCCTGGTCTTCGAAGGCGTCAACGCCATCGCCGTGAGCCGCAAGATGATGGGCGCCACGTTCGGCAGCGACGCCGAGCCCGGCACCATTCGCGGTGACTTCGGGGTCTCCCGTTCCTACAACCTGATTCACGGCAGCGACTCCCCCGAGGCCGCCGCCCGTGAGATCAACCTGTTCTTCGAAGCTGATGAGGTGGTCGAATGGCAGCCCGCCGGACACAAGTGGGTCTACGACGCAGAAGATCTGGCCTGACCGGTCTCTTCGCTCCTGCAGGTGAACGCCTCTTGAATGCGAAGACCAAGCTCTCCGAGCTGCCCCCGCGGGGTCCCGTAGTTCAGGACGCCCGCGCGGGCGGGTCCAGAGCAGCCCGGGCACTCCTCTTGGTGGCGCTCACCTGGGCTGCCTTGCCAGGGTGCGTTGGGCTCTCAGACGAAGAGACCAACGTGCTCACGGTGCATCTGCAGAACAGCACCCTCTTCTTTCAGCAGGCCAGCTATCGGCAGGCCTTGCACCAGGCCAACATGGCGCTCGTCATCGACGAGCATCATATGGGCATGCGCATCATCAAGGGCTTCTGCCTGACCAAGCTCGGCGCCACCCAAGGCACGGAGGCTGAACTCGACCAGGCCCTTGAGATCTTCGACGACCTCAAGCCCGGTCGTGGCGGCGAGGACTACCGTACCTGGCTGGGCTCGGGTGAGGCTCACATGGCCCGGGCCCAGAAACACCAGCAGGCCCTCGAACGTATCGAGCGCCGCCTCGAGAGCGACTTCCTCACCGAGGACGGCCGGGAAGCCGAGGTCGAGAAGGCCACAGAGGAGGCAGAGGCCAAGAGCGACCATCTGCTCCTGGCCGAAGAAGACCTGCGCCACGTGCTGACCTTCCCGCTGCACCAGGACAACACCTACGCCCTGCTCGACCTGATCGTCACCGTGAACATGGACGGCCAGCGGCAAGACGAATCCGTGGCGCTGTGTCGCCGAGCCATTGACCTGCTGGTCGAAGGCATCGAGCTCACCCGTGAGACGCTCAACGACGGCATCCGCTTGTCCCCCTCGAAAAAGGTCGACCTGCAAAAGCGGGTCGATGAGTCCCTGAGCAAAGAACGGCAGCTCCGTCAGATCCTGGTCTCCATCGACTTTGCCCGGGGCAGCTACCAACGCTGCCTGGACGAGATCAGTTCCCTGGAAGAACGACAGCTGATCACGGCCAGCGATCACCTGCTGCGGGCCGACATCTTCGAGAAGCTGGGCATGCTGCCGGACGCCCTCGACGAGCTCGACGTCTTCTTGCGCATGCGCTCCCGGCTGACCGACTATGACGACGTGGCCAGCGACACCCTGCGCCGCATCGATGCGCTGCGAGCCAAGATTGCCGCCAGTTCCTGACAGCGGCAGCGACCCTCGGCCGCTCTTCGGAGCGGACCACCGTCTGCGCCATCAGCGAGATATCGACGCCGCGTTTCGCGGTGGCCGCAAGTTCGTCAATCGACGGCTCGTGGTCTGGATCAGGCCGTCCTCTGAGGCCCATTCCCGCCTGGGCCTCTCGGTCAGCAAGAAGGTCGGCGGAGCGGTCCTGCGCAATCGTGTGAAGCGCTGCCTGCGTGAGGCCTTCCGCCGCCTGGGCCCGAGCCTGGGCCACAGCTGGGACACCATGATCGTCGTCCGTCCCGCCGCCCCACCGCTGACCCTGGCCGAGGCGACCAAGGCCTTGTCGCAGATCTTCGAGCGCAAGCAGCGCCAGGACCAGGGGCCAGCACAGCCGTCCCCCAGAGCTGGCCAGGCTCAACACAAGAGACCTCAGCAGAAGAGTGGAGAGCAGCGGGGCAGCGCCCCCGGCCGCAAGCCATGATCGGCAGGCTGCTGGCCGCGCTCTTCGGCCTCTGGCGCCTGACCCTGGGCGCGGTGATCAAAGACAGCTGCAGGTTCACCCCCAGCTGCTCGCACTACGCCGCAGAAGCCGTCCTGCGCAAAGGCGTGATCAAGGGACTGGCCATGGCTTGCTGGCGCATCCTGCGCTGCCAGCCCTTCAGCAGCGGAGGCTACGACCCGGTCGTACGCTCAGCCCCGCCCTGCCACCCATCCCGCCGCAGCAACCCCAGCAAGTCGTAGTCTGCGCAATAGCTGGTCAGCCCCGCCATGGGCCGGCTCGCCCTAGT
>CAZIAK010000061.1:0-24621 GCA_964537035.1 uncultured Phycisphaerales bacterium | reverse complement strand
AAGGGGCCGCTGGTGCTGACGGCCTCGACGGCGCGACGGGTCCGACAGGGCCTGCCGGGCCGCAAGGTGCCGCTGGCGCCGACGGCATGGACGGCGCGACGGGTCCCACAGGACCTGCCGGGCCACAGGGTACTGCTGGCGCCGACGGCGCGACGGGTCCGACCGGGCCTGCTGGGCCGCAAGGTGCCGCCGGTGCGGACGGCGCGACGGGTCCGACTGGGCCCGCCGGTGCACAAGGTGCCGCTGGCGCTGACGGCCTCGACGGCGCGACGGGTCCCACAGGACCTGCCGGGCCACAGGGTACTGCTGGCGCCGACGGCGCGACGGGTCCGACCGGGCCTGCTGGGCCGCAAGGTGCCGCCGGTGCGGACGGCGCGACGGGTCCGACTGGGCCCGCCGGTGCACAAGGTGCCGCTGGCGCTGACGGCCTCGACGGCGCGACGGGTCCCACAGGACCTGCCGGGCCGCAAGGTGCCGCCGGTGCGGACGGCGCAACCGGGCCGACCGGACCTGCTGGTGCACAGGGTACTGCCGGTGCGGACGGCCTCGACGGCGCGACGGGTCCGACCGGGCCTGCTGGCGCGACGGGTCCCACCGGGCCCCAGGGTGCTGCGGGCCTCAACGGTGCTGACGGCGCCGATGGTGCTGCCGGTGCTACGGGTGCCACAGGTCCTCAGGGCCCGCAAGGACTGGGCGCTGCTCGGTTCGCGGATGACGGAGCCGGTGGCTGGGGTATCGACCCCATCGATGCCATCGAGGACCTGATCGCCATCCCCCGGATCAAGACGGGTGCGACGGTGACCCAGGTCTTGGTGTATGGCGAGGACAGCGCGGTGACCTTCTCGGTTTACAGCGTCGCCGTGGCCACCGGCACCTCGACCCTGCTGGGTTCGGGGACCGTGGGCACGCTCCTCGACATCACTGATTTCACCACGGGCAATCAGGCCAACTACATGGTCATCCGCTTCGCCGCCAGTACCACCGCCCAGACCATCTACGGCGGGCTGTTGTTCAAGGACGCCGGGGCCACCCTGTTCGAGGACATGGGGCTCACCCCCCGGGACTTCATCGTCAACAACGACGGGTAGTCTACTCGCGCCATCGTTCGTGACGCCCGTATGCCTGCGCGCTCATGCCAGGCATGCGGGCAACGCACGTCCCTGCGGGATCACAACGCCGTCAACGGTCCAACCATGACGACGTGTAGGCTGAGTCCACTCGCACGATCTCGGGCAGGATCGCCACCAACGGGGTCTCGTCCCCTGTGCGCGCCGGGTTGTCGAACTGCCACACGATGCGCTGATCGGCGGTGACCTCGAGTGCGCGGCCGACGAACGACTCGGCGATGAGCGTGTTGCCATTGGGCAGCCGCTGAACCGTGCCCATACGTTCGCTGTAAAACGACTGTTCGGGTGTGCCGTCGAAGACCCAGGCCACGTCTTCATCGAGCGGATCGAACTCGACCACCTGCGACGGAGCGCCTCCCGTGCGGTTGTCGAAGATCAGCATGTTTCCGTTCTCGAGCAGCAGGGGATCGTGCTGCTCTTGCCACCCACCGGCCATCGACCAGACCACGGCCTCTTGACCGGGGTCGACGATCGCGATGCGGTTCAGGTTGCGCAGGCTGACCAGCACGTTGCCTGCAGCGAAGACCGTTGATCGGCCAGCTTGTGAGCCGTCGAAGACCTGGATCGTGTTCGTGTGAAAGATGTCGTCGTGCCCTGGCAAGGCGTTCAGCACCGCCGCGAAGGGCGTGTCCAGAAACGCTCGCAGGATCGACACCTGACTCAACACGTTGCCGCCGTGATCCAACGTGGTGATGAAGTCCTCGCGTACCGGTGACTCTTCTCGCACGGCAGCGACCACACCCAGCCGCTCGGACAGCACATGGATGCGCTCGTCCGTGACGAAGAGGTCGTGGTGTGCCGGCAGAGGGACGGCCCAGAGCAGCTGCGAGTCTCGGTCGATGCGCACCAGCCCCAGGTAGTCGAAGATCACCAGCAGATCGCCGTTCTCGAAGAGGTGAACCCGACGCCAGTACTGGGTGCCGTCCAAGCGCAGCAGGCTGGGATCTGCCGCGGGAAAGGCCTCGTCAAAGGGCAGCCGCCACTCGTGGACCACGTCCCCCTCCATGGTCATCAAGTACGCAGCCGGGGCGTCCCCGGAGAGGTACAGGTTGAGGCCCGGAGACGCGGCAAGCGGGTCGTAGCGCGACACGCCCGCCACCTCCCCCGCCTCGGTGACGCCGGTCACGTAGCCGATCTCTGCCAGCCGAGCCAGGTCGTCGCTGAGCGCCTCTGAGAGCGCGTCGCCCGGCGCGGGGGCCTGCCAGCGCATGGTCCCCGCCGGCACGGCTGACGGCACCGCCGCTGCGCCGCGTGATCCAGGAACGTCGTTGGACGACGCCCCCACGGCAGCCCCGATCTCATCCTCTTCTGCGACCAGCTCTCTGCAATGAGCGAGGTGCAGCGCTGCGGCCTGGGAGTCCGGCGTGAGTTCGAGCACGCGGACAAAGTGCGGGATGGCCTCGCCGGGCCGCGCGGTCTTCATCAAGGCGTAGCCCAGGTTGAAATGGGTCTGCCCATGGTCGGGGTGAGCGGCGAGGTGCTTGCGGTAGCTGGCGATCGCCTCTGCATTCAGCCCGGCGTCCTGCAACGCGAAGCCTCGTAGGAAATCGATGTCCTTGTAGCCCGACTGCAGTCGCTCACACACGTCAAGATAGGGCAGGCTCTCGGCGACCAGCCCAGCCACCTGATGCTCACGGGCTGCCGCGTACTGCAAGGACAGCTGTTCAGGGTCGATCTGCACGGCCCGTGCAAACGCCTGAGCCGCCTCACCGTGCCTGGCCAGTCGAGACAACATCTGGCCTAGCCAGTAAGGCACTTCGGGCCAGAGCGGGTAGCGACTCTCGGCCGCGCGCAGTGCTGCCAGCCCCCCATCGACCTCCCCCATGCCGATGCGCTGAATGGCCAGGTTGATGTGGGCCAGGACGTACTCGGGATACAGCTCGAGCGCCTGCTCAAGATGTTCACGCACCCGAGGGTCCGTGCGGTCCTTGATGCTCATCGCGTAGTTCAGATGAGCGATGTGATCGCCGCCGATGGCCACGCTGTGCTTCCACAGGGACTGCTCGGTCTTCCAGACGGTGTTCTGGGCCACGGAGGCCAAGGAACATGCTGAGATCGCCGTGACAGCCACAGCCCACCGCGCACGACGATGGAGCAGCGTCGCGGCCGACACGACCACACCGATCAACAGAAAAGGGCTGCCAGGGTAGGGTCGATAGTGAGCCACGAAGTGGTGCAGCGGGAGCACCGAAGAGGTCGGCGCCAACATCACCCAGTAGGACAGAATCGAAAACGTCAACAGGGGCTGGCGACGGCGCCAGACGAACGCTGCGACGAGGCTGGCCACGATCAGCAGCAAGCCCGACCAGACCGACAGGCTGGTGAGGGAGTGGGCCACATCGACGGCGGGCGCAGCGCCCAGCTTCCAGGGCCAGACCCAGTTGGCCAGGTAGTGGGTCAGGTGGACTCTCAGCTGAGTCAGACCGTAGACCAGCGAGCTCTCGGGACCTTGAGCCGTGGCCGACTCGACGAAGCCGAGGACGAACGCGCCGTAGCCCACGTACGCTGCCACGAGCAGCGCGGGAATCGCCACGCCGGTCCACAGACGACGATCACGAAGTCGCCCGCGAGCCAGGACGATCTCGAACAGCAGCACGATCACGGGGAAGACCGCGGCGTTGGTCTTGGACAGCAGCGCAGCCCCGAAGCAGACCAGCACCAGGGCCCAGCGACGAGGAGACTCTCCCAGCCGGCGCATGCGCACGTAGGTCAGCAGCGCGGCCAGGGAGAAGCACTGCATCATCACCAGGTCCCTGGCGGAGATGTAGTTGACCACCAGACCGGACACCGGGTGGACGCAGAACAGGAGCGCTGCAGCCAGGGCCCACAGCCGAGCTCTGCGCTCTTTCAGCCGACGCCCGCTCCAGTGCAGCAGCAGCTCGCAGGCCAGGGCGAAGACCAGCCAGGCCGAGATCAGATGGAAGGCCAGGTTGACCAGGTGGTAGCCGAACGTGGACAGCCCGTGGGCGGCGAAGTTGAGCGAGAAGCTCCAGGGCATGAGCGGCCTGAACTGCACGATCCGTGGATTGCTCGACGACGTGCCAGGGTCGGTCAGGTCCTGGCTCAATGAAACGTGGCGGATGGCCGGGTTCTCGACCACCCGGTATGGGTCGTCGAGATGAAAGCCGCCGTCCAGAGCGGAGGTGTAGACCAGCGCCGCGACCACCAGGAGCAGCAGGCCTGGGCGCCAGGGGAGAACCCACCACTCACCGAGCGGGACTCCGGGGCGAGGCTCGTCGCCCCCTGCCAGCGCTGGCGCCCTGATCACGACGACCCATGCCAACAAGCCCAGCAACCCCGTGCCCCCGATGGTCAGGGCGGCGTAGGCTTCTGGGCCGCCCGGGTCGCCCAGGAGGAGGATCGGCCGCAGGGAGAGCATGACCACCGCGGCTCCCACCGAGACCATCCAGGCGGGTCCGTCGGTCCCGCCGTTTCGATGCCGTCGTGCGGCCAGGCAGAAGAGCGCCACGGGGACGGCCAGCTGGTAGTAGTGCAGCCAGGCCACAGGTGCGGAGAGCAAGGTGATGACGCAGCCCAGAGCCAAGGCCAGGGCATCGCAGCGCCGCGGGTCTGCATCCGGCGCGCTCCGCGCACGCCAGCCCAGGAGCAGAGTGCAGGCGGACACACCCACCAGGAGCAGGAGCGGGCTGGTGGCATCACCGAGCCAGGGAGCGAGCATGCCAGCCAGGGAGTAGTTGCCTTGGGCGATGGTCGGCGGGCTGTCCAAGAACTGGCCGAGCAGTGCCAACCAGTGCGGCCAGGTGGCGTGGGACCCTGCGACCACCGACGTGAACAACGCGGCGAACACAGCGCCCATGGCCAGGCCGCCCGCGAGGTGAGCCAGGGCCCGCCAGCGCTGGTCGACGACCCGGACCACCAGGAACATCAGCGCACAGGCAGCGAGATTCGGCTTGAACATGACGGCCAGGCCCAGCAAGCAGCCCACGGCCACCTCGCCGAGACCGCCGCTTCTGCGCCGGGGGATCACGGCGCACACCGCCAGGATCAACAACTGCAGCTGACCAAGATTGCCAGCGCGCAGCGACGACCGCAGGGGCTCGAAGCCCACGGTGAACAGCGCCACCGCCAGCAGCGCGAGGGTGCGTCCATGACCGAAGACACGGGCCCAGACGTAGAGGCCCAAGCCCATGGCGATCAGCTGAAACAACCGAAACCAGAACTGATCGTGGCTGTAGTCTCCCGTGGACGCCGCGCGAAAGACCGCGTACAGAAACGGAGTCCCGGTCAGCTTGGGCCAGGCTGGACGTACGGCCCCGGAACGCTGGTCTCCCGCCTCGCCGGTTTGCACAGCGATCGCCTCTTCGACCTGTCGCCAACCGTCGGCGCTGTAGATGTCCTCTGTCTCGGTGAGCTGGCGCCCGGCGGCCCAGTAGATCAGCAGGTCATCGCCGGGGTAGGCCTTGCTGTAGTCCCAGCACTGCAGCAGGGCGAACAGGGCGACGAGCACACCGAGAACGAAGCCCGGGCGGGCCGTTCGCGGGGGAGGAGGCTCAGGGATGGTCATGGGAGACGCCGGCAGGCTCGCGATTCTGGGCGTCAGTGTAGGCAAGCAAGAGGCGGTCTATCAGCACGGAGTCGACCCGGCCTCCAGCGGGATGTCCCATCAGGTCGTCACGCAGGCCTGTCCACTCGACCAGCACCACGCCGAAGGAGCGGTCGGCTGGAGTGTCGAAGGCCCGCAGGTAGGCGTCCTTGAAGCCGAGCAGATGCCCGAACTCGTGGGCCAGGGAGCGCCGGGAGAGAGTGCCTGGCCCCAGGATCAGGGCGCGGGCAGGCAAGGCGTAGGTGCTCGCCGCGCCGGTGGTGAGCACGAGGGCGTTCTCGGGGAAGCGTGAGAGATGGTCGCGGACGTCCAGCGCTGCACCTGGAAGCGGGGCGCCGTCGGGGTAGAGGTCGTCGAAGTCGACGGGAACGAACTCCAGCTCCACCCTGAAGTTCTGTGACAGGGACGCCTCGCAACGGTTCCATTCGTCGTCAACCGCTTGGCGAAAGACGTTCAGCCACGGCTCGTCCTCCACGTCGGTGTGAATCTGCACGGCCAGCACCCGCGCTCCATCGGACTGGGTCTCAACGGTCAACCCCTCCGCTCGAACGAACGGGGACATGGCGGCCCGGACGCGGTGCTCAAGCTCAAGAGTGCGGCCAGCGTCGCCACTCTGCGCCAGGAGGTCCTGCCACTCGCGAACATCCGCAAGGATCGCGTTCTGTCTGGCGAAGAACGCCTCGTGCTCTTGCACGGACTGCTGCCAGCCCTCGTGATAGGACAGGTGTTCCACGAGGTTCTTCAGGTCGATGGTCAGCCGCTCGTACGTCGCGACGGCCTCGACAAGGGCTGTCTCGCCGGCGACTGCGGTGTGCCCTGCCAGAAGGCGGCCATCGCGGAAACTCTTCACGAAGCTGCGCGAGATGACCTCGAGCGAGTAGGTCCGTTGCCGCGCCTGCTGCGATCGATGGGGTCCACTCTCCACCACATCGGGAAGCAGCCCCCATCCGGCCCGCTGGGGCTGGGCGACGAGAACGGTGAGCCGGGCTGCCAGCTCTGGCGCCTCTCGCTGTGCCCGCTCCAAGAGCTGTAGGCGGGCACTCTCCAGGTCGGCTCCGAGCTGTTCAGCCTGGCCGCGCAGCCAGTCACAGACCACCGCCCAGGGTTCGCTTGGCTGCGCTGGCTCGACCTTCGTCGCGGCGACCGATCGATCACCAGCAGCAGCCCGGCAGCCGAACAGCATGGCCGACAAGACCAAGAGCAAAAGGGTCGGCTTCGTGCGCAAGATCAGGTTTGGCCTGCGAGAGAGCATGCTCCGCTCACTCCACGACTTGTGACGCTGGACATCTTGTCATCAGAACACAAACGGCGGGGCTTGGTGCCCACCGTTGCGGTGGCTGACGATCGGCCTTAGATTCCACGGGCCCTCGCCCCCGTCGCGGAACACACAATGATCACTTGCAGCACGTCTGGCCTCCTGACCGTCCTCTGCGCGCTGGCCTTCGCGCTGCCGCCGAACCTCGCCGCTCAAGACGACACAGGCGAAGACGGCGCGCCGTCTCGCGACAGTGACAACGTCGAGGTTCCTGCGGATGAAGCGGTCACCAGCGAAGACACGGTCACCATCGGCGGCGTGGACGTGCCCTACCGCGTGACCGTGGGCACCCAGCCCGTGTGGGACGGCGACGGCGAGCCCATCGCCTCGATGTTCTACACCTACTACGAGCGCAGCGACGTCGACGACCGCTCTGCCCGCCCTCTGGTCATCTCGTTCAACGGCGGCCCGGGCTCCGCGTCGCTCTGGATGCACATCGCCTACACCGGGCCTCGGCTGCTGCAGATCGACGACGAGGGCTACCCGGTGCAGCCCTATGGCATCCGCGACAACCCCCACTCGATCCTCGATGTGGCGGACATCCTCTACGTCGACCCGGTGAACACGGGCTTCTCACGCATCTTGAACGACGCAGACCGCAGCCAGTTCTTTGGCGTCAACGAAGACGTGAGCTACCTGGCTCGCTGGCTCGACACCTTCGTCACCCGCCAGGGCCGCTGGACCAGCCCCAAGTTCTTGATCGGCGAGTCGTACGGCACCACCCGGGTCTCGGGTCTGGCGGCGCGGCTGCAAGGCTCCCAGTGGATGTTCCTCAACGGCGTCATCCTGGTCTCGCCCACGGGCCTGGGCGTCGACCGGGACGGTCCCGTGCGAGCGGCCTTGCCCCTGCCGTACTACGCGGCCACGGCGTGGTTTCACGACAAGCTCAGCGCCGACCTGCAGGCCCTTGATCTCGACGAGCTGCTTCCAGAGGTCGAGGCCTTCACCATGAACAAGCTGATCCCAGGCCTGGCTCGGGGCGGCTCACTCCCCGACGCCGAGCGGGCGCAGCTCGTGCTGGAGTACGCGCGCTACTCGGGCCTGGATGACACCCTCGTCCGTCAGCACAACATGGCCGTCTCCACCTCGTTCTTCTGGAAAGAGCTGCTGCGGGACGAAGGCCTCACCGTGGGCCGCCTCGACTCGCGCTACCAGGGCTTCGATCGTGAGGACGCGGGCACATCGCCCGACTTCGACCCGGCGCTCTCATCGTGGAACCACGCCTTCGCCCCGGCCATCAACCACTACCTGCGGGACGTGCTGGGCTACGACACCGACCTGCAGTACTGGGTCTTCGGCCCCGTGCACCCCTGGAATCGCGACGGCGACCGCACCGGCATGCAGCTGCAGCAGGCCATGGGCGAGAATCCCTACCTGCACGTGCTGGTGCAGTCGGGCTACTACGACGGCGCCACCGATTACTTCAACGCCAAATACACCATGTGGAACATGGACCCCTCGGGCCGCTTTCAAGATCGCATGACCTGGAAGGGCTACCGCTCCGGGCACATGATGTACCTCCGCGCCGAAGACCTGAAGGCCGCCAACGACGACATCCGCGCCTTCATCGCCGAGGCCACGCCCGAGCCAGGTGCGCCTGCCCGGCGGTGAAGGGCGGGTTCGGTGCGGCGCGGGTTCGGCGCGGGGCGGGGTCATCAGCCGAGCGCGCGCAGCCGATAGCGGCCGATCCACATCTTCAGCAGATCTCCAGCCCCTCTCCCACCACCCAACCCTCGCAGCGCGGCAGCCGGCGCGATAGGCTGTCCGACTCCCCCCGCCAACGGAGTCTTGATCGATGTCGGATGCCTATCGCTGCGTGCTGCTCTTCGGTCCTCCCGGTGCTGGCAAGGGCACTCAGGGTGCGCGGCTGGGCGCGCTCGATCGCTGCGTCCATCTGGCCACCGGTGACATGTTCAGGGGGCTCGACAAGGCCTCAGACCTGGGTCAGCAGGTGGCCAGTTTCTCCAGCAAGGGCGAGCTGGTCCCCGACGAAGTCACCGTCGAACTCTGGAAGTCCCACGTGGCCGGCATGGTCTCTCGCGGCGAGTACGACCCGGCCGCTGACGTGCTGCTGCTCGACGGCATCCCCCGCAGCGAAGGGCAGGCCTCCATGATGGAGAGCCTGATTCGTCCTGCAGCGATCATCCACCTCGTGGTCAGCGACCTCGACGCCATGGTGGCGCGCATGAAGCACCGGGCCGAAACCCAGGGCCGTGCGGACGACGCCGACGAGACCATCGTACGCAACCGCTTCGTGGTCTACGACCGCGAGACCGCGCCCGTGCTGGGCCACTACGACCCGGCCCTCGTGCGAGACATCGACGCCCAGCAGACCATCGACGAGGTGTTCGCGCAGAGCTCTGCAGTGATCACCGAGATCTTGGCTGGCTAGACGTCAGCGCCACAGATCGCTGGTCTTGCGGTGCCCCATGGCGAGACGCCTAGACGTCTCGGGTCGCGTGGTAGAGCACTCGCGTGCCTCCAGCCAGCTCTTGCTGCCCCGCGATGCGCCAGTGCCGACGCAACGCCCGCTCCAGGTTCTCCCGGGTGTAGTCGGCGTAGCGGTCGTCTTTGTTGCGCAGCAGCTTCTTCACCATGGGATCGCCTTTGCCCACCCACTCCAGCACCAGCTCGCCGCCCAGGCTGGCCAGCCAGTCGATCCAGTCGTCGAGGGGGATGTGGCAGGCGATGATCATGTGGTGCATGAGCGCCAGGGCCAGGATCAATTCGGGCTGTCCCCGGTCGGACAGAGCCTGACGCTCCTTGCCTGCCCAACCCAAACCCGGTGAGGGCGCGGCCAGGTTGATCACCAGGGGCAGGATGCGTTCTTCGCCCTCGCTCTTCAGCGCGCTGTAGAGCCGCTCGATGGCCAGGTGATCGCCGTCCATGGCCACCACCCGCTCGGCGTGCTCGGCCGCCAGCCGCGAGTACTCGCCGGTGTTGCAGCCCAGGTCCCAGACCAGCTTGCGGGGACGGGCGCCCGCCACCGCTGACACGAACGCCCGCTTGGCTTCGCGGCGATCTGCTTCGTAGTGACAATCGCCGGCGTAGTCAGACCAGGTGGAGGCCTTGGCACGCCACTGCAGCCGACCCACCAACTTGGTCAGCTTGCGAAGGTTGATGGCGATCATCTCCTTCTTGAAGCCCGCCTGCTTGATCTGCTTGCGCATGTCCACGTCGTCGTCCTTGTGCTGCTCGCCCAACGCGGCGTGCAACACCACATGCACCAGGACACCCTTGCGCAACCAGTCGCGCCAGCTCATCAAGCCCCGAAACTCGAGCGGCGACAGACCTTCGAGGGAGCCCCGCAGCCACGAGTGAAACGGCACACCCTTGTAGGCCATGAGCATGAGCGGGTAGAGGAACAGCTCGCAGAACTGCCGGTAGCCCACCCACACATCGCCGGGCTTCAGGTCGATGAACGAGGGCACGTCGATGAACACGGTCCGGGTGCCCACGAACTGCACATTGAAGGGCGTGGCGTCCTTCAGGATCATGTCTTCGGACAGGGCCGCCGAGAGCAGCTCAAGATGCAGCAGCGCCGCATCTCGCAACATGGAGAAGCACCACTCGTAGGGGTAGCTCACGAAGGGGACGGCCTCGTGGCGCAACAGGGCCACCCAGGGCTGCCCCCCCGACCCGGCCAGGTCGGCCAGTTCAGCCAACACCGGGCCCGGGTCGGCCACCTGCTCGGTGGCCACCAGTCGCCCGTTCTCCGAGAAGCGCTCCCAGACCTTGCTGGCGGAGAGTCGCTCCCAGTCGGCCAGGGCCACGGCGCTCAGGGCCCGCAGCACCTCGCCCTCGCGCATCACCACACGGCTATCCCGATCTCGGAACGACCCGGGCTCCAGCTGACCGCTGCCGTCTTGCACCCCGCCCCCCGCCAGCCCGTTCGGGCTACTGGTCGCCGTCACCACCGTGATCGTCGCTGCCGCGCTTGAACAACGTGAGGAAGCGCTTGCCCCAGAGTTTGATCACCAGCCACGACCCGGCGACCCCCGCGGCGATCATCTGCAGCAGCATGGAGCCGGACATGGGGTCCATGTAGAGCAGCACGGTGGTGCCGTGGGGCAGCAGGTCTTGTGGACTCATGGGGCCATCTTGAGGGGCTGACGGACTCGCTACAAGACTCGGCGATTCGAGCGCCGCAGCAGGGAGCTGACGACGACTGTGGCAGACCTTTTGAGGGGCTGGTGACGTCGCCCCCAGGCGAAGGTCATAATGCCGCCCATGATACGGAATCGCCCCAGCGATGGTGCTGGTGGTCCGACAATCCCGGAGCCGAGAGGGGCGAGAGCACACCACATGAGCGCAGCCGACGCTCCAGCCAGCCCTGAACGCCCCCGCCCGGCCATGGTGCAGCTGCTGCACGTGGCCGCGATCTGCTCTCTCGCCCTGGCCCGGCCCCTGCTCTCGGCCCTGGCGGACGACCCCGCCTACCTGGTCTGGCGGCAGGTCGAGCCCGGCGAACTCTGGGGCGTGCTCACGCTCCTGCTCGTGGGCCTGCCCCTGCTGCTCTCCGCGCCCATCCTGCTGCTGGCCCGCTTCGACGGGCGACTGGCGGACAGCCTGACCCTGGTGGTCCTCGGCCCCCTGCTGCTGCTCTTGCTGGCTCCCCTGAGCGAACTCCTGCTGGCCAGCTTCGATCTGTCAGCCTCGGGGGATGTGAGCATGGTGCTGGCGGTGGCCGGCGCCGGTGCCCTCACCGGCGCCTACGCCCGCTGGGCCCTGGTGCGCAAGCTGGTCACCTGCCTGGCCCCCGCACCCCTGGTGCTGATCGTCCTCTTCGCCACCAACGACGGCGTCTCGCCCCTGCTCTCCAGTTCGGCCAGCCCTACTGAGCGGGTGGCCGCCATCCCCGCCACCACGCCGGTCATGGTGGTGGTCTTCGATGAGCTGCCGCTCACCTCGCTCATGGCCAGCGCCGAGGGATTGGACGCCCATCTCTTCCCCAACTTCGCCCGATTGGCAGGGCATTCGACGTGGTACCGCAACGCCAGCGCCGGACACGAAGACACCTCGCTCAGCGTGTCCTCGCTGCTCACCGCCAGCCGACCGGCTCCCGGCTCCCTGCCCGTCCCCGAAGAGAACCCGCTCAACCTCTTCTCGCTCGTGTCGGGGACCCATCGCATCGTGGCCAGAGAAGCGGTCACCGCCTTGCACCCCGCCGACGACGACAGCGCCCTCGACGCCGAGCCCTCGGGCCGCCTGCTCAGCCTGATCGGCGACCTGGCCCGGCTCACCGGCCAGAACGTCCTGCCCGAGCCCTTTGCCAGCGCCCTGGCCGACGGCTCGAGCCGCCAGCCCTCCCTGCTCGACGACCCCGCAGCCAGCACCCCGGACTCGCGCCAGCAGGGCGAGCCCGCCCAGACCACCAAGGTGCCCCCGCCGCCCTCCCCCGAGGCGCGCATCGGCCGCTTTCGATCGTTCATCGACGAGGTCGACGGGGACAGCGCGCCGGCCCTGTGGTTCTTGCACACGCGCCTGCCTCGCGAGCCCTGGGAGCGCCTGCCCTCGGGCAAGCGCTACATCGCCGACGATCCGCTCACCGCCGTGACCGCGGGCCGCTGGTCTGACGATCAGATGCCCGCCGACCGGGGCCTGCAACGGCACCTGCTCCAGCTCGGGCTGGCCGACCGCCTGCTGGGAGAACTGATCGACGAGTTGCAAGCCCTCGGCCTCTGGGACCGGCTCATGCTCGTGGTCACCTCGAGCCGGGGTCTTTGCTTCGAGCCGGGCCTGCTCTACCGGCGCATCGAGCCGGACAACGCCGCCGACGTGGCCCGTGTCCCCCTGTTCATCAAGCTGCCCGGGCAGGAGAGGGGCGCCATCGACGACCGCAACGCCGAGCTGGTCGACGTGATGCCTACCATCGCCGACCACCTGGGCCTGACCATCGACTGGATCATCGACGGGCACTCGCTGCTCGACGACACGCGGCGCAGACCCGGGGCCAAGATCATTCAGCATGTCGACGGCGAGGTGACCCGCCTCTCGAGTGATGTCCCCCAGACCTGGCCCGGGCTCGAACACAAGCTCGACCTCTTCGGGCCCCGTGCAGAGTGGGCCGACATCTACAGCATGGCCAGCAGTCGCGGGCTGGCCGGGCGCAGCCTGGCAGACGTGGGCATCGCGGGCATGCTGCCCATCGACGGTTACGTCACCGGCATCGGCGTCGCCCACGCCACGGACGACGTGGTCCCCGTGCACATCGAGGGCTTTCTGTCTGCCAGCGATCGCGACCTGTTGCCAGAGCGCATCGCCGTCACGGTCGACGACGTGATCGCCGTCACCGCCCCCACCCGCACCGAGGTGGCGTCGAAGGTCTCGTTCTCGGCGCTGGTGCCCGAAGCTGCCCTGAGCGGCGGCAATCACAGGCTCGCGGTCTACGCGGTCGAGGGGGACGACGACACCCCCCGACTCTCGGCCATCGATCTGGTGAGCTACGAGCTGCGGGCTGCCACGGCCACCGAGCCCGAGGCCATCATCGACAGCTTCGGCCGGGTCATGCCGGTGATGACCGGAGCCTTCGACGCCTTCATTGACCAGACCATCCTCGAAGGGCAGCGCCTGCGCCTCACCGGCTGGTCCGCTGACGCGCTCAGCGCAAGGGTCGCAGACATCGTGCTGGTTTTCAGGGACGAGCGCTTCGTGCGGGCCGGGTTGTGCGGCAGCCCCCGGCCCGAGGTGGCGGCCCAGCTGGGCATCCCCCGGCTCATGCGCTGTGGCTTCGACTTCGAGCTGCCGGTCGAGCTGCTGGGAGAAGACTACAGCTCTCACGTGCGCGTCTTCACCTTGGTGGATGACCTGGCCGTGGAGGCCCGGCCCTCCCCCAACGCACGATGGCTCTCTCATGTAGAGCACCGGCTGGTCAACGAGACCACGCTGTGGGGCACGGACGGCAAGGCCGTGGCCGTCACGCCCGGCGCGGCCATCGGCGAGGTGACCTCAGCCATCCTCGAGGACAACCGCATCGTGCTCAGGGGCTGGGCCGCCGACCTGCGCCACAACCGAGATGTCGAAGAGATCGAAGTGCTGATCGACGGCGCCCATGCCCACGCCTTTGTCCCCGACAGGGCCGACCCGAAGGTGAACTCGATCCTGGGGCTCGCCCCGTCGGTGACCCCGGGCTTCTCGGTCATGGTCCCCCGCCGTTGGCTCACCGAGACGGGCGCGGGACAACTGCGCCTCTTCGCTCGGGTCGGCGGCCACGCCACCGAGCTGCACTACGGCCCTCTCGCCGCCTGGATCCGTGACCCCAGCCGTACCCCGGTGACCGACGACAAGTGACGGAGACCCTCGACGATCGCCGGCCGTTGGTCCGCACCCTGCACCTGGGCGTGCTCTGGGCCTTCGCCGTGGCCCAGCCCCTGTTCGACGTGCTGGCCCGGGACGCAGCCTTCTTCGTGGTGCGTCGTTCAGAGCCCCTCGACCTGGTGCTCACCGCGCTGGTCATGGTCGTGGTGCTGCCGCTCGGGCTGGCCATCGTGCCCTTCTTGCTGCATCTGCTCTGGAAGCCTCTGGGCACGGTGGCACACAACCTCTTGGTGGCTGCGCTGGGTGCGATCATCGCGCTGCCCCCGCTCAAGCGGGCGTTTCTGCAGACGTCCGACGAGGCCTTGCTGGTGCTGGCGGCTCTCAGCGGCTTGATGGCCCTGGCCATCTACGTGCGCGTGCACTGGGCGCGCACCTTTCTCACGGTCATGGCCCCGGCGCCCCTGCTCTTCGCTGCGGCGTTCCTGCTGACCCCTTCGATCCGCAAGGTGGTCTCGCCTCCCGAGACCGAGATCGTCAGCGGAGCCGAGGGAGCCACGGCCGACGTGGTCATGCTGGTGCTCGACGAGTTGCCCCTGGCGGCCCTGCTCGATCGCGAGGGCGACCTGGACGAAGAGCTGTTCCCCGGTTTCGCCCGCCTGTCCGCTCGCACCACCTGGCTGCGCAACGCCAGCGCCTCCCACGAGTCGACCACCTGGGTGGTGCCCAGCCTGCTCAGCGGCCGTCTGCCCGGCGGCGACGACGAGCTGCCCATCGCCCACGACCATCCCCGCAGCCTGTTCACCTTGCTCGGGGACAGCCACCGCATGGCCGTGATCGAGTCGATCACCGACATCTGCCCGGCCAGCCTCTCGGGCGAGGCCGGTGAGGTGCAGCCCCTGCTGGCCAGGCTCGAGTCGCTCTCCAAAGACCTGTCGTTGGTGCTGGCTCATGTCATCGCGCCTCAGTCGCTGGTGGCTCACCTGCCCTCGGTCACGGGCAACTGGGGCAGCTTCTGGCGGGACGTCACCAGCCAACGAGAGCGGGTCGATGCGGTCGATCGTTTTCTGTTCGAGCTCGCCGACGACACCACCGACGCCCGACCCGGACTGCATTTTCTTCACGTTCTGCTGCCGCATATCCCCTATGCCTACCTGCCTTCGGGCAAGCAGTACACCCACCCGGACGCGGTGGTCGACCCCCACGAGTTCGAGTCCTGGCCGACGCAGCCGTGGTGGTCGCAGCAGGCCATGCAGCGCTTCATGTTGCAGCTGGCCATGGTCGACGGCCTGATCAACGACCTGCTCGATCGCATGGACGAGACCGGCCTGTCCGAGACCGCTGTGCTGGTGGTCACCGCCGATCACGGGGTGAGCTTCCAGCCCGGCGGCGACCGACGCCGGGCCTCAGAGGACAACCTCGACGACCTGCTCTACGTGCCCCTGTTCGTGGGCCGTCCCGGGCAGCGGCAGGGGCTGACCCTCGACCGCAACGTCGAGTCCATCGATGTGCTGCCCACCATCGCCGATCTGCTCGGAGTGCCCCTGCCCTGGCGCGTCGATGGCGTGTCAGCGTTCGGCAAGACCGACTCATCCCGGCCCCAGAAGACCTTGGCCAGGCGGTCGGGCGAGGCCCTGGTGGTCGACGCCGCCCTGCCCGCCGTGCGGCCCCTGCGCGAACAGCTGGGCGCGGTCTTCGGTGAGCCCTTGAGCTGGGCGGGCATCGAAGCCCTGGGCCTGCGACCGGCCTTGGTGGGGCGTGACGTCTCCTCGTTGAAGGCGGCGGGCAGCTCCCCCCACCATGTGGTGCTGGCAGGGACGGGCTCCCGGCCCATGATCGACCTCGACGGCGACAGCTTGCCGGCCTACCTGGCCGGGCAGCTGATCGTGTCCCCCGAGCGTGCCCCGGCGCCGAGCGAGCTCACCGTGGCGGTGAACGGCACGGTCATCGCCACCGTGCCCTTGCTGCCTGACGCAAGCGACGACGAAGGCGCAGGCCCCCTGTTCACCGTCATCATCCCCGAAGGCGCTTTCGTCGACGGACGCAACATCATCACCCTGCTCGAGCAAGACGCAGCGGGCCTGTGGTGGACCGTAGGCGGCGACGACTGGCGCCTGAGAGTGAGCCCTGCAGGAGTCGAGACCCTGTCCGCTGGTGACGATCGAGCGCTCAACGTCGATCGCACCGCCGTGCGCGGAGCCCTCGATCGGGCCGAGGCAGCCCACGGCGTGCTGCGCCTCTCCGGCTGGGCCATCAACCTCGACAACGGCGAGCCCGCAGACAACGTGCTGGTCTTCGTGGACGGCGAATGCGTCTTTGCAGGTCACACCGGTCACGAGCGCAGCGACGCCGGCGAAATCAGCGGCGATGGCGCCGCCGCGCAGTCGGGCTTCGAGCTCGAGCTGCCCATGTCGTCGGTGGGCGACCTCAGCCGGGCTCCCCTGCGCGTCTTCGCCACCAGCGGCGACGCGGCCGCCGAGTTGACCTACGCCCATGACGCTGGCTGGGTCTCCGTGGTGCAACATCATCTGGACGACGGCGTGCTGGTGGGCAGCGACGGCAGCCGCCGGACGCCCCGGGTCGGCCCCCTCGATGGCGTCCTCGACACGGCCCTCATCGAGGACGACCGCTTGAACCTGCTGGGCTGGGCCGCCGACCTCGAGGGCAGCCGGAACGCCGAGCTGCTGCTGGTGCTGGTCGACGGGCGTCAGGTCTACAGCGGCCGCATCTGGCTGGAGCGTGCCTCCCTCGCCGACGACCTGGGCGACCCGGCCCTGCACCACGCGGGCTTCCATCACAAGCTGCCGCTCGATTGGTTCGGCGGCCCTCCTGACGGCCGGGTGCAGGTCTTTGCCGTGAACGGCGACCACGCCGTCGAGCTCAGGCCCACCGAGAACGCGCGCTGGGTGACGCCCCAGTCGATCCCCGATCAGCTGCAACTCGACCCCCGTGATGCGAGCGCTGTCACCTGGGTCATGGGCGACAGCGTGAGTGAGCTGGGCACGGTGACCTTCAACGCCAGCGATGGCTGGGCCGCCGAGCTCACCCCCTGGTCTTTGGGGGGAGCCCTCGACGCTGCGGTCGACGACGGCGAGACCCTGCGCCTGCTCGGCTGGGCCGTGGACACCATGGGCGGCCGCCCCGCCGACCACATCGTCGTGCTGCTCGACGGCCAGCATCTGGTCGCCGCCACACCCTGGCTCGAACGCTCCGACGTGGCCGAGACCCTGGGCGATGAGGGACTGCTCCCCTGCGGCTTCCAGCTGGTCTTGCCTCGCGCTGCCCTGAGCGGCGACCTGCCCGGGCGCCTGTCCGTGGTCGCCGTGGCGGGAGCGCTGGCCATGGAGCTGCCCTTCGGCGCGGGCGCGCAGTGGTTGCAGCCAACAGACGATCCCCCAGCCCCCGAGCCGGGTGCGACGACCCCAGCCACAGAGCCCCTCGTGCCAGCGCTCACGCCCGACGCGCCCCTCGACCCCGAGACCATGACCCTGGTCGACACGGGCCTGGCCAGCGGGACGGGACAGCTCTGGCGGCTCGCCGACCCGCTCAGCAGCCCCCTCATCGATGGCGCCATCGACAGCGCCCTGGTCGAAGGCGGCCAGCTCACCCTGCATGGCTGGGCCATCGATCTCGAAGCGCTCACGGCTGCGCCCCACGTGGTCGTGGTCCGGGACGGCACTGTGTTGGCGGTGACCGACCCCAGCGTAGAGCGGCCTGACCTGGTCTCGACCTTTGACGCCCCCGGGCTGCGATCCGCCGGGTTCACCGTCGCCCTGGACCTGGACGGCGATCAGGCCGGGCGCGTGGCGGTCTACGCGCTCGTGGGCAGCTCAGCCCTGCGATTGCGCAGCTCGGCAGCCGCCGCCTGGATCGACCAGCAGCGCTGAGCTTGCGTCGAAGGACGCAGCGAGCCACACTCGTCCGGTTCACCCCAGCGCGTCACGGAGAGGTTTCATGTCCATCGAGGTAGGCCAGCTCACGCCGGGATTCACGCTCGAGGACAAGTCAGGGGCAGAGGTCTCCCTGGACGATTTCGCCGGCCAGCACGTGATCCTGTACTTCTACCCCCGGGACGACTCCCCGGGCTGCAGCAAGGAGGCCTGTGGCTTTCGCGATGTGAGCCGCAAGCTGGCCAAGCTCGACGCCGTGGTGGTGGGCATCTCCCCCGATGACACCCGCACGCACAAGAAATTCATCAAGAAGTTCAAGCTGCCCTTCACCCTGCTGAGTGACCCGGACCGCAAGGTCATGACCTCCTACGGCGCGTTCGGCGAGAAGATGATGTACGGCAAGAGCACCGTAGGGGTGATTCGGTCCACATTCTGGATCGGGCCGGACGGCAAGGTGATCAAGCACTGGAAGCGCATCTCGAAGCCAGGCGACCACCCGGCCATCGTGCTCCAGGCCCTGGTCGCTCGAGCCGCCGAAGAGGGCTGACACCCGCTCCAATCGCTATCATGGGCCGCCCGTGACCGGGAGCCTGGACAGCGCTGATGGCAGCGCTCGGGCACCCGACCAGCCCTCTGGCCCACGCCTTTCGGGACCCATTGCCGATGACCGCTGAGAGCGTCGCTGCCTACCAGCCCAAGCACCCCATCCGCATCGTCACCGCAGCCTCGCTGTTCGACGGGCACGACGCGGCCATCAACGTGATGCGCCGCATCCTGCAGAGTTCGGGTGCCGAGGTCATTCACCTCGGCCACAACCGCTCCGTGGCAGAGATCGTCGACTGCGCCATCCAAGAGGACGCGCAAGGCATCGCCATCACGTCGTACCAGGGCGGGCACATCGAGTACCTGCGCTACATGTTCGATCTGCTCAAGGAGCGCGGCGCCGAGCAGATTCGCATCGTGGGTGGCGGTGGCGGCACGATCCTGCCCAGCGAGATCGACGAGCTGCACGGCTACGGCATCGCTCGGGTCTTCTCCCCGGACGACGGCCGTCGCCTCGGGCTGCAGGGCATGATCAACGAGGTGCTGGAGCTGTGCGACTACCCCGCAGGCACAGGGCAGCTCAACGGGCAGGTGGGCAGACTGGCAGACACCGCGAACAAGGCCGCCCCCGACCCGGGCACCATCGCCCAGCTGATCACCCTGGCAGAGAACCACCCCGAGCTGGCGGACGAGCTCACCGACCAGCTGAAGACGGCCCTCGACGGCGCCGTGGTGCCCGTGCTGGGCATCACCGGCACGGGAGGGTCGGGCAAGTCGTCTCTTGTCGATGAGCTGGTGCGGCGCTTTCTGGTGGCCTGTCCGGGCAAGACCATCGCCGTCATCTCGATCGACCCGTCGAAGCGGCGCTCGGGGGGCGCCCTGCTCGGCGATCGCATTCGCATGAACGCCATCGATGACCCGCGGGTGTACATGCGCTCGTTGGCCACACGGCAGTCGAACCTGGCCCTGAGCCGCCACGTGCAAGAGTCCATAGACATCTGCAAGGTGGCGGGCTTCGACCTGATCATCGTCGAGACCTCGGGCATCGGGCAGTCAGACACCGAGATCGTCGAGCACTGCGACGTGTCGCTCTACGTGATGACCGCGGAGTACGGCGCGGCGACCCAGCTCGAGAAGATCGACATGCTCGACTTCGCCGACGTGATCGCCATCAACAAGTTCGACAAACGGGGCTCTCTCGATGCGCTGCGCGATGTGCGCAAGCAGTACCGGCGCAACCACGAGCTGTTCGACGGAGCCGACGAAGAGTTGCCCATCCACGGCACGGTGGCCAGCCAGTTCAACGACAACGGCACCAACGGCCTGTTCACCGCCTTGATGGCCAGCCTGGAGAAGAGCACCGGCGTGTCCATGGGCATGGCCGCTCCCCTGGCCACCAGCGACGGCACGGTGTCTGCCCTGATCCCACCGGACCGGGTGCGCTACCTGGCCGAGATCGTCGAGGCCAGCGAGACCTACGACCGGTTCGTCATCGCCCAGGCTGCCATCGCCCGCCAGCTGTATCAGCTCCAGGGGACGATCGAAACGCTACGAGCCGCCGTGGGCACCAGGCGCCTCGAGATCGACAGCAGCGACAGCACGGGCCTGGTGCGGGTCGTCGAGCACGAGCAGGGCGAACCGGCGAGCCTGGCCGAGTTGGTCGACCTGTACACGTCGCTCGAACTCAGCCTGGACAGGACGAGTCGCCAGCTCCTGGCTGACTGGCCCGCCATGGTGCAGCGCTACAAGGCCAAGCGCTACCAGTTCGAGGTGCGGGGCAAGGTCCTGGAGCAGCCGCTCACCACCGAGTCGCTCAGCCACATCGATCTCCCCCGTGTGTCGCTGCCTCGCTACCACGACTGGGGCGACATCCTGACCTGGCTGCTCACCGAGAACGCCCCCGGGTACTTCCCTTACACCGCGGGAGTGTTCCCGCTCAAGCGACAGGGCGAAGACCCGGCGCGGATGTTTGCGGGCGAAGGTGGGCCCGAGCGCACCAACCGCCGTTTTCACTACGTGTCTCGGGGGCTGCCGGCCAAACGGCTGTCTACAGCCTTTGACTCGGTGACGCTGTACGGCGAAGACCCGGACGAGCGGCCGGACATCTACGGCAAGATCGGCAACTCGGGCGTGTCCATCGCGTCACTCGATGACGCCAAGAAGCTCTACTCGGGATTCGACCTGTTCAGTTCAGCCACGTCCGTGTCCATGACCATCAACGGGCCGGCGCCCATGATGCTGGGCTTCTTCATGAACGCGGCCATCGATCAGCAGTGCGAGCGCTACATCCACGACAACGGCCTGGTCGACGAGGTCGAGCAGCGTATCACCGCGATCTACAGCGAGCGGGGCATGGAACGGCCGACCTACCAGGGCGAGCTGCCCCCGGATCACGACGGCCTGGGGTTGATGTTGCTGGGCGTCACCGGCGACGAAGTGCTGGCTGCCGATGTCTACGAAGAGATCGCCGCGGCCACGGTGCGCAAGGTGCGAGGCACGGTGCAGGCGGATATCCTCAAAGAGGACCAGGCACAGAACACCTGCATCTTCAGCAGCGAGTTCGCCCTGCGCATGATGGGCGACATCCAGGCCTGGTTCATCGACCATGGGGTGCAGAACTTCTACTCCGTGTCGATCTCTGGCTATCACATCGCCGAGGCCGGGGCGAACCCGGTGACTCAGCTGGCCCTGACCCTGGCCAACGGCTTCACCTACGTGGACGCCTATCTGGCCCGGGGGATGAAGATTGACGACTTCGCGCCGAACCTCTCGTTCTTCTTCAGCAACGGCCTCGACCCGGAGTACACGGTGATCGGTCGCGTGGCCCGGCGCCTCTGGGCCAAGGCCATCAAGCACAAGTACGGGGGCAGCGAGCGCAGCCAGAAGCTCAAGTACCACATCCAGACCTCGGGGCGCTCACTGCACGCTCAGGAGATCGGCTTCAACGACATCCGCACGACCCTGCAAGCGCTGCTGGCCATCTTCGACAACTGCCAGTCGCTGCACACGAACGCCTACGACGAGGCCATCACCACCCCCACCGAAGAGTCGGTGCGCCGAGCCATGGCCATCCAGCACATCATCAACAAGGAGTTCGGGCTGGCGAAAAACGAGAACCCCTTGCAGGGTTCGTTCGTGGTCGAAGAGCTGACCGACCTCGTCGAACAGGCGGTGCTCGATGAGTTCAGGAGCCTGTCCGATCGGGGCGGCGTGCTGGGCGCCATGGAGCGCATGTATCAGCGCAGCAAGATCCAGGACGAGTCGCTCTACTACGAGAAGCTCAAGCACAGCGGAGAGCTGCCCGTGGTAGGCGTGAACACGTTCCTCGCCGAAGACGGATCGCCCACCAGCGTGCCCCGCGAGGTGATTCGCTCGACCGAGACCGAGAAGCGCTACGCCATCGCCTCCCGCGACGCCATCCAGGCCCGTGAACACGGGCGCGCCGAAGCCGCGTTGGAGCAGCTGTGCCAGGTGGCAGTGAGCGGCGGCAACACCTTCGCGGCCCTGCTGGAGGCAACGAAGCGCTGCACTCTGGGACAGATCAGCCGGGCGCTCTATGACGTGGGTGGGCAGTACCGACGCAACATGTAGGTGCGCGCCCGTCGGCTGGGCGCAGCGAGAATCACATGCTTGAAAGATCTCTTCGCTGACGTCAATGAAGCACGGTCTGCATCGAGACCGTCTTGTCTGGAGCGCGGTGGACATCAACGCCCCCATCGGGTGCTCAGACAACGACCCACCGGTCGGATCATGGCGCAGAGCGATCTGACGGACATCACCATCACCGGCGGCAATCCCCAGGCGCTTGAGCTCGATGAGGGCGAGTTCGTGGAGATGCTGCTCGACGGTCCCAACCAGAATCCTGGCCAGCAAGCCCATTCTCGTCTGCCAGTACGCCAACGGCACGAACTTCGACGGCAAGCTGGGCGACCCGTTCATGATGGACGGCGCGGCCATCCCCGCGGCGTCCTTCGTGCCCATCGGCACCAGCGGCTTCTCGGCGGCCCAGGTGCCCATCACCGTGGGCAGCCACACGCTCACGTCGAACAAGCCCCTGGGCGTGTACGTTTACGGTTTCAACAGCTCGGACTCGTACGGTGACCCGGGGGGCTCGCGGCTCTGAGTCGCCTGCGCGACTCGCGGGTCAGAGCCAGGCTTCCCAGGCAGAGACGAACACTCTCACCAGGGACAGTCCCAAGAGGCCCCAGGACAGCAGAACCATGGCTGCCGTCAGGCGCTGGAACCCGGCGCTGTCCTGGCGCGACTCTCCGCCGGCGTGGATCTTGTGGGCGACGCCACCCAAGAGAACAGACGACAAGACGAGCAGGGCGGCATGGCCCGTTGTGTCGGCGTAGTCTCCGAGGCTCATACCCACCAGAACCACCGCGACCATGGCTTCGACCAGAAGGATGGCGAAGACAGCCGAGTTCAACATCGCTCGTGAACCTCTGGCCTGCTCCATGGGGACAACTCCCTGCGCTTGTGGGGTAGCGTGCCGTACACCGGGCTCGACGCGACCGGCAGGGTAGCCCCGGGTTCCATGTCTGACAACGGGCCCCAGCTGATCAACAGGGCCCGGGCAGATTCCCAAAACACTCGGCGATATCGCCCTCGAGCTGCTGGGCGGCAGACCTCGCCAGCGCTGCTTTCTCCCCTGCCGAGGGTGGCCCGTGTCGCCAGAAGACCCTGCGCGCTATGCTGCCCGACCCCAATCCCCCGCCCTGCCCCCACAAGCCCCGGAGCCAAGATTGAGCACGACGACGGACGCCGCACCGACTCCCGACACGCCCACCGATCAGCGCTACTTCCCTCCCGCTGACGAGGCCCAGCTGACCCTGCGTGCGGTGGCCGCGGGCTGTGTGGTGGGCAGCGTCGTCTCGTGCACGAACATCTACATCGGGCTCAAGATCGGGTGGACGTTCGGAGCCTCGATCATCTCGGCGGTGCTGGCCTTCGCGCTCTTCTCCGTGTTGGGCAAGCGCCTCTCCGTCCTCGAGACGAACATCAGCCAGACCGCGGGCTCAGCGGCGGGCGCCATGGCCTCGGCCGCTGGACTGGTGGCCGCCATCCCGGCCATGAACATGCTGGGCTTCGACTTCGCCTGGTATGAGCTCATGGGCTGGGCCCTGGGCGTGGCCTACCTGGGCGTGTTCTTCGCCGTGCCCCTGCGCCGACAGGTGGTCGAGATCGACCGCCTGCGCTTCCCCACCGGCACGGCCACCGCCGAGACGGTGCTGGCCATGCAGGGCGACGGCGACGGCGGCGGCGGTGAAGCCATGGTCAAGGCCAAGGTGTTGATCTGGTCCGGCCTGGGCGCCGGGCTCTACACCCTGGGGAGCTACTTCGTGCCGTACCTGGAGATGCCGCCCCTCGAGACCTGGTTCCCCGAGACCGTCCTGGTGACCTGGGCCGCCTGGGGCTTCAAGCTCTACCTGGGGCCATCGCTGCTCGGCGCAGGCTTCCTGATCGGTCCGCGGGTGGCCATCTCGCTGCTCATCGGCGCGCTGCTGGCCTGGGGCGTCCTGGGCCCCCTGGCTCAGGACAACGGCTGGGCACCGGGCGGCATCATGAGCTACTCCGACGGGCCGCGCGGCTGGCTGCTGTGGCCCGGCGTGGCGCTCATGGTGGCCGAGGCGCTGACCGCGTTGGGTCTGTCATGGAAGACCTTCGTGCGCGCCTTCAAGAGGCCCAAGAACCTGGGCGACGGCGCAGCCCCCGTGGACGACGGCAGGTCGATCCCCAATTCATGGTGGATGGGCGGCCTGGCCGTGGGCACCCTGCTGACCTGCGTGTTGGCCAACGCCATCTTCGACATCCCTGTGTGGATGACCCTGATCGCCGTGGCCCTCTCCAGCATCCTGTCCATCGTGGCCGTGCGCTCCACGGGCGAGACCGACATCAACCCCATCGGCGGCATGGGCAAGGTCA
>CAZIAK010000060.1:0-24919 GCA_964537035.1 uncultured Phycisphaerales bacterium | reverse complement strand
TCGGGTCAGCCTCGGGTCAGCCTCGGGTCGAGGGCGTCTCTGAGGGCGTCGCCCAGGGCGTTCAGGCTGCCCAGGGTGAGGGTCAGCGCCAGGCCGGGGAAGACCACCAGCCACCACGAGGTCCCCACGGCGGTCAAGGTGGCCATGCCCTCGCTGGCCAGGATGCCCCAGGACACTCCCGGGGGCTCGACGCCCAGGCCCAGGTAGCTGAGAAAGGCCTCGAAGAGCATGACCCGGGGCACGGTCAGGGTCAGGTAGACCACGATCAGGCCGTAGAGGTTGGGCAGGATGTGGGAGCGGGCGATACGCCCCGTGGTGGCGCCGAGGGCCCGGGCGGCCACCACGTACTCGGAGCGACGCAGAGAGAGCACCTGCCCGCGCACCACCCGGGCCATGGTCAGCCAGGAGATGGCGCCGATGGCCACGAACATGAGCACCAGCCGGTCCGGTCCGGCCATGCCTTGCTCGGCGCTGGGGCCGCCCCGCAGCATGGCGATGAGCAGGATGACCACGAACAGAAACGGCACGGCGTAGGCGATGTCGACCAGGCGCATCATGGCTCCGTCCATGCGTCGGCTGGAGAGGCCGGCGACGAGCCCCCAGCTCACGCCGATGATCATGGCCACCAGGGTGGCGGCCATGCCCACGAGCAGGGAGATGCGCGCGCCCCAGACCAGGCGGGAGGCCAGATCACGACCCAGGTCGTCCGTGCCGGCCAGGCCAGAGAGGCTGTGCTTGCCGAAGAGGGCCTGCCGGGCCCAGGCGCCTGCGGGGTGGGTCTCTTCCAGGTGCTGCTGGTCGAGGTCGGTCCACTCGGTCCAGCTGACGGACGGAGGCCTTGAGGCCAGGGCGGGGCGCATGGCATCCGGTGCAGGCAAGGGCAGCAGCGGTGCGGCCAGGGCGGTGAGGGCCACCAATGCCAGGACGGTCAGGGCTGGGATGGATCCTGGCCGGGCAGCCAGTCGCTGAAAGAGCGAGGCGCTCATGGGGCGGCGACCCCCCGCCGGGGTACAGCCTCGTCTGCTGCGCCGCCACCCAGGCCATCGTCCATGCGCGGGTCGATCAGGTTGTAGGCCAGGTCTACGGCGAGGTTCGCGACGGTGAGCAGGACCGTGTAGACGATGACAACTCCCAGGGCCAGGTTGTAGTCGGCGTTGAGGGCAGACTCGACGAAGTGGGTGCCCACGCCGGGGATGGCGAAGATGCTCTCGATGACCAGCGAACCCGAGAGCACGCCGGCGATGGCAGGCCCCAGGTAGCTGACCACGGGGATGGACGCCGGACGGGCGGCGTGGATCCAGAGCACTGCCAGGGGCGAGCGGCCCTTGGCCCGAGCCGTGCGGATCCAGTCTTCGCCCAGCACTTCCAGCAACCCGGCCCGAAACAGCCGGGCGATGGTGGCGGCGAAGGGCATGGCCAGGGACACGGCGGGGAGCACCAGCTGGGCCGGGCTGCCGAAGCCCACCACCGGGAACAGCTGCCAGTGAAAGGCGAAGAGCAGCACCAGGACCCCGGCCACCACGAAGCTGGGCAAGGCCAAGCCCAGCCCGGCCAGGGACATGATCGCCGTGTCGATGGCGCTGCCCCGGCGCGCGGCGGCCAGCGCTCCCGCTCCCAGCCCGAAGACGAGCGCGAGGACCAGGGCTGAGCCCCCCAGCACCAAGGACACGGGCAGGCTCTCGGCCAGGATCTCGCTCACGTCGTAGTCGCGGTAGCGCAGGGAGGGGCCCAGATCGCCTCGCCGCAGCAAGCCCTCGACGTAGCGCGCGAACTGCTCGTGCATGGGGGCGTCCAGATCGTAGGCCGCCAGCAGGTTGGCCCTGATCACCGGGTCGGGGGACTGCTCCAGATCGAAGGGCCCCCCGGGCATGAGCCGCATCAGGAAGAAGCAGGTGGTCACCACCACGGCCAGCACGACCAGGGAGGCGAGCAGTCGCCGGGCCAGGAACCTGATCATGGGGGTGGGCCGCTCACGGCCAGGTCGCGCAGGGGATGGACGTCGAGCAGGTTGTCCACGAAGCCCTGAACCCGCGGGGAGACCAGCTGGATATTCCGGCGCTGAAACAGGGGCGCGATGGGGGCGTCGTCGAGCAGGCGCTGCTCGGCTTGGCGGTAGAGCGTGGCGCGTTCCGCGCTGTCGCTGAGCCCGGCGGCGCGACCCACCAGCTCGTCGTAGACCGGGTCGGCCCAGCCCGTGCGGTTGTTGCCCGAGCCGGAGAGGAACGCCTCGAGGAATGTCGACGGGTCGAGGTAGTCGCCGATCCAGGAGCCCCAGGACACGTCGTAGCGGCCCGAGATCGTCGAGTCGAGATAGACCTCGAAGGCCTGGTTGACCAGGCGGATGGAGAGGCCTAGTTCACGACGCCAGGTCTCCGCCACCGCCGCGCAGAAGTCAGCCGTGGCGGCGGTGTGGGGATACAGCAACTCAAGGACAGGGAGGCCGTTCCCCCCGGGGAAGCCTGCTTCGGTGAGCAGTTGCCGAGCTGCCTCGGGGTCGCTCGGCCCCATGGACGCGGGGTCGTAACCGGGTAGGCCCGGAGGGATCAGCGAATCGACCGGGCTCTCACCACCGCGCATGATGTTTCGGGCCAGGCTCTCGGTGTCGAGAGCGAGGGCCAGGGCGCGGCGCACCCGGCGCTCACCGAGGGGCGGCCTGCGCACGTTGAAGCGCAAGAAGCTGGTGCCCAGCTGGGGGCCGGTGTGGGCGTCCGGCTGGTTGAGCAGGACGTCATAGAGGGCGGGGGGCGGCTTGACCATCCAGTCGACGAGGCCGGTGAGATACATGTTGAGCTGGGTGGTGGTGGCCTCTACCGAGAAGATGTCCACCGTGGCCAGGGCGACCTTGGCGGCGTCCCAGTAGAAGTCGTTGCGCACCAGGCGGATGCGATCCCGCAGGCGCCGCTCGGCGAGGACGAAGGCGCCATTGCCCACCAGCTTGCCTGGCTTGATCCAGTCTTCGCCGTGGCGCTCCAGGCAGGCCCTCTGGACTGGTGCCAGGGGATGGTAGCTGGCCAGCTGAGGCAGGTAGGGGCAGGGGCGCTTCAGGGTCAGCTGCAGCTCATGGAGGCCCGTGGCCTCGATGGCGACAGCCTGCCGGCGCAGGGCTTCAGCGGCGATGTTCTCGGGGCTCTCGGCGCCGGGAGGACTGCGCTCGGAAGGGTCGCCGCCGGGAGCGTCGCCGTCAGACGCCATGCCCTCGGGAGCCAAGCCCTCGGGAGACCCGGCACCACCCGTGGTGTACTCCTGGGCGCCCTCGATGCTCCAGAGCAGATAGGCGTAGCGGGCTGCGGTGTGGGGCTCCAGCAAGCGCAACCAGCTGAAAACGAAGTCCTCCGCGGTGACCGGCGTGCCATCGGACCAGCGGGCATCGGGCCGCAAGCTGAAGCGCCAGGTCAGCCCATCGGAGGAACACTCCCACGCCTCGGCGACCCCGGGCAGGGGCGAGCCGCCGTCGGGGTTGGCCCGAGTGAGTCCCTCGAACAGAGAGCCCAGCAGCCGTCCTTCCGACGAGCCGGAGGCGATGGCCGGGTCGAGGGAGCCGATCTCGGACTGGTTGCAGAAGGCCAGGTCGGCTCGGGAGAGGGTGGGCCTGGAGGAGAGGATGGACAGGCCTGCCAAGGGCGCTCCTGCCAGGGCAGCCAGCAGCACGACACGAGCTGCCGAGTGCACCTCAGGCCTCGAGCTCGAGCCCGAAGTCGCTGGTCAGGCAGGCCTGGAGTTCATCGAAGCTGCTCACATCGTAGGTCGCAGCCGTGTCGCTCTCTTCGGCCACGTGCTTACCGCAGGGCCGACGCATGCGCACGGTGACCATACCCAGGCTGTTGGGCGGGTCGATGTCATGGGCAGGGCTGTCACCCACGTACATGACCTCTCGCGGGTCCAGACCGAAGCGGGCGCAGGCCCGGCGATACAGCTTGGGGTTGGGCTTGCTGATGCCCAGCTGATCGCTGATGAAGATGCCTTCGGGGTGGAGGAACGGGACGACGCCCAGGCGCAGCAGCTTGTCCGCCTGCTTGATCTCGAGGCCGTGAGTGATCACGCCCACCAGCAAGTCGGTGCGCTCTTGCATGGCCTTCAGAAACGGAAGCACGTCGGTGAACGGCGCCATCTCGCTCTTCGTGTCGTGATAGGCCGAGATGCCCGCGGCGACGATCAAGGCCCGGTTGGTCCCGGACCATGAGTGCTGGGGCAGGCGCAGCAGCAGCTTGTCGAAGTGATTCGGATAGTTGCTGGTGAACTCGGAGATGACCTCGTTCAGCTCTCGGCGCACCACCTCGACCGGCAGGCGCAGGCCTTGACGAACCATGGCTTCAACGGCGCGCTGCCTCGCCAGATTGGCGAAGTCGGTCGTCGAATACAGGGTGTCGTCAATGTCGAGGAAGAGGGCGCTCAGCGTGGTCACGTCTGAGATTCTGGGCCGCCCGGCCGCAGGTTGCAAGTGAGGGCACCTGAATGACCGCGGGCGCCGCGCAGCCCATGGCAACGCGGCGCCCGTAGATCACTGGGCATTGGCCCCGAGGGCCGATGGGGGGTGATCAGATTCTGTGCGCTCAGCCCTGGGCCAGGGTGGGCTCGCGCAGGTGGGAGAAGTCGGTGATCTTCGCCCGGATGACAATGATCAGGTCTGTCACTTCGTCCGCCAGACCCTTCTCGCGGAAGAAGAAGCCCAGGACCGGGATCTCCGAGAACCAGGGGGACTCAGCCGTCCGGTTCTTGTAGCGCACGTGCTTGAAACCGCCAAGGATCACGGCGCCACCGTCGGGGACGACGACGGTGGTCTGGGCGTCCTGGACCTGCAGCGTGGGCACCGAGAAGGTGACCGGCGAACCGTTGGGACCCAGCAAGGTGGTGATGCTGGGGAAGGGCCGCTCGAGTTCAGCCACGGTGGTCTGCACGTCGAGGGTGATGTACTTGCGGTCGTAGCTGATGGTCGGCCGCACGTCGAGGACGATGCCCTCCTGCGCGATGCCGATAACCGGGTCGGCGATGAACGAGTTCGTGGCCACGTCGACCTCGAAGTCCTGCACGAAGGAGACCTGGTTGACCACGGTCACGAAGGCCCGCTGGGTGTTGTAGACCGAGATGACCGGGGCGGTGATCTCGACGGCGTTCTCGCTCTTGCTGACCAGGTTCATGACCAGATTCAGCTGCACGTCGTCGAGGATCTGGAACTCGAACGCGCCGCCACCCACCGTGCTCATCAGGGCACCGAGGGGGTTGGAGAAGAAGTTCTCACTGTGCAGGGCGTAGACCTGGTCGCCGTCCTCGTAGAAGCCACCGGCGGTGGCCGTGTTCGTGCCGTCACCGAGACCGTCGAGGCCTTGGCTGATGTCGCCGTTCTGGTCTGCTGAGTCGAGGGCGAACTCGTTGGCGAAGGCGCCATTGGGGTTGAGGCCACGGAGATCCGTGCCGATCTCTTCGATGAACAGATCAGAGATCGAGAAGAAGCGGGACTCGAGGGTGACCATGCTGGTGGAGAAGGCACGCAGGTCATCGAGGAACTCCGCGACCTGGGCCTGCACCTCGGGGGTGTGGATCACCAGCAGGTTGTTGTTGTCCACGAAGTCGATGTTGTAGGCGTCGGAGAGATCCCAGTCTTCGGGGGTGATGTTCTCGCGGACCAGGTTCAGCACCTCTTCGGGGTCAATGATGGTGACCTGATCGAGCTCGCTGTTGAAGATGGTCTCTTCGTTGTCGTCACCAGCCTCGCCGGGCAGGGCGATGTCGCGAATGTTGCTGCCCTTGAAGTCGGTGAGCTTGAAGGTGAGGTCTTGGATGGGGTGCACCCGGGTGATGGGGGTGCCGCCAGACTTCTCCTTCGAGGTCACGTAGACCCGGCCATTGCGCAGGGTCCAGGCCAGCTCATCGCCTACCTGCTCGACCAGCACGTTCAAGAAGGAACGGGCGGTGATGTCGTTCAGGCCGGTGATGTTCACGTAGTCGGCGTTGTCGTCCAGCTCAAGGGCGATCTCGGGGTCAACGGACACCGGGATGTCGTAGACGAAGGAGAGGTGATTGGCCACTTCGACGATGGTCTTGTCGTCGAAGTTCGCGTCCATCTTGGTGGAGTCGAGCAGCTCGTTCAGCGCGGTGATCTCGGGGTCGAGGTCGCCCAATCCGAGGGACCGGCGCAGACCGCGGGTGGCCGTGATCTTGGCCCAGTGGTCAGGGTCCGGGTCGGTGTACAGCTCTGCGTTCGGGATGCGCACCTTCTCCATCTCGTTACGCCAGCGGTTGAACTCCTCCCGGCGGGTCTGGATGAAGATGCGGTCGGCGTACTCTCGCGCGGCGTCCTGGGCCGCGTCGAGCAGCTCAAGGGCCTGGGCGTTGTGCCGGTCGACGTCCAGCACGGCCTCGGCCAGTTTCTCGGTGGTCTCGTAGTCGGCCCGATCGAAGGCAGAGGTGGCGTTGATCAGCAGGCTCTGGACGCGCAGCTCCTCTTGCTTCTCGCGGCCCTTCTCTTCGGAGCGCAGGGCCTCGTAGGCCTGACGCTTCATCTCTTCGCGGCGGGCTGCGTCCGCGCCGGAGGCGGCCTCTTCGGCCTGGGCGAGGAGGTCGTTGGCCTGGGCCGAGAGGTTGCCCCAGGAGACTTCTCCCTGGCTCCAACGAATGCTGTTGGTGACCCCGCGGGCCAGGGTGACGGCGTTCTCGTACTCGCCGACCTCCATGGCCTGCCGGGCGTTGTCGAGATCGATGCGAGCCAGCATCTTCATCTGCTGACGCTGGGCCTCGTAGCGATCACGGGCTGAGACCCGCAGCAGGGCGGCTTCGGCCTCGGGCATCTTGAGCAAGGCCTGCAGCTGGCGCACGTAGTCGAGGACGATCGTGTCGGAGGGGTCGAGGTCGCGGGCCTTCTGCAACTCACGCAGGGCCAGGTCGAGCTCGAGCTGCTCTTCGAGGGCGCGGGCGTTGGCCATGTACTGGTCGACCAGGACCCGGGTCATCTCCTGGACCAGCTCGCGACGAGCGCGCTCGTCATCTGCGGTGGGGATCGAGCCGTCGCCGCCATCTTGGAACAGACCCAGGCTGACCTGAGGGCTGTACTCGAAGCTGGGCGACTGATGAAACGCCGTGGTCTCTGATTGGGCTGCCATCGCGGCGGATGACAGAGCGAGACCTGCGGTGAAGATGAGGAGTGTGCCGTGCAGACGTGCCATCGTGATGCAGCTCCTGGCCACGAGGGCGGCACCCCGAAGAGTTGCCGCGTCGTTGGTTCGGTGAGAAGAGAAGGGGGTGGTCATCACATGTCCCAGCGGACGCCGGCAAAGGTGATGTCGGTCAGACCGACGCCGAGAATGACGTCGACCACTTTGATGACCTGCTCGTAGTTGATCTTGGCTTCGGGGTAGAGCGTGGTACGGGATTCGTCGTTGATGTCGTACCAACGCCTGAGCTCGCCGCGGAGCGTGGCCAGGGAAGCCATGGCGCGCCCGTTGACGATGATCTTGATGCCGTTTTCGCCGGCCTTGTCCGGGAAGATGTTGATCTCGATCTTCTCGAGCAGCTCATCGACCTCGGAGCGATTGACGCCCACGTCCTTGGGCAGCTCCGTCTCGAGCTTGCCCTCAAGCACTTTGAACTTCATCGTCACGATGAAGAAGATGAGCAACAGGAAGACCACGTCGATCATCGGGGTGAGATCGAGGTCGACCTCTTCGATTTCTGCCTTTTGTCTGGCCATGGTGTCCTACTGCTCGTTCTGGGCCGCGGCGAGGTGAACCTTGTAGACCTGGATGCCCATTTCACCGCAGATCCGCATCACCTTCTGAACCTCTTTGAACTTGGTCTCTTTGTCGGCCCGCACCAGCAGGGCGCGAGAGGAGAAGGTGGTGCCCTCGTCCTTCTCGCCCTTGGCCACCTCTGAGGCGAGGTAGGCCCGGAGTGCTGCCACGGCTTCTGGCTGATCAAGCGTGTCGTACTTCACCCGCTTGATGATCACCTCTCCGTCCTTGAGGATGTTGATGATCATCCGGCCCTGTTCGGCCTCATCGTCAACGGCCTGCTCGGCCACCGGGAGCTTGAGCTCAGCGAGGTCTTGCTGAGTCATGTCCGACACGATGATGAAGAAAATGATCATCAAGAACACGATGTCGATCATGGGCGTCATGTCCATGTCGACTTCGTTGTTGGGTGCGTTGGCCATTCCGCCTTAGCTCTGTTGGAGGGTGAGGTGGGACGTGCGGGTCAAGGTGAGACCGACTCAGGCACTGCGCGGGCGGAAGCGCTCGAACAGGTCTTCGACCACTGCGGAGATCTCAAGCGAGTAGCTGACCACCCGGTTGCGCAGGAAGACGAAGGACGCGGTCACTGGCACCGCAACCACCAGACCCAGCAGGGTGGTGATGAGCGCGCCAGCGATGTCGCCGGCGAGCACGTCAGGCGTGGCCTGACCCTTGGACGCAGCGATGGTGTCGAAGGCGCCGATCATGCCGTTGACCGTACCCATCAGCCCGAGCATGGGGGCCACGCCGGCGATGAGGGAGAGCCAGCTGAGGCGGGCGTGGAGCTTGACGGTCTCTTCTTCGACCATCTCCTCGAGGGACTTCTCCATGGCATCGAAGGAGGCGTTCAGCTTGGGCAAGCCAGCGGCCACGATGTTGGTGAAGTAGCAGGGCTCGGTCTCGCAGAGCTCGATGGCCTCCTGGTACTCGCCGGCCTCGAAGAGGGCTTCCATTTCGTCAACGAGTTCAGGCGGCGCGAGCTGGTCGCGGCGCACGGCCATGATCTCTTTGATGATCAGGGTCAGCGCGACCACCGAGAGGGCGATGATGACCATGCCAATGGTGCCGGCATTGGTGAAGAACTGGCCGGCCTTGGAGCCACCTGCAGCGGCGGGCGCAGCGGCGGCAGCGCCGTCCTGAGCAGCCGCCAGAGGGGCGAGGGCGAAAACGGCAGCGGAGATGAGGTAGGGACGGAGCTTCATGGACGGGGCTCTCACCGTATCGGGTGGTGTGGGGATAGCGGTCAAGGGTTTGATTTCTGAGACAGTCGCGCCCAGTGGCTTTCTGGGTAGCGTTCTTGGACTTCGTTGTAGTAGTCGCGGGCCTTCTGGCGACCGTTCTTCTCGAGGCCCTTCAGGTCGAGTGCGCTGGCACATTGGCCCAGGTAATACAGGGCCTTGGCGTGCTGGTCGGGGACGCTCGCGCCGGTGACGGCGATGCGTGCGAAGCCCAGCTGTGCGTCCTTCAGCTTGTCGTCCTTGAAGTCGGCCTCGGCGAGGCCGTTGCCGGCGGCAGCGGCGATGGCAGGGTCGTCCTCACCATCTTTGGCCAGCTGCTGAAAGAACGAACGGGCGCTGGACACCTGGCCCTGGGCCAACAAGGCGCCGCCAGCACCGCTGCGAGCGGTGAGTGCAAGGGCCTCGATCACAGGCTGAAGGTCGACGCGCCGCCCGAGATCGCGCAAGGCAGACTCGCTGGCCGAGGTGGCTGCGGCGAAAGACTGGGCTGCGGCTGAACCGTCGCCGCTGGCGAGTTGCTCCTGGCCCATGGTGATGTGTGCGCGGGCGGCCCAGTCTGGGGTGACCTTCTTCTGCTGGGCCAGATCGATGACTTGCTGCACGGCAGCTTCGGCTGCACCGACGTCGCCGCTCTGGGCGGCGAAACGGGCGGAGAGCAACAGCGCCCTGGGCAGCACCCTGTGGTCAGGGAACTCCGTCAGGAAGCGCTGAATGGCGGCCTGGGCAGCGGGGAGGTTCGACGCACCTCGCAGGGCCTGGACCTCAGCGAGCTCGAGCAGGGCAAGGGGGGCAACCCACGAAGGCTCGCTGTCGTGGCTAGCGGTGGTGAGCAGGGTGGCGGCCTCTTGCAGCCGGTTGCCAGCCCGGGCGGACAGACCTTCGTTCCAGGCGTCGCTGCCCGGACCGTAGACGACCTTGACCACGAACTCGGTCTTGCGGTTCTCGACGTTTGCATCCGGCCCACCCCGTCGGAAAGACACCTGGCTGAGCGTCTCTCGCACTACGGTCGCCCCGCCTAGAGGAGCGATCTGCCCGCGGCTGTTCAGCACGTCGATCCGTCCCTGTGCCAGCAGCGGTGCCGAGAGGGGCGCCGTCAGGACTGCCACAAGCACGGTGATCACGAGCGGCAGGCGGCTGAGGGTGTTCAGAAGCGGCACGGGGAACTCCGGGGTGTCCGATCTCGGGGAAGATCGGGGACGGCAGAAGCGCGAGATTCTAGGCGAGCGCCGGATGACGATCAATCCGGGCCCTGGGTCGGTATTTCAGGTCTGAATGGGTCTGTTCGTCAACGGGCCGACAGCTGGCGGTCGATGTACCGGAAGCGGTCGCGGTAGAGGGGCTGGTACTGTTGGTCGGTGGGCAGCCCTGCGAGCGTGTCAGCGTCGTAGTTGGGCTGGCTGAGCTTGAGGCTGTCGAGCACCTTGCGGCAACTGGCGGCTGAGTCGGGGTTCAGCTCGCGCATCTGATAGAAGGCGAGGATGGCGCCGAGCTTGGCTTCCCACCAGGGGCCGGTGTACTTGGCCTGGACGTTGAGGCCCTTGACGAGCTCTGTCCAGATGGCCAGGGCGTCCTCGTAGTCACCACTGCCGCGGATCTCTTCGGTGACAGCACCGTTCTCATCGACCGCAAGCCAACCACCGAAGCAACGGGCGGCTCCGCGGCGAATCTTGGTGCTGCGGGGGTTGCGGCTGTGCAGCTCCTTCCAGATGGTCCGGGAGCGGCCGAAGTCGAGCTGGGCGTCGAGGGCAGTGGCCAGGCCGATGTTGCCCCGCTCCAGCAGGCTGGCCTCGCCGGACCGAGCCACCACTTCGACGGTCTTCTCGAAGACGCGCTGGGCGTCGCCGGGCTGACCAGCTTCGAGATACCATTCGCCTGTGCCCAGCAAGTTGATCGCCGACGCGTAGTCGCTCTCGACGGAGTAGAGCCACATGGCATCAGCTGCCCGGCGCAACAGGGCGTCGGCCTCGGCGAAGTTGCCCAGGCCCTTCTGGAAGCGACTCACCGACTCGATGGCCTTGCCCACCTTGTAGGCAGCCGCAGAGACGATCACCGAGCGGGCCTCTGCGTCGATCAGCTCTTGCAGGGCGACCTCGCTCTCGTCGACGGCACCCTTCATGGCTTGAGCTTCGACACGCTTGAACTTCACCAGCGCGTGCATGCCCTCCTGGCCAGCGTACACATCCTCGAAGTCGGCAAGGACCGCGAGCGCCTCGTCTGGCAGGTTGATCTCTTCGGTCAGGAGCAACCCCGAGTGGTAGAAGCGCGCCTGGGCCATGGCGACCTCACGCCGATTGCGACCGGTGGCGTTGGTCGGCTCAAGGCTGGGGTCATTGGCCCTGGCCTCGATCTTCTCGTAGGCGTCGATCGCCTCTTGGATGCGACCTGCACCTGCCAGGCTGCGAGCGATGTAGACCAGGGCACGCTCATAGTTGGGGGAGGAGGGGGGCACGCCCTCAAGGTCGGCCTTGACGGCCAGGAACCCCTGGGTGTCGTCGTCCGCGACCTCGTCGTAGGCCTCCTTGGCGGTCATGAAGGCCAGGTCGAGCTCGATGCCCTCCATGGCCACCAGCCGCTCGCTGGCCTGGGTGCGCAGGAGCTTGTCGTACCCGTCGCCAGTCTCCTTGAAGCGCAGGTCGAACGAGTCGTACATCTTCTTTGCGGACGACTCGAGGTCGTCGATCGAGGCGCCTAGCTGCTGACCCAGGAGCAAGGCCTGCTCGTAGGCAACCGAAGCCTCAAGGTGTCGGCCCAGCTGGCGGAAGGAATCACCCGCGCCCATCCAGGCCTCGTAGCCCATCTCGGCGAGTTCGTCGTCGGTGGTCAGACTGGTCGCAGCACGGGCGTAGTGGAAGGCCGCATCGGCGTACTGCTTCTCACTGCGGTTGCCTCGAGCCGCCTGAAGCAAAACGGCGGCGGACTGCACGCCGCCGCCCTTGACCAGAGCGGCCAGCATGATCTCGGCCTGTCGTCCTTCGGGAGTCCCCCGGCCGCCGTCGGTGACGATCTTGACGATCTCGGTGGCCTGGCCCGACCGGCCCAGGCTCTCAAGGGTGCCCGCCCAGTCGAGAAGCGCGGCGAAACCGGCCCGCCCGATGGGGACGCCCTTGGCGTCGTGCTCTGAGATGAGGGTCTCGATGAAGCCTTCGGCGGCGTCCATCTCACCGGCTTCGGCTTCGATGCGGGCGCGATAGCCCCAGGTGCGATCCAGCAGAGCGGCGATCTGGTTCTGCGCGGCAAAGGGGAACTCAGCGATGTATTCCCAGTACTCGTAGGTGACCTGGTCGATGACGCTGTCCAACACGTCACGGGCGTCGAGGCTGTAGCCATTACGCTCACGCTCGTCGCTGACGATCTTGCTCAGCTTCTGGTAGACCCGGGCCTGTTCGTACATGGCCTTGAAGACGATGAGCGACTGCTCTTCGATCTCCCACTGAAACTCCTCGAGCTGCTCTTCGGCCTGCTCGAGCTGGTGGCTGGGGTCGGCACCGACCTCTGACCACTCGATGCGATTCAGTGCACGGAAGTACATGGTGTACACCGCGCGGGCACGCATGACCGCGGCCTCGTCTGTCTTCTCGAGCTCGTCCAGCTGCTCGGCGATGCCGCTGGCCTCGACCTGCAGCGAGACGTAGACCTCGTCGGCCCGCTCGAAATCTGCTTCAGCCTTCTCTGTCGCCCCGTCAGCGCCCTCAGTGGCCAGCTTGGCGTAGAGGATGCCCCGTTCGCGAAGCATGCCTGCCAGGTCGCTCAGGGCATCGACGAACTGGTCGTGATACGCGTAGGGCGTGCCCGGGTTGGTCCAGTCGCTCAGCTTGTCGATGGCCTGGTCCATGATCTCAAGACGCAGGGCCGGATCGCTGGTGTTCTCGCCCTTGCGCTTGAGGATGCGGGCATCGACCAGGCTGGCCTTGCCCTCCAGATCGTTGTCCGCGATCTTGGCGATGGCCCGCTGTGTCTGACTGACAGACTCGGCTGCCAGGTCAAAGTAGCGATGGACGGCGAGATTCTCGGCGAAGGAGAGATCGTCGGCGAGAAGAGCGGCCCGGTCGTCCTGAAGGGGGACGGCCAGCAGCCCAGCGATGAGAAGGTAGAGTCCGGTCATGGCAGCAGCAGGGGCTTCAGCGGAGGTAGCTCGTGTTGGGCTCGCTCTCCTCGGGGGCGATGATGTTCGCCGTGAGGAGGATCAGCAACTTGCGCTTGGAGACGTAGTCACCTTGTCGCGAGAAGAAGAAGCTGATGATGGGGATGTCACCGAAGAAAGGCATGTCGGACTTGTAGTCCTGCTCGACAGAGGTCTTCAACCCACCCAGTAGAAGGGTGGCGCCGTCAGGCAACGTGGCCGTGGTGCGCAAGCGCTGGATGTTCAGCTCGGGGAGCTGAATGGTGACGTTGTTACCACTGGGCGTCCCCAGGCTCACCAGGGCGGTGGGCAGGGGCTCGCCGTTCACGCCGGGCACGAGCTCGGCCAGGGTGGGCCGCAGCTCGAGGGTGATGAAGCGACGGTCCGCGGACGCCACGGCCCGCACGTCGAGCACGATGCCTTCCTTGACGATGCCCAGGTCAGGCTGGGCGATCACGGCACCGGTGGCGATCTCAGGCTCGAAGTCGCGGACATAGGTGCGGTTGGTGAGCACCTTGATGTTGCCGCGGTGGCCGCTGCGCAGGGTCAGGCTGGGAGCGTTGACGATGTTCGACGTCTGATACTTGCTCACGGCACGCAGCACGGCATTGACGTTGACGTCATCGAGGAACAAGCCCTCGATGGCCAGGCCGCCGCCGTTGGTCAGCACGCCCTGCTCACCGAGCAGGGAGCCGAAGAGGTTCTCCGTGCGTCCCTTCAGGGTGCCGTTGGGGCCTTGATAGAAGGCGCCTGGATCGATGCCCGTACCGATGCCCGACGGGTTGCTTGGTGTACCCACACCACCGGCGTTGGGCTGGCCGAAGTTGTTCAGGCTCGTACCCTGGGTGGGGGAGAGTCCGCGCAGGTCGACACCGATGTCCTGCAGGAAGCTGTCCTCCACGCTGATGAAGCGCGTCTGGATGTGGATCAACGTGGTGGTGTTGGCCCGCAGGTCGACGAGCAACTGGTCGATCTGCTCGTGCACCTCGGGCGTGGTCTTGACGATCAGGGTGCCCGGCATCTGGGTGATGCTGCGCTCGGGGTCGTCGGTCCAGCTGTCCGGGGAGATGTTGTCCTGGATCAGGGTGAGCAGCGTGTCTTCGCTGATCAGCGGCAGGGGGTCTTCGTCCTCGACGCCATCGCGGAAGCTCTCGGCGTCTGTGCCAGAAGGCAGCAGGTTGAAGTCCTCTGCGGCGTGGTCGACCGGGGTGAAGGTCAGGTCGCGGATGTCGTACATCTGCAGGGTGTAGTCGCCGCGGGACTCTTCTTGCGTGATCACGCGCACGATGCCGTCACGCACCGAGTAGGTCATCTCGGGGACGCTCTGGTCCTCGAGAATGATGCGCAGGATGCGGCTGAGCGGCTGAGGGTTGCGGTCGCGCAGGTTGTAGTCCTGGTTGAAGGCCTCATCCTGGACGTCTTGAGACATCAGGAAGTTGATGCCCGAGACCTCGCTCAAATGGTTCAGCACTTCGTCGAGCGTGTTGCCGCCGAAGTCATAGGGGATGGCCATCTCGTCGAGGCGAGCCAGAACCTCCTGTTCGTCCTGGGGGCGGGTCGCCTGGCCCGTGCCGAACTTCATCGGACCCCGGCTCTCGGTCACCAGCCACTCAGCAGCCTCGGGGAACTCGATCAGCTGGTTGGGGATGATCGTGTCCTGCTCGAGATCGTCAAAGGTGGCGTTCCAGTTCTTGCGGTACTCCTTGCGCACGTCCTCCGTGCCCTGCTCGGTGAGCGCACGTACGGCGACGCGACGCAAGTTGATCAGCTCTTCGTTGAGCGGTGAGAGCAGCAGCGCTTCGTCGAGGCGATCGATGGCCAGCTGGTACTCGTCGCGCATGAAGTGCTTGTTGGCTGCATCGAAGAGACCCTTGGTCTTCAGCTCGGTGCGGTTGCGCTGCAAGAAGTCGTACTCTTCTTGGGCGGCGATGGCTCGGGACTCGAGCTCCGAGTCCCGGGCGGCGGCCTTGTCGTCGATCAGCTGCTGAGCCTGGGCGGACAGGGCCTTGAGCTCGCTCTCGGTGGAAGCGTTGCTGCCGGCGGTGGGGTCCCAGCGGTAGAGCGAGAGGGCCTCGTCGAAGGCGCGCAAGGCGGCTTCGGGATCACCTGCGCCCATGGCGTTGCGGCCGGCGGCCAGCTTGGCCTGGATGTCGAGGCTGCGCTGCTGCGTCCGGGCCCGGGCCAGGGTGCGAGCGTCGGCGGCCAGGGTGCCGAGCGAGCCCGTGTCCTCGCCGAGCAGGGCGCCCGTGCGGTTGTAGAAGTCGCGGGCGACCTCGTTCGTGGGGTCGAGTTCGTAGGCCCGGCCGAACTGCTGGTGAGCAGCATCGATGTCGGAGCGCTCCATGGCGGCGATGCCCTGGTCGATGAACCCGGCCACAAGGACTTCGAGCTGATCGCGAATGCGGTCGGCCCGGCGGCGAGCTTCGCTGAGCTGCTCGTCATCGCGGAGAGGAGCGGCCGCGGGGCTGGGCGCCGCTGCAGAAGGCGCCATCTGGCCAGCGAATGGTGCGATGGCGTTCTCGCGGGAGGCGGCCATCGTCTGGGCGAGCTCGCCCTCTTCAGAGAAGGCAGCCGATCCCGGAGGAGGGGCGTCGACGCCGAGAGGCGCGGGGCTGCCGCAGCTGAGGGTGGCGGCGATCAGGGCGGCCATCGCCACTCGGCTGGCACCAGGGGCAGAGCACTTCGGCTTGGACATCGTCATAGTCATCGTTGATCGAGTTCGCATCCGGGTCATCACGGAAGATCCAACTGCAGGGTTCGGGGCACACCGAGTGGGTCGCTCAGAGTAGCAATCAAGCGCCGCACGGAAACGAGGACTTGCGTCTCCGAGGTGCGCGGAGTGTTCGTGGAGGGATCGAGGACGAGGCTGCCGTCCGCTCGAAAGTCGAATCGGCTGCGGGTCTGCAGCTGCTCGTCGTCCCGCAGGATCAGGCTCCTGAGGACCAGGCCCGTCTCGAGGCCTGAGGCGGTCAGCGGCTGCCCTGGAGTCACTCGAAGTGTTGGCGCAGTCATGGGTTGCGTTGACGCGCCGAGGCGGATGTCGAAGACCGCAGAGTGCTCGTCGCCGTCGACGAGGGCCAGCGAGAAACGCTCTGGAAGCTCGACGCTGGCGCGCTCGCTGGGCTCGGCGGCGATGAGCGCTCCGTCGCCATCGACGACCACGGACCAAACCTGGTAACCCAGCCGGCTGTGGGCCACAGGCAGCTCCTGGTCGCGCCAGCGGCGCTGCTCAAGGTCGAGCTGGGCCACCAGAGTGGGCTCGTCGAGGTTCAGGCTGCGGTACACCCGCCAGGCCAACTGCTGTCCGGTGGGCAAGGCATCGCTGAGGGCCAGCGTGGCCGGATCGATCTCCCAGCGCAGCAGCACGATGCCAGCCTCGTGGTAGGCATCGAGGGCGTAGGGGGGCCGCAGGCTCGCGTCATCACTCTCTGACGGCGCCCCGCCAACCCACCGACTGCGCGAGAAGGAAGCTCGCTCCCCCTCATCATAGAAGGGAAGGGCATCGACCGGCGTGGCCGCGGGCATCAGCATCAACGCTCTCTCGAAGCGGTCGGTGTCCTGGATCTCTCCTACCGGTGCCGGGCGAATCGGGGTTCCGCCTAGCAACCGTCTCACATCTGCTGTGAGCTTGCTGGCCTGCGCTAAGTCCTTATTTTGCAAGTGATTATGGACGAGCAGGGCAAGGGCGAAAACGATAAGGGATAGGCCAGTGCCTGTCAACACGAGAAAACGACCACTGGGAGATCTGCTCATCTCAGCGCACCCCTCTCGTCGGGGCCGAGCGGAACAACGCCGTGACAGTCAGCCAGAGCCGGACCGGAGGGCTGCCCAGGCCCACGGGTTTTGCCGGCCAGAGACCCGGCTCAACTCGCCTCAGCGATGCGGCGGCCACGGTGAGCAGGGGTTCGCCAGGCTCTGAGGCCAGATTCTCCAGGATCTGCAGGGCCTGCTCGACCTCACACAGCACCACGAACTCTGCGGCGTAGGACGTGAGCTGTGGTGCCCCGCGGACCACGACCAGCTGGCCGTCGTCTCGGGGCTCGATAGACTCGAGGTCGAAGGCCGACGCCTCGACGATGGCTGCTAGCACGGTGGCCAGGGCGGCGTCTACCTTTGGCCGGCCCGCCGCAGCTTCGACGAGCCGTCGTCCTATGGGGCTTTCAAGGGAGCACCACGAGGGGCCGTTCCCGGTGAGCACGGTGGCCAGGGTCGGCGCCTGCTCCCGGCTGAGCGACTCGAGCATGAGCAGCAGGCGCTCGTCGAGCTGCCCGGCCAGGTCTTCGAGCCGCCTGTCAAAGCTGTCGATCTCGGAGTGGGGGACGGTGGTCGTCCCCGACAGCAGCTCGGTCAGGCTGGCAACGCGCTGGTCGAGGGCACCTCTGGCTTTGGCTGTCTCGGCGTAGGCTGGCAAGCCCTGCAGCCAGAAGCCCACCGCTGAACCCGCGAACAAGAGGATGGCTGCGACGACCAGGGCCCTCACGGTAGCTCGACCTCCATGTCCCAGCGAGAGAGCTGCACCGAGGGATCGCGAACGGGGCCGTTCAAGACCCAGGTGCGGTCGAAGCCAGCCATCACCGTGTTCATGCGCTGGGGCAGCAGCTCGTCGAACCGGCCCGAGGCCTCAAGGCTGATCTCAAGTCGCCCCATGCGGCGGCCGTCGGGAGGGGCCAGCCAGACGCTCACCACGTGGAGCACGTCGTCGCCTCGCTCTTCTGCCAGCCGAGCCAGGCGGGCGAGCACCGGGCGCATGGCCAGGGCCGCTCCTCGGCGGGCCACCAGGCTGTCCACCGTCGAGAGGCTGGCGGAGAGCTGGGCTTCCTGGGCCGCGAGCCGATTGCGCTGGGCGATGTTGCCCTTGATCTCTGCAGCCAAGGTGGGCGGTAGGGCTTCGTTGAGCGCGTCGACCCGGGCCGAGGCGAGCTGGCCGACGAAGGTCAGTCCTGCGGCGGAGAGCACCAGGCTGGCAGCGGCCAGGGGCAGACGACGGGCCGAACGCCGCCGGGTGTCAGAGATCAAGGGCGGGCAGTGGAACCGCCCCAGGCCAAGGCCCATGAGCGCCAGCCCGTAGGCCCGACCCATGGACAGGGCCTGTGCGGTGGTCTGGTCACCCAGGTTCGCCTTGCGGCCCACCGCAATGCGCGGCAGCCCGTCGAAGCGGGTCACCGGGACTCCGAAGGCCTTGCGCAGGGCTCCGGTGAGCGCCGGGCTGAGCGCCCCCTCTTCGGTCAGCACCACGTCGGCGGGGCGGAAGAGCCTGTCGGGGGGCAACAAATAGGACACCGCCGCCTCGACCTCGGCTTGCAGCCGGGCGGCCAGATCGCTCTCGTCGGGCTCGTGGGCCAAACCCAGGGGCAGATGCCGGGTCCACAGGCCATCTTCACGGAGCAGCACCAGTTCAGTGGACAGCTCGCCCACGCCCAGCAGGACCCGATCTCTGCCCAGGGGCATCTCGTGTTCGACGAACGATGCCAGGGCGTAGCCCGGGGGCTGCAGCTCATCGAAGGGCATCTTGAGCTCGCGCAGCTCTGCCGCGCAGGCGTTCACCGAGCGCTTGTCGAGCGCCACCGCGTGCACCTGACACTCGACCACACCCTTGCGCACATGATGGCGACGGATCAGCTCTTCTTCTGGAATGGCCAGGGCGTTGAGGATCTCGTAGCTGACCATCTCGTCGATACGGGCAGCCACCATGGACGGAATAAGGTAGGTCTGGCTGAAGTGCCCACGGTCATCGGCAGACACGACGATGCGAGGCCAGGCTCCCGGGCGGGCTTGCTCTACGAAGCGACGCAGGGCCAGGCGCCGGCCCGCGGCGATGTCAGGCTCCTGAGCGTAGGGCAGCCGCCATGTGCGCAGCAGCTCGACCTTTCGCCCGCGCCGAGCCAGCAGCACCGCCTTGAGCGTACCGTCGACGGCATCGAGGCCGAGGGCCGTGTCTGCGGTCAGCATCAAAGGGGCAGCCCGATCTTCATGACCTGTTGAATGTCCTCCCAGGTGGCGCGCTTCGCCGATGGGGTCCGCAAGAGATAGGCGGGATGATAGGTGGGGATGACAGGGATTTCGCCGTAACGGTGACTTCTGCCTCTCAGCCGGCCAATAGAGAGGTCGGTCTGGAGCAGCAACTGACTTGCCGTGGCGCCCAGGGTGCAGATGACCCGGGGGGCAATGGCTGCCAGCTGACGATCGAGAAACCCCCTGCAAGCCCCGCTCTCGTCTGGCTCGGGCACCCGGTTTCCCGGCGGCCGGCACTTGACCACGTTGCAGATGAAGACGTCCGGGCGGGTCAGGCCCATGCCCTTGGTGATGATGTCCTCGAGCAGCTGGCCCGCCGGCCCCACGAACGGGCGGCCGCTGCGGTCCTCGTCGGCCCCCGGGCCCTCGCCCACGAAGACGATGGAGGCCCGGGGCGAACCCTCGCCCGGCACGGCCTGGTTGCGCTGCTGGCAGAGCTTGCAGGCCTGGCACGAGCGCACCTCGGCGGCCACGGCGTCGAGGGCAGCCTGAGCCTCATGGCCCTGCGCTCCTGGACCCGGCCCTCCTGACGGTGCAGCTGCGGTTCGGGTCCCTGAGGTCGGGGCGCCCTGGCCCTCGTCTCGCTGGGCCGGCGCCGTTGCGCTGGCTCGCGCCTGGCCCACAGGAATCCTACGCACGCCAGCTGACGCGAGGGAGGACAGGTAGCGCCGCAAGACCGGGTCCATGGCGAGCGATGTTACGTCCCCCGGCCTGCCTCTGTCACCGAGTTGGCTGAGCTCAACGGTTCAGCGCCGGGCAGGGACGTCTCTCAACGAAGCGATGACGGCCAGGGCCAGAGCGGCGGTTTCGACCCGCAGGACCCCTGACCCCAGACCCACGGGGACAGCCCCCGAGTCTTGGGCCAAACTCAGCTCGTCGTCGTGCCAACCACCCTCTGGGCCGACCAAGCCCAAGAGCGGGGCCGGCTCTGTCGTGCTCCCCACGGCAGGGGCCGTCGCCGCTCCGGGGCTGGCCAACCAAGGAGCGGCCCCGGACCAGCTGTTCAACACGGCCTCCAGTGATGCAGACGGCGCGATCTCCATCTGATGGAGCCGCCGACACTGCATCAGGGCCTCGCCCGCCTTGCGGGTGAGTTTCTCCAGGCGCGAGGTGGAGACGTCTCGGCCGCTGTGTTGCGTCTTCAGCAGCTGCAGTCTGGAGACGCCGAGCTCGGCAGCCTTCTCTACCAGCCAGTCCAGGCGCGAGGGCCTGGGAGGGGCCACCGCGAGCACGAAGGGTGCGGTGGGGGGCGCGGTGCGGGGAGCGACGACCACCTGGGTGAGCACGCCCCTTCGCCCCCAGCGGGCCCTGGCCAGCCCGCCGTGGCCGTCCACCAGTTCGATGGGCTCTCCCGGTTCGAGTCGCAGCACCCGCTCGAAGTGGTGGACCCCGGCGCGGTCCACGCGCAGGTCGGGCTCATCGACGTCTGTGACGAGGCATCGCGGTGTGTGTGGCATGGCCTGAAGCAGGGCTCCGATAGGGGGCGGGATGCCCATGTGCTACCGTTCGCCTTTCCATCATCCAGGCAGCTTTGCAAGGAGTCGAGAGTCACCATGCGATTGACCCACGGCACGACCAAATCATTGACAGCCAACGTCCCCCTGCTGGCCTTGCTGGTGGACTCGGTCCGGGCCAAAGAGCTCCCCGGCGGAGCCTTGGGCGCGAAGGCTGTGTCGCTCATGCGCAAGGGGGTCTTCAGCGGCAAGCCCGGCAAGACCCTGGTGCTGCACGCAGATGAGAAGGGCGGCCCCAGGGCGCTGCTGCTGATCGGCATGGGCAAGCTGGCCGATGTGACCGACGCCGACTATCGCCACGCGGGCATGATCGTGGGCCGTGAGGCCGCCGCTCTCGACCTCAGCAAGGTCACCGTGGCCACTGCGGGCAAGCTCTCGTTTGACAAGACCAGCCTGGGCGCCTGCGCCAGCGGACTGGTGCTGAGCACCTACCAGTATCCGCTCAAGAAGGCTGAGCACGCAGCTCTGGCCTCGGCCACGATCGTCTCTTCGATCAAGGGCGCGGCGGCGGTGATGAACGACGCCAAGGGTGTGGCCGAAGGCACCAACTTGGCTCGCGAGCTGGGTGATCTGCCGAGCAACATCGCCGACCCCACCTACCTGCGCGACGTGGCGGCCAAGATCTGCTCGAAGGGCAAGATGGGCTTCAAGGCCCACAACACCAAGGCCCTGCAACGCATGAAGATGGGTGGCATCCTGGCCGTGGGTCAGGGCAGCGCCAAAGAGTCCTACCTGATCGAGATGGACTACAAGCCCGCGGGCTACACGCACACCCTCTGCATCGTGGGCAAGGGTCTGACCTTCGACTCGGGCGGCATCTCCATCAAGCCCAGCGGCGGCATGGAGGAAATGCGCTACGACATGTGCGGCGCTGCGGCGACCATCGGTCTCATGGCTGCCATCGCGCGCACCCGGCCCAAGGGTGTGCGGGTGATCGGCATCGTGGGTGCGGCCGAGAACATGCCCAGCAGCACGGCCTATCGTCCTGGCGACGTGGTCACCACCGGCTCGGGCAAGACCATCGAGGTGATCAACACCGACGCCGAAGGTCGCGTCGTCTTGGCGGACGCCCTGCACCTGGCCACGCTCAAGAAGCCCGAGGCGATCATCGACATGGCCACTCTCACCGGCGCCATCGTGGTGGCTCTGGGGCACGAGGCCGCGGGCATGTTCTGTCGGGACGAGCGTCTGTCGAAGCGGTTGCTGGGTGCTTCTGAGCGCACCTCGGAGAAGCTCTGGCCCATGCCGACCTATGACAGCTACTCCGATATGGTCAAGAGTCGCTGGGCGGACGTCCGCAACTCTGCGGGTCGCGAAGGCGGCTCCTGCACCGCTGCAGCCTTCTTGTTCAGCTTCACCGAGGGCGTGCCCCACGCGCACCTCGATGTGGCTGGCGCCGCGTGGGAGATGAAGACCCGTCAGGGCATGCCTCCGGGTGCCCGTGGCTTCGGCGTGCGCTTGCTGCATGACGCCGTCGTGAACTGGGGCCGCTGAGCCTTCGGGTTGAGCTTGGAGAGACACCGTGTACCAGCTGCTGACAGACCAGCCCCTTGAGCGGCTGCAGGTCATCTACGAAGCGCTGCCCGACGAAGTGCGTGCGGCCCTCGACACGCCCATCGCCAAGGCCCTGAACTCCCGCCCGAGCAGCCTGCTCAAGCGGGCGGTGGCCTACAAGGTCAAGGGTCTGCGAGCGTTCCTGGTGCGCCAGCGAGACGACGCCCTGGCTCAGGACATCATTCGCAGCTACCTGCTGGGCCCGCGCAAACAGCTGGTGACCGACTTCCTGGAGGCCACCGACGTGGCCCACGAAGACGGACAGGTCGAAGACGAAGAGGCCAAGCCAGCCGGCGACAAGGTTGCCGCTGCGATCGAGTCTCTCACGGCCGATCACGACTCGGACGACGTCGCGCTGTACCTCACCGTGGCCTCGGCCCAGTGGCCCGAGGTCAGCGAGCTCGAAGAGGCGCTGGCGAAGCTATCGCCGAGCGCCGGGTAGGACGCGCTTCCGGCCCGCCGTCTCTTGGTCGGCCGTGTGGCTGGGTCTTCGCACAGGGTTCTGGTGATCTTCGCGACCGCTCCGGGCGCTTCACGACGGGCAGGCCCTCAGCTCGCTGAGGCACTGTCCTCCGAGAAGAACGCCGTGAGCAGATCACCGGGCAGAGCCTGATCGTTGAGCCGGGCGCGCTTGGCCAGCTGCCAGAAGTAGCGATAGCTGGCCCGGTCGTAGAGCTTGCCGTCGATGTCCACGGGCGCCCAGCTCTTGGTGACGGCTTCGCAGAGCACCCGTGCGGCGATCTCGAGCTCTGCTGTGCGAGGAGCGAAGGCCTCGAGGATGGGGTCGATCTGCGAGGGGTGGATGGACCACATGCGCAGGTAGCCAAACTCGTCCCGGGCCCGCTGGGCATCGTCCCTCACCTGGGCCTGGTCGCGCACGGCCAGGGTCACCCCGTGGGCAGGGACCAGTCCGTGGGCGAGGGCCGCTGAGACCTGAATGCCCTTGGCCCGCCGCAGCAACACGTGTTCGAACTGCTGGGGGGACTTCATGGCCTCCGAGCTGATCGCGCCGTGGTGACTGGAGACGAAGTCCATGATCCCGAAGTCGAGGCCCCGCAGCCATGGCAAGGCGGCGATCTTGTAGGCATCGAAGAGCGCCCCATGAGTCTCGATCAGTACATGGATCGGGATCTCACGGCCGACCTCGGTGAAGGCGCACGCGTTCTGGATGTAGGTGATCATCTCGGCCAGCTGCCGAGCGGTCTCCGCCTTGGGGATGGTGATGTGGGCGATGCGCCGACCGGCACCTCGCACCAACAAGTCGACGTCTTGATGCCAGTAGGGGCTGGCATGGTCGTGGATGCGCACACCGGCCCGGCCCTTCGCGTTGGCCTCGCTGTTGAGCAGGTCCACCACGAGCTCGGCTTGGCTCTTCTCCTGGCCGGTGGGGGCGCCGTCTTCGAGGTCGAGGGTCACGTCGAAGGCCGCAGTGTGAGCCTCCTGCAAGGCCAGGGCCTTGGTCATGGTCTTCTCGGTGCCGGCATAGTGGTCGCAGGCAGCGATGAGGGGGAAGGGCTTCTGGCCGTCAAAGAGGGCCTGGTCTGGATGGCTGGATGGCATGGCGATGTCTCTCCCTGGCACAGGTTGTAGCTGCTGGGGGCGACAGATCCGAGATCGGGGTGATCGCTGGCCCGGGCCCATCGGCCCTGCTATGGTTCTGCCCGCGTGATCCGGCGGCGGCATGGCCAAGTGGTAAGGCAACGGATTGCAAATCCGTCATTCCCCGGTTCGAATCCGGGTGCCGCCTCCATTCTTCATGCCCCTGGCCGGCCACGGTGCGGTCAGCCTCCTGCGAGGTGGTGAGTCTTGCCTCGAACCCTCCCTCGATTGCGCTGCCCCCGCTGCGCTGCGGCGCGCCCTCTCTGCCCCGCCGCGTCCCCTCCTTGCCCGTCCTGCGGGCACGAGCTGTCGAGCGAGGGAGGCGTGATCGTTCTGGACGATCTGGCCGGCGAGAGCGACTACCCCGACGGCCTCTACGCCCTCGATCGCGTCATGGAGGAGCAAGGCTGGTGGTACGCCTCCCGCAACGGGGTCGTGGTTCAGGAGCTGCGGCCGTGGGTGGGGCGCCTGGGTCTCTCGACGATCTTGGATGTGGGCTGCGGTACGGGCTTCGTGGCGCAACAGCTGGAGCCGCTGGGCCTGGACGTGATCGGCGTGGACGCCAGCCTGGCTGGCTTGGCCGTCGCCCGAGAGCGGATGACCGGCCCCTTGCTGCGTAGCGGGGCGACGGCCTTGCCGCTTGCCGAGGCAGTGGACGGGGTGGCGCTCATGGATGTGCTGGAGCATGCCGAAGAGGCGCCGCTGCTGGGAGCCTGCCACGAGGCCCTGCGTCCCGGAGGCCTGTTGCTGGTGAGCGTCCCGGCCCGCCCGTCCCTCTGGTCGCAGGAAGACACCGTGGTTGGCCACCGCCGCCGCTACACCCGGCTGACCCTGCGGGCCGCCCTGGCCAGCGCTGGCTTTGACGTGCTGCGCCTGCGCCCCTTCCACTCAGCCATCACCCTGATCGCCCTGGCAAATCGTCGCAGCTCGTCGCCCGAGCAGCAGCCACCCGACGACCCCGCAGCCTGGCTAGCCAGACGCCGAGTCCCCCCAGGCCCCAGGACCAACGCCCTCATGACCGCCCTCTGCAAAGCAGAGAGGACACTGGGTCGCCGAGTCCCCCTACCCTACGAGAGCCACCTCCTGGCCCTGGCCCAACGCCCCGACCGCTAGTCCGACCTATTCGCGGAGTTCGTCGCGAGAGCGTGGTTGCGCCTTCGT
>CAZIAK010000059.1:8141-25113 GCA_964537035.1 uncultured Phycisphaerales bacterium | reverse complement strand
TGACCCCGCCACCGGCAGCTCCCCCACCGCCCCCGCCGCCACCACCACCGCCACCACAGGCGGCGAGGAGCAGGACTGCCAGGGACAGCAGCGCACCCGGAACAACACGGAGAATCCGATCGCGCCATGGCTCTGTGCGCATGGATGTGCAACCTCAAAGATGGTGTGGGAGTAGCCTGGGCAGGAAGGTGCTAGGCCGATAGCACCACGATTCGTCGCTGGATCATACACGGCAAATCACAGGGGCCTCGGTGAGAGAGCCCCGGTGAGCCTGAAATCCAGACGACGGCCGGGTCCAGAGAATGACAGCCTAGCCTGCCGACAACCGCGCCCGAGCCCTTCTGAGCCTGGCCAGCGCCTCGGCATGGAGCGGCGCGTGGTCGTCGACCGAGGGGTCCTCCTGAACCCCCAACCCTTGCCCCAGCGCCCCGAGCAGATGCGCCAATCCCTGACCTGTGAGGCCGCTGACTGCGGGGAGTTCTCCCGGCTCCTGTTCGTCAGCTCTCCCGAGAACCACCAGCACGGCGGGGCCAGAGAGCTGAACCTCATCTGGCTGGCGCAGGACGTGAATCACCAGATCTGGGGCCGGTTCGCGAAAGCAGATCTCCCTGAGCGGGGGGCCTTCGAAGCCAGCGGTGTCCTCAAGCGTCATGGGCACCCCCACCACCGAGAGGCCGGCCCGCACCGCATCTCTCGTGGTCCCGGGGTGGGGCGAGACCAGCGCTCGGCGATCAGACAGCATGGCATTGAACAGAGTGCTCTTGCCCGCGTTGGGTTGGCCCACCAGCCGCACCAGGGGGGGAGACGCCAGACGCCGCCCGTGATCCGCCAAGGCGAGACTGCGGTCCAGCCGCTGGATCAACTCGTCTCGAGCGCCAGGATCCAGGGGCCCGTCTTGAGCCAGCACCTCTCGGACCTCGTCGTCCAGCTGGGCCATGGCCCCCCACCGAGCAGAAGCCAGGGCTCGGGCTGCCCGGAGGCTGCCCGGCCCCTCGCGGTGACGGGAGCTCTGCTCCCCGACCCAGCCTTGCTCCGCCAGGAAATCCTCCAGCGCTCGTCGAATCCCCTCGCCGCCGTGGACCTGGAGTTCGAGCCAACCCTCGCCCCCCACGGCGAGGATCTCATCGATGGGCCCCTCGCTGCCCACCCACAGACCATGCCGGACCTGTCGCGCCGCTGGCCAGGGCGCGGGCTCCCCCGAAGAGCCGATGAGTTGGCCGGGCCACCGGGCCAACGCGTCGCTCAGGCGCCAGATCGCCACGGCCCCCAATCCGGGGGGTGAAAGGCGAACGTAGCGCTTCATGACCGGTGACGAACTCCCGGAAACCGCCCCCCATCCCCTGGCTCGACCTGGCGCAGCACCCTCATGGCCTCGCCCACAAGGCGATGCCTCGGTGCACCAGCCTCTCATCTAGCGACACGGCAGCGTGCGTTGTCTGGGCGACCCAGGCCCGGGCCCACCCGCCAGTGGCAACCAACCTGGCCTCGGGCAGCACCTGACGGGCCGCGCCAACCAACAGGTCGGAGCCTCCCAGGACCATGCCCCAGACCCCAGCCTGCATGGCCGAGCGGGTGTCCAACCCAGGTGAAAGACCGCAGCTGCCGGGCTCCAGGGAGGGCAAGGCTGAGCCCGCCCGAGACAGCCCCTCCAGAGCGGCCTGGGGGCCCGGTGCGATGAAGCCCCCCAGAAAAACGCCCTGCCCGTCGACCAGGTCGACCGTGAGCGCTGTACCCGCGTCGATCACGATGGCCGGGCCGGGGCTCGCAGCCAGAGCCGCGGCGAGGCGATCCTGCCCCGTGCTTTCGGCCAGCCTGGGGTCGGCCAACTCCATGGCCTCGGGGATGCCCCCGAGCACCGTGGCCTCGCGCCTCCACTCGGCGGGCAATGCGGCCAGCAGTTCGGCCAGCCGATCTGCCGAGACCGAGATGATGGCCACGGGCCCGTGGATGGCCCGTGCCGCCTCGGCGGGCGACCTGAAGCGGCTGACCGAGACCTGGCCATCCAGCCAAGAGCCCACGGTCAGGGACGAGTTGCCAATGTCGACGGTGAACACGGCCCCGCGCCGGACTCAGTTGCTCTTGTTGTAGATCGTGGTGGCCTTCTGGGCGCCGAGACGCTCATAGACCACGTGGTACGACGGCAGGGTCGAGTTCTGCTTGTACCAGTTGGTCGCCGAGGCCAGAGAGGTCATGGGGATGCCGTTGACCGAGATGATCCGATCTCCTGAAGCGAAGCCGTAGCGCGACGGCAACGAGCCGGGCTCCACGTGGGTCAGCTCCAGCGTCGAGCGCTTGCCCTCGCCGGACGGCGGCAAGCTGCGGATATTCAGGTCTTCGTTCAGGATGCGCTGGGCATCGTCTTCGATCAACTTGAGGTCGTTCTGGCCGATGACCCATTTGCCCGGCTCCAGCTCGATGGACTCCTCGGGGACGCCGTCGAGGGCCTCCGTCGGGTCGACGACCTCATCGAAGGTCCAATCGGCGATGGGCTTTTGGGCGCCGTCGGAGCCGAGTCCGGGGGTGACCTGCTCCTCGTGGTCGCCCCACTGAAAGGTGACGGACTGGCGACCGATGGCCAGCAACTTGCCGAAATACGGAGCCTCGTCGTAGGGAGCCTTCAAGGCTTCACCTTCTGAGACATGGAGACGCCGCGCCTTGCCCTGGGTCGCCATGCCAAGTTGCCCGTCCGTGTAGGTCAAGGCCACAAAGCGATCCAGCGGCTTGTCGGCGTAGACAATCATGCCCAGGTTCAGAACGCTGCTGATGGGCGGCAGGACGAAGGCCTGCTCGACTGCCGGTCCGCCCTCGCCAGCCTCGGTCAGTTCAATCACCGGCGGCAGGCTGCCGTCGAGCCGCGCCAGCCAGAGCCCTTGATATCGCTCTGGGCTGTAGTAGACCGGGCCGTCATTGCGGGTCTCGACCTCACCGACCTTGCTCTGGATCAGGTCGTGAAAAACCGTCGCTTCGCGAGGCTTGTAGCGCAGCTCTTTCTTGCCAGACCAGATGTCGTAGAAGGTGTAGCCCGCGCCCACAAAGGCCACGAGGCAAAACATCCACAGCAGGGTCTTCAGTTTACGGATGTTCATCGCGGGCCAACTCCGGGCGCATGAGCGGTGGCGGACGGTCTCAGATTGCCTTGGCCCAGAGGCCGAAGCAACCCATGTGTCCCTTGGACGAAGGGAGGGCTCAGTCCTTCCCGTTCAGCTCGTCGAGTTCGGCCAGCTCAGTGGCCAGCATGCCCAGGATCCGATTCACCCCTTCGCCGGTCTGTGAGGACAGGGGCACGACCGTCTGCCCGGAGGCCTGGGCCAGGGCCGCGGCCACAGCTTCGCCGTCGTCTATGGTGTCGACCCGGGAGAGGGCCAGCACCGAGGGACGCTCATCGAGACCGTGGCCTGAGAGGCGCAGCTCTTCTCGGATCGTGGCCCAGGCAGCCACCGCAGCCTCCGCCCCGTCACAGGCGTCCACCAGGTGGAGCAACAGCCGGGTGCGCTGGATATGCCGCAGAAAGCGATCTCCCAGCCCTGCGCCGCTGCTGGCCCCTTCGATCAAGCCCGGAATGTCAGCCAGGACCATGCCCACATCATCGCCGTCGACGATGCCGAGGATCGGCTGCAGGGTGGTGAACGGGTAGTCGGCCACCTTGGGCCGGGCGCTGGTGACCCGCCTCAGAAAGGTCGACTTGCCGGCATTGGGCAGCCCCACCAATCCCACATCGGCCACCAACCTGAGCTCGAGGATCAGCCGTCGCTGCTCACCCGGCTGGCCCGTGGTGAACCGACGGGGAGCCCGGTTGGTCGAACTGGCGAAGTGCTTGTTGCCCTTGCCGCCCTGCCCACCCGGGGCCACGATGACCCGGTCGCCGTCGTGGGCCAGGTCTTTGAGCACATGGCCCCGCTCTGCATCCTTGACCAACGTCCCCAGAGGAACATCAAGGATCAGGGGTTTGCCCTGCCTGCCATTCTTGTTGGCAGGCCCTCCCTGACGGCCGCTCTCGCCACGGTACGTACGCAAGTGTTGCACGCTGCCGAGGGTGTGCTGGCCGAGGGAAGCGACCAGGATGACGTCGCCGCCCTTGCCGCCGTTGCCCCCGTCAGGCCCGCCGCGCGGAATGTACTTCTCTCGCCGGAAACTGCAGATGCCGTCACCGCCTCGCCCTGACAAGACAACGATCTCAGTCTCGTCAATGAACATCGCGTCAACCGCCGTCGGCAGACCCTGGGCGGGAGAGGCTCAGGCCTCAGCAGCCACCGGATCGATGTGCACGCGACGCTGGGTGCCGAAACGCACCACACCGTCGGTCAGTGCGAAGAGCGTGTAGTCCCGGCCCAGGCCCACGTTGTAGCCCGGGCGGAACTTCGTGCCGAGCTGACGAATGAGGATCGTACCGGCGGTGACCGTCTGGCCTCCGTAGCGCTTGATGCCGCGGTGCTGCGGGTTGCTGTCGCGGCCGTTGCGGGTCGAGCCCTGTCCCTTCTTATGTGCCATGGAACGCTGCCCTAACCGTTGATGGAGGTGATCGTCAGCCAGGTGTAGTCCTGGCGGTGGCCTTGCTTGCGTCGGTAGTCCTTGCGCCGACGAAACTTGTAGACCATGAGCTTCTTGCCCTTGCCGTGCTTGTCGACCACGGCCTTCACGTTCGCGCCGTCAATGGTCGGAGCGCCGAAGGTGTCGCCCAAGGCCAAGACCTTGTCGAACACGATCTCTGCTCCCACCTCTGTCTCACCCAGATGGTCGACCCGGATGCTGTCACCGTCGTGGACGACGTACTGGCGTCCGCGGTCTTCGATGATGGCCTGCACTGGTCTACTCCTTACTGGGCGACGGAGGCCGTCGCGCGGGAACGTTTGTGTCGCGACCCAGGGAATCTGGGTCGGATAGGGCGAAGTATCATACCGAGCGGGCCAAGGTGATCAAGCACCTGCGTGGCTCGATCGCTCATGGTGCCTCTGGCTGGCCAGAAACGCCGCTCAGCAGCCTGTGCGTAGACTGCCGTGATGGCGAGTGCACCTCGACGGACCCAGATCGAGGCGACGAACCGGAGTCGAATCAGTGGATTCGTCGAGGATTCGGCAACGAAGAGCTGGCCCCATCGAAGTGTGCTTGGCGTGCGGCATTCTACGCACAGGCTGTCAGGCCCTGCGATGGTCCATTTCGGAGGGCAGGGCCACCATGGCCCGGATCTCGATGTCGTCGTAGGCCAGGCGGTGGTCAGCTCGGATGAAGACCTGCCGGTGGTGGCGCTCTTCGATCTCGGCCAGGACTCTCTTCTGGGTGTTGAGCACGGCCTCGGCCACCTCAGGCCGCACCGTGACCACCAACACCGAGCCAGGCCGCCAGAGGTTGTCCCGGATGGTGCGCACCACGGCCAGGCACGAGGTCTCGTCCGATGGCACGTAGCCTGTGCCCTCGCAGTACGGACAACCCTGGTGGACCGAGCGCTTGAGGCTGGGCCGCACCCGCTGACGGGTCATCTCGAGAATGCCGAAGGGCGACACCCGGGCCACCTTGATGCGGGCCCGGTCCTTGCGCAGCTCGTCCTTGAAGAGCCGCTCCAGGGCCTTGCGGTGCTTTTCCAGACGCATGTCGATGAAGTCGATGACGACCACGCCGCCCAGGTCGCGCAGACGGAGCTGCCTGGCCACCTCGACCGCCGCCTCGCAGTTCACGTTGAAGGCCGTGTCATCGATGCTCTTGTGCTTCTCGGGCTTGTAGCGGCCGGAGTTGACGTCGATGGCCACCAGGGCCTCGGTCTGCTCGATGATCAGGGATGCACCCGACTTGAGCTCGAGCCGGCTCTTGAGCAGTCGCTGCAGCTCGGTCTCCAGGCCGTAGTGGCTGAAGAGCGGCTTCTCGTTCTTGTAGGAGACCACCTTGTCCACGCAGTCAGGCATGATCTGACCCATGAACTCCCGGGCCTTCTCAGCGGTCGTGGGATCGTCGATGACCACCTCGCCCCGACCGTCGTAGAGATCGCGCAGGGTGCGGATGACCAGATCGTTCTCTTGGTAGAGCAGGACCGGCGCCGAGAACTCTTTCACCCGCACGCGCATCTGGTTCCAGAGGCGCAGCAGATAGTCGAGGTCGCGCTGCAAATCGTCGATCGTGCAGCCCAGGCCGGCGGTGCGCACGATGAAGCCCACACCGTCGGGAGCCTCGAGATCACGGACAAGATCTTTCAGCCGGTCACGCTCCTTGCCGTCGGTGACCTTTCGTGACACGCCCCGCTTGTGGATGCCAGGCATGAGCACGATGTAGCGCCCGGGGATCGACAAGAAGGTGGTGAGCGTCGGCCCCTTGTTGCCGATGCCATCCTTGATGACCTGGACCACGACCTCCTGGCCCTTGGACAGGATCTCCTCGATGGCAGGCATCTGCCGCTGGTCCCGGCTCTTGCGCTGCCCCCCCCGACCAGAGTTTCGGTCTTTGCGGCCACGGCGACCACCGTCCCGGCCATTGGTCTTGGCCGGCGACCCGTTCTTGGAGGCCTGGTCGCCGTCCGAGGGACGACCGCGGCTCCGGCCTCGGCCACCCCGCCCCCGGCCCCGCCGACCTCGCCGACGCCCACCGCGCTGGGGCAGATCGTCCTCGGCCGTCCGGCGCAGGCCTTCGAGCTCTTCGCTCAGAGGGCCGAAGAGGTCCAGCTGGGCAGCCGCCTCGTCATGGGACGACGCCTCCGTGGCGGCATCGGTCTCGTCGCCCCCGTCATCATCGTCCTCGACCGTGACAGCGTCCTCACCGCCGGCAGCACCTGCTTCGGCCAGACCTGCCGAGGTCGCGGCTCCCTCCTCGGTGGCTTCGTCCGAGCCCTCCTCATCGTCGCCGGGCTCAATGAGCTCCAGTTCGAGTTCGGGGAGGTCCTCATCCTCGTCGTCGTCGTCCGTGTCCTGAACGGCGCCCAGCTCCTGGCCTCGCTCCTCGGTCAGGGCATCTCCCGTCCACGGGTCGACCACGTCGTCAGGGCTGTACTCCCCTTCGTCGTCGTCTTCGCTACCTTCGTCGTCGTCTTCGCTCTCGGTGAGAGCGACATCCATCTCGGCCTCAGCGTCTTCGCCGTCGTTGTCGTCATCCCCCGCATCGCCCTCGTCGGCGGCCAGGCTCGACGGATCCTCGGGTCGCTCGGCGGTTGCCACCGCAGAGTTGGCTGCTTCAGCCTCGGCCTCGCCGCCCTCTTCACTGGCCGTCTTGGACGAACGGCTTTCGACCACATCTTCATCATGAGCCACTTCGCGGGCGGCCTGAACCGTCACCAGCAACTCGGCGGCTTCACCACCGACCGCCTCCATGCACAGGTCGGAGACGTGGAGGAAGCCCTGGCGACTGTGGCCGAACTCGACGAACGAGGCGCCGATCGACTTCTCGACGTTGGTGATGCGGGCCTTGTAGATGTTCCCCAGGGTGCTCCCCAGGGACTGCCGCTCTATGTAGTACTCGTCGAGCTTCCCGTCCTTGAGGATCGCGATGCGACTCTCTTCGGACTCACAGGAGTTGATGAGGAGCTTGCGCCCCCCTTGGTTCTGGTGGCTTGAACTGCGTCGGCGTCTGGCCATGGTTGATCTCCATGACGACGCTCGTGCGATGCCAGCTTGGTGCAGACCCCAAAACGGGGCACCTCCCTCGATCGGGTCCCGGCGATCTCGCACAGGGCCGCTACCAGCGGGGCTGGTCGGGGAGGACGTCCATTCACGGCGACGAGTGCAACGACGAGATGATCGTCGAAGGCTGACCCCCCTGCCAGGTGGGCCCGTACGGAGACGGGCCGATTCCGGCGAGGATCGGCAATGGTGTATTCGTCGCGCGCCAGCAATTCGGTGAGCGCGTCGGCTGCGGACCCTGCCCCGGAAACGATCTGGAGTCGATAGTGCACCGGGCCGTCGTCTGCGGGGCTCTTGCCCCTGATGACGTCAACCACATCTGTGCCGTGTGGCAGAGACGGTGACAATCGATCTCGCACCACGTCCGTTGCGAGGTCCTTGGTCAGGATGATGGTGAGCCATTCTCCGTCTGATGCCGTCCCCACAGGGAGGGCATCCGAGAAGCTCATCTTGATCCGCGGATTGAATCCTTCTGAATATCGTACGGGCAGGCGGCTGCGACGCAGTGAGCGCTCAACGAGCCTGAGAAAGTCGAGATGCCCCAGGTATCGGGCATCACCGGCCTTGCTCAGGCAAAGGCTCACGGGATAGGTGACGTCGGCAACGACCATGTCCGGTCTCTCTGTGGCCCCCCGCGATCACCTTTTCTGTGGGGTGCATCGAGACGGGGCCCGGGCGCAGAGGATACGGGGCGGAACCCGGGCGAACAAGCACCCCGCGAACCAGAGGAGGCCCAGTGATCGCCCGCCTCAGGGGGGGGTCAGGGCTCGCCGAAACCGTCCGCAACCAGGGTGGCCAGGGCGCTGAGCAACGCTTCGGCGTCTTCGCCGGTGGCATGGAGATCGAGTTCGGCACCGAGCCCGGCCGCGAGGCCCATCATCTGCAACACGCTGGCGCCGTCGGCTTCGCCCCCAGGACCTCGCACGGTGACGGAGGCCTCAAAGCGGGCGACCGTCTTGACGAAATCGCTGATCGGACGGGCATGGAGCCCCTGCTTGTTGACGATGCGAACGACGAGCCGAGCAACAGACATGGGCGAAGAACCTGACGCGCCGCTCATCCAGAGAACGGCTCGGGAGCCCGCTCGCGCAGGACCTCAAGGACGTCTTCGGCGGTGCTCGCCTGGCGGATAAAGCTCTGAAAATCAGGGTCGCGAGCAGCACTGGAGATCCAGCGCAGGGTGGCGAGGTGCTCGTCTGCCTTGCTCTCAGGCGAGATCAACAGGACGAAGACGTGGACCGGCTCACCATCGATGGCCCGGTAGTCGATGCCCTCGACCGAGCGGGCCACGAGACCGGCGATCTTCTGCAACCCAGGGATCTTCGCGTGAGGAATGGCCACACCACCACCCAGAGCCGTCGAGCCACGGTTCTCCCGTTCGAGCAGGGCCTCCACGGCCTGGTCGCGACGGGTCTTGGGCAAGACCTTGGCCTCGATGGCCTGGCGCACCATGGCCTCAAGCGCAGCCTGCTTGGTTTCGGCGGCGAGATCGAGCATCACGCCCTCGACGTTGAAGACGTCGGTCATGGGGGCTGGAGCAGTCACGAGACCTTGCCGCTGGTGTCACCGCGCTTGTGATCCTTCATGCGCTCTTTCGCCTTGACCACCTGCCGTTCGAGGCGGGAGACGACCTTGTCCACGGCGGAGGGCATGGAGTCGTTCACGGCATGGCCAACGAAGTGCAGATGGTTGTTCGCGGTCACGATGACCTCGACCACGTGCTGATCGTGCTCCTTGTCCAGGATGATCTCGATGTGATGCACCTGATCGAAGTAGTGGGTCAGCTTGCTGACCTTGTCCTTCACGTGCTCCCGCTCGCCGTCGGTGTGGGTGTGGTGCCGGTCAGTCAGATCAATGCGCAGGGTCATGTAGGGAATCCATGCTCAGCGTAGCTCCCCGCGCAGCGACGCAGCGTTCGGGAACTCAGCGGACAAAAGGTGAAGCCACGTCGACGACTCAAATCGGCGAACCAGAGAGCCTCACCACGGGGTCGATCATAGCAGGACTCTGGGGTCCACGCCTCCTGCCCTCGGAGGCAAGCGCCACCCTTGCTCGCCCTGCAGATCACCGACCGCGCGACCGTCCCCGAGATGCCGTCACTCAGGTCGGGTAATCGACTCGCCAGAGCAAGAGACCGTGGGCGGGGAGAGACGCGGGAGCCAGGGCCCGGTCTCGAGCTTTGAGCAGCGAGGGCACCTCCTCAGGAGACCGGCTGCCCTCCCCCACCGCGAGCAGCAGGCCGCCCATCAGACGCACCATGCCGTAGAGAAAACCCTCTCCGGTCACTACCAAGCGCAGGATATGCCTGTCTTGCAGCAGGCGCACGGCGTCGACCCGCTTGAGGGTCGACCGCCACTCGGGCATGGCCTTGCTCAGGGTGGTGAAGTCGTGGGTCCCTCGCAGTGCGGCCGCGGCCCGGCGCATGGCGGCCAGATCCAGGTCTGCCCGACAGGCCAGGTGGGTGCGCCGCAGCAAAGGAGGCACAGAGCTGAGCAAGGCACGCTTGCCCCCCCGAGCTGCTGAGCGCCAGAACTGATAGACGTAGCTCTTGCGTCGAGCACTCCTCAGGGCGTGAAAGTCTGCCGGGACATCCTCCACCCGCAACACGCGAACATCGGCGGGAAGGGTCCCGCCCAGGGCGCCCTCGAGCCGCCCGAGAGGCCAGCCCTTGGGGTCATCGAAGTGGGCCACCTGCCCCAAGGCATGAACCCCTGCATCGGTGCGCCCCGACCCTTGCACGGCCACGGCCTCCTCGAACAGCTTGCCCAACGCCGACTGCACGGTGCCCTGCACGGAGCGTCGATCAGGCTGAACCTGCCACCCCGCGAAGTCGGTGCCGTCATAGGCCAGGACCAACCGCCGACGACAGGGCGCACTCACGACGAGCGGTAGACCCGCCGGGCGCGAGACGAACCGATCTTCATGGCCTTGCGGTACTTGGTCACCGTGCGCCGGGCGATCGCCAGCCCATGGCGCTCGGCAAGGATCGACACGATGGCCTCGTCTGAGAGGGGATGGAGCTTGTCCTCCGCCTCGATGATGTCGCGAATGCGCTCTTGCACGCTGGCCCGACTCTCGGACTCGCCCCCACCAGCCGCCGCCCCAACCCGGGCGGGGATCTCCCCGGTGAAGAGCCCCTTCATGGGCATGATGCCGTGGGGCGTCTGCAGGTACTTGCCGCTGATCGCCCGACTCACCGTGGACACGTGCACCCCGAGAGCGTCAGCCACCTCTTGCATGCGCAGGGGACGCAGGCGCGACTTGCCCTTCTCGATGAAGTCCGCCTGACGATTGACCAGCTCGCTGGCCACCCGAAAGAGCGTGTGCTTGCGCTGGGCCACCGCGTCGATCAGTGAACGGGCGGCCTCGATGCGCCCACGAATGTGCTTGCGCAAGGCCACGTCCGTGGAGCGATCGCGAGACATGTCGAGATAGGCACGGGAGACGAGCAGGTTGGGGATCCAGTCGTTCTCGAGAGAGATCTCGAAGTCATCGCCCGCTCTGTAGACGGTCACGTCAGGGCGCACGTGGGGCACGGCCGCGCTCCCGAATCGCCGACCTGGCAGGGGGTCGAGATGGCTGATCTCGTCGATGGCCGCGAGCACCGCGTCGACCTCCTGGCCAGTCTCCCTGACGATACGCGGGATGCGATTGTGGGCGATGTCGTCGAGGTGGCCCAACACCAGGGTGGCCAGGAGTTGATAGCCAGGGCCGTCAGGATCGAGCTGAAGCAGCAGACACTCGACCATGTCCCGGCAGCCCACGCCGGCGGGCTCAAGTCGCTGCACAAGATGGAGGGCGTGCTCCTTGTCGCCCAAAGTGGCCGCCGGTTGCGTGTCGACGGCGATGTCGTTGAGATCCATCACCAACCAGCCCCGGTCATCGAGGGCATCGATCAGCACGGAGGCGATGTCGTGCTCCAGGCGGGTCAGGTCCATCAGTTCGAGCTGGCCTGACAGATGGTCGTTCAAGGTCACCGGCGCGGCGGCGGTGGCCTGCAACACGTCGGTACTCGAGTTGCCCTCGCCTTGAGAGCTCGCTGGCCGCCAATCGTCGTCAGCGGCGATGTCGTCCAGCTCGGAGCCGTCGTCGTCATCGACCTCGGCCGACGCTTCGTCGAGTTCGGTGTCCACCTCGAGGGCGTCGTTCTCCTGCAGCTCCTGATCGATCATCTCGGCCAGGTCGAGGGAGGGCAGCTGCAGCACCTCGATGCGCTGCAAGATCTGGGGCGACAACCGCAGGCCCAGCTCGGGGCGGAGGTTCTGGTTCAGGCCGAGCTTCATGACGGCCCGTCCATCTGCGTGCGGCCGGCGAGGGCGTCCGAGAGCATGGCCGCGTTGCTGTACTCGATGGCAGACCCCGAAGCCACGCCCCGGGCGATGCGGGTCACCGAGACCTCGAGGTCGGACAGGACCCGGGAGACGTGCAGTGCGGTGGCGTCCCCTTCGTAGTCGGGGTTCGTGGCCACCACCACCTCGGTGATCTGCTGCTCGGCCACTCGCTGGGACAGGGCGTCGAGGGTCAGGTCACGGGCTTCGAGCCCTTCGAGCGGGCTCACGTGCCCCAGCAAGACGTGGTACCGGCCCCGCCAACCGGCCTCTTCGAAGGCCACCAGATCTCGGGGTTGTTCCACCACGAGCAGCCGCTGTCCCTCGCGGGTCTCGTCGCTGCAGATCGGGCAGGGATCCGCCTCGGACATGTTGTGGCAGAGAGAACAGGACAACACCGCCGTGGTGATGGCCTCGATCGCCGCCGCCAGCTCGAGCACCTCGTTCGGGGGCGCCCGCAGCAAATGGAAGGCGTGACGTTCGGCGGTGCGACTGCCTACGCCAGGGAGCTGTTTGAGGGCTTCGATGAGGCGCGCGACTGGAGTGGGATAGCCCATGGGGGCAATCCTACCCTCAGCGCCCCGTCAGGCCACGCCAGAGACTCAGAAGTCGGGCAGCTTCAACCCGCCGGTCAGATCGCCCCGCTGATCGTCGCGATACTTGCGCGAGGCCTGGACCGCCTGGTTGAGCGCGACACGCACGGCCTGGGCGACCAGCTCGGCGTCACCCGTCTTGATCAGCTCGGGGTCGATGTCCAAGGAGAGCACATCGCCCACTCCATTCATGCGCACTTCGACGCCGCTAGCCTTGCCGACGGTCTCGTGCTCCGCCAGGGTCTCCTCGATCTTGGCCAGGTTCTTTTCGAGGTTCTTGGCCTGTTCGAGCAGATGCCTGAAATCCATGGTCAGATGACTCCGGAGACGGGGAGAAGAGCGTCTCGGGCCGCGCTCCACGACCTGATCGTGCCTCAGATCCCCTCAGAAGTCGACTCTCTCGGAGTCGGGCCAGGCGTCCTCGACGCGCTGTTCCGCGGCGGACAGACCGTCCTTTGAGCCCCGGCGCGGCGGCGGCGCAGCCCCATGCCCCGCCCCTTGAGTTGGGGGATCGGCGGCTGGAGGCCTGGCGCGATCGGGTGCCCCGGTGCCCGTCGCTCCCGGAGTCGCGCTCGCGTCCTCGGTCGTCGCGGAGGGATGGCCCGCACCCGCTGCTTGGCCTGAGGCCTCGGGAGAGGGGCCGGGTGCAGGACCGGCCTCGCAACGGAGCTGCACCGCTCGACCCACGACCTTGAGCCCGGCGGCCTTCAGCTTCTCGGAGAGTTCGCGACCCTGGGGATCGAAGAGCTTCGAGGGCCCATCGGCAGGCAAGACCAGCACCAGCGCGTCTCCCTCCAGGCGGATGTCCACGTAGCGGTCCAACTCGGCCCGCAGGGAACGGCCGGTGAGAGCCGCCAGGAAGCGCTCCCGAAAGGTGACCTCTGCTCCCTGAGCCGCGGCGCTGGGGCGAGCGGACTGACGGGACTCTGCACCGGGCACGACGGGCGGCGTCGATCCGGGGCCAGCTTGAGCCGCCTCAGACGGCGTGGATCTCGGCTGCTGGGCCTGCGTCGATGGCTGGGCTCTCGCTGGTCGCTGAGCTTGCGTCGATTGCTGAGCTTGCGCCGATTGCTGAGCTTGCGCCGATTGCTGAGCTTGCGCCGGGGGGCGACTGGGCTCAGGCCGTGCCCTGGCCACCGGTCCGTCCCTGACGGGCGTGCCCCTGGACGGCGCGGCCCTCTGGCCCTGGGCAGCCGGGCCGCGGCCCATCTGAGCCGAGCCGCGGGGCGCCGGCCCCGCGCCCGCCAACAGGTCGGACACCGATTGCAGCGACGCCAGGCGGGCCAGGGTCAGCACGGCCATCTCCACCACCAGCCGGCCGTCGTGTTGTTGACGCAGTCGCCGCGAGGCCTCGACCAACACGTCGAGCATGGCCATCACCTGGTCGAGGGGCGCGTGCTTCGCCAGTTCAGCCAGGGCCCGGCGCTCGTCGTCCGTGGCGTCCGCCACCTCGCCCCCCGCCACCGTGACCAGCAGCCCCTCAAGGACCTCGGTGAGTTGCCCCACAAGGTCGGCGGCCCGAGCCCCCAGTTCGAGAGCCTGGGCGGTCTGGCGATGGACCCCTGCCGTGTCCCCGGCCAAGGCGTCCGCCAGCAAGCCATGGAGCAGCTCTGGGGACATGCGTCCGGTGAGCCGCTGCAGATCTTCGATGGACGGGGCACCGGCAGAAAAGGTGATCAGCTGATCGAGCAGTGAGAGCGCGTCGCGCATGCCTCCCTGGGCGTGTCGGGCCAGGCGCAAGGGCAGCTCGTCCGGGACGGAGACCCCCTCGGCCTGGCACACCGTCGACATCCTGGCTGCGATCTGCACCGACGTGAGCCGCCTGAAGTCGAACAGCTGACAGCGGGAACGGATCGTCTCCGGGACCTTGAGGGGCTCGGTGGTGGCCAAGATGAACTTGGCGTGCTCCGGGGGCTCCTCCAGGGTCTTCAGCAGGGCATTGAAGGCCGCCGTGGAGAGCATGTGCACCTCATCGATGATGTAGATGCGGTGCCGGGCTTCGACCGGACGAAAGCGCAGGTTCTCGATGAGCTCGCGGACGTTCTCCACCCGGTTGTGGCTGGCGCCGTCGATCTCGACCACGTCGAGGCACTCGCCCGCGCCGTCGATGGCCACACAGACCCGGCACTCATCGCAAGAGGTGCCGTCCCCAGAAGTCAGACAATTGAAGGCCTTGGCCAGGATGCGGGCCATGGACGTCTTGCCCACGCCCCGGGGGCCAGAGAACAGAAAGGCGTGGCCAGCCCGACCGCTGGAGATGGCGCTGCGCAGCACCCGGGCCACATCTTCTTGGCCCACGACATCATCGAAGGTGCGAGGCCTGTAGCGATTGGCCAGAACGGTGTAGGCAGCCATGGGTCCTAGCCTACGCCACGGGCCCGGCCGGCGTCGAGGCGCAGCGCCGCTCGGAGGTACGGCTCAGCCCGGAGGAACGACGCACCCCGCCGATGAAGGGAGTCGGCAACACAACGGCACATTCGCTTAGGGCTGCTCCCGTCAGGGCCTGACCCGGTTCACGCGTCCCGATTGTCACCGACCCCCATCATCGACGGGGAGGCGCTGAACCCCACCCGATCGAACGAGCACAACGTGACGTGGCGGAGAGGGTGGGATTCGAACCCACGGTCCCGTGAGGGACAACGGTTTTCGAGACCGCCACAATCGACCACTCTGTCACCTCTCCACGTCACGTCTGCGTTGTTCTGGTCAGGGTCCTGCTGATAAACCTGCATTTCGCACATCGATATCGCACACCGAGGCCACCCAGCCCTTGGCAGGCTGAGAGAGCCACGATGGCGGAGAGAGAGGGATTCGAACCCTCGGAACCGTTTCCGGCTCACTCGCTTTCCAAGCGAGCACAATCGGCCACTCTGTCACCTCTCCGCACGGTCTCGTGCAGCGGTCTCCCTGATGTAGCTCAGGAAACCGACCGGGCATTGTAGAAATGCCGCCGCGCCGCTCAACCCTGCACCCAGACTGTCTCTCAGTTCTCAGCGCTTGGAGCGAAAGAAGCGAGTCAGGAGTTCGGCGCAGTCTCCCTCCCTGACCCTGGGCAAGACGGTGCAGCGGTGGTTCAGGCGGTGGTCCTGGACCACATCCCGCAGGGAGCCGCAGGCCCCTGTCTTGGGATCCAGGGCACCGAAGACCAACCAGTCGACCCGGGCCAAGACCACGGCCCCGGCACACATGGCGCAAGGCTCGAGAGTCGAGGCCAGGATCGAGCCCTTGGGCAATCGAGGCGCCCCCACAGCCTGGGCGGCGCGGCTCAAGGCCAGGCGCTCGGCGTGGGCTGTGGGGTCAACCAGACCCAGGATCTCGTTATGGGCCAGGGCCAGAACCTCGCCGTCAGGGCCCAGGATCGCAGCCCCCACCGGTACCTCGTCTGCCGCGAAGGCCAGCTGGGCTTCGCCAAAGGCCAAGGACATGGCCCGGGCAAGCAGCTCATCGGAGGGAGGCGAGGCCGGTATTGCCGCCATGGGAGCCTGCCGGTCAGCCGTCGGCACGGCTGAGAGAGAGGGTGGTACACCCGGGAGGACTCGAACCTCCAACCTTCGGTTCCGTAGACCGACGCTCTATCCAATTGAGCTACGGGTGCTCCGCACTTTCGAGCCGTGGCTCGAAGGGCGCAGAGCAAACCAAGCGGACGCCTCTCATGTCAACCATCCTGTCCCCGACGGACCAGGGATCCTTGGCGCGAATCCCGCGCCAATAGGCCATTCGCCGGGTCTCGCATGAGCCTTTTCGCAGTTTTTTTGATCCACGGAGAACACTGCTGGATCCCCCAGCCACGATCCTGGCCTGAACTCGGGCAGGAACCGACCGATCCGCCGCACCTTGGCCCCGCCAACATCTGGATTCCCTATGTATCAAAGGGTTAACGAACGCACGGCTTCATCACCAGCGTGCGCTGAAGGCCGTAAGCAAGAGCGCCGACCGTCCGATCCAGTGACGTTGGCCCCCCGACAAGCCCACAGCTCTCGCCGTCTTCGTCGGCGCCGATCGTGTTCATTCGTGCGCTTTGCCACCGATACAGAGTTCGAAACCAAAACGCATGTGTCGTTTCGGTCGACCTTTTGCAAAAGGGAGTACGTCAACCATGGCTAAGAAGGCCACTCGTAAGAAGGCCACGCGCAAGAAGGCAACGCGCAAGAAGGCCACCGCCAAGAAGACCACGCGTAAGAAGGCGACGCGTAAGAAGGCCACGCGCAAGAAGGCAACGCGCAAGAAGGCCACTGCCAAGAAGACCACGCGTAAGAAGGCGACGCGTAAGAAGGCAACTCGCAAGAAGGCGACTGCCAAGAAGGCCACGCGCAAGAAGGCGACTCGCAAGAAGGCCACTCGCAAGAAGGCGACTCGCAAGAAGGCCACGCGCAAGAAGGCCACTCGCAAGAAGGCGACTCGCAAGAAGGCCACACGCAAGAAGGCCACTCGCAAGAAGGCCACTCGCAAGAAGGCC
>CAZIAK010000059.1:0-8041 GCA_964537035.1 uncultured Phycisphaerales bacterium | reverse complement strand
AAGAAGGCCGCCGCGAAGAAGACCACCCGTAAGAAGGCTACTCGCAAGAAAGCCACCCGCCGCAAGGCGACTCGTCGCTGACAGCGACTACGGGCACTTCCGCCTTTCCAGCGGGCGCTTCTCCTTCGGGAGGGGCGCCCGCTGTCTTTTCAGGGTCAGGGGCCCCGCAGCCTGGCCAGCTCGTCGTCGATGAGCTGCTCCAGCCGCTCAGCAGTCAGCCCGGAGAAGGTAGGAAGCACCGCCGCCGCCCCCGCTCGCAGATGGTCGCCGCCCCCTCGCTCGGACGGCACAAAGGCCACTGCCGCCATGCCAGCGGCCCGAGCCGCCTCCACTCCCAGCACCGCGTCTTCAATGACCAGGCAGACCTGGGGCTCAACGCCGAGCTGCCGGGCCGCCTCCACGAACAGGTCTGGGGCTGGCTTGCCCTGGCTCACATCGTCTTTGGTCACGATTGCTGAAAAGAGTCTGGTGACTCCCAGCTGATCCAGAATGAGGTCGGCCTGAGCCCTGGTGGCAGACGTGGCCAGGGCCAGCTGCTTGCCCTCCGCCTGCAGCGACAGCAGCAGCTCCAGCACCCCCGGAAGCGGCGGCAGAGGATGCTCGGCGAGATGCACCAGACCGATCGTTACCCGCTCTCGGGCCAAGGCAGCGGGAGTGTCGCTGAGGCCGAAACGGTCGATCAGCAAGGCGAAAAACGAGGGTTCGTCCATGCCGATGCAGGGGTCGTAGTCGGCCTGGTCGAGGGCCACGCCCCGGCTGGACAGCACGGCGTTGGTGGTGGCGAAGTGCAGCGGCTCGCTGTCTACGAGCACGCCATCCATATCGAAGATGACTGCGTCCATGGGCATGGCCTCAGGGCTCCATCGGGGCGGTTGAGGTTCTAACCCGGAGCCGCCAAAGCGGTCCACGATTCAGGCCGACACTTGCCTGGAGGGCTCCACTCACCTAGAAACGTGGGCCATCAGACCGTTGTCGAGAGGGTACCCATGAGCACGACTGACTACGCCCCGCCGCCAGATCGTGAACGCTGGGGGTCACGCCTCGGGCTGATCCTGGCCATGGCCGGAAACGCCGTGGGCCTGGGCAACTTCCTGCGCTTCCCCAACCAGGCGGTCCAGAACGGGCAGGGCTCGTTCATGGTGGCCTATTTCATCAGCCTGCTGCTGCTGGGCATCCCGCTGATGTGGATGGAGTGGGGCATCGGTCGTCGTGGCGGCCACTTCGGCTACTCGACGGCGCCTGGCATGTTCCAGAGCCTGACCAGGATGCGCTGGGTCAAGTACATCGGCGCCCTGGGCGTGGTGATGCCGCTGCTGATCGTCATCTACTACGTCTACATCGAGTCATGGACCCTGGGCTACGCGGTCCAATCTGCCACCGGCACGTTGACAGGCCAGGACACGGGCGCCCACTTCAACAACTACCTGGGCGGCAGCGGGGGCTTCCTTGGCGAGGCCGGCTGGCAAGGCACGAGCACCGCCTACGGTTTCTTCGCCATCACCATCGCGGTGAATCTCTGGGTGCTCTCCCGCGGACTGAGCAAGGGCATCGAGGTCATCGCCAAGATCGGCATGCCCATCTTGCTGCTCTGCGCCATCGCCCTGGTGGCCCGCGTCTTGACACTCCCCGAGGTCGACGGCCGCAGCGCCATGGACGGCCTGGCCCTCTACTGGCAGCCCGACTGGCAGCGACTGTTCTCAGGCGACGCGGCGGCCATCTGGCTCGCAGCGGCTGGACAGATCTTCTTCACCCTGTCCGTGGGCTCTGGCGCCATCAATACCTACGCCTCCTACCTGACCCGTGACGACGACATCGTCCTCACCGGCCTGGCCACGGTCTCCACCAACGAGTTCTGCGAGGTCATCCTGGGCGGCACCCTGGCCATCCCCGCAGCCTTCGTCTTCCTGGGCAGCCAGGGCGTCTGGGAAGCCAGCTCGGGCAACATGGGCCTGGCCTTCATCACCATGCCCCAGATCTTCGCCCAGACCACCGTGTTCGGCATGGAGCCCGGGCCCGCCAGCGTGCAGATGCTCGGCACGCTCTGGTTCGGCCTGCTCTTCGTCGCTGGCATCACGTCGTCGCTGGCCTTGTCCCAGCCGACCATGGCCTTCTTCGAGGACACCCTGGGCTTCACCCGCAGGAAGGCTGCAGTGATCGTGGGCTTGATCATCCTGCTCTGTGTGCAGCCGGTGATCCTGCTGAACGGCGTGCTCGACGAGATCGACTACTGGGCCGGCACCTTCGGCCTGGTGCTGTTCTCCACCGTAGAGGTGGTCTTGTTCATGTGGGTCTTTGGTTCGGATCGCGCCTGGGCCGAGATTCACCACGGCTCTGAGCTACGCGTCCCGCGCATCTTCAAGTTCATCATGACCTGGGTCACGCCCCTGGTGCTCATCGGCATGCTGTGCTGGTGGGGATCGACCACGGCCCTGCCGATCCTGATGTTCGAAGAAGACCCCAACGGCGCCGTCTACTCGGAGCTCAGCCGTAGCAACGCACAGCTGGCCCGCGGGCTGATGCTGGCGCTCTTCGCCTTCTTCGCCCTGCTGGTCTTCGTGGCTTCCCGCCGCGGCCGCTTCCGCTCGCTCGAGACCATCGAGGAGGACGCCTGATGTTCCTCTCCCTGTTGCAGAACGGCAGCCAGCTGCCCGAGAACCCCGAGATGACCACCGCCTCGTGGATCTTCATCGGCGCCGCCTGGACCTTCGTCATCGGTCTGGTGGTCTGGTGCTTCGTCAAGGTCATCTGGGGTGAGCGCTCCACGTGAGCCTGTCCGGCGAGGCTCGCACCCGTCTCGCAGAGCTGGCCCGCAACGAGCTGCCCGTCCCCAGAGATCCGCGGCTGCTCATCGCTGACCTGACCGAGGGCAAGCTCGGCGGCGACGAGGCGCTCGAGGTTCTGTCCCGCACCAGCCTGGCCTGGATTCAGCTGCGGGACATGGGCCTGGAGCGCAGCTGGCAGTCAGGCTTCGGCTGGTTCATGGCCCGCAACCTGATGCTCTTCGGCGTGGTCTCGCTGATTCTCTACGCCGGGCTCGGCCCCCCACCGGCGGTGCTCGACGGCGCCCTGGCCGGAGCGGCGCTGTACTACCTGATCGTGCTGGCCATGTGCCCCTTGCGCGTCAGGCACCACAAGCGCCGCCGTGCGGGCATCTTGCAGGCCTACGAGGTTGACCTCGGCGCGTACATCGAGAGCCTCTGAGCGCCCCTCAGGCGGCCTCGTCGGCGACTTCAGAGTCAGCGGGCCCCTCTTCGCGGCTCAGCTCGCCCGCAATGCACGAGATCAAGACGGGCTTGGCGTTCAGACAGGTGTACAGCCTCACCGGTGCTGCCCAGAGCTTCTCCAGGTTGCGCAGGGTCGCTTCCGCCGCCTGCACTTGCAGCTCGGCGCCGCTCCAGCAGTGCTCCAGGATCAACTCCCCATCGTCGCTGTCGACACGGCGGATCACCGGCTGGCCCCCATTGGTGAGTTGATCCATGAGCTGCGCTTTCGCCGTCTCGAACTCCTCGCTCGTGGTGCCCAGGCCCTGGGCCAGGGCGAACTCTTCATCGAGAAAATTGTCAATGAAGGTCAGGTCGTTGTGCACCGTGCACGCCTCGAAGATCTTCTCCTGACCTCGGGTTGCGGCGATGTGACGAAACAGCTCCATGCCCAGCTTGTACGGGTTCATGGGACCGTCGTCCCCACCCATGGCGCCGCTGTGCTGGTCGGCGTAGTCGACCACCTCGGCGTCCCGCAACAGCTCGCTGGTCATCAGGCGGCTGTGCCAGAACGACGCCCAGCCTTCGTTCATGATCTTGGTCAGACCCTGAGGCAAGAAGTAGTAGGCCTCGTCGCGCAGGATCGAGAGCAGCTCTTGTTGCCAGTCTTTCAGCGGCGCACGGAGCAGCAGCTCGCCCAGGATGTCCCGCTCGGGGATGAGTCCATCGAGTGGCGGCCCGTTGCCAGGCTTGCCCCGGGCCCGTGACAGGGCGCCAGGGTCGACCAGATTGTCGAGGGACTGCACGGTGTCGATGAACGACTCCACGGGCTCCAGGCCCTGCTCGTCGATCAACGTGCGCACCCTCGAACCGTGGCTGGCCAACCCGTCCATCATGTTGCGCTCGGTGTGGGCGAACCAGGCGTTGTGGGTGAAGAAGTCAGCGTGGCCGCAGACGTGGGCCATGATCAGTTTCTGTTCGACAGCGGCGTTCTGGTTGAGCAGGTAGGCCACCACCGGCTTGGTGTTCACCACCAGCTCGTAGATGCGCTGCAGGCCGTAGATGTGACCCTTCATCAACCGGTCGAACTCCATGCCGAAGCGCCAGTGCGGGTAGCGCACAGGGAAACCACCGTAGGCCGCGATCTCGTTGAGCTGACGGTGGTCCACCATCTCGTAGACGATCTCGGGGAAGTCGAGCCCTTGCGAGCGGGCCCGGGCCTCCACCGCTTCTTGCAGGGCCAGCAGCTCAGCGCCGATGTCAGCCATGGTTCAGCGTCCCGAGCCGAGGAAGGTCTTGATCGCCGGCAAGATGCCCTGCCGGTCGAGGATCTCACAGGCGATCAGCCCTTCTTGCGCGCCCACACCTTCGTCGAGGTCCTTCATGAACTGCCCCGAGCCGTAGGCGCTCTTCACCTGCCCGTAGCAAAACAGATTGGCCGCCGGGAGCAGCGTCTCGCGCAGGAGCGAGAGACACTTCTCCGTGTCCCGTCCGCTCCAGTTGTCGCCGTCCGAAAAATGAAACAGGTAGATGTTCCACTCCTCGGAAGGGAACTCCTGGGCCAGCATCTGCGCGGCCAGCTCGTAGGCGGACGAGATCTTGGTGCCGCCCGATTCGCGCAGGCGATAGAAGGTGTCGTGGTCGACCTCTTTCGCCGAGGCGTCGTGGACCAGGTAGCGGGTCTCGAGGCTCTTGTATTGGCTGCGCAACCAGCTGTCGATCCAGAAGGACACCAGCCGCACGATCTCCTTCTGTTCGCGCCCCATCGAGCCAGACACGTCCATCATGTAGAGGATCATGGCGGCGTGATCGGGCTTCAAGATCTCCTTGGCCGAGCGGAAGCGCAGGTCTTCTGCGATGGGCACCAGCCGAGGATCGTCGGGGTCGTAGGTGCCCGTGGCGATCTGGCGGACCAACGACTCTTTCATGGTCCGGCGCATGTGGCGCAGGGAGCGCGGCCCTGAACGACTCACCGATGAATAGCGGTGACCGCTCACCGCCACCTGAGCCTTGCCCCGAGGTTCGATGTTCGGCAGCTCCAGCTCTTCACCCAGGATCTTCGCCATCTCCTCCAGTGTCAGCTCCACCTCCAGCATGTGTTCGCCAGGGACGTTGCCCGCTGTCCCCACGCCGGCTTCGTCGCCAGCGCCGTCGGCGGCAGAGCCCGTCCCCGCGCCGCCCCCACGTTCTTCAGAGTTCGAACCAAAGCGCAGCCGGGGCAGCTCGATGCGAGGCAGGGGGATGGACACCAGCTGCCCGCCCTTGCAGCCGATCATCTCGCTGCCCGAGACGTAGGACTCGAGGTCATGCTTGATCTGCCCCCGAACGATGGCGTCGAAGCGACGTCGATCACGCTCGACCCGCCCTGAGGTCTCGCTCACGAGGGCTCCTCCTCCGGGGTCTTGGTGTCGCCCCGAGCGAACAGGCCCGCCACGTGTTCAAGCACTCGGGCGGCGCAGGCCTCGCAGTGACCACGCTCGCGCACCAGCTGGCTGCGCACCATGGCGACCTTCTCGAGCACATCACGGTCGACGACCGTGCTGGAGTCGGCGGTGATCTGGAAGCTGTCCCGGCTGTCCTCGAAGAGCTTGAGTTCGAGCGCTCCCCGGAGGCGGTCGTTGGACAGGTAGGTGAACTTCTCGCCCTTCGCTGCCAGGGCCTCGATGTAGTTCATGATCTCTCGGCGGAAGTCGCTCTTGCGCGCCTCGGCCACGCCGATCTTCTCTTCGATCGCACGCATGAGACGCTCGTCCCCGTGGCCTGGGCCCTCCGTGGCCGCGCTCACCGAGTCGACGTAGTTGCAGCACAGCCGCTGCACCGCCTGGGTGTCTGCGGCCAGGGCGTCCCGCACCTCGGCCTTGAGGCATTCGTCGACCTCTTCGCGCACCAGCATGATCAGCTCGCCGAAGTGCAGCCGCTGCTCTTCGCTGTCCATCAACGGGTGGTTGACCAGCCCGGCCTCGAGGGAGTCGAGCACATCGAAAGCGGTCAGGCAGCTCGGCGCCCCGTCCGCCACCAGGGCCGCGGCGATGCGGTCCTGGATGAAGCGCGGTGAGATGCCCGTGAGCCCCTCGTCGAAGGCCTCGTCCCGCAGCTCCTGGGCCGTGCCTTCGCCGAAGCCCGCCACGACGTGACCGTCGTAGAGCCACAGCTTCTGGACCAACGAGATGCCCGCGTTGTTCGACTCCTGCAGGCGCGTGAGCACGGCCCACATGGCCGCCGCTTCGAGAGCATGAGGCGCCAGGTGCCGCCCGGCGCAAGACTCATCGCCGAAGCTCTTCTCGTAGATCTTGACCTCCTGGGACAGCCGCCGGTTGTAGGGGATGTCGATCTTCGTCGTGCGATCGCGAAAAGCCTCCATCAGCTCATCGCTCTGCAGCCGTCGATACTCCGGCGAGTTGGTGTGCCCCAGGATCACCTCGTCGATATCGCTCTGGGCGAACTTCTTGGGCTTGACCGTGTGCTCCTGGGTCGCACCCAGCAGGTCGTACAAGAAGGCCACGTCGAGCTTCAGCAGCTCGACGAACTCGATCAGGCCGCGGTTGGCCACCTGAAACTCGCCGTCGAAGTTGAAGGCCCGGGGGTCACTGTCGCTGCCGAACTCGGCGATGCGCCGGTAGTTGATGTCGCCGGTCAACTCGGTGGAGTCCTGGTTCTTCTCGTCCTTCGGTTGGAAGGTGCCGATGCCCACCCGGTCTTGCTCCGAGAGCACGAAGCGGTAGACCTCGATCGACCGCTCGATGGCCGAGAAGTCTCCGCCCGAGGCGGCCATGACCTGGTCGTGGTAGTGGCGGCACAGGGGGCACAGATCGCCCGTGGGACCCAAGGCGTACTCGCCATCGAAGCGCCCGTTCAGATCGGCGTACACATCGTCGAGCACAGCCGTGGGCAGCAGGTGCAGCGGGTCTTCGTGCATGGGGCATTCGTGGGCCTCGCCGTCGATGAGCCAGCGATAGCTGTAGATCGCACCTTCGGGTCGACGGGAGTAGTCCACCAGCCCGCGCTTGAGCAGCCGCGCGATGGTGCTCTTGGACGAGCCCACCGGCCCGTGCATGAGCAAGACTCGGCGTTCAGGACCCAGACCGAAAGCCGCGGCCCGCAGGTGCGTCACCAGCTCGGCCAGGGGCCGCTCGATGCCGAAGATCCCATCGCGACCGCCATCGAACGGGTCGTCGAAGAAGCGGTAGTGCACAGGCTTGTTGCTGTCGCTCGCATCCACCACCTTGCCGTGACTGATGATGGTGTCGTAGAGGCGCTGATAGGCGTTGCGAGCCAGGCGCGGATCCCTGCGCACCTCGGACAGATAGGCGCTCAGATCGCCGGTCCAATGCAGCTCCTTCCAGGCCTTGCGGTTGTCGAGCTTGCGCGCCAGCTGGATGTACTCAGGGCTGTTGCCGCTGGCCAGAGAGCGCTCACCAGAGAGCTCCCGGGGCGTACGAACGTGGTCCTCGATGCGGTCATCCATGGCAACTTCACTCGGTCAGGGTGCAAGGGATCGGCTTCGTCCCCTATCGGAACCGACCGCCCTCGACCTTGATCGAGGGGCCACAAGACCTCCTCAACCAGCCTGATAGCCCCGCTCAAGCCCAAAAACCCGCGCCAATCACACAGGCCACGGCCACCGAGCCCCTTCCCGCCAAGAACGCCGTCACCAAGAAACGCCCCCCAAAAGGCCACAGTCGCCTCTCTCCACCAGCGAGGTCGTCCCTGTTTTTCACCAGGGGGGTCTGCAGCGAGTGTGGAGGCAAAGCCGACCCTGTCTGAGCGAAACGGCCCCCCTGGTGAAAAACAGGGACGACCGGAACAGCGCCGAAAGAGCGACCTGTAGCGCTGCCCCCTAG
>CAZIAK010000058.1:0-25361 GCA_964537035.1 uncultured Phycisphaerales bacterium | reverse complement strand
CGGCAGATCATACGCTGGTACAGAGCACGTTCCGCTCGACGATGTGTCCAGCGACCAGGCCGGATGTCTTCGGGCTTGCTGCTCCCTCTGGTGTGACCCAGACTGACTGGCTCATGTCCTCCACCGACTGGCACATCTATCTGGTGCGCAGCGCCGACGGCAAGCTCTACACGGGCATCAGCACCGACGTCGAGCGACGCTTCGCTGAGCACGGGTCTGATTCAGGACGGGGCGCCCGAGCCCTGAGAGGCAAGGGCCCCCTGCAGCTCGTCTACCACGATCGGGTCGGCGACCGCAGCCTCGCCCAGCGCCTGGAGTACCGGCTCAAGCGCCTGCCGAAAGCCAGCAAGGAGCAGATCGTCTCGGCAGCAACGCCCGCGACCGAGCTCACCCGCCTGCTCATGGACGAAGACGCGCGCTGACCGCTCCGCGGGCCTGGGCTGACGTCGCGGCGCCTGGGCGAGGCCATGGAGGCGACGCCCTCCCCCGACTGCTAACATCGCGGGCATGTTTGATCCCAAGACCATGCTTCTCTGCCACGCATTGACCGAGCTGGCCTCTCGCCTCGACGACCCCTCCCAGACCACGGTGTGGCAGGAAGCCCGCCTGGCTCTCACCGCTGCCGAAGCAGACGAAGAAGACCTGCTCTACGCCGTCGAGGCAGAGGACGGCGACGCGCTGAAGGCCCTGCTGGAGGGTTGGCGCAGCGGCAAGGGTCTGCTGCCCCTGCACGACCGGGGCATTCTCAAGCGGGCCATGAAGGCCTACCGCAAGCGGCTCAAGCTGAACCGACTCGACGATGAGTCGCGGCTCGGCGGAGCCTTCAGCAAGGGCCAGGCATCCAACGTGGTGGCGATCACACCGCCGGATCAGATCCCCGCGCCGATCTGGCAAGAGCTCGCTCGACAGGGTCGCCTGGTCGACGCGAAGCAGGGCATGTACGAGCTGCCCCCGGACGCTCCCTGAGCCCCCCTGCGCGTCGCTGCATGTCGGCGCATACCGCTGCACGTCAGCGTACGCCGGCGCGAGACGCACGCCCCCCTGGCGATGCCAAGCGCTCGCGGCACGGCCAGCAGCAACCGCTAGGTGAAACCCGCCAAGGTCCGCGTCTCGGCGAAGCCCCGCTGCGCGGCTCGCAGGCCCTGCACCAGCTCGGACGGCGCGGCCTCGCCACCGTCGACCAGGCCATAGCCCACTTCCATCAGCTCGCCCACGCTGATCTGTTCGGGTGGGCGGGCCAGGGTGACCGCTTCTTCGGCGCCGTCCACGGCGTGCACCAGCCCCGCTTCCGTGAGCCCGTTGCAGATCACCGCCAGGGTCGACAGTGGGAGCCCCAGGTCTTCTGCCAACCACTCCAGCGTGGACGACTCTCCCCGGACGAAGCGTGCGGCCACCCGTTGCATCACCGACACCACCACCGCCGGGTCTACCACGCCGCCCGTGCGTTCGAGGCGATCGAGGTCCTTCAACCGACGGCCGTGGAGCATCTGCAGCGTGGCCGTGACCTCCAGCCCGAACAACACCGCCAGCCACATCACGTAGACCCAGAACATGAACAGGGGGATCAGCCCCACCGAGCCCCAGAGCTTGATCGACTGCATGGAGCTGAGGTACGCGCCCAAGAAGGTCTGCCCCACGGTGAGCACCAACGCGCACACCGCCGCCCCCACCATGGCCGGACGCAGCCCCACCCTCGTGGCGGGCATCAGTCGATAGACCGCCAGCATGAGCAGCCAGACGATGACGAAACCCCAGACCGCCCGGGCGATGAACAGCATCCACTGCCAGTTGGTGAGCGACTCGATGAGACCCTGGTACTGGGCGTTGGCGAAGAGCGTGGCGCCGATGGCCATGGGACCCAAGGTGAGCAGGGTCCAGTAGACGGGCAGGCGGCGAAACCAGCTGCGCCCTTCGGGTGCGCGACAGATCGTGTTGAAGGCGTTCTCGATGGTCACCATCAAGCTCACCGCCGAGTAGACCAGCACCGCTGAACCCGCCGAGCCCAGCGCGGTGAGGTTGATCTCCTGGGCCCGGGAGACCATGTCCATCATCCAGGCGCTGATGCTCCCATCGCCACCGCCTGCGGCGTCCCCACCTGCCCCCGTGCCCTGGAACAACCCGTCAAAGAGCGTGGCCAGCATCTCCTCGAACTGGGCCGTGCCCTGAAACGCCCGCACCAGAATCGTGCCCACGATGAGCACGGGCAGCAGCCCGAAGAGCGTGCGAAAAGCCAGGGCTCCCGCCATCTGCGGCGCGTTGTCCGAGGACAGCTTGCGGGCGCCGTGGCGCGAGAGGTCGTAAGAGAACCGCGCCGTGCGCTGCCAGCGGGTCAGCTCGCTGCGAGGCTGGGTGACCACGCGCTTTGTCCACTCGATCGCTTCTCTCAGCAACTGTCGCAGGGGAGGCATGGCGCTCTCATCACGGAGTATGGGTTGGGGGCACTCTAGCAATCCCCGCTCTGCTCTTGGGGACGCGCCCCACCCACCACACCGCTACTTCAGATAGCCAAGCGCTTCCAACGCCGCGCGATCTCTGTCACTGAGCTGCACGTCCGCTTCGCCCGTTGCATCCACAGGCCGCCAATGGGCCAGCCAGGCGCTGAGCAGCTCGGTCAGGAACTCGACCCGCCGAGGCATGGTCGCCGAGCGGTCGGTCAGCTCTTGCGGATCCGTGCTCAGCTCGAACAGCTGGGGTGCGTCGCCACCGTCGATCAGCTTGTAACCCGCAAACTGGATGGACTGCTCTTGCCCTCGATGCCAGGCGAGCTGCGCCGCCTCCTCGGGCAAGGGGCCCAGGAGGGAGCGGCCCGGAAGATGGTCCGGTATCTCCAGGCCAGCGGCATCGAGCAAGGTGGGCACCACGTCCAGACCGGTGACAGGCGCTGACGAGCGGCCCACCACGAGGCCGTCTACGTGACGAAGAATCAGCGGCACGGCCAGGTCTTCAGGATGCATGCCCAGACCGTGGCCAAAGGCGCCCCGATCGAAGAGGGCCTGTCCGTGATCGGACGTGAGCAGCACCAGGTAGGGCTCGTCGCCAAAGACGCGGTCGAGGCCTTCGAGAAAGTCCCCCACCATGGCGTCCGTGCGGTGCACGGCCGAGTCGTACAGGGCGTTGACCCAGCGGTGGTCCGCGTCATCCAGGGGAGCGCCGTCGCGCTGGGCATCACCCACGAAGTCAGGTCCGTTCAAGCGCTTGCCCAGCAGGGGGCCTGCGTACGGGCGCTCCTTGTCATCGAAGCGACGATCCGGGTCGTAGGGCTCGTGGGCCCGGTAGGTCTGCACGAAGCAGAACACGGGACGGGAGCTGTCCCGGGCGGCCAACAGATCGAGCATCTCTGACCAGTCTTCCTCAGGCTGCAAGTGCCCATGGATGAAACGCTCGAAGCCCTCGGCGAAGCCCAAAGCCGGGATCACGAAGCCACCGTCCGTGCGCCCCAAGGTCTCATAGCCCGCAGCAGAGAGACGAGCGGCCAGGGGCTCCATGACCTTCGTCATGCGCCGGTTGCTGAAGTGCACGCCATGCTGGCTCACGGCCAGACCGGTGAGCATGGAGATCGTCGAGGGCAGGGTCCAGCTCTCTACCGACGTCGAGTTCTCGAACAGCTCGGCAGAGCTCTCGGCCCAGGCATCGATGCGCGGGGAGCTGTCCCGCTCCGCGCCGTAGCAACCCAGTCGATCGGCGCGCAGCGTGTCCAGGTCGATCAGGACGAGATGAGGACGGGGGTCTGCCTCTGCGCTCTGTCCCCGCAAACGCAACCCGCTCCAGAGGGCGTGGTCGTTCAGGCGGTGAGCTGCCGGGCCCGGCTGGGTGGTGAAGCGCAGGGCCACCGGAGCGCTGCCTGTGTACGGCAAGGGCACCCGCTCTTCTGTCCACTGGGAGCCGGGCAGGACGTGCCGTTCCCAGAGCTGGCTGGTCACGCCAGCGACGGTGATGTCGACCCGAAAGGTGACCCCGTCACCCAGGCCTGCCCGGCGCTCCAGGCGCCCCACAGCGTCGACCACCAACCCCACGTCCAGCACGGCAACCGAGACGTCGAGGGTGTCCCCGGACAGCCGGTCGAGCTGCCACTGAAAGGCGCTGGGCGTCGTCACCGCCAGGGCTGGTCGGTCGACCTGGGCCAGGCTGAACCGGCGCGGGATCGCAGGGTCGGCGGCCGGGCCCTCCCAGTGCAACAGATCGGCGGTGCTGGCGGCGTCGTACTCGATGACGATGTCCTCCGGCGCCGAGGTGCCGAAGGCGAAGAACGTGCCCAGGTCGCCGTCCCAGCGAAAGGCCATGGACTTCGATTTGTCGAACCACCACAGCTTGCGATCACCCACATCGCCCTCGGCGGTAGACAGCAGCCGCTCACCATGCCTGACCCGCACCCGCCCCAGGCCCAGATCGAGGCGCAAACTCGGACGACAACGGTAGCGGTGCAAAGTGCCCGGGACATACAGGCCCAGCTCGGCCACGAGCTCTGCGTCGACCTCACCGCCGGCCACCCACGACGAGGCGGGAAGCTGTCGCCTGGGGTCGTTCAAGAAGTCGTCGACCTGCTCCCGCGTCTTGGCCGTGAGGTTGGTACGGGCGTGGCTCAACACATGCACCCTGTCGAGGTGATCGAGCAGCACGTCGCCTGGCCCCAGGGTGAAGAGCGCGGCGCGATTCTCCGCCGCCAGTGTGGCGAGGACGGCGCCCGTGTCGTCATCCCCGCCCTCGCTGTCCGTGCAGGCACCGAGGACGCTCAGCATCAAGGCCAGACCCCGAACCCAACACCGGGACAGGCGGGAGGCCAGACTCCGCCCCCGAAGGACAGTGGGCGACGAGCGTGAGGGAGTGGCCATGCCCCCAGCCTGCCATCCCAGGCGAGACCATGCCTGCCCTTTCCCCGGGCCCACACCATGTGGCTGTTCACCCAGTTCCTGCGAATGGCGCTCGGCCGTTTGGTGAGCTTCATTTGCTCACCGAGTCCCGACTGCTAGCCTGGGACACGTCTCGACCCTGGACGCGGTCCCACACAGGAGCTCCGGTGAACAAGCACGAATGGCGCGAACGCACCGACGGCGGTGAGCTGCGCAAGGTCCGTGCCCTCCATCACGGAGGCCACTGGCGCTTCACCGTGCGCCTGGCCTCGGACGATGGTTGGAACGAGCTCGACCCTGTGCCCAGCGCCGACCTCGAGACCCTGCGAGAAGTGCTCTGGGGCAAGTACAAGCGCAACCGGGTCCCCCACCATCAGATCCAGCAGATCGACGACCTGCTGGCAGCCGCGGCCAAGGCGGAGAACAAGCCCCACACTCCCAGCGGCTACGACAACATGGGCAAGCGCGGCAAACGACGAGGCCGCGGCTGAGCTGTGCCGATCAAGTACATCGGCTCCAAGCGCGTGCTGCTCCCGGGCATCCTGAAGGCCATCGCCACCCTGCAGCCGAGGGGCACGGTGCTCGACCTCTTCGCCGGCACGTCCCGGGTGGGCCATGGCCTGAAGCGCCTCGGCTATCGGGTGCTGGCCAACGACCACCTGCACTACGCAGAAGCGGTCGCCCGCTGTTACGTGGCCGCCGATCGAGGCGACTGGCAAACCCAGGCCCAACAGCTGGTCGACGAATGCAACCGGCTGCCGGGGGCGCCCGGCTGGTTCACCGAGACCTACTGCGAGCGCAGCCGTTTCTTCCAGCCACACAACGGCGCGCGCATCGACGCCATCCGCGAGACGCTGGCGGCCAAGGCCCTGCCCCCCGAGCTGCACGCGGTGATGCTGGTGTCGCTCATGGAAGCCGCCGACCGGGTCGACTCGACCTGCGGTCTGCAGATGGCCTACCTGAAGTCGTGGGCACCCAGGAGCCACGACGCGCTGCAGTTGCGCGTGCCTGACCTGCTGCCCAGAGCCGGCGCGGGCAAGGGCGAGGCGCACCGGCTCGAAGCCCACGAGGCCGCCGCCCTGCTTCCCGCCGACGTGGCCTACATCGACCCGCCCTACAACCAGCACAGCTACCTGGGCAACTACCACGTCTGGGAGTCCCTCGTGCTCTGGGACAAACCGGACGTCTACGGCGTGGCCGCCAAGCGCGTGGACTGCAAGACGCGCAAGAGCCCGTTCAACTCGAAGCCCCGGTGCTGTGAGGCCTTTCGGCGGGTGATCCACAACGTGCAGGCCAGGTCGCTGGTGGTCTCGTTCAACAACGAGGGCTACCTGCACCAGGATGTGCTGGAACCGCTGCTGCAAGAGCGGGGCCATGTGCACGTGGTCGAGCGCGAGCACACCCGTTACGTGGGTGCACGGATCGGCATCCATGACCACAAGGGGCGGCGCGTCGGAGAGGTCAGCCACGTGCGCAACAAGGAGCTGCTCTACCTGGTCACCCCAGAGCCCTTGTCCCCGGACAGCCTTCAGGCCTTGGAAAGCCCCAGCCCATGAACGCCACCGCACTGCTCTTCACCGTCGCGGCCCTGCTCTGTCCCCCGACCTGGGCAGACGATGACGGTGACGGAGCACCCCGCCCCGCTCAATGGGCCCAGCCGCTGAATGACGTGCAGGGCCTGCCCAACAGCTGGCGCGTGGCCGAGGGCGTTCTGCGCGGAGCCCAGCCCGAGCCGGAGGGCTTCGCCCAGCTGCGCCAGCTGGGGGTCAAGACCGTGCTGAACCTGCGCACGTTTCACTCCGACCGCAAGCTCTGCGCCGCCGCCGGCCTCGACTACGTCAAGGTCAGCGTGCAGGCCTGGGAGACCGAGCGAGCCGAGATCCTCGACGTCCTCGAAGTGCTCACGGACAGCTCCCAACAGCCCGTCTTTCTGCACTGCCAGCACGGCGCAGACCGCACCGGCGTGATGACCGCGCTCTATCGCATGGTCGTGCAGGGTTGGCCGCGAGACGACGCCATCGCTGAAATGACGGCGGGAGGCTACGGCTTTCACAGCGTCTGGACGAACCTGGTCAGCTCCCTCGAGGAGATGGACATCCAGGAGCTCAGGGTCGAGCTTGGCCGTCGTCAGCAGCGCACCCGGACAGCGGCGGCCAAGATCGGCATCCACAGCGCCTGGACGGAACACATCGCCGCCGCAAAGCGGAAAGACCTGGCCGGGGTCATGGAGATCTACGGCGAAGACATACTCTACATCGTCGGCGACACCGAGATGCGGGGCCTTGAAGCTCTGCGCCGTCACGAACAGGAGAGCCTCGCCAGCGCAACGGTGCTGAACGCCCTGCACACCACCGACTCCCTGAAGGTGTCGGAGCACAGCGCCTTCGAGCTGGGCACCATCGTGGGCCCGGTGGCCTCGGGGAACGGCCCGGCCCAGACCGTGGAGTTCTCGTTCATGGCGCGGTGGCGGCTTGGTGGCGACGGCCGCTGGCAGCTGACGACCCTGGTAGGCCAGCTCTGATCTTGACGCCACCCCGCCCAGACGACGCACAGGCCAGCCCACTCTCGCGACTCGCCGAGCTGTTCGGCATCGTCCCCGAGTTCACGGACAACGACGGGCAGGTGCGGGTCACACCCGAGCACACCACCCGCGCCCTGATCGCTGCCATGGGCACGGACGCGTCCACGGATGCAGCGGTGAGGGACGCCCTCGCCGCGCATGAGCGAGCCCGTGAGCAGCAGCTCCTGCCTGCCCTCGCCGTGGTCCAGGCACATGCAGAGCGCGGTGTGCGTGTAGAGCTGACCGTCCCCCGAGGCTGGGGCGCTCAGGGTGCCCGCTGCCAACTCGTGCTGCACCACGAGGACGGCGAGCGCACAGAGCTTGAGCGGCGGATGACCCTGCCCGCGCAAGGACAGAGCTTCGGTCTGTGGATCCGCCCTTGCCCCGGGCCGGGCTACCACCGCCTGCATGCCACCCTCACCGTGGGCGGCGAGCAACGAACCCGGCAACAACGAACAGGTGAGCAGCAGCTCGTGGTGCATCCCGGCACTTGCGCCATGCCTCTCAAGCCGGGCGACCGGGTCTTTGGCCTGTGGGCGAACCTGTACTCCCTGCGCAGCGCCCGCAACTGGGGCTTCGGTGACTTCGGCGACCTGGCCAGGCTGGCCCGGTTCGGCGGCTCGGCGGGCGCGGCCTTCACCGGCGTGAACCCGCTGCACGCGCTCCATGACGACGTGGGTTCTACGAGCCCCTACAGCCCCATCTCCCGACAGTTCACCAACCCCCTGTACCTCGACGTCGAGGCCATCCCCGAGTTCGGCGACGACCCAGCCTGCCAGGCCGCCGCCGAGCAACCGTCGTTTCAGCGCGCCCTGGCCTCGGCCCGCCAGGCCACGCGCCTCGACTACCCCGCCCTGTGGGGACTCAAGCGGCCCCTGCTACGCCTGGCCCACAAGGCCTTCACGGCGCGACACGCAACCGCTCAATCCTCCCGGGGACAAGGCTTCCGCCGCTGGTGTGCTGCACAAGGCGAGGCGCTGCAGACCTTCGCCACGTTCATGGCCTTGTGTGATGCACAGCCAGGCCGCAGACACGACTGGCGAGAGTGGCCGCACCAGTGGCGCGATCAGAGTTCACAAGAGGTCGCCGCCTTCGCCGAGCACAACCCCGACGCCGTGGACTTCCAGCGCTGGCTACAGTTTGAATGCGACCGCCAGCTGGGCCACGCCGCGAGCCAGGCGCGCGAGTCTGGGCAGCGCCTCGGTCTCTACAACGACCTGGCCATCGGCACCCCCTCCTGGGCAGCAGACATCTGGGCCCAACCCGAGCTGTTCGTGGAGGGTGTGCGCATCGGCTGCCCCCCGGACGCCTTCGCCAGCGAGGGGCAAGACTGGAACCTCACACCCTTGTCGCCGATGCAGCTGATGCACGGCGGCTGGCGCTACTGGCGCTCTGTCCTGCGCACCTCCATGGCCCACGGCGGCGTGCTGCGCATCGACCACGTCATGGGCCTCTTCCGTCAGTACTGGATCCCCGCTGGCGCCTCGGCGAAGGAGGGAGGTTACGTGCGCTTCCCCAGCGAAGCGCTGCTGGGCATCCTCTGCCTGGAGAGCAGTCGCCACAACACGCTCGTGGTGGGCGAAGACCTGGGCACCGTGCCCAAGGGCCTGCCCGCGCGCCTGGCGCGGCGCGAAATCCTGTCGTCCCGGGTGGCCCTGTTCGAGCGGGATCGCAGGGGCGCCTTTCGACCGTCGTCCAGCTTCAGCAAGCGCGCCCTGCTCACCGCCACCACCCACGACCTGCCGCCCCTCGACGCGCTGTGGGGCGACGACGATCTCATCTTGCGACGGCGCCTGGGACAGATCCCTGATGACGACGGGCTGGCCGCCGCGCAAGAGGAACGGCGCGAGCTGCTGGCTGCCTTGCAACGACGGGTCAGCCACGACCCTTCGCCTGGCCAGACGGTCGCGGCCAGCTCCAATGGCTCCAATGGCTCCAATGGCTCCAACCAGACCAACCAGACCAACCAGACCAGCGGGGCCGCCGAGGTTCCGGGGGCAAACCCATCGAAGACCGAGACGGACGGCTCCGTCCCGACGTCAGTTCGCTCGGCCCTGCGCCGGGACGTGTACCGCTGGCTCTCGGCCACACCGGCGCCGCTGCTCGGCGTGTCTCTCGACGATCTCTGCGGCGAGACCGAACCGGTGAACATCCCAGGTGTGGACGAAGAGACCCACCCCAGCTGGAGCCGACGCATGGCCGTACCCCTGGAGCAGCTGGCCGAGCAGGAGGGGCTGGGCGATCTGTGGGACGAGTTGTCAGCACGCCATGGCAGACCGCCAACGCCGTAAGCACCTGAGTTCAGCTCACGCCTCTGGGGCGTAGGCTAGAGAAACGGCACCAGGTCCCGCAGGTGGACCCCGACCATGAGGTCGATGCCCAGGGAGCTCTTGAGCAGGTACGTGGCCCCGAACATGAGCGCGCAACCCGCCGCCATGATGAAGGTGCAGATGCCCAGGGCGCCCAGCACATACATCCCGCCCTGCACGAAACGCTGCGCCACGGCGGGCAGTTCGTCCACCGAGGCTTCGAGTTCGCTGCGCTCGTGTTCCAGCTCTCGGCACTGGTGCTGAGACTCCGCGTAGAGTCTCCCTGCGCTGGCGGCGATGGACATCTTGCGTTGTCCCGCCGCCTTGAGCAGTGCAGCGCTGTCGTCCCCCGTGAGCTGTGCGCCGGTGAGCACGGGTACCAGCTCGGCGAACTCCTCGGTGAGGGCGACTCGCAGGGACTCCAGTTCGTCTGCGGTCAGGCCCAGGGCGATCTGGCTGCTCTCGAGCAGGACCGCCACCGTGTCATCGTCCATGGCGGGAGACCAATGCTGGCAGACCCGATCAGCGAGGTGCACCAGGCGCGTCAACTCGAGCACGCGAGGGTCCTCGTGCTCCGTCAAGGGTTCCCGCTCGCCGGAGAGTCGCACCACCTCGGTGACGGTCTCCGACACGCCCCACTGAGACAGCAGCGCCGCGCCCAAGGCCCGGTGGTCCTCCCCCAGAGCGGCGCGCTCTTGGGCGACCGTGGGCAGCCGGCCGTCTGCTTCGGACAGCAACTGGGCGAACGAGTCCGTGACCACATCGATCAGGATCAGCTGCCCGAAGTGGCTCATCAGTCCACACAAGTAGGCCTGGCTGGGCGAAGCCAGAGCAGACGATTTGGACAGGGCCCGCGCGCACAGGGCCACCACCAGACTCTGGGTCCAGAGCGACAGGTGGGTCGCGCTGTCGAGGCGATGGCCTTCGGGTAGCTCCTCCCACAGAGTGAAGTCGAGGGCGGTCAGCGCCACCACTTCAGGGCCCAGTATGGCCACGGCCTGATCGACCGTGCGGGGCCCCTCACTGCCGCACAACCCCGACTGGGCGGCCAGGCTCAGGATGCGCGCGGTGCTGGCCGGGTCCGTGCCCACCGAGTGAGCGATGGCCGCGCCCGACACCGGAGCCCCGGCGGTCGCCTCAAGCAGGCGCCGTGCCGAACCCGGCAAGGTGGGCAGGCGCCCAAAGTCGCGTAGCCATTCAGATATCAATCAAGACCCCCAGAACACTGGCTGCTGACCGTGTGTTCTGTTCAGTCATCGCCCACTGACCGGCCATACTGAAACTCATCTGACCATCCGTTCTGCAGAGAAAGCTTCAGAAGCCCCCAAGGGAGGGCGGAGAAAGCCTGGTCAGCTCTCGGCCGTGGCCAAGGCCAGAGCCAGCAGCTGAGCCGGGGTCCAGTCAGGATGGTCGATCTGGGCCTCCAATGCGGCATTCAGAGCCACTTTGAAGTGGCTCCCTGGGGTCCAGCCCGCCGCGATCAAGTCCCGTCCCTGGACGAGGGGCCGCAGCGGCTCGATGCCGAGAATCTCGTGAAATTTCCAGCAGGCCTCGCTCGCTTCGTGCCGCACGGGGCGGCCCTCCTCCAGAGGCCCCAGGGGGTCTCGCTGGGGACGCCCGGCCCAGTCCGCCAGGGTCAGCCAGCCCAGCACATCGAGGCGCCCGGCAGTGCGTCGGTGCAGCCGCTTCCAGGCCGCGTCGCCTGAGCTTGCCTTCACCAACATGAAGGGTTGCAGGTGCTGGCGGACCAACACGCCCACCCGTTCTACCAGCTCAGCATGGCCCGTGAGCCGGGCCATGAAGGTGGCGGCCATCTCCTCGCCCAACTTGTCGTGACCGTAGGCGGTGCACCGGGGCAGTTCGGTGGTGGCGGGCTTGGCGATGTCGTGGAGCAGCGCGCCGTACATGAAGGCCAGCTGCCACTCCGGGTCGACCTGATCGCGCACCCGGGCCGCGGCGTCCACCACCATGTTGTTGTGGATCCACACGTCGCCCTCGGGATGCCACTCTGGGTTCTGGGGACAACCGTCACTGTCGAACTGCGCTCGCCAGGCCTGGTTGGACTGCTCTTGCCAGCCGGACCAGTGCACCATCTCCAGCAGCTCGGGGAAGTGCTCCAGCCAACCGCACTCGTGCAAGAAGTTCAGCCCCATCGAGGGTCGCTCGGCTTTGAGCAACAGCTTCTTCCATTCGTCACCCACCCGCTCTCGGGGCAACGTGTCAAAGGTGTGGGACATGCCCCGGATGACGTTGAGCGTGGCCTCGTCGACCCGCTTCGCCTTGCGGGCCAGCAGCTGCATGGCGCGTAGGCAGCGCAGAGGGTCTTCGGCGAAGGCCGTGGCATTGGTCATGCGCAGCAGGCCCGCCTCCAGGTCGACCAGCCCGTCGAAGGGGTCGAGCAGCTGCCCATCCGCCAGGTCAAGCATGACCGAGTTGATGGTGAAGTCCCGCCGACGGGCGGCGTCGGCAAGGGTCATGGACGGATCGAACTCGCAACGGAAGTCACGATGACCCACGCCCACCTTGCTCTCTCGCCGGGGCACGGACACGTCCACATCCAGGCCATCGACCCGGGCCGGTTCGAGGATGAACACGCCGAAGCTCTTGCCGACAGCGCGCGGCGAGAAGGGCTCCAGAACAGCCTCCAGCTCGTCAAGAGACAGCCCGTGCACCTCGATGTCCCAGTCGACCGGTTCACCGTCGTGGACCGCGTCGATGACGGCGCCGCCCACCAGCAGAGCCCGGCCCTCCGCCGCTGTGACGCGCTGGACGAGCCCCTTGATCGCAGGGGGCAAGGGGCGCAGGGCGGGGCCATTCGACGGGGGACGACTCATGGCCGGCCAGCCTACCAGCCCCCACCCAAAGTGCTGCCCGTGGAGCAGGGGCGACCTTCGCCGACCTTCACCGACCCGAGGCGGCCCGAGGTGGCCGCTGGCATCAAGGCCCTACGGAGCTTGAACGATGGCCCGCAGCGCGTTGGTGCTGGAGGCGTCACCTCCGCCCAGACCGAACCAACCCTGCAGATAGAGGCTCGAACCTACAGGCATGCCCACAGGCCAGTGCGTGGCCAGGGACACGTTGGCCGTGGCCGGGACCATGGACACGGGGTCGGGGATCATCACGCCGCCCTGGAACGGTACCGAGAGCTTGGAGGTGCCAGCCACCAGCCAGCCCGGCGCGGCGAGGCCAGAGTCGTTGCGGGGCGTCAAGGTGACCGGGCTGCCCCCGGCGGGGACACCGCTGGCCAGCAGCTCGAAGCTGCCCGCGCTCCCCACCGACGCTGCGCCCAGATCGATCCAGGGGCCCGCGCCGTTGGTGAGGATGGAGATGCCGTTGCTCGGCCCGTTGGCGGTGATCACGTCGGGCAGAAAGTCGCCGTCGAGATCAGCCAGGGCCAAGCCCACGGAGGCCAGACCTTGGGCCAGGAGAGCCGGGGCCGCGAAGCCGCCGTCAGCGACTCCCGCCACGGTCATGACCACGTCGCCCGGAGCGCTGACCACGATCAGATCATCGATCTCATCGCCGGTCACGTCGCCCACGGCCAGGGAACTCGGCGAGGAGCCCGTCTCGACCTGGACACCAGCATCGAGGGCCTCGCCGTTGCTGTAGAAGACCGAGACGCTGCTGGCGCCGGTGTTCGCGGCGAGCACGTCCAGGCGGCCGTCGCCGTCGAGATCAGCCAGGCGGATCGCGTCGGGCCCAGCCTCTGCGGCCATGTTCTGGTCCACGGCGAAGCTGCCGTCCCCTGCACCCAGCAGGATGGTGACCGTGTCGTCCGTCAGGTTGCCCACGGCGATGTCGAGACCGTTCAGGCCGTCGATGTCGCCGACGCAGACCGACGAAGCCTTGAAGCCAGCGGCGGCGATCTGAGCAGGAGCCAGGGAGCCGTTGCCCAGGGACTGCAGCCAGACCACCGAGGCCGACTCGTCATCGAGGGCGACGACGATGTCGAGCAGACCGTCGCCGTTGACATCCGCGGCGTCCAGGTCCTTGGGCAAGGAGCCGCAGCTGTAGCTCGGGGCGGGATAGAACGTGCCATCCCCCTTGCCTCGGGCCAGGGAGACCGTGCCGCTGTTGGTGTTGGCCGTGGCCAGGTCGACGATGCCGTCACCGCTGAAGTCAGCGGCCAGGATCGCCACGGGGCCGGAGCCCACGGGCACGCTGAACGCTGGCGCGAAGACCGCGCCAGGGAAGCCCCAGAGCACGGACACGTTGTTCGAGTCCTGGTTGGCGATGGCCAGGTCATCCCGGCCATCCCAGTTGAAGTCGGCGATGGCCACGTCACGAGGGTTCTGGCCCACCGACATGTCCGACTGGGAAAACCCCTGGGCCGAGGCGCCCGGCGCCGTCATTCCCAAGCCAAGGGCCAGGGCGAGCCCGCTCAGCAGCCGGCCCGCACCGAGGCGCTGGGCAGGCGAGCGGAAGAAGTCGTTTTGGTCGTCGGCGCTGAGAGCGGCCTCTACGTATGTATTCATGTCTACTTGTTTCGACAGCCCCTTTCTCGGACTTGAGCCCGGGGTTCGTGGAGGGCCGCCCTGTGGGAACCCGAAGGCTGGCCGACGCGGCGGGCCTGAGGCTCAGGGGGCGGTAGAAGGCCTCTGAGTACCGTTTTGGGCTCCTTGGCGGCGCCAAGGGCTCGCGCTCGCTCAGCCCTGACCGCGAATTCCAGAATCACTCCTCCGCATCCAAGCGAAGATTGACCGGAGGCACGAATCACCGCAAGCGCATATGCTCTCCTCAGCCTCACATCGGCCAGGGACAGGCTCTCTGCTCCCTCCTCCACAGGCCTCCACCCGCAGGGCTCCTCTGACATTTCCCTGCGAATCATCCGGGGAATCGTCACCCATGATCAGCCTCCACAACCTGCTCAAAGCAACCCTCCGACGGGCTGCTCTGCTGTCCCTGGGACCGGCGCTGCTGTCAGGCCTCTCAGCCACGTCGATGACAGCCCAGACCTTGCCTCGGCTGGTGAACTGCGGCGACCTCAACGGCTTCGCGACGAACGAACCTGGCTACGAGTTGCTCAGCGCTGGCGCTGCCCCGACGAACATCTCCCTGAGCGCCGCGCCCCTGGGCACCGTGCATGTGGCGGGCAACTTCCCCAACTTCTTCGGTGACCTGCCCCTGAACCCGGACGTGCTCGCCGTCGACCCGGACCAACTGGACCAGACCCACCGCAACACCTCGCTCTGGCTGGCCGACGACACCGAACTCTCGATCTCGGGCCTGACCCCGAATGGCGACTACCGCGTGCGGCTCGAGTTGGGCGCCTCGGCTCCCTGGGGCGACCTCTTCGATATCTTCAACCCGCCCTATTGGTCCTACCTGCCGAGCGCGACCCGGGACATGCGCGTCGAGGTGCCAGACATGGTCGGTGGCTGGCGCTCCGTGGCCAGCGGCGTGCGCTGCGCCAGCGGCCACAAGGGCGCAACCTACGCCACCTTCGTCGGGGGCATCGTACCGGTGTGGGTGCTGACCACCGCCGACGCCACAGGCACGGTGACCGTGCGCCTCTCCACGGACAGCTCTGACCCGGTCTTCATCGCGGGCTTCGAGCTGCACGATCACGAAGCTCTGCCACTGGTCTATCAGCGCCTGGGCAGCGACCCGTTGCTGGGCTTCACCCCGGGCGTGGCGCCTTTCGTCAGCGCCTTCAACGCAGGCGATTTCGACCTGGCCGAGACCCTGGCCACCGCGCTGCCTGACGACTTCGAGCGGGGGGTGGCACTCATGCACCTGGCGGGCTGGCTTGAAGGCAGCAAACACGGCAGGCTGCATCTGGTGGCCCCCGCCGCAGCAGCGCTCACGCTGGCGGCCCCCAGCCACCCCGCCTGTGGCTGGTTGCTGGACGAGCTGGCCTCCATGCAACGGGCCCTGGATCACCTCGCCGCCAGCGGCCGTGAGGCGGCCTTCGCCTGCGCCGAAGACGGAGGCATGGGTTTCTTGAACACGACCTGCGCCGACCAATCGATCTCGATCTTCGGCCTGACCAAGACCAACGCCAACGCTCACCACGCCCTGCGCGAGCTGCGGGGCATCACCGCCGCCGCGGCGGGCACCACGGTGCTCGATGACCTGGTCGACTGGAACAACGGCACCCTGGCACCAGGCGACTGGGAACCCTCGCCCCTGGTCTTCGCCGCGCTCAAGCTCAGCGGCGCGACCCTGACCACCATGAACCCCGCCATGAGCGTGAACTTCGGCGACCCGGACTCCGTGGCTCTCGCCGCTCGCCGGGACGCCATTCTCACCGCTTTCGTCGACCTCGGTTTCGCAGCCACGGACTTCCCTCAAGACCTCGAGCTGATCCTGTTTCGTGAGTACATCGACCAGGGCGTACTGCCCGTGGGCTGGCCCCTGATCGACTACCAGAACATCTTCAGCGAAGCCCAGCTGGCCGCGTCCTGGTGGGCCGACGAGGTCGCCCTGCCCGCCGATGACCCCAGCGCACCGAACTGGGCCAACCTGCTCAGGCAGCAACGCCTCCTGCTCGAAAACATCGCCGACTACTGGCTCGGCGAGCGACTGATCGACGGCGACCTGGGTGGCGGTTCGGGGGATGACATCGAGCTGATGATCCAGCTCGCCAAGGTGTTCGCTGGCCGACAAGACCAGACCAACCGACGGGCCCTCGACGCTCTCGACGACATGGTGCGGCACACGCTGTTCACCTCGGGCGAAGTGCAGAACGGCTACTTCGCCGGCGGCCTCACCGACGTGGAGCACAGCGCCGAGTACACCACCAACACCTGGCTCACCCTGCAAGCCATCTTCGGACACACCGCCATGGCCTTCGACGTGGGCCTGGGCGTGGCGGAGCATCTACTCTACGCCCAGAACCCGAGCCTGGCCTTCGCCGGGTCCAGCAACCTGGGACGCCTGCACTTCAAGTCGTATCACTTCACCGCCAACGGGCCGGACACGAGCACCACCAACGCCCACGACATCCTGCTCAACGGCCGCGCCATGAGCCCGGCGGTGGGCGAACTGGGGCGACAGCTGCTGGCCGAGAGTCACCCCATGGTCAACGACCTCACCGACTGGGCAGGAGCCTGGAGGGACGACGCCGCGGACACCACCGGGGGCAAGCCCGCTGGCTGGTATGGGCCGACCCAGTGGCCCACGAACGAGTTCGGTTCCGGCGGTTCATGGTGGACCTTCGCCTTCAACCCCAACGACGTGAGCGAGCTGGCGGGCGGCGTGCACAGCTACAGCCTCGACCTGCTGGCAGAGACGTACAACAACTCCACAGATCCCAACCGCTGGCAGCTCCTGCTCCCCGCCGTGCGCATGTTCCGCTCCGTCATGGACTGGGAAGATGCGGGCTTCCCCGCCGGAGTCACCGTGGGCAGCGATCAATGGGCAGGCATGCTCTTCAAGGGCAGCTCGCGCTTTGGTCCCATCGTGATCAACCTGCTGGGCCTGCTGGCGGGGGACACAGATCTGAACTCCCTGGCCGACCCTCTCGGCACTGGCGGTGCCTACGTGGACACGGCCCTGCTGAGCCGCATGGAGACCTGGGTCGAGAACGAGTTCAACGGCCAGATCGGCGCCATGTTCTACGCCCTCGGCGACACCGCCGCCTGTGGTGCGGGCTTCACCGCCAAGTCCTCGCTAATCTTCGAGGGCAGCTACTCGACGACCATTCCGTACTACCGCATGCTCTACCCGCTGCTCACCACTCACGGGCTGCACACCGACCGGGTACCCCTGGGCGGCGGCTTGTCCAACCTGACCATGGCCGCCTCGGGAGAGAACCTCGTCGAGGGCATCGCCTATCAGCCCCTCGTGCGCTGGCGCAACCGTCTGGGCGACGGCGTCGACATCGAAATGCAGTGCAACTACAGGGACTACGACGCCACCACCTACAGCGCCTTCGTCTACAACTTCGAGGCCAGCCCCGTGACCAGCACGTGCCAGCTCGAGTCGGGTCTGGTCCCGGGGCAGTACGAGATCGAATGGGGAGCAGCGGACGGCAAGTGCGATCTCTTCCCCGCCGGCGCCATCACCAATACCATGCTCATCGAGAAGCGTGGCAACGGCACCTCGGCAGAGATCACCTTCGCGCCTGGCTTGAGTCTGCTGCGCATCGTGCGCATGGGGCCCGCCGATCAACCGCCCGCGGGCTACGACCTGGCCACGGATCCTCCCGTGATCGAGCTCGTGCTCGCTCGGGCGCAGACCGCGTTCCGCATCGGGGCCACGGTGACCAACCCCAGCGGCAGCCCGTCCCCCGCCGCCACGCTCAACCTGTACGGGGCGCTGATGAACCCGGACGGCACGCTGAGCACCTTGGCGGGACAGCCCACGGAGTTCTTGCTGAAGTCATACGACGTGCCGGCCCTGGCACCCAGCGGCAGCTGGTCGGTCGCGCGCTTCAACGCGAACTACGAACTGCCGCTCAAGCTGGCCCAGCAGACACCGCCCAACAGTCGGGGCCACACCGTGGGCACGCCTGCCACTCCCGGCGTGGGCATGGGTGGACCTGCGGGCACGCCCCTCGGAGGAGCTGGCCCCGGACCCTCGGTCAGTCTGGATCAGCAGCTGCTGCTGTCTCTGCTGCAACAGGGCGGCGGGCTGCAGGTGCGGGCCGAGGTGGTGGGCGATGGTCTGGAGAGCGATCTGCTCAACAATGACCAGACCCGGGGGTGGTTGCTGGAAGACATGGCGGTCATCCAGGAGTAGGGCAGCGCCTCTCATGCTCCTCTCACAGGTGCTGCTCTAGCCTGGGGTTCGTATGGCAGCGCTCGGCAGATCGGGCCGTCGCCGCCAGGCACCACAAGCGGAGGACGCACCCATGATCACGCCATTCACCACCGGGCTCGTGGCCACCCTGGCCCTCGCCGCCTGGGCCCCCCTGACAGCTGTCAGTGCACAGGACCAGACGCCGCCCAGCACCGCACAGGGCGACGCACAGGGCGACGTAGAATCCGGCATGCTTGAGCAGTTGTTCGAGCACCTCGACACGGACGGCGATGGCCAGATTGCCGTACACCCCGAGCCACGACCCCGCAGACCCGAAGGCCCAGGACACGACCCAGCAGGCGGGGGCAGGCGTCTTCCCCCACGAGCCAATGATCGTCAATCCAGACCAGGGCAGGGACTCCAGCAACCACCACGCGGACCGCGGCCCGGTCCACCGCCAAGACATGGTCGCGTCGCAGGCCCAGGCGCCGGTCCGCACCAGGCCGAGCCCGGGAGGAGAGGTCCCCCAAGAGCTGGTCAGTCCAGGGGACCCCACGGGCCTCCGCCAGGTCGCCATGAAGGCATGCCGCCCCGCGCCGGCCCAGGACGTGGCGGCCCCGGATCAGGTGCCGGTCAGCGCTTCGGGAGGCCACAAGCAGGGATGGGTAGGCCAGGCGCAGAAAGACCAGCTGCGGGCGGGCCAGAACGTGCCGGGCCAGGCACTCGTACGGGCGGCACAGGTGCGGGCGGCACAGGTGCGGGCCCAAGTGCGGGCGGCCCAGAGGCGGGCCCAGGTGCGGGCCCACGCGGTGGCGGACCTCCGCCGGACCAACTCCCGGATCGAATCCATCGCGGCCCTGAGCCCACGCCCATGGGCGCCGCCATGACCGCCGCGCTGTTGCAGAGCGCGGACGGCAATGATGACGGCATGGTCAGCTCGGCAGAGTGGCAGGCCTTCTGTGCGCAGCTGCGGGGCCGTGCGTTGCTTCCCTGAACGGCTGGGATAGAGACCTGCGACGAGATCGGACTCGCGAGAAAACGATAGACTCTCGTCGCTCTCTCTCCCGCTTCCGACCATGGCTCCTCCCCGTCATGCTGCGCTCAGAGTTTCTCGCCAAGCTGAACCAGAAACTCATCCTTGGTGAGCCCCTGCTCCAGCCCCAGATGGTCCTCGCTGATCTTCACTGGGACTCCATGCACAGTCTTGAGTACCAATCGATGATCGACGAGCTGTTCGACATCCAGGTCGACTCGGACGACATCGGTGGCTGCAAGACGGTCGGTGATCTGTGTGACCTGGCCCAGCTGGGGACGGACGAGTGAGCCCCTCGAGGCCTCGGGCGGTGCTGGCCGCCCTGGCTTCATACCTGCCAGAGGGTCGGCTCACCAACGCCGAGCTGGTCGACCGCTTCGGACAAGGCGACGCCGCTCAGATCAGCGAAGACACGGGCATCGATTCCCGCTGCATCGCCGCCGACGGCGAGTTCACCAGCGACATGGCGGCCCGGGCCGCCGAGGCCCTGTTCGCCCAGCGCCCCTCGTATCGAGAACTCATCGACACCCTGATCCTGGTCACGGTGACGCCCGACTTCGCCATGCCAGCCACCGCCCCGCTTGTGCAACACGCTCTGGGCCTGGGCAAGGACATCGCCGCCTACGACATCAGCCTGGGCTGCTCTGGCTATCCCTACGCGCTCCACCAGGTGGCCGCGTTGATCGAGTCGGGACGGGCGCGCAAGGTCCTGCTCATCACCGCAGATCGCATGACCGTCTACACATCCCACGCCGGCCAGGACATCCAGACCCTCTTCGGTGACGCGGCCACCGCCAGCCTGATCGTCGCCTCAGACCTCGGTGACCCCGGCGAACATGACGGGCCCGATGTCCCTGGCGGTGGTGCCCTCGGCGGCGTCATCGGCGAGGGCAGATTCGGCTCTGATGGCAGCGGCGCCGACCGGCTGTGGGTGCCCACCAGCGGCACCCGGGGCTTCGCTGGACAGCTCACTCGCGAGGTCCCCAGCCCGACCCTTGAGATGAACGGTATCGACGTCTTCGCCTTCACCCTGCGAGTGGTGGGCAAGCACGTGCAGCAGTTCTTGGAGAGCCAGGGGCTGGCCGTCGACGACATCGACCTGTTCGTGTTTCACCAGGCCAACCGTTTCATGATCGAGCACTTGCGCCGGCGCTTGAAGATCGACGAAGAACGCTTCGCCGTGCACATCGCCAAGGTGGGCAACACCGTGTCATCGACCATCCCCCTGGCCCTTGAACAGGCTCTGGCCGACGGCGCGGTGAAGGCAGGTCAGCGGGTCCTGCTGGTGGGCTTCGGCGTGGGCTACTCCTGGGGCTCGGTGCTGCTCGACTACAGCGGCTAGCAGGCTGCGCGTAGAGTGCCGTGATGGCGTGCTCGGCGCGCGACACTCCACCCAACGTCTGCCAAGTCACCAACGCCTCAAGACCTTGTGGTATATACGGGCAAGCGGCTTCCTCCCGATCCGAGCTGGCAACCATGACCGACGTGCTCGCTGAACTCGTCGACTGGATCTGCGATCAGGACGGCACGCTCCAGCCCCAGCAGGTCGACGTCACGACGAGCATGTACGACGCAGGCTACATCGACTCCATGCGCGCGGCCGACCTGCTCGTGCGCCTCGAAGACCAATATCAGGTCGTGATCTCCGAACGCTCCTTCGAGACAGATCTGTCCAGCCTTGATCGTCTGGCGGCCCATGTCAGCGCACAGCTCGCAGCACAGCGCCATGCCTCCTGACACGAGCCACGGCCTGCACACCCGACGTCTGACCGTAGGCATGCCCCACATGGTTCCGGGCCAGCTCTCAGAGGTCGAGCTGCTCAAGCACGCGGGCGACCTGCAATGGCAGAGCATGGGCGCGGCGCTCGGGACACCCCCCCACCAGCTGGTCAATGATGAGGGCCAGCGACTGTACGCCTCGTTCATCAACATCGAGGCCCACTTCGGGGACGGCTGCCTGGCCCAGTTCCAGGAGGGTGACGAGATGCATCTCTCCAGCCGCACGGCGTTCTTCGCCAAGCAGTTCGTGGAGGGCTGGGTCCTCCTGGGCACAGACCAGGCCCAGGTCGACGACGACGCCGCGGCCAGCCGCGACAAGGGCAGCCTCGATGAGCAGAGTGTGCCCCGGCTCTACATGACCAATGCCCTGATCACACGGGGGGGCAGAAACACCCAGCTCAAGACGTCTCGGCCGGCGAACGTCCAGGCGCTTGATCTTGCCGAGGTCCGCGAACGCCCCGCGGGCATGGTGGAGCACGCCCGGGTGCAGTCGTCCGGGCACATCGCCCACGAGCTCAGCCACCAGGGCGCCACGCCGCTGCAGCTCCGCACCCACGAGCCGATCGCCTACGAGATCCAAGCAGAGAGCGACCTGAACGGCGCGGGCCTGGTCTACTTCGCCCGCTACATCACCATGATGAACCACGCCGAGCGTGTGACTCTGCGCAGGCGGATGCATGCGCCCTTCTCCACCCAGCTCTCCACCTGCCTCTCCACCCGCTCCCGGCGCACGTTCTACTTCGCCAACGCCGATCCCGCCGACACGGTCGAGACGCACTGCAAGGTCTGGCTGCTCGAAGCGCAGCCAACCCGCACCGTCGACACCACCCGCATGGCGTCGTTCTTGTTCGACTTTCAGCTGTACCGGCAGTCCGACGGTGTCCTCATGGCCAGCTCGCTGGCCGAGCGCTGCCTGATCGTCCCCAACCGGCAGAAGAGCCTGCAGGCCGAGGCGACCCGCTTCATCGCCGGGCTGGGCTAGAACGCTGCGCCGCAGCTCTCTTGCCTACCGACGCTCTGGGCACCGAGAGCTACGTCACTCCAGCGCCAGCTCGATGGCCAGATCGGTCAGCTGATCCACGGACACCGTGACACGCGAAGAGGGGGCGAAGGGTCCCCACAATGCTCTCAGCTCTTGGTGGGAGTACTCGCCCGTACGCCCGGCCACACTCACCACCACGTCGACGGTCGACACCGCCGAGGGTAGGGACAGGGTGGCCTGCACGCGGCCGAGATCGTCGCTGAAGCCATCGAACCAGCCGTCAGGAGAGGTCAGCTCCTCGATGGCCGTTCCCGGAGGCGGCGGAGCCAGCGCCGCGACCACGGAGACCCGTGCCAGGGGCAGGGGCAGTCCGTCGGGGGTCACGACCGCCAGGGAGAAAGGCGTGTCGCTCCTGGTCTTGAACTGGAAAGACTGTCCGTCATCGGTGGGCGCCTTGAAGCCGGGGCTGCCCTCGAGACCCAGGCCCGGCGCCTTGCGCCCTCCGCCCGACCGTGATCTCGCCGCTCCTCCCAGTCCCTTCGATGGCGACAGGGCCTTGAGCTTGGGCTTGCCACCGACCATGGCCTGAGGCTTGCCCTTCTTCTTCGAGGATGCCTTCTGCGCCTGCGCAGCAGGGTCCTGAAGCTCAGGACCCGACAACGTCGTCTCCCATGCCGTCGTCCCTGAGCCGTCGCTGGTCACGTCGGCGTCAGAGGCGACAAGAGAGTCCCTGAAGCTCGTGATCCCGGCGAGAGGGACCGTTCCGGCCTCGGCCCAGGCGGTGCCGTCGTCGGCGTGCTCGAGCCACACCAGGGCCAAGACAGCCAAGACGCTGGCGCCAAGCAGGGCCACCAGACGGGACGATGCGCCCGTGCGACCCTTGGCGCGACGGTGTGCGTTCATGGCGTGTCCTTTCGCGCTGACCAAGGCCGCCGTTTGCGACCGCCGGCCTGCCTGAGTCAGGGGATGGGGCGAGCGACGGTCCAGGCGTAGGGCGCCAGGTAGACCTGCGGCGGTGCGGCGATGAGCGACGTCGCTCCCGTGGCGACCCGGTCATACCAGTCTTTCTTCTGGCTGCCTGCCGAACCGACCCAACCCAGGAAATCGGGGTAGGCCGTGAAGATGGGCACCTGCTCCATGGGGAAACGCCAGTCGTAGGGGACCTGGATCACCCACGGGTTCTGTTCATCATCCAAGAAAGCGCTGGCGCCCGTCTCTTCAGGGAGCCACGGCGCTCGGCCTTCGAAGCCCGGCCAGCCCGGCATGTGCACGTCGTACCAGATGCCGTGATCGACCATGAAGTACAGGTCGTAAGGAGCGGTCCCCAGGGCCGACTGGGCCACGGGCACATCGAAGGTCATCACCAATCGTGACGACGCCGCCGCCTTGTCCACCCCGAGCGAGGTGGTGTTCACGAAAGGCAGGCCCGGCAGGGACGGCAGCGCCCCGATGGTGCTGGGCATGAGCGTCTCGATCCGGCGCTTGTCCACGTTGATGAAGTCTGCGATGGACTGGACCGCCTCCACAAAGTGACTGCCCCCATCGTCACTCAGGAAACGCTCCACGGTCACACTGCCGGTGGCGTCTGCTGGCACTCCCGGGATGTGCAGGCCCAGGCGGTGATCGAGCATGGAACCCCTGGCCAGCAAGTGGAAGTCAGCGGTCAGGTCTTTGACCCGGCCCTTGGCGTCCAGCACCAACTCGAAAGCATAGGCCACCACAGCGTCGTTGTAGTCTGCGTCTCCCAACAGCGGGTAGAGGTCTTCGAGGCCCACCGCGTCGAAACCCTGGGCCGGGTAGCGCACGACCACGGCGCGGGCCGCATCGTCTGGGTACGCGTCGGCGATGTCCATCACGCCATCCCCGTCGCTGTCGGCGGTCGAGTAGCTCACCACGCTGTTCAGCGCCAACGCACCAGGCGGATCTGAGCGGACGCTGAAGACCAGCTCGTTGAAGTCGTTGTCTGCGTTGCGATGACGGTCGAGGTCTTCGAAGCCCATCAACAAGAACGGATCGCCATCGAGAAAGCCCGAGATCGAGGGCATCTTCAGCACGGCGGCGTGACGAGCGCTCGCCGGGTCATTGAGGAACATCTCGGGGTTGATGGCGTCGAGGGTGGTGTAGACGCCTTGGGCCGTGAGCAAATTGTCCGCAGGGTCCGTGCTGGGCAGGGTGGCCTGCAACGGATCCCAGTTCTTCACCTCCTGCGACAGATCGTATCCACCCGCCACCAGGAAGAAGCCCAGGCGGGTGCCGGGCGCGAAGGTGCGCACATCGCCGTTGGCGTCGGGCAAGCACAGACTGTCCCCGGTCGACAGGCTGCCCGCAGGAGCCAGAGACGCGTTGGGAAAGACCAGCTGGCGATCGTAGATCACCACCTGGCCTGCGGCGTCGGTGTCAAAGGTGAAGTAGCCCAGGCTGTTGCGCAGTCCACTGGTCTCCCAGAGGAAGCTGATCGAGACGGTGCAGGACTGGGCCACCACGATGGTCGGGTCGTACTTCTTGTGCAGAAAGGCCGCGCCGCGGTTGGGCTTCTCGGGGAGAGCCAGGCCCATGGCAGACAGCACGGCGCCAGGCACGGCCTCGCTGAAGATGGTGCTGGCAGAGCAGGTCAACGCTGGCGCGACCAGCCCCAGAGAGAGCACGAAGACCGCGCCGTGATCGTTGCCGTCCAGGCCATCTTCGGGCGTACCTACAGCCAGCTCACCTGTGCCATCGCCGTCCAGATCACCCAGCCAGGCGAGCCCTGCACCGAAGCGACCTTTCTGTTCTGGCGCCCCGGCCAACGCACCACTGAGACGATGGATCGCGGCCTGGGACTTCACCGTCCCGTCCTTGTTCATGAACAGCAGCCAGACGGCGCCATCGTCCTTCTTGCCGATGTTGGTGCCTGAAGCCCCCACGGCGAGATCGGCCACGCCGTCTCCGTCGATGTCCGCGAGGCGTTCGATGGCGTCGCCAAAGTGATTGTCCTTCTGAAGCGTGCCTGTGAAGCCGCTGAGCCCCTCGGCGATCTTGCGCTCTGATGCCACCGTGCCGTTCGGGTTCAACATGAGCAGCCACACCGCGCCTGCCTCGTCTATCTCATCGTCGTCATCGTCGTCGTCGTCATCGTCGTCTTCGTCGTCTTCGTCGTCTTCGTCGTCTTCGTCGTCTTCATCGTCTT
>CAZIAK010000057.1:9984-26732 GCA_964537035.1 uncultured Phycisphaerales bacterium | reverse complement strand
ACCACGAGGCCTTCTCCGGCGACGGCAACACCTTCGTCATCGATGGCGACTTCGATGGCGACTTCGACTGGACCGAGCTCACCGAAGAGATGGGCGAATGGACAGAGGACGACGGCCAGCTCAAGCTGCAGCTGAAGCTCGACGGTGACCACCTCAAGGGGCTGCACGCCCTGGCCGGCGACCACGCTGCCCAGCTGCACAAGGCCCTCAAGGGTCAGCTCAAGGGCCTCAAGGGCATGCAGCTCGGCGAACTGAAGGAACTCGAGGGCCTCAAGGGTCAGCTCCACGGCCTCCAAGAGCTCAAGGAACTCGAGGGGCTCGAGGGCTTGCACGGCCTGAAGATCATCGAGAAGCTGGATGGGCTCAAGGGCCACAAGGGCGTGCACGTCATCGACAGCGATGGTGGTGACGGCGAGGTCCTCTCGATCAAGATCGAGGACGGGGTCATGACCATCGACCGCGACGGCGAGATCGAAGTGATCGAGCTCGACGGCGAGAACACCTTCATCAAGGAGATCGGCTTCGCCCCGGACGGCAAGAACGTCAAGGTCATGGGCAACGCCGCCGGCGTCAGCGGCAACGTGATCAAGCTGGAGTGCAGCGACCCGGCGACGGAATGCCAGGCCGACCTGGCCGAGTGCTCCGAGCTGGTCGCGACCGTCAGCACGACCACTGCCAGCGAATGCGCTGACGCCGTTGTCGAATGCGCCGTGGTGGTCGAGTGTTCTGACGCCGCGGCCGAGTGCGCTGCGGTCGCCGAATGCTCTGGTGCCGTGGCCGAGTGCGCCGACGTCCTCGTCGAGTGTGCCGCCGACCTGGCTGACTGCGAGCAGGTGGCGGCCGACTGTGGTGTCGAATGCACCGAGGATCTGGCCCTGGCCACCGAGGTCTCGTTCATCACCGCAGGCGTCCAGGCGACCCAGGCCGAGCTCGTTGCCGTGGCCGCTGAGTGCACCGCGGCCGCAGCCGAGTGCTCTGCGGAAGCTGCCGCTGAGTGCGCCACGGTGGCTGCCGAATGCGCCGAGGCCACCGCTGAGTGTGCCGACGTCGCTGCCGAGTGTGCCGACGTCGCTGCCGAGTGCGCTGACATCGCTGCCGAGTGCGCCGATGACGCCGAGGCGTGCTGCTCAGAAGAGGCCAGCACCGACGGCGATGAGAGCGACGCTGACTCGATCAGCTGAGCCTCTCTACGTCTCGGCTCTCTCTCCGAGACCCTCTGCGGGCGGTCCGTCGTCTCTTCGACGGGCCGCCCGCACCCGTTCCATGAGCCGCCACATCGCTGCCGCTGAGTGCTCGAGCTGAGGCCCGGTCAGCCCAGCGTCCCCGAGGGCGCCACGCAGGACGCGCCGATCTGGCCGGGCCAGATGGCACAGAGCCAGAGCCGCGGCGGACAGCCCCTCGCGAGGCAGCCCCCGCCGCCGGGGCGCCGGCAAGGGCACCACCCGCCGGGCAGCCAGGGTGAGCAGATCGTCCAGCGGATCTCCCGGGTGATCGAAGTCGCTCAGGCGCCGGGCATAGCGATCGCCGCAGCGGTCCCACACGGTGAGTAGACGCTCAACGCTCCCGTCTAGCCAGCGCCGGATGTCCTCGCTGTCGCCAGTGTCGTGAGGCTCACCAGGGTCGTGAGTTTCTCTGGCTTGAACGTCGTGTGCTGCTTTCGATGGCTTGTCCATGCCTGAGAGACGCCGCCCCCTCGTTCAGGTCACAGGCCGTCCCGAAGAACAATCCCATGGGCTCCGGCACCGACCCCCGGCCCGCGCCCAAAGACGGGCCGCCGCGGGTCGGCCGCCTGGGCCAGGACCCTCACGGTCCCCGTCGCCAGCAACCATGAAGAGGGAGGGCCCTCGGCAGCTCGGCACAGAACGACTGCTCAACAAGGTGTATTGAGCAGAGCCCCCGTCACGGCGTCAATGCGTGCAGTCCGTTCGACAGCGTGATGCCATACTGCGATGAAGGGTCATCGACGAGGAACTGGAACCAGATCTGGGTTTCGGGCAGAACTCCCAGCGGCCAGGTGGCGCCGACGCTGAGTGCTCCGGTGCCGTCCGCAACGAAGCCGATCTGGCTCGCGAACGGGAAGGCGTGGACGGTTCCTCCGACGGCGGCGAAGGAGGTCGGCGCAAAGGAGATCCAGAGCAAGAGCGCGGCGCCAGCAGGTGCGTTCGCCAACTCAAGGGAGACGGGGTCGCCACCGAGCAAGTCACCGGTTCCGACGAGTGCCGGCCCTCCCGCACTGCCGACGGACGCGCCGCCCAGGTTGGTCCAGGTATCCGGGATCATGTCGAAGACGACGAGTGAGCCCGTGTTGGGTGTGCTGTTGTCGAACGGGTCACCGCCCATGCCGACCGACCCGCTGTCGTCGCCGGTGGCTGCCGCGACCAGCATGTCGTCCGAGAGAGCGACCGACCGTCCAAAGGAGTCAAAGACGCCGGTGTCGAACGCCTTGAGGTAGGCACGTTGCACCCATGTCGTGCCGAACCGCTTGAACAAGTAGGCCGCACCCGACTGGAAGACCGAGTTGTCGGATGCGTCGCCGTTGACTCCGCTGTCTCCGCCGCTCTCGTCCCATGCGCTGACGGCCAACTGATCACCGGATTCCGAAAGGGCCAGGGCCGCGCCGAACCGATCTCCGAAATCGGTGTTGGATGCCTTGAGGTAGGCCTGCTGGCTCCAGGTCGTGCCGCTCCGCGTGAACACGTAGGCCGCACCGGCGCCATTGGCGGTGTTGCTCGCCTGATCCCCGTTGATACCCGCGGCGCTGCTGTCCTCCATGTCTGCACCGAGGACAAGGGTGTCGCCGGACAGGGCCGACGAGATGCCGAATGAGTCTCCGCCTCCGGTGTTGGATGCCTTGACATACGCCTGCTGGCTCCAGATCGAACCGCTGCGCGTGAACACATAGGCCGCGCCGGAGCCCGGTGCGCTGTTGTCGTTCTCGGCGCCGTTCACACCCTTGGCGCGGCTGTCTTCCCCGCTGGCACCGACGACGATCGTCTCGCCGGAGATGGACACGGTCACGCCGAACAGGTCGCCGCTTCCGGTATTGGAAGGCTTGAGATACGCCTGCTGGCTCCAGGTGGTGCCGGTGCGCTGAAAGACATAGGCCGCGCCCGCGCCTGGAGCGCTGTTGTTGTTCTGATTCGAGTTGACGCCGGTGGCGTTGCTGTCCTCGAGGTTTGCACCCACGACCAGGGTGTCGCCGGAGATGGCCACGGCATGTCCGAACTGGTCGTTCGCCTCCGTGTTCGAGGCCTTGATGTACGCCTGCTGGCTCCAGGTCGTGCCGTTGCGGACGAACACGTAGGCCGCACCGGCGAGGGCCAGGCTGTTGTTCGCTTGATTGCCGTTGATCCCTGTGGCCTGGCTCTCCTCCTGCTGGGCACCCACGACGATCGTGTCGCCGGAGATGGCTACGGACTCACCGAATCGATCGAAGAAGCCCGTGTTGGATGCCTTGAGGTAGGCCTGCTGTGTCCATGTCGAGCCGTCACGTACCAACACGTAGGCGGCTCCTGATTCCGCGAAGAACAGCGGCTCGTTGCCCTGACTTCCGTTGACGCCTGTGGCATCGCTGTCTTCGAAGGGCGCTGTCACCACGACCGTGTCGCCCGAGAGCGCCACGGCCTGACCGAAGATGTCGCTGAACTCGGCATTGGACGCCTTGATGTAGGCCTGCTGTGTCACGGTGCTCACACCCAGCGAGGCGGACGCAGTCTTCCCGGGGACGCCGCTCACACCGGCCGCACGCCGTCCGGATCGATGGGCCGCCTGGATGCCGGCCCAGTCGCGGGCGTCGAGACCGTCGGGAAGCCGGAGCTGCGTCTGGCCCAGCGCGTCGGGTGACAGTCCAAGGACACAGGACACCACCACCATCGAGACAAGTCTTCGAAGCATGTCGACACCTTTCGCAGATGCGCGCAAGTGATTCAGAGCCCCCGTCACGGCCAAGCAACCCCGGTGACCGCTGCCATCCTACACTGCCGACCGTGATTGCGGGGCACCACGCGGCCTCTCGCCGCCGCCTTCGCTCAGGGGAGGCTCGCCGAACGAACCAGCGCACCCGCATCCCCCCCCACCCCCTCAGGCGGACGGACCCTCCCCTGGCGCGCCGTCAACGCGAAGGGCTCTGCTCCCATGACCAGCTCGCTCAGAACAGCTCGGGCGGACCCCGCGAGGGATGCGAACGGCGCCTCGGTCGGCAGCCCGAGCGAAGTCAGCATGAACTCCACGACATGCGCTTGTGTGAGCTGCGCGATCAGCCGACGAAGCCCACCGCACAGCTCACAGCTCAGCACGTCGACAGCAAACACGCGGGCCAGAAGCTCGGCCCACCCGTCGCTGCAGTTCACTGCGCGTTCACTGCGCCTCACCCTGCAGGGTATTGCTGGCCGCGAATCCCGAGGGGCCAGCGGGATCGGCGATCCAGTGCTGCAGCCAGAACTGCGTACCGGCGGGAACGCCTGCAGGCCATACGAAGGGGATCGTGAGGCTCCCCGAAGCGTCCAGAGGAAGCCCGCTGAGAAGAATGTCGATGGACGGTCCGATGACGCCGCCCTTGAAGGGCAGGTTGATCAGGCTGAAGCCCCAGACCAGGTTCGTGGTTCCGGCGGCCAGGGCGTTCGTGAGATCGATCTGATTGGCCGAGCCCGCGCTGAGCGGACCGGTCCCGGCGAGGAGGGGAGTTCCCGCTGTCCCCGGCAGGCCGTTGCCCAGGTCCTTCCACGGCGTCGCGCCTGCCGAGTACACATGGATGTCATCCACGAGTTCACCGCCCAGCAGCTCGTCGTTGACGTTGATACGACCGATGGGTGCTGAGGACACGAAGCCGACGAACGTGCCGTAGGTCGTGTTGGCGGAGACGACGGTCTGGAAGATCTGCGTGTTGGCCGTATCGAAGACCGTGAGCTTGACGGCTGGGCCCGTCTGAGTCAGGACGTGAAAGCCGACCGCCGTCTCGTCGCCGCCCAGCAGCAGCAGGTCGGTGCTGTCGTCGAGAACCCTCGCTCCCACCAGTTCGCTGTTGCCGCCAAGGAAGCCCTGTCCGAGCAGGACGAGTCCGCCCCCCGGCACGACAACGGAGGGGTTGCCGGCCAGGTCATTGGAGACCACGTCCAGATTGGGCAAGGCGAGCCCGGAGGGAAAGGCGAAGTTCGGAACGGTGCCGATGAAGTTGGGAAGGAAGAAGACGCCACCGGGCGCCACCAGGCTCTCCTCGAAGTCTTCGACACCGAGGAACGACAGGCCTGCGCCGCTGGCCGCCGCCTGGAACGACGGCAGATCGTCGTAGCGCTGCACCTGCGCGGCTGTGGTCGCCAGCGAGCTCGATCCCAGCAGGCCGGCGAGGAGAGCGGCCACGTAGCGGGTGTGGATTCTGGTCATCATCGAGGTGTCTTCCTGTCGTTGTGGGTGGTTGCTTCGTTGTGGGTGGTTGCTTCGTTGTGGGTGGTTGCTTCGTTGTGGGTGGTTGCTTCGTTGTGGGTGGTTGCTCAGGGAGTGGTGGCCACCAGGCCGTTGCTCGCGGCGAACCCGGACACGGCGGCTGCGTCGGCGATCCAGGCCTGGGTGACGATGTCGGTGCCCGACGGCACCCCGGCGGGCATGACGAAGGGCAGGCTGGCGGCGCCGAGCCCGTTCGTGTTCATGTCCACGAGGAACAGTGGATCGGGAACGAGCGTGCCACCCTTGAACGGGGCGTTGAGCTCCGTGAAGCCGATCACCATCCACATCGTCGCAGCCGGTTGGCCCTGGCTCAGCTCGAGCGAACAGCTGGAGCCGCTGGCCAACGTGCCGCTACCCGTGAGCTCGGGCACGCCCGCTGAGCCGGCGAGGCCCTGGCCCATGTCGGCCCAGAGCGCGTGCAGCGAGAAGGCCAGCTCGTTGGGCCAGCTCTGGAACATGCTCGCGCCCTGTTTGTAGACGAAGTGGCTGCCGCTGCCAGCGCTGGTCATGCCCCAGTCGGGGTAGCCGCCGGTCTGGCCCGCCACGACGCGAAACCAGTACTTCACTCCGGCCTGCAGTGTGACCGGCGTGGGCAGCTTGAAGCGGTAGTTGTACATCACCACGCCGCCCGAGACGCCCGCGTAGCTCTCGCCCGCGATGTTGTTGGTGTGGAACGTGGCGATCACGGTCTCCTGGCTCTCGTGCTCTGGCAGCCCCGTGATGATCGGCTGGAAGCCGTTGGGAGCCGAGTCGAAGAAGGAGACGCGGAAGTCGATGGCCTTGGAGTACAGGCCGTTGAACTTGTAGCCACCGCGCCAGCGCACCTCGGTGATGGTCTCGGTCTCGGCCAGGACGAAGTCGTCCCACGAGTACATGTCCGAGTCGGAGCCATCGGGATCGATCCACGACGAGGCGTTGACTCCGCCACCGGGAGCGGGCGTCTTGCTGAAGACTTCGCCGGCCCATGCAGGCACGCTGAGCAGGAAGACGGCGGCGACCACAGCTGGGAGGACAGAGACGGAGGTGCGAGGCGAGGGCGCGTTCATGGCAATCGTCCGGACGGCAGGGAATCAGAGAAACCGCTGGTAGCATAAAGGCGACTCTCAAGTCAGAACGTGGCGATGCCGTCACGTTGCGCAGTCCCTCGGGAGGGCTCGGGCAAACTCAGATCGCTGGGTGGTCCGTCCTACGGATCGCTTCGATCCCTTTCGCCGAGGCTCAGAACGACGTTCGATACTTCCCGTCCGTCCTTCACCAACACGGTGTCCGTGGCGTGCCAGAGCAAGGCCTCGAAGGGGCCCGACGGAGCGGCGTAGATGTCGTATGTACCGGGGGGCAGCTGCGAGGATTGAAAGCTGCCGTCGACGAGAGTTGTCACCGAAGAGAGATGGCTCCCTGCGCAGGTCAGTGTGACCCGGGCGCCCGCAGCGGGCTCTCCGTCTGCACCCATCACCCGGCCGGAGACGCTGCCGCCCTGGCTGAGGCCGAGGATGCCCAGGTCGACGACCTGCTCGTTCATCACCGCCACGTGGCGAATGTGCAGAGGGGGTGCTGCCTCGCTGATGACCGTCACGACATACTCGCCTGCGGGGATGTGCTGCAGATGGAACCTGCCGTCCTTGCCCAACTCCACTGCGAGACCTTCGAGCGGGGGCGTGGGGATCAGCTGCTCGAGGGGCATGGCGGGGTCCCAGTCGACGCTGCGCAGTTCGACACGGCCACGGGACACCGGGCTCTCCGGGTTGCCCTTCATCATGACCAGGCCGCGAAGCTCGGCCCCCCGCTCCAGGGAAATGCTCACTTCGCCGAACTCTGTGGCCGGAGTCAGGACGATGTTGGCCTTCTCGCCGGCAGCGTATTGGGGCGCCTCAACGCGGACGTTGTAGCCCCCTGGGGCCAGGCCGTCGAAGGCGAAACTGCCCGGTGGATCGTTGCTTGTGTAAGTGCGGGAACGCTCGCCACCGTCTGCGCACAGCCGGGCTCCAGAAAACAGGATAGGCTCGACGGTGACGCGGTACGTGTCCGGCATCTCTCCGGTGGCCTTGAGTTGGCCACGCAACGTGAGTGCCGGTTGCAGGGTGATCAGGTGATCGGTGCGCGACGCCTCGAGCTGCACGGTCTCTTCGATGTACCCATCGCTGGCACTGACGCTCACGTCAAACGGCCTCTCGGGTACGCCGTCGAAGTCGAACACGCCCTGCGCGGTCGTGAGAGTGGTCGCCGAGTAGAAGGTCTTCGCCCATGGGCTCGACTGATGCGTCAGTCGGATCTCCACACCAGCGATGCCCGTGCCGTCGGGGGAGACGACCCTGCCGCCCAGGGCCTGGTCAGCCTTCCACAGGGTGAAGTTCTGGTGCCTCCCCGTGTCGTTGCTGTTTGCCTTCGCGGCCAAGAGGCTCTGCCAGCCCTGTTTCTGAGGCTTGGCCACCGCGCTCGTCATGCGTGTGTGGCCAGCCAGGCTGGCGCTGACGATCAGCGCCCGATCGGCCAGGTGCTCGACGTGATAGCCTCCGAGGCTGCCCGCTCGGGTCGTGGCGATCAACCGGCGACCGCTCGGACCGCCGCCGATCGTGCGCTCGTCGAAGACCTCGACCAGTGCGCCGGGCAAGGCCTGGCCAGCGCTGTCGCGGACGAAGCCTGAGAGCGCAGAGCCCAGAGTGAGCTGCATGTCGCCGAGATCATGCTCCCGCCCAGCTGAGACCGCGGGGCAGTCTAAGTAGACTGGCGCGGTGCCGTCGGCATGGGCTATGAGCAGCAGCGGTCGGTCGGTGGGGACGCCGCTGGCCACGAATCGTCCGCTCGCATCGGTGCGGGTGCTCAGGCCACTGAACTTGAGTCTGTTCAGCTGTTCGGTTCCGGCAAACGTGAAGACCTCTACCATGGCCCCGGGTTTTGGTGCACCTGAGTTGTCGATGACCCGCCCCGTGATCAGCGCTGGTCGTGGCTCGAGATCCAGACGGCCCTCTGGCGACGGCTCCGAAGTCACCTCTGAACTCGCTGAAGACGACGCTCCTTGCGATTCGGTGAGGGGCTCACCGCCAGCAGCGATGGCCGGTGTCGTGGGGGCTGTACGTGTGTCGCCGTCGTCACCGACCAGGAACCAGCCGAACGCCGCGAGGAGCACGAGCGCCAGCAGGCAGACCTGCAGGGGGCGGCGTGTGAACCATGGACCGTCGACTGGCGCCATGGGCCGCGGGGGTGGAGCTGGGGCCAGGGTTTCCATGGCCTCGACGCCAGCGCTCAGACCTGCGTCCTGACCTGGCACGGCAGACTCCCCGGAGGGCAGGGGAGTCTGCACGCCCCCGGCAAGGCTCGCCTGGATCCTGAGCAGCGTCTGCTGCGGAGGGGGCGACACCAAGGCGACATTCAGCAGGGTTGGCCCGGCCTGGGCATCTGCCAGCTCATCGTCGAGCGGGTTGTGCTGGGGCAGGCCCAGGCTCTCCATGACACTCAGCAGCTCGGCGACCAGGGCGCTCCCGTCTGCCGGCCGATGGGCGGGCTCTTTCGCGATGCAGCGGACGATGAAGGCGTCAAGGGACGCAGGCACGTCGGGCCGCCGCGCCCGAGCTGACGGGAACTCCCCGTCACAGACCTTGCGCCAGACGTTGGCTGGAGTCTCCCCGTCGATGCCGTCTTCGCCTACGAGCAAGAAGAACAGCGTCGCGCCGAGCGAGTACACATCGGCCCTCGTGCCGACCTGCTTCGCGTCCTCGAATTGCTCTGGCGACATGTACCTCGGCGTGCCCATGCCCACGCCGGTCATGGTCATGTCGCTGTCCCCGGACAGCTTGGCCAGCCCCAGGTCGGCGAGCTTCACCTCGCCGTCGGTCGAGATGAGGATGTTGTCAGGCTTGACGTCCCGGTGAACCAGCCCCGCTTCGTGGGCGGCGGCAAGGCCCCTGGCCCCTCCGAGCGCGATGGCGAGGGCCTCTCCGATGGCCAACGGTCCCTTTCGATGCACCCTCTGACGGGCGTTCTCACCGGCCACGAAGTCCATGGAGATGTAGTGCAGCCCGGACGCTCTTGCCACGTCGCGAACGGCCACGACATGGGAATCCTTGATGCGCGCGGCCGCCTTCGCTTCCCGTTCGAATCGCACGACCAGCTGGGCGTCGTGCCGCACCAGCGACGGCTCAAGGCACTTGATCGCCACCTCGAGATCGAGGCCCAGATGATGGCCACGGTAGACGACTCCCATGCCGCCCCGCCCCAGGACGTCGAAGAGCACATAGCGATCATCGAGGATCTTGTGCCCCTCGGCCTCGGGCACGTCTCGAAGGAGCGGGTCCGTGAGTGGGTCGCGGTCCGGGCCCACGGCGGAGGAGGCATCGTGCGTCATGGGGTCGTCGTCAGAGCCGGATGGAGGAGGGCATCGTGGGCGCCATGGTAGGGGAAGGCGATCCGAGAGCGCAGCCACCCGGCACGCAGATTGTCCGGAGAGCCTGGAGCCCCTCCTCTCCTCAGACCCGCACTTCTCAGACCCGCGCGTCGCCCGCCAGCCCGGCGCTGGCCGGCTCAGGCAGCGCCAACAGCGGGTCGATCTCAGCCGCCAAGCAGCGAACGTGTCATCGTGGGAGGGTCAAGCAAGCGTCCATCGGCCTCATCGTAGCCGCGCCCTCTGGTCGGGATGGTCGGCGAGCGAGGCAGCGCGGCTCGCGCGCCACCCAGCCTTCACCCACCTCGCAGCGCCGTCACCGGGGGCAGCCGCGCCGCGCGCAACGCCGGCAGCGCTCCACCGATGATGCCCAGGGCGAACGACAGCCCGACCGAGGTGAGCATCAGCTGGGGCGTGACGTCAAAAGAGAAGCTCACATCGGTGAAGGTGTTGAAGTTGGTCATGCCTGTGCCCATGCCATCAAAGGGCAAGCTGATGAGGACGCCCAGGGATCCGCCGACCAGACCGATCATCGCGGACTCGAACAGAAAGGTGACGAAGATCGCGATGCGGCTGTAACCAAGCGACAGCAGCACGCCGATCTCGTGGGTGCGTGAGGCCACGGAGGCGAGCATGGTGTTCATCGCGCCGAGCACCGCCGAGGCTCCCATGAGCAGGGTCAGGAAGCCCGCCAAGAACGTCAGCTGCAGGCTCAGGGCGGTGGTCTGCTTGGCCAGGTAGTCGGCTTCGCTCAGCACCTGCATGGGCACCCGCTTGTCGTTGCGCAGCTGTTCGGTGAGGACGGCGAAATCGGTGCCGGGCTGCACCCGGGCCACCACGCGCTGATAGAACGGCCGGTCGAGAGCCTCGATCATGCGGTTCACATCTCCCCAGACCTCGCTGCTCTGGGCGCCGTCGTGGGCGAACACCCCGACGACCTTGAAGGGCGTCAGGTTGAGCGTGATCGTATCGCCGATGCGCGCGCCCTGCATGCGCTCGGTGAGCGGGAGCCCGACGACGACCTCGTCACTGTCCCAGCGCATCCAGCGCCCGTCGAGCAGTTGCACCGCGTCGCCCATGATCTCGAGAGACGCCGGCTGAATGCCGCGGATGGGCACGTTGACCTGGCCACCAGAGACTTGCTCCATGTAGACCGCCAGAAACGTCTCCATGGCAGCCAGGGGCTTGCCGGTGGCGTCCCGTGCGATCTCTGGGCGCTCCTTGATCAAGATCTCCGCCTGCTGACGGCGGATGGCCGATTCGCCTTCTGACCCCGCTCCGGGGCGTAGGTAAATGGCCACGTCGCTCTCGCCTCGAGACCGGTAGATCGACTGGAAGCCCTCGCGCATGGAGAGCACCCCGGCGAAGACGGCCACGGTGAGAGCGATGCCGAGCGTGGTCAGCAAGGCCGAGCTGCGGCGCACGACGACGTTTCGCAGCGAATAGCGCAGAGGCAGCATCAGCCTTCACTCCTCAGGGCGTCGACGGGGGTCAGGCTGCGAGCGATGAGCGACGGCCCCAGGCCTGCGATGAGCCCGACGGCGACGGCGATGGCCAGGCCCAGGACGACCGTGCCTGACTGGACCGAGTAGCCCGGCATGTTGGGGCCGAGTGCCATGCGCAAGGGTTCTTCGGTCAGCTTGGCAGCGGCCACTCCCGCGACGCCCCCGAGCAGGGCCAGCAGGCTCGACTCGGCCAGCAGCACTCGGGCCAAGGCGCCGTTGCTGAAGCCAAGGGCCTTGAGGATTCCCACCGAGCGCGTGCGTTGTCGCGCCGCGAGCAGCATGGTGTTGACCACCGAGAAGAGAACCGCGAAGACGATGGCGCCGCCGATGGCGCGCATGTACTCGGGCAGGCTGCCCAGCATGGCCACGAAGGTGGCCTGAAAGGCGGCCTCGGTGGTGGTGGCCGTCTTCTGTGGGCCAGCGGCAAACAGTGCGTCGATGTCGGCGATGACCCCTGCGGCGTCCGCGCCGGGAGCCCGGTTGACCATGAACACGCCCGTGCCCAGATCGATGCCCGGGCTGTCGGACAGCACCGTCTCCTCGAAGTAGTCCCAGCGAAACCACATGGTGCGGTCGTCGACATTGGTGCGCGTGGGGCGGTAGACGCCGACGATGACCAGGTCCCATGCGCTGCCGTCGGCCCTTGGAAAAATGCGGCCCGTGATGGGCACGGTCTGCCCGACCTTCCAGCCGAGCGAATCCATCAGGCCTTGGCCGACGATGGTGCCGCGGCGTTCGGCGGTCAGTGCGGAGAGCGCCGCATCGCGGGCTGCGGGGCCCCTGACGATGTCGGCGCTGGCTTCGTCCGCACCGCTGGCGTTCGCAGGGGAGCCGTCTGTGTTGGCGCTGCTCGCACCACCGGCGCCGGGCCTGGCGAGCCCTTCGGTGATCTCGATGTCCTTCGCGTACATGTCGAAGAAGCGATCCTGGTCGACGGCGAACTGGGCGAAGAAGTTGTTCTCGTCCTGGTAGTAGCCCCCGAACCACTGCATCTTGCTCACGGCCTCGACGCCGGGGACGGCCGCGATCTTGGCCTGGTAGTCGAGGGGCAGGTCGACGAAGAGAGAGACCTCAGACTGCACCACGAGGCGGTTGGCGGCGGCGGAGCTGATGGCCTTGTCGAGGGTGGTGACGATCGACGTCACGATGCAGAAGAGCAGCATGGCCAGGGTCGTCGCGGCGATCGTCAGGCCGCTGCGAAACCAGTGGCTGGCGAGGTTCTTGCGTACCAGGATCCAGGGCGTGGTCATGGGCGCGGGGGCCCGGCGGTCGCCGTGGTGTCGTTGAGCACTCCCTTGTCGAGGTGCAGCACTCGCCCGGCGCAATCGCCGACCAGTTCATCGTGGGTGACGACCACGAAGGTCTTGCCCAGCTCCTCGTTGAGCCGACCGATCAGCTCCATGATCGACGTGGCGCTGTCCCGGTCGAGGTCGCCTGTGGGCTCATCGGCCAGGACGATTTCCGGGTCGCTGGCGATGGCTCGGGCGATGGCCACGCGCTGCTCTTGTCCACCGGAGAGCTGGCGCGGGCGGTGGCCGGCGCGGTCGGCGAGGCCCACGATCTCGAGGGCGAAATCGGCCTGGCGCCCGCGCTCAGCCCGGCTCAGCGGGGTCAGCAGCAGGGGCAGCATGACGTTCTCCCGCGCGGTGAGCACGGGCACGAGGTTGAACGACTGAAAGACGAAGCCGATGTGCCGGGCGCGCCAGCCAGGCAAGCGTCGATCGGGGAAGTCGCTGATGGTCTCGCCTGCGACCCTCACCGTGCCCGAGTCGGGACGGTCGAGGCCGCCCACCACGTTGAGAATGGTCGACTTGCCCGACCCGCTCGGCCCCATGAGCGCCACCACCTCGCCGGCCTCGATGCTGAGGTCGAGATCGTCGAGCACCGTGAGCGTCTCGCCGCCTCTGCGGTAGCGCTTCGTGACGGACTGCAACTCGATCACGTGAGACATGGCCTGCTAGCTCCGGTGGTTGGGGGTGGCAGTATGCCCGGGCGAGCGCACAGGGTGCGAGGGCATACGCTGTTAACCCTCGTCTGCGAGGCGCACAGGCGCGCCGTCGCTCAGATCATTGGGCGGGTCGAGCAGGACCTGTTCGTTGCCGGAGAGTCCCGAGAGGACGGGCACCTGGCCTGCAACCGCGTCACCCCCTGTCTCGATGGGCGCCAGGCGGGCCACCCCATCGTCGTACATGAAGACGGTGCGACGACCTTCGGGGCCGAGCACCGCCGCTTCAGGAACGGTGACCGAGACGCCCTCGTCGACCACAACCGCGGCCGTTGAGCTGTCGCTGAACACGGCCCTCACGCCCATCTCGGGCAAGATGCGGTCATCGCGTTCGAGATACTCGACGCGCACCTCGACCGTGGCCTTGGTGCGGTTCGCCGTGGGCCAGATCTGGCGCACACGTCCGGGGTAGGCGTGGTCAGGATAGGCGTCGAGATAGAGGGTGACGGCGGCGCCCTGCCGCGCGGCTGCCAGGGCCGATTGGGCCAGCTCGATCTGCACCTCTAGCGTGTCGAAGTCGACCAGGGTGGCCACGGCGCCCCGGGCGTTCGGGCCACTGGCTCCCAGGGCGGCCACGACCTCACCCACTTCGGCGTCCTTGGCAGTGATCACTCCGGCGAAGGGTGCGTAGACCGACGACTTGTCGATGCTCACCTCGATCTCTGCGATGCGCGCGGTGAGCGAATCGACGTAGGCCCGGGCCTCGTCCAGGGCGGCGATGGCTCCGTCATTCTCGGAGACCGAGGCGTCGCCCGTGAGCACCAGGGCGGCGAGGCGCTGGGCATCTTTTTCGGCCTTGCGCAGGGCGGCGCGCCCTTGAGCCTGCAGGGCCCGGGCCACGGCCAGGTTTGCCTCCAGCTGACGGGTGTCGAGGCGGGCCACGAGCTGCCCCGCTTCAACGCGGTCTCCCTCTTCGACCTTCAGCTCGACGATGCGGCCCTGAATGTCGGTGGAGAGCGCCGCTCGGCGTCGAGCGACGACGTAGCCGTTGGCCGAGATGCCACTGCGCTGCACCAGCTCGCCTCGGCGTACCACTCGGCCCAGGCGCACCACAGGACGGGAGTCGAGGCCCAGGTCGCCCAACAGCCCCTCGCGCCAGGCGCCGTGCAGGCCAGCCAGCACGGCGATCAGGACGGCCACGATCCAGCCGGCCTTGCCGCCCCTGCCCGGAGCTGTGCTGCGATCGATGCGCAGGCGGCCGAGGTCGGGTGCGCTGTCGGTCATGGGTCACCAACAATGGGGGACGGAGTGGCGGTCATCGGGGCGCGGGAGCAGAACCCGCCGCACGGGGGAGCCACGCTGGGCTTGGGCCGTGGATTGTAGATCGGAACGGCCGGGGAGAAAGCAGGATCCCCGGGGGGCGCAAGCAATTCAAAGCCCCCCATCACGGCCAAGCAGCCCCGGCGAGCGCTGCCATCTTATCTTACCGACCTCCTCTGCTGGCCGCCGCGTGAATCACCACCAGGCCCGCGAGCAGGGGTCGCAGGCGACCGGCGCAACGTTGAAGAGTGACGGCGGACACGGGGACGCGCTCGGCAGAAGGCAGGGCTCAGCTCGTCCACACCACGGAGGCGGGATGGCCGGCTGGCCCGAGCCATTCAGCTGCCGGTGAGCGCCTTCAGTCGATCGGCCACAGCGGCCGCCGCTACGGCGTGCCCCTTGGCAGACCAGTGGCCGTTGTCCCGGAGGAAGAGCGCCTCCGGATCACCGGACTCTGCGAAGGCTGGCGTCAGGTCCAGGAAGGGCACCTTGAGATCCTCACAGGCTTGACCCAATCGGGTGGCTGCCCGGTGCGGATCGATCTGGGAGCGCGGCGCTGAAGGTGGCTGCGCATCAAGCCAGCGGGTGAACAAGTCCTCGTCGACCTCGTCCTGAACGGTGACGTAGGCCACCAGCAGGTGCCCACCATGTCGCGCCATGGTGTCGCGGATCTGCTCGATCAGCCAGCGCTCACCTTGCCAGGCCCGCTCCAGCTCGGGCCCTTGCCCCACGTCTACCTGCAGGCGCGAGATCTCAAGCTGCTCCTCATCCACCTCGATCAGGCAAGGCGCCTGGGACAGCTGCAGATCACGCCCCTCAGGCCCCTGTGCGGACGCACCATGCAAGGGGGCCGACGTGAGCCCAGCAGCATGGGCGCTCGGAGTGCTCGTGGACGCCAGGTGGCTGGCCTTCATGTGCGATCTGTATTGCAGCCAACACGACTCACCGAAAGAAAACAGTCGAGAGTGCGCACGAAGCCACTGCTTGACCGGAGACTTCCACGGTCGCCGCACCGGGCGGTTCTCGATGTGAGGCTCCCCCACTCCCATCCGCAGGGCGGGGCGGCCACCGTCCTTGTCATCGAAGTTGTCCTCCAGATCGTTCCAGCAGAAGGTGAGCAGGGCCCAGTCCGGGTCGTAGGCGAGCGCTTCGGTCTCCAGGCGCACCAGCGACTGAACGGCGCTGTATCCGTTGGCGCCGAAGTTGATGGTCTCGACTCCATGCAAGGATCGCTCCAGGGCTGACGAGAGCATCTCGTCATTCTCGACGCCGAACCCCCACATGAAGCTGTCACCGAGGCACGCCACCCGCGTCACTCCCTCGGGCTTGGCCAAGCTGTGCTCCCGGTCCCGCAGCCCCCTTGTGTTGGTCCGCACCAGCACATCGAAGCTGCCAGGTTGGGCGTAGCGCACGTGGAGGTCGGGAGCGCAGGCCCACCCCGCGTCAGCATCGTAGGCGTGGAGCCGACCGCGGGAGAGGGTCACGCCGCCGGCGCCGGCCAAGCGGACGACGCCTTCGCCCAACAGCAGCGACACCGAGACCGCGAGGGCAGCCACGGCCAGCCGGCGTGACAGGGACCGCTTGGGACGTCGCCGGCGACCCGACGGAATGTCCGCGGATGCCTGTCCAGGGTTGAGCCTCATCTGATCCCTCCTCGGCTAGCGTTGCCGGCCCACCCACAAGAAGACCCAACGGACCGACATCGCGGGAGATTCTACTCGATGAGTGGTCCGGGAGGAGCACACGATCGACCTTGCCGAGATTGCGCTGCGATGACCACCTGGCGGAAGCTGCTGTGCTATCCCCCCTCGTCTGCCCCAGCCTCCGCAGGTCCCCACGCGCTCTCTCGCCAGCCGCCCTCAGCGTGTCGAACTCGCTGGACTCGAGATCCCGCTCGCCGTCCGTGTCATGGTTGCGGTCGATGGCCAGCAGCAAGTGTCGCCCATGACGTGGGATGGATCGCGCTGGGCGCGAGAGGCGCTCGACGAGCTGCTGGTTGGCTTGAACTAGGGCACGGGCTTCGGCGCTCGACAAGCAGTTCGCCCGGCAGCACGTCAGCGAGCGCCTGCGACCAGCCGTCGGGCCAGCGCACCTCGACCCGCAGCGGGCTGGATCGGGCGGTCCTCGGCACGCCAAAGCGGCAGCCCGGGCCCCGCTCAGGGCT
>CAZIAK010000057.1:0-9884 GCA_964537035.1 uncultured Phycisphaerales bacterium | reverse complement strand
TGGATCGGGCGGTCCTCGGCACGCCAAAGCGGCAGCCCGGGCCCCGCTCAGGGCTGTCGAGGGTCGCGCCGTTGGGCACGAAGAGGTCCCAGTCGCCGTCGGCGTCCCGGTCGATGAGCGCCACGCCGCCGCCTTTGACCTCGACGATCTGCGTGGCAGGGGTGCGCCCCGAGGTCACATGCAGCGCGAGCCCCGCAGGCTCGGCCACGTCAACGAATGCAAAGCGCTCGGCGCTGGCAGCAGATCGCAGCCCCCCTGACCCCCTCGAGTTGACCCGGCCCTGCGCGGCCCCCGGGCCAACGCCCGCACCCGGGGCGACCGTGTCCTGATCATCAGCACCCGGCCCTCCCGGAGAGCCCTCGCCGGGGACCTGCCGGGCGTGCTCGGCGAAGGCCTGCTCGGCGCGGTCGAGGTCGCCGAGGGCATGGCAGGCGAAGCCCAAGAAGTGCCAGGTCGGGTGGTAGTCGGGAGCCAGGGACACGGCGCGCTCAAAATGCTCGCGCGCCGCCGCATAACGCTTGGCCTTGTGACGCGCGTAGCCCCGCATGAACTCGGCCTGATAGTCGAGCGCGCCCGGCACCTCGGCGTAATCATCGGCGAGGGCGAAGGCCTGATCGAAGCTCCCCTCGGCGACCAGCTCCATGGCCGGACGCAAGGCGTCGGCCAGGCGCGTGTCGGCGGGCGGTGCAGCACCCTCGGCGCAAGCTGCGAGCGCCCACAACAGAGCGCCACCGATCAGCGACAGAGAGGGTCTGAAGAGGGGCGCACTGGACATGCGCCCATTCTACGACCACCTCCCCACGAACCGAGCGGTGGGCCCGACGATCTCGTTCCGCGCTTGCGTCGCCTGCCACCCCGAGTTGCCGCTGGGTGGCGATCGCCGGGCCCGTTCTCAGAGCGGCGCGCTGAGGGCAGCCTCGCCGAGTTGGACCCAGTACAGGCCCGTGTAGACGAACTGGGCGGTCGAGAAGCTGACCTCATCGACGCTGAAGGGGCCGGCGCGCTTGAAGATGGGGTCGAACGAGACGGTGAAGTTGTCCGAGCCCTGAAAGATGACGAGGTTCAGCACAGCCCCGGGCGGCGCATTGACGGGAGGCTGGACCACGATGTTGTTCGGCAAGGTGTGGATCACGGTCAGCCCCAGTTTACAGTCGATCAGCAGCGAACTGCCGGCCGCCTGGACCGTCTGCATGCCATTGACGAAGCCTCCGGAGACGGACAACATGCCCGGGGCGCCCCGGTCGAGGACCACGTCTGTGTTTCCCGTGACGGGGTCGGCGAACGAGAGGCTCTGGTTCGTCAGCACCGTGTCTCCGAACTGGCGGTAGGTCGACTGGGTCCCTTGCGCGAAGGCGAACCTGGTGTCTCCCGCCGGGAAGTTGAGATTGAAGACGTTGTTGTCGAGGTCGGCGTTGCGCAGTCCGGGCCCGCCGACGATGGCCGTGAAGGGCCCCTGGACACCCGAGCCGAACTGGTTGTGCTCGATGATCGCGTTGTCGACGCCCTGGGGGCCGTCGAGCCGAATGAACTGATCATCGGGTTGAGGGACGCCGAACTGCAGGACACGGCTGAACTCGTTCCGGGCGATGGTCAGGTTGGCGGCGCGATCCGCGTAGACCGAATACGGACGGTTCCCTTCGAAGGCGCAGCCCGCGATCACATTCCCGTAGGGGGTGAATCCCGTGATGCCCGTGACGTGGATGCCACCGTTCGAGGTCGGAGCGCTCCCGTTGTAGGCGAAGATCGAGTTGGTCACCTTCATCAGCTCGGATGCGGCGTAGAGGCCGCCCTCGGCGTTGAGCTCGACGTCGAGTTGATCCAGGATCACGTTGTAGGGAAGTTCGTTGCTGGTCGAGTCCAGGCGGATCCCGTAGCCACCGTTCTGGACGATGAGCGACCGCTCGATGGTCCAGGTCTTGGGTGTGGCGAAGTCATTCAGCTCGGCGCGCAGCAGGATCCCGTTGCCCGCGTGATCGGCCACGCGGCAGTCGGCGATCCGCCCGATCCAGACGTCCCGGGCCTCGAGACCGGCCGACCCGCTGCCCGTCGAACTGATCAACTCCAGCCCCTCCACGGTGAGGAACCAACCCCACTGAGACGCCGGGTCCGCGGTGCCGAAAGAGAAGGACGGCTCACCGGCAGATTGGTTGTCGATCACCGTGCGCCCCGGCCCGGCGCCGCGGACGGTCAGGGCGCGGGCATCGAAGCCCATCTCGCTGAACAGGAACTCCACCTTCGCGTCGAAGACGTAGGTGCCCGCCGGCAAGAAGAGCTCGGCGCCACACTCGGCCGCCGCGTCGAGCGCAATCTGCACGCTCTCATCCGTGTTGGCTCCCCACCACTGGGGCACGACCCGTGAGACGCTGCCTGGAGCGAAGTGAACCTCACCGGTGACGCCGGAGTCCGTGAACACCCGGGCTTGGGCGGCGAGGAAGGCTCCGTTCACGACCAGCGCCTGGCCGGCGAGGTCAATCGTGCCACCACCGAAATGAGCGAGGGTGATGCCGGCCGGAACCGTCACGTCGTCTCCGAGGGTGTCGTTCCTGTCGAGGAACAGGACAGCCGGTTGCGCGCCGATGGTGGCGATCGCCTGGTGCAGGCGTCCCAGTCCGGCATCGACAAACTGACTGAGCTGGTAGTGGTCGCTGGCGCCCAGGGGCGCGATCGGATTCCGCAGCTGAGCCTCGACCTGGACCGGCTGGGTCACGCCCCGAGGGAGAAAGCAGAGAGCGACGAGAATGGCGCCGAGGGCGAAGGACGAATGCTTCAGCAGCATGGTGAGGCTCAAGGCGGGAGAAGCGCGTAGGTATTTCAAAGCCCCCCCATCACGGCCAAGCAGCCCCGGCGAGCGCTGCCATCCTACCCCACCGACAGCCTCCGCAGGTCCCCAGACGCTCTCTCGCCCGCCGCTCTCGCTACAAATCCCTGGCGAACGCCCCATCGCGCCAGCATCGCATCTCCACCCCGCCCGGCACACGGACCCTCCCCTGTCGCGCCGTCAGCGCGCACCGACCAACGCCCGTCTTCAGCTCGCTCAGAACAGCCTCAGAACAGCTCGGGCCTACCCCGCGCCGGATGCACCAACGGGGCCGTGGTCGGCAGCCCGAGCGACGCCAGCATGGGCTCCACGACATGGGGCCGTGTGATCTGCGCGATCAGCCGCTGCCCACCGCAGAGCCCGCAGCGCAGCACGTCGACGGCCATCTCGAATATGGCGCGCCCCCCGCCATCGCCGCGAGCTGAGAAAACCACTCAACGGACACAAAGCCCACCCCGATACAATAGCCATCAACCTGTCAGCACGATCCCCCCCCTCCCCGTCCCCGCCCCATGGTTCTTCGTCTCATCCTGATCGGCCTCACCCTTTGTGTGGCCGCCTGCTCTTCCACCTCTTCCTCCAAGGCAAAGTCGGACTACAATCTCGTAAACGAACTGCAGTCCCGTGAGCAGCGCGTACTCGACGTGAACGAAGCCCTGGCCATGGTCAAGGCTTTGCCGACGACCGACCAGGGCTCCTGGAAGGGTGTGTCGGGCAATAAGGTTAACGGCGTGGGGGCGCTGACCGTCGGGGACTTGGTCCTGAGCGGCACGTGGAAGGACAAGAGGCTGAATGGGCACGTCCGCGGATTCTACCGGGGCCTGCTCTTGGTGGACGGCGAGGCGAAGGATGGGGTCATGACCGAAGGCAGTGTGTACCAGCACATCACCTACATGCCCCTGTTCAGCAACTCCTGGGACGAGATTCGAACCCACTTCGTGGCCAGCACCGGCGGCACCCACGCGGTGCTCGGATTCCGTGGCGTGTGGACCGACGGCGTGCCCAGTTGGGGCCGCGTGTGCGTGGCAAAAAACGACTGGCGGATCACGGCCTACTCCGAAGGGGAACTCGACCCCGAAGGGAACTGGCAAGGGGTCAATTCGATTCTCAAGCGCAAGGACATCCCCTGGGATCAAGTAGACACGTCGGACGAGGACTTTGAACTGTCCGCCAAGGGCTTCCTACTCAATGGATGTCGCGAGGGGAAATGGACCGGTCCCGACCTGGACGCCAACTACCGCAACGGGAGGAAACACGGGTACTGCCGGATTCGTGTACCAGGATTCAAACCGGTTAAGGGTAGCTATGTGCATGCTTGGTTCGGCGCCAACTACGAGAATGGCGTCCCCAAGGGTGTGGTTCGAGTGACCCCCGAAAGTGGCCCCATTCGCTTCATCGAAGCCCAACAGGATCCCGACGCCGATCCCCACCTGATCGCCGGCTGGAACCTGGTTCAACCGAAGGTGGGCCCTCCGTACATGGAGATTGTGGACCGCAGTGGCAACCGCAGTGAAGAGCTACGACGGGTATTGCCCGAAGGAACGACCCTGGCCGGCTTCATCGCGCGCTTCCAAACACTGGATCTGGGAGGTGGTGTTACCTGGCACGGCCAGGTCCAGGACGGAAAGGCCACCGGATTCGGCCGCAAGATGGGGCACCACCCCTACACTTCTTTCGAGGAGGGCTGGTTCGAGAATGGTCAACCCACGGGTTACACGGTGGGCCTTTCCTACAAGGACAATGGCTCCAACCATCCGCGCTTCTTCTACGTGTGGAAGAACGGCCAACACGCCTCGGACACGGGTGATGTGTACGTGTACCGCCTGGACGAGCAACAAGCCAACGACGAAGCCCTGGCAAGAATCTATGAAGAACGCCGCGCCTGGGCCCTGCGCATGCGGCCGGATTCAGAGAAGGTTTGGAAAGCCCTCGCCTGGGAACGCAAGGTCATCAACCCCGACGGCGACGAACACCCGGCCGTCATGAAAACCATCGACGAGCTGGACTATTCCGACGTGGCCTGCGTTCGCAAGAGCTTCCCCGGCGGCATCGAAAACGCCTTCCTGTTGGTCAAGTCCGTGGAAGACTCCAACAACGTGCTCTTCTTCGGATTTGGCAAACCGATCTGGTTCCCCGATCACACCAAGGTCCCCACCTTCCAGCTCTCCGAAACCGGACCGCTCTTCGACAATATTGTCCTGACCTGCATCGCCTGCGACGGTGAGGGAACGCGAACCCAAACCGAAGTGCGTCACTGGGATGAAGACCGGATGGAATACGACTCCATGTACAAGGAGTACTACACCAACACCTACCACATGACCGAACACACGACCAACACCTTCCCCTGCGACTTCTGCGCCGGCTCCGGAGCCACCGCCAACCTGGAGCTGGGCCACTGAAGAATGTTCTGCTTGCGGGAGGCACCGGGAAAAGTGGTCCGGTAAACGAAGCCAGCCTGCCCCACCGACCGCCTCTGCGGGTCCCCGCGCGGTCTCTCGCCCACCGCCCGCGCCACGCTGGAACGGCGCCCGAGGCCCGTCTTCTCCCAGCCTGTCCGGGCTGCCCTTGGTGACGTCGCCGATCGACATGGCCGTGTCGCCCCGATGGTAGTAGACGCTCACCTGGCGCGCGAGGCGCGGTAGCAGCTTGAGCTTGTGGTCGTGCTCGAACGCGTCGTCCTCCTCGTCGGAGGCCATCAGGAAGATCTGGTCAAAGTTGGTGCGCTTGCTCGCACGATTCGGATTGCGATTGGTCCCGGAAGAGACGTCGGTCACTGGCCGCCCCTCCCTCGTGGCCGCGAGTCGATCCCCGCTGGAATACCTGCGTGGCCACCGTTCGCTGCGAAATGGGTGGGCCAAGGGTCGGCGGCGCGCGTCGGGTGACGCACGTTGATGGACCCACACACAGACGGCGAGCTTCGCTAGCGAGCCCTGGCTTGCGCGGCGTGGGGGCCGTGACCGCCGCTCAGGGACATGGCGTGAGCGTCAGCAGTCCGTTGCTTGCCGCGAGGCCCGCCGGGCCGACGGCGTCGGGAATCCAAACCTGCCAGTAGACGGCGAGGCCCGCGGGCAGGCCCGGCGGGATCGGCGCGGTGAGGCTCCACCCTCCACCGGCGCCTGTGTCCAGCCCGGGAAGAACGATGTCGGGTGTGGGCACTAGCACGCCTCCCTTGAGCGACGCTCCCAACGTGTCGAAGCCGACCACCAGCACCGAGTCTGCGAAAGGCGCCGCGTCGTCGAGCACGAGTTGGGCCTGGCTGCCGGCCGTGAGCATGCCCTGGCCGCTCAGCGTCGGCCGGCCGGCCACGCCGTCGAGGGAGTCGCCGAGGTCGATCCAGGCGCCCTTCAGGTTGGCGTAGTGGGCGACCGCGCCGGACTTGAAGCTGGGCGCGTTGGCGTGGGTCGCCGCGACCCAGACGCCAGCGTCGCCCGTTGCGAGCACTTCGCCGAAGAGTCCGTCGGCGTATTCGCGCGCGGTCTCCAGTTCGGTCAGCTCGGCGCCGGTCGACGCATCGAAGACGACGACCCGCCGGTCGTCCGGGAACTCACCGTCGGCCGCCAGCACGGCGAAGCCGCCGCCGAGAGCGACGGTCGTACCGAAGCTGTCGCCGGGCTCGGCAGTCGCAGGGATCAGCTTGGCGAGCTGCGCACCCGTCGTGATGTCGAACAGCGTGGCCGAGCCGACGTCGGCGCCCAAGGTGAAGTCGTTGTCCAGCGTCGCCCCCACGATCAACGTGTCGCCGTCGCGGCGCATCGACGCGCCGAAAGTGTCTCCCGCCACGCCTGGGGTGAGCTTGGCCGTCTGCACCGGTTGCGTGGGGTCGCTGATGTCGTAGAGGTAGAGCGCTCCAGCGTTGAGGCCCGCATCGTCGTCCCACTGCGCGGTGACCGCCAAGGTGCCGCCCCGGATCGCCACGCCCATCCCGAAGGAGTCCTGGACCTCTAGTTTTTCCGGAGCGAGCTTGCACAGCTGTGTGCCGGCGACCGCGTCGAAGAGGTAAACGGATCCGGCGTTGATGCCCTGGGTGTCGTCGAAGCTGGCGCCGATCACGACCAGCCCGGCGTCCACGTCGACCGCTCCACCGAACTGATCGGAGTAGCCGGCGCCCGCGGGGAGCAGCGTCCTGACCAGCGCAGCCGTCTGCGCGTCATAGACGGCTGCGCCGGGGGGTGCGCCTGACGTGCCCCTGGCGGTCACCACGACATGCTGGCCGTCACTGGCCATGCGCCAGCCGAAGCCAGCGCCAGTCCCGGCGGGGAGCGTGGGCAGCTGCAGCTCGTCGACGGGATCGCCGCTGACCCCATCGTGTACCGCCACCGTGCCGAAGGAGCCGTCACCCGACGAGGTGATGTACAGCTGGTTGCCGTGAACCATCACTTCGTCACCGAAGTGATGGTTTGAGGTCCCAGCTCCGGGGGTGAGCCACGACGTGGCCGGACAGCTCTGCGCGGTGAGGGCCGGGCACCACAACACCAGCGTGAGCACGCCAATCAGCGGCCGCGCTCTTCGACCCGTGTATGGCGATGATTCGCTGACGGATCCTCTCAGACGTCGTGCGCTCATAACCAGGCTCCCTTTTTGTTGGCAGCGCTTCACGATACCGCGAGGGGACACCGTCGTGCGTCGCAGCCGCCCAGGTCGAAGTGTTCAGCCCACCTCGGCCTTGCCCCTCGCCGGCCTCCAGCTCTCCGGAAGCGTCCTGATGTGCAGATCCTGTTGGGGAAACGCGATCTGGATGCCCTCGAGGATCGGGCACGCCAGCCAGAGGTCGGCGAGATCCCAGATCTGGGCTCGCACCGATGGCGCCGGCATCAGATAAGCCACGAGGACCAGGACCAGCAGGCCATAGCCTCTCGGATTGGACCGTCGCGCCACGCTTCGCTGTCCGGGTGCCTTCGGGATCTCCAGGAAGCCGCGCTCCGACCCGAGACGCACCGGCGTAGCCTGCACGAGATTCGAAGGGTCGACGTCCTCATCGTGGATGCTCCCGCCGAGGCGCGCTGCCGTTCTGCTTGATCACCGCGGCGCGAACCGGGACGCTGCGCATCGACGTGATCCACAACTCACCACCATCGAGACCGATTCATGGGCAGGGCATACGCGAACCGCAAGGATTCGATGGCCAAGACCGCGGCCACCAAGACGAGGATCTACAGCCGCTATGGGCGCGAGCTATACGTCTGCGCGAAGGCCGGCGGTGCCAGCCCAGAATCAAATCCGCTGCTGAAGACACTGATCGCCCGCGCGAAGAAGGACCAAGTCCCTTCCCACGTCATTGAGCGTGCGCTCGAGAAGGCCAGCGGTGCCGGCGGCGAAGACTACGCTCCGGCACGCTACGAAGGCTACGGCCCCCGCGGCGTGGCGATCATCGTCGAGTGCCTGACCGACAATCCCACCCGGACGTTCAACGAGGTCCGGACCTGCTTCACGAGGACGGGCTGCACACTCGGCAACGCCGGATCGGTCGCGCACACGTTCGACCATCTCGCGATCTTCGTCTTCGACGGCGACGGGGAAGCGGACGAAGAGAAGGCGCTCGAGGCACTCCTCGAACAGGACACCGACGTGACGAACACGGAGTTCGAGGAGGGCAAGATCACCGTGTTCTGCCCGAGCCACGAGTACGGCAAGGCCAAGAAGACTCTCGCCGAGGCGTTCGGCGAGATCGACTTCGACGTCGACGAGATCCAGTTCGTCCCGCAGGCAACGACGGCACTCGAAGGCGAAGACCGCGCCACGCTCGACAAGCTCGTCGAGCTCCTCGACGACTGCGACGACGTGCAGCGGATCTACCACAACGGTGAACTCGCGTGACGCCGAGCCTGCCGGGGTTCGGCGGGGGACGCCGCCCCCGTGCTGGTGTCCACGAGGTCGACGGTCGGCGGCTGCGGATCGCCACCATCTCATGCCTCTTCGCGCGATGCTCTGCGGCCCCTACCAGAGTCACCGCAGGTCGACTTCCCCGGACTGTCGAGCGAGAGTGAGGGCGCGGGACAAGGGATGCCGCGCGGGCGTGAAGCTGCTTACACTTGAGTACCTGACGCACCTCGAGCATTCCTTCTGCAGAGCGCTGACGATGTAGGGATCAACAGCTTCCGGATCTCGGGCTCGAGGTGGGTCAGCGTTCGCTGAGCAGGTGGGTAAAGTTCAGAAGATCATTTCCAAGCTGTGGCGTAGGTCATAGGCGATGCGGCCGTCAGGCAGCTCGTGCAGGCCCTTTGTGGTGACGGCTGGCCGGGCGCGTAGCGACACAGCCTTGCTGCTCGACCGCGTCGGTCCGCCGACCCTCGTCCCCGTGGGTGAGCAGGTGCTGGTCCGGTCGACCTTCGACCTCGGCGCTGGCGCCATCGAACAGCATCTGCACATGCTCGCAGCCAAACCGGGCCCGCTGACCCTGCTGGGCACGGCGCCGGATCCGATCGCGTCCTATCCACAAACTCGGCCGTGACGTAAGCCCTTACTAGGGAGAGCCTACCGTGCGCCTACAATGCCCGCATGAACGCCGCGATCCAACCGCTCCAGCTCCTCCTCGTCTCCGTCGCAGGCTGGATGGGCCGCCGCCAGCAGGAGGTGATCGAGTACCTGGTCGAGGAGAACCGGGTGCTCAAGGAGCAGCTTGGCGGACGACGCCTCCGCCTGACCGACGATCAACGCCGACGACTCGCGGCGAAGGGCAAGCTCATCGGCCGTCGCGCCCTGGACCGCTTCGCCACCATCGTCACGCCGGACACGATCATGCGCTGGCACCGGAAGCTGATCGCCATGAAGTGGACCTACGAAACGAAGCGCGTGGGCCGCCCGGGGCTGATGAAGGCCATCAAGGCGCTCATAGTCCGCCTGGCCACGGAGAACTCGAACTGGGGCTACTGCCGCATCCAGGGTGAGCTGAAGGGACTCGGGCACAGAGTTGCTCCCACAACGATTGCGAACGTGCTCAAGGAGAACGGGATCAAGCCAGCCCCCGACAGACCGTCGTCCTGGAGGACGTTCCTCAAGGCCCACTGGGGTCAGATCGCGGCCACGGACTTCTTCTCCGCCGAGGTCTGGACGCCACGCGGGCTGA